>NZ_JALNUI010000002.1 GCF_026544205.1 Curtobacterium sp. GC_Cur_3
TCCGATGGCGGGTGGGTGGGACGGGTCCATCTTGGCTGACGGTGGTTTCGCTTACCATCCCTGTCATGCAGCAGGTCCGTCTCGAGTCGCGTCCCACGGACGGCGCGCGTCTCGACACGGTCTACCGTCCAGGAGGCCCACTGGACCTGGCAGCGACCCTCCGGCCCCTGCAGCGCGGCTCCGGCGACCCGGCCTTCCGGGTGGTCGGCTCCGACGTGTGGCTCGCGCTCCGGACGCCGGTGGGCCCTGCGTCCGTGCTGCTCCGGCGGACCGGGGACGCGGTGGCGGTCTCGGCGTGGGGCGACGGCGCCGCGTGGGCGCTCGAGCACGCCCCGGACCTGCTCGGCCGCGGGGACGACTGGTCCGACCTCGACGTCACGGCGCACCGGTTCCTCGCCGAGGCCCACCACCGGCAGCCCGGGCTCCGGCTGTGCCGCACGAACACCGTCGTCGCGATGCTCGTGCCGGCGATCATGGAGCAGAAGGTCACCTCGCGGCAGGCCTGGGGCGCGTGGCGGTACCTGCTGCGGCGCCACGGCACCCTGGCTCCTGGGCCGACGCCCGACGGCATGGTCGTCCCACCGTCCGCCGAGGAATGGGCCCGCATCCCGAGCTGGGAGTGGCACCGCGCGGGCATCGAGCCGGGACGGAGCGCCACGGTGATGCGCGCGGTCAAGGTCGCGGCGTCGCTCGAGCGCACCCTGTCCCTCGGTCGCGGTGGGGCCGTCGTGGCCGCGCGGCTGCAGTCGATCCCGGGCATCGGGGTGTGGACGGCCGCCGAGACCACGCAGCGCTCCCACGGCGACCCGGACTCCCCGAGCGTCGGGGACTTCCACGTGCCGGCGCTCGTCGGCTGGGCGCTGACGGGCGGGCCGGTGGACGACGACGGCATGCTCGAGCTCCTCGAGCCGTGGCGTGGGCACCGGCACCGGGTCGTCCGGCTGATCGGCGGCAGCGGCTTCCGGAAGCCGGCGTTCGGGCCGCGCATGACGATCCAGGACCACCGCCACCACTGACCACGGTGCTCGGGCCGCGTGGCGTGCTGCTCAGTCGACCAGGTCGGCCGGGCCCAGCGCGCTCTCGAGCCGGGCGCTGACGGACCGCAGCGTGTCCGCGTCACCGGCCACGGGCCTCCAGAACAGCTGCTCGAGCGCCGCGGTGTGCGCGCGGATGCCGGCGAGCACCGCGCGACGCCCGTCGGGGGTCATCACGACCCAGCTGCCGCGCCCGTCGGTGGGGCAGTCGGTGCGCTCGACGAGTCCGCGGGAGACCATCCGGGTGACCTGGTGGCTGACGCGGGACTTCTCCCAGCCGATGCCCGCCGCGACGTCGCGGACCCGCAGGCGGTGGTCGACCTGGCGGTGCAGACCGATGAGGATCTCGAACTCGGGCGTGGAGATCCCGGCGCCCTGCTGCACGGCGTGGTCGAGGGCCCGGTCCAGTCGTCGCCAGACGTCGTGGTACGCGTCCCACGTGGCCCAGTCGTGGCCCACGTCGCCCTGCTTCGACATGTCGTCAGCGTATCCATGCGGACGGCTCCTCGCGGGCAGGATCATCCACCAGGATGACGCTCAGCTGACTCTTCGCCGTCGTCCGGCGTGCTCCGAGGTCATGCCGGTGGGTCCCCATACGATCGATCCATGGCGACCGCTCGACTCCAGGACTGCACCGACGACGTCGTCGCCCTCGTGCGGCGGTGGGTCGCTGCGTCCGCCGACGTGAAGCCGGACCCGGGGGCGGCACGGCTCGCGGCGGTCCTGCGGGACGAGCAGGGCCTCGACTTCACGCTCGGGTTCGTCGACCGGGTCGTCCGACCCGAGGACCCCCGTGTCGCGGCCCGCCAGCTCGAGGAGATCAGCCAGGACGTCCCCGACGAGCTCGCCTGGTACCTCCGCGGTGCCGTCACGCTCGGCGGTGGGTTCGCCACGATGGCGCCGTGGGCCGTGGTCCCCACCGCGCGACGGATCCTGCGCCGCGTGGCCGGGCACCTCGTCGTCGACGCCGCACCGTCCCGGCTCGGACCGGCCCTCGCGAAGGTCGCGGACGGCGGCTCCGTGCTCGACGTGCACCTCCTCGGGGAGACGGTGCTCGGGGTGGCGGGGAGCGACCGGCAGCTGCAGCGCACGATGGACATGGTCCGGCGCGACGACGTCGACCGCGTGACCGTCTCGGCCAGCAGTGTCGTGCCGCAGATGTCCCTCTGGGCGTTCGACCAGACCGTGGAACGGATCGCCGACCGGCTCGAACCGCTGTTCCGGCTCGCGGCGTCCACCCCGGGCACCGAGGGACGGCCGACCACGTTCGTCACCCTCGACACCGAGGACCACCACGACCTCGACGTGACCGTCGCCGCGTTCCGGCAGCTGCTCGACCGCGACGAGTTCCTCGGGCTGCCCGCCGGCGTCATGCTGCAGGCCGCGCTGCCCGACACCGCCGGCGTGCTCGAGTCCCTGACCGAGTGGGCCGTCGCTCGTCGTGCCCGCGGCGGAGCGCCGATCACGGTCCGGCTGACCGAGGGCGCCTCGCTGGCGACCGAGCGCGTCGACGCGCTGCTGCACGACCGACCGCTCGCCACCTGGGGCAGCGCGACCGAGACCACCAGCGCGGCCCTGCGGCTGCTCGACGCCGCACTCACCCCGGAGCGCACGGACGCCGTGCACGTCGGGGTCGCCACGCAGGACCTCTTCACCGTCGCCACCGCGTGGGTCCTCGCCGAGCGGTGCGGGGTGACCGACGCCGTCGAGGTCGAGATGCAGCTCGGCATGACCGCGACGCACGCCGATGCCGTCCGTGCCGACGTCGGCCGGATCGTGCTGTCCACCCCGGTCGTCCACCCCGACGAGTTCCGCTCCGCGATCGGCTACCTCGCCCGGCGGCTGCAGCAGAACGCCGACCCGCAGGGCTCGGCCGCCGGTGCGTTCGAGATCGACCACGACCAGGCGGCCTTCGAGCGGGAGCACCAGCGCTGGCTCGCCGCCGTCGCCGCGCTCGACCAACCCGTGGCGGCGACGCACCGCACGCAGGACCGCCGCCGTGCCCTCGGCGAGCCCGTGCCGGCGGCACCCCCGGCGACCACACCGGACACCGACCCGACGGTCCCCGCGAACCGGGCCTGGGCCGCCGACGTGCTGCGTCGCGTGCCGGCGTCGAAGGCGGGCGCGCAGACCATCCGCGGCTCCCGGGTGCTCGACCGCACCAAGCTCGAGCGGATCATCCGCAGCACCGCCCAGGCCGGCGTCAACTGGGGGCGGCAGGACCCGGTCGACCGCGCCGAACTCCTCGACCTGATCGCGCACGAGCTCGAGACCCGGCGTGCCGACCTGGTCGAGGCCGCCGTCGCCGAGACCGGTGCCACCCTCACCGAGGCCGACGCCGAGGTCGGCCAGGCCGTCGACCACGCGTACATCACCGCCGAGCAGGCCCGTGGGCTGCTGGACGTCACCGACGCGTCCTTCGTGCCCCCGCGCCTGACCGTCGTCGCGCCGTCGTGGGACTCCCCGATCGCGGCCGCCGCGGGCGGGGTGCTCGCCGCGCTCGCCGCGGGCAGCGGGGTGCTGCTGAAGCCCGCGCCCGAGGCCAAGCGGACCGGGGCCGTCCTGGCCGACGTGCTCTGGGACGCCGGGGTGCCGCACTCGCTCCTGCAGCTCATCGACCTCGACGAGGACGTCCTCGGCCGCCAGCTGATCGCGCACCGGGCCGTCGACCGGATCCTGCTCACGGGCTCCACCGAGACGGCCAGGTCCTTCACGTGGTGGCGTGCCGGACTCCCGCTCACCGCGGACACGACCGGCAAGAACGCGATCGTGGTCACCCCGTCGGCGGACTTCGACCTGGCCGTGCAGGACGTCGTCCGCTCGGCGTTCGGCCGTGCCGGGCAGCAGCGGACGGCGGCGTCCCTCGTGGTGCTGGTCGGCTCGGTCGGCGAGAGCGAGCGTTTCCGCCGGCAGCTCGTCGACGCCACACGCTCCCTCCGGGTGGCCTGGCCCAACGACCCAGCGGCGCAGATGGGCCCGCTCGTCCACGAACCTGCCGGGGCCGCGCTGCGCGCGCTCACCGAGCTCGGCCCGGGGGAGACGTGGCTCGTGCAGCCCGAGGCGCTCGACGACTCAGGCCGGCTCTGGTCCCCCGGCATCCGCGACGGCGTGCGAGCGGGCAGCGACTTCCACCAGACCGAGTACGGCGTGCCGGTGCTCGGCATCATGCGCGCCGAGACGCTCAGGGACGCGATCGCGATCCAGAACGACACCGACTTCGGCCTCACCGCCGGGCTGCACTCGCTCGACGTCGACGAGGTCGCCGACTGGATGCACCGTGTCCGAGCCGGCAACCTCGTCGTCAACCGTCCCACCACGGGATCGGTCGTCCGACGGCAGCCCCCTGGCGGCTGGAAGCGCTCCGCCGTCGGCCCCGGCACGAAGCCCGGCGGCCCGTCGTACGTCGCGTCGCTCGGCCGGTGGGAGCCGGTCCCGAGGACGGCGCACCAGAGCATCCAGCTGCACGGGCTGCCGGCGCGGGTCGCTGCCGTGATCGAGGCCGCCCGCAGCGGACTGCGGTTCGAGGAGTTCGACCAGGTCCGGGCGGGTGCGCTCAGCGACGTCCGGGCGCGCAAGACCCGGTTCGGCAGCGCACGGGACACCGCGGGGCTCGGCGTCGAGCGGAACGTCCTGCGCTACCGTCCCCAGTCCGTGATCCTGCGGCAGTCCGACGCGGCCTCCAGCGGGGACTTCGTCCGCGCGCTGGTCGCAGCCACGGCCGCGCGTGCGCACGTCCTGCTGAGCACCGCGCGCCCGCTGCCGGGTCCGCTCACGCAGCTGCTCGCCGCGAGCCGGCCGCCGCTCGACGTCGTCGACCACCTCGTCGAGTCGGACGAGGAGTTCCTCGCCCGCGCCGAGTCGGGCGCCGTGTTCCGCGACAACTGGTCGAACCCGACCGACGAGCCGCAGGACGCGCTCGACATCGTGCTCTCGCAGGCCCGCGAGCAGCCGAAGCACACCGCGTTCGGCGGCCCGGGTGCGCGCATCCGGCTGATCGGCGGGGACGCACTGGCGCTCGAGGAGGCGCTGGGTGCGAGCATCGACGTGGCGATCTTCGACGCACCGGTCGTCGAGGCCGGCCTCATCGAGATGCTGCCGTACCTCCGCGAGCAGTCGGTGTCGATCACCACGCACCGTTTCGGGTCGGTCGACCCCCGCTTCGCCGCCCTGCGCATCTGACCTGTCTGGTCGGCGTCCGTCGTGGGCGTGACCACAGCCTCCTGGCCGGTTCTGGTTCTGGTTCTGCTCCCCGGACATGACGGATCCGGTCGGCAGAACGTGAGTTCCGCCGACCGGATCGGTCAGGCTTCCGAACGAGGACCGGTCAGTCCTCGGTGTCGCCCTCGTCCTCGGGCTCGACGCCGGTCTCGTCCATCCGGTCGCGCAGGTGGTCGGCCATCGACGCAGCACCCTCGGATCCGTGGTCGTGGTTCACCTGCTCGATCAGGCCCGAGAGCTTCTCGTGGTTGGTCGCGTCCGTGGCGCCGTCCATGACGGGTTCGGTCTGCTCGTTGTCACTCATGATCGTGACGCTACGCGCGGATGCCGTGCGCACCCGGGGGCCTGTCCACCGTGTCCCTCGAACTGGGGGAGACAGACGCTCTGTCCCCCTTTCTGCGGACACGGTACTGTCGTCTCCAGCGAGCCACACCCGATCGGCGGTTCCCCCTGACTGCCGCAGGTTCGCACGAAGCATCGACGCTCCGGCCCCTCTGGAGCGTCCCTGCGCCCGGGCCGGAGCGCCCTTGCTCGACAGCCTCCGGATCAGCGCTTCCGGCCGGTCCCGACGAGGGCGACCTCGGCAACGGCCAGACCCGTCGCCAGCCAGAACTGCCGCGTGCCGATCCGACCCCATCGGCCGCCGAGCAGCACCAGCGGGAGCATCGTGACCGCGTGCGCGGCGTCGATCGCGGCACCGAGGGTGTGGGCGTTGCCGGAACCCGCTCGGAGCAGCAGCGCCGACTGCACCAGGTGGCGCACGCCGAGGACCCGGTGGAACGCAGCCGTCCCGCTCGTGGCGTCGGGCGCACGCCGGGCCACGAGGTGCTGGACCCCGAGCCCCGCGCGGATGCCCTCGACGACGGTCTGGCGCTGCACGAGGCCTGCGCGGACCGCCCGCTCTCGGCTCATCGTCGACGTCCTGCTGCGACGGCGACGGCGCCGACGATGCCGAGCGCGGCACCGATGATCCCGTTGCCGAGGCGACGGTTCTCGACCCACCAGGTCTGCGGGGACCAGGCGTGCGCGTTCTCGTCGAACACACCGTGTGCACCGTGGTCGCCCTCGACGGGTTCGTAGAGGTTCGACGGCAGCGACTGGCCGTCCTTCGAGGCGATCTGCTGCCCGGAGACCAGGGTCTTCGCGGCGTACCAGTCGGCGAAGCGCCCGCTGATCCGGTTGCCGAGGATCGTGTAGACGGTGGACTCACCCACCCAGGTGCGACGGCGGGGACGCTCGGCGGTCGCGGCGATGGCGCGGGCCCCGACCTCGGGCTGGTAGATCGGCGCGACGGGCTGCGGGTGGTGCGGCAGCTGCGACTTGACCCAGTTGAACTGGATCGTGTTGAGCGCCGGCATGTCGACGCGGGACACCTGGACCTTGCTGCCCTGCTCGATGAGCTCGGAGACGACGGACTCGGTGAACCCGACGATCGCGTGCTTCGCCCCGCAGTACGCCGCCTGCAGCGGGATGCCCCGGAAGCCGAGCGCTGAACCGACCTGGATCACGTGACCACGGTCGCGCGGGACCATGCGGGTCAGCGCGGCGCGGGTGCCGTTCACGAAGCCGAGGTAGGTCACGTCGAGGGCCCGCTCGAAGTCCTCGGGCGCGGTGTCGAGGAAGCGGCCGAAGACGCCCACCATGACCCCGTTGACCCACAGGTCGATCGGTCCGAGTTCGACCTCGATGCGGTCGGCAGCCCGCTCGACGGCCTCGCGGTCGGCCACGTCCACCGAGAGCGCGAGTCCACGCTGCCCGGCGGCCACCACCTCGGCGGCCGCGGCGTCGACGCCCTCCTGGCCGCGGGCGATCACGGCCACGTCCCATCCCTTGGCGGCGAGTTCCCGCACTGTCGCTCGTCCGAGCCCTGCCGAACCACCGGTCACCACTGCCACACGTGTCATGTGCCCCTTGTACCTGGCGTGATCTGTACGTCCTCAGCCGCCGTACCCCGAAGCGTGTGTACGTTCTGCGATCGTGACGAACGACCGATCGACCGATGTCCGCTCCAGAGCCGGGTGGCTGCCCGCTGATCAGGGAGGGCTGGAGGCCTGGTTGCGCGGCCGCCGCGAGCACGCAGCGGCGCGCCCAGCGGACCGGCCCCTGCACCCGGCGGTGGCCGCCTTCCGTGACGTGGTCGACGCTGACCCGGTCCTGCGGATGCACGCGCACCAGATGATCGACCAGGAACCGACCGGCCGGGCGTACCAGGAACGCCACCTCGAGAGCCTCGACGAGATGTACCTGCTCATCGACGACGTGCTCCGCTCCGCGCCGGAGTTCGGCGAGCAGATGGTCTCCACACCGCTCGACGGCGTGTTCGACTGGGCGAAGGCGACCCCGGCGGGCTTCGCCTTCTTCCGCGACCCCCGCGTGAACGACGCGCTCCGCGGTGTCCTCGACGCCTGGTCCGAGTACCTGTCGAGCCCGGCCTCCCTGTCCGTGCTCGACGACTCGGACTCCGGGTGGAAGAGCGAGGCGGCGCAACAGGCGACCGGCATGGGGCAGTACCGGTACGACCCGGAGGACGAGCACTGGGGCTTCACCTCGTGGAACGACTTCTTCACCCGCCGCTTCCGTGACGGCCAGCGGCCCGTCGCGAGTCCGGACGACGACGCGGTGATCGTCAGCCCGTGCGAGGCGACCCCCTACCGGATCGCCACTGGCGTGCAGCGACGCGACGCCTTCTGGATCAAGGGCGAGCCGTACTCGCTCGACGACATGCTGGCGGGGGACCCGGTCGCCGCACGGCTCGAGGGCGGCACCGTCTTCCAGGCCTTCCTGAGCGCCGTCGACTACCACCGCTGGCACAGCCCCGTCTCCGGCACGGTGCTCCGCGCGTTCCACCAGCCGGGGACGTACTACTCCGAGGCCGACGCGCAGGGGACGGACGCCGAGGAACCGACGCTGTCGCAGGGGTACATGGCGCACGTGGCGACACGGGTGGTGATCGTCATCGAGGCCGACGACCCGGCCGTGGGGCAGCTCGCCGTCGTGTTCATCGGCATGTCCGACGTCTCGTCCTGTGTCATCGGGGACGGCGTGCGACCCGGTGCCCACATGACCAAGGGCGACGAGCTGGGGTACTTCCAGTTCGGGGGCTCCACGGTCTGCGTGGTGTTCGGCCCGGACGTGGTGGAGTCCTTCGCCCTGGGCGCGATCCCGCAGGCACCGGACGAGGACCCGTCGCTCCTGCACGTCCGGTCGCTGCTCGCCACCGCACGACACTGACGGCGCCCGCGTCGGCGACGGTGGAGCAGACTCACACCGTGCAGCCCCGACAGGACGACCCCGCAGAGCTCGCCGAGCCGCTCGAGGACGCCCCGCCCTCCTGGGTGCTCCGGACACCCACCCGGCGGCGGGAGGTCTGGCCCCTGCCGGCGCTCGCCGCGGTGCTCGCGGTGGTGCTCGTCGTGGTCCCCGCGCGGTTCGGGGACCCCGTCTCGATCGTCGTCGGTGTCCTGTCCGGCGTCGCCGTGGCGGCCGGTGCCGTGGCGCTGGCCGTCACCGGACAGGCGGCCTACCGGGAGCAGTCCCGCGCGGCCTCCTGGCGGTTCCACGTGGTGGGGATCATCGTCGGCTTCGGCGCCGGGACGATCGTGGCCCTCCTCGGTCTCGCGAGCGGTCTCTTCGCGACGGCGGCGACGAGCGTCCTCCTCACGGCAGTGCAGTTCTTCCACGTCGCTCGCTCGGTCCCGCGGCTCGACCGGCTCGTCGCGGCCGTCTCCGCGACGGCGCTCGCCGTGGGTGCAGCGACCCTCGCGGTGCTCGGGCTGACCCTGCCGGACGTCCCGGAGGCGCGGGAGGCCGTCTGGATCGGCCCGGGCGCCCTCGTCGCGGTGGTCGCCACGGTCGTCGCCGTGCTCCAGTTCCGTGCCGCCCGGACCGCACCGCTCGACTGAGCGAGCGCACCCGGCGCCGTCAGCGATCAGCGTCGTCAGCGACCGGCGCCGAACCGTGTCGTCACGCCGGGGGAGTACAGCACCGAGTCCGGCGCGAGCGACGTCAGCGCGAGCGGCAGCCCCGCGGCGCCGATGAGGTCGTCCCGCAGCGTCGCGAGCGTCCCGCGGTGCAGCGCCCACGGCTCGTGCTCGTTCGGCCAGTAGCGCGTCGCCCCGGCCCGCCGCACGTGCATGCCCCACCGTGCCGTCAGGAAGGTCTCGAGCGTGCTCGGTTCCGCGATCACCTCGCCCACCTCGACCTCGACGAGCGACCGCAGGTGCGACCCGTGCCGACGCATCGCGTACCCGACGCGACCGCCGCCGGAGCGGTACTCGGCGTTCGCCCACCAGTACGGCAGGCCGGTGGCCACGCGGGCGCCGATCGTCGGCAGGAGCTTCCCCGCGTCGAGCGACAGGAACACCACCCCGTGCTGCCCGCGCTCGTCCACCGTGTAGACGCGCACGTTGACCTCGACGAAGTCCCCGATCGACCCCGTCCGACCCAGCGGCCCGAGCGGCGGGAAGCGGGTGTCCTCGAACCGGAACCCGATGAGGCCCACCCAGGTGGTCACCCCGTCGTCCACGCCGCCGACGCTCAGCGTGTCGGGACGGGTGCCGGCGGGCAGCAGGGGCGCGACGGCGGACACGTCGACGCGCCAGTGCACGAAGACGACGTCGAGCCAGTCCTGCGAGATCCAGGGGCGGCCCGTCAGGCCGGGGGCAGCGGACGGGAGGCTCGGCCCGGCCTCCGCAGGTCGGGTGTCGGTCACGGAGCGCTCGGGTCGTCACGGAGGTGGGTCACGGGAGCATCGTCCCACCCGGTCTGCGGCGTCGCACAGGTCCCTCGGAACACGTACTGCGATGGACGCTTCCGTTCGTTCGACACCCAGTCGATCGCGGGGCGCCGTCGTTCGGGCGGCAGGTACCCGATCCGGTACACGGCCATCAGCTCGAGCTCCGGCGGGACCTCGAGCAGCTGTTCGACCTCGGCCCACGACTCCTCGATCTCCATCGGGAACGAGACGAACTGGATGCCGAGGCCGAGCTCGGTCGTGGCGAGCCAGATGTTCTCCATCGCCGCACCCATGCTGAACACCGAGTAGAACGCGTTCCGCGCCTCCTTCCGGTACTCGTCCCGGTCGAGCATCACGCCGAGCAGCAGCGGTGACCCGGCCACGAGCTTCCGGTTCTCCTCGCCGAGGGTCTGCGGCACCCGGAGCGTGTTCATCAGGAACTGCCCACGCTTTGTGAACACCTGCCCGGTGAACGGCCGGAGCGGCTTCGGGAGCTTGTCGAACAGCATGCCGTCGCGACGCTCGTCCATCTCCGCCTGGCTGAACCGGAAGTAGGGCCGGTAGCGCTCGAAGAAGGTGCCCTCGGACATCGTGCGGGTCATCGCGCGCCCGCTGATCGCCGCGACCTGGTCGATCGTCGACCGTTCCTCGACCAGGACGAAGCGCCACGGCTGGCTGTTCAGCTGCGACGGAGCCCGGCCGGCCAGCTCGACGAGGAGCCGCTGGTGCTCCTCGGACACGGGGTCCGGCAGGAACGCACCGTTCGTCGTCCGTCGGCGTCGGATGGCCTCGATGAGCTCCACTGCTGTCCTCCCTGGCGTCAGCGTCGCCCGGCGAGCACCGCCCCCAGGTAGGACGGCGCGGCGGCGACCGCGACTTGCCAGTGTGCTCCGGAGCGGGGGTCGGTCCGTGGAGCAACGGCCAGCGGGACGAGTGCCGGCAGCAGGAACAGGGCCGCGCGTGACCGGGTCCAGAGCGGTGTCGTGGCGGCCACGCCCGTCAGGGTCGCGGTCACCACGAACAGCCCGTGGTGCACGACCCGCAGGCGCTTCGTGCGGATGAGCCGGACGGCCACGGCGGTGCCCCAGGCACAGTTCGCGACGTAGGCGAGCGCCGCTGCCGTGACCAGGCGCCGGGCCGGACCCCGGCCTGCCGGAGCCGCTCCGAGCCTCCTGGCCGTGCGGGACGCGGGGACCAAGGCGGGCTACGCGGACTCGCGGGAGACCAGGCGGGACAGCACGATCGCGGAACGCGTGTGGTCGACCTGCGGTGCCAGCCGGACGCGGTCGAGCGCTTCCTCGAGTGCCGGCAGGTCCTTCGAGCGCATGTGCACCACGGCGTCGGCGCTGCCGGTGACGGTGCCGGCGTCGACGACCTCGGGCACGGAGTCGAGCAGCGTGCGGAGCTCGTCGGGGGAGACCGTGCCGCGGCAGTAGAGCTCGACCCAGGCCTCGGTGCCACGGTCCTCGACCGCGGGGTCGACCTTGATCGTGAACCCGCGGATGACCCCGTCGGCGACCAGACGGTCCACGCGGCGCTTGACGGCCGAGGCCGAGAGTCCGACGACCGACCCGATGTCGCCGTATCCGGCGCGGGCGTTCTCCCGGAGCTGATCCAGGATGCGGTGGTCGAGCGAGTCCATCGGCAGCCATCGTACGCGTCGTCGTTGCGAGGACGCCGGGGTGGACGCACGAAACGTGCGCGATCCGGTGCTGTGAGGACGGACGCGTACTCCCTAGACTGATGCTCGGCGTCGACCTGGTCCGCCGCGGTACCGGCGAGTGAGCCTGCATCTCGCCGAGGTTGGTCCAGTGGTGGTTCCTGGCAGGCTCGGGCCCGAAGTCCCAGGAGGACTCCAGTGTCGAACCCCGAAACCAGCACCGTCTCCGCGCCCGCTCCGGTCCGCACCGCGACGAAGCGCACCATCCTCATGTGCAAGCCCGACTTCTACACGGTCAGCTACCGGATCAACCCGTGGATGCACCCCGAGGACCCGACCGACACCGCCAAGGCCGTCGCCCAGTGGCAGGAGCTGTACGACGTCTACCAGGGGCTCGGCTTCGAGATCCACCTGATCGACCCGATCGACGGCCTGCCGGACATGGTCTACGCCGCAAACGGCGGGTTCGTGCTCGACGGCGTGGCGTACGGCGCGAAGTTCCAGTACCCGGAGCGGCAGCCCGAGGGCCCCGCGTACATGGACTGGTTCCGCTCCGCCGGCCTGCAGGTCGCCGAGCCCGTCGAGACGAACGAGGGTGAGGGAGACTTCCTGCTCGTCGGCGACGTCATCCTCGCCGGCACCGGGTTCCGCTCGGACAGCACCTCGCACGAGGAGATCGCGCGGGTCTACGGCCGCGACGTCATCACCCTGAAGCTCATCAACCCGAGCTTCTACCACCTCGACACCGCCATCGCCGTGCTCGACCCGGAGCCCACCGCCGACGGCACCTCGAACATCGCGTACCTCGAGTCCGCGTTCGACGAGCCCTCGCTCGCGATCCTCCGCGAGCGCTTCCCGGACGCCATCATCGCCACCGAGGAGGACGCCGCCATCCTCGGCCTGAACTCCTACTCCGACGGCCACAACATCGTGATCGCCGCCCGCGCGACCACGTTCGCCGAGCAGCTGCGCGAGAAGGGCTACAACCCGATCGGCGTCGACCTGTCCGAGCTCCTCCTCGGTGGTGGCGGCGTCAAGTGCTGCACGCTCGACCTGCACCCGGTCGGCACCGGCAACTCCGTCGCGCGGTCCTGATGGACAGCGCACCGGGCACCGCGACCGGCACCAACACGGCCGCGGCGCTCGCCGTCGAGGACCGTGCCCTCGCCCACAACTACAGCCCGCTGCCGGTCGTCATCGCCTCCGGTGACGGCGCCTGGGTGACGGACGTCGACGGGAAGCGCTACCTGGACGGCCTGGCCGCGTACTCGGCCGTGAACTTCGGCCACGGCAACCCGCGGCTGCTCGACGCCGCCCGTGCGCAGCTCGACCGCGTAACCCTGACCAGCCGTGCGTTCGTGAACGACCGGCTCGGGCCGTTCGCCGAGTCCCTCGCCGCACTCACCGGCACAGACATGGTCCTGCCGATGAACACCGGCGCCGAGGCCGTCGAGTCCGCGATCAAGGTGTCGCGGGCCTGGGGCTACCGGGTGAAGGGCGTGCCGCAGGGGCAGGCCACGATCATCGTCGCCGGTGGGAACTTCCACGGCCGCACGACGACGATCATCTCGTTCTCCGACGACCCCGACGCCCGCAACGACTTCGGGCCGTACACGCCGGGCTTCCGCACCGTGCCGTACGGCGACGCCGCTGCGCTCCGCGAGGCCATGGACGAGACCGTCGTCGCCGTGCTGCTCGAGCCGATCCAGGGCGAGGGCGGCGTGGTCATCCCGCCCGCCGACTACCTGCCGGCCGTCCGCGAGGTCTGCGACGAGTTCGGCGCGCTGTTCATCGCCGACGAGATCCAGTCCGGGCTCGGTCGCACCGGGCACACCCTCGCGGTGTCGCGCGTCGGCGTCCGGCCCGACCTCATCACGCTCGGCAAGGCCCTGGGCGGCGGCATCGTCCCGGTGTCCGCGGTCGTCGGGTCGCGTGAGGTGCTCGGCGTCCTGCGTCCGGGCGAGCACGGCTCCACGTTCGGCGGCAACCCGCTCGCCGCGGCCGTGGGTGCCGAGGTCGTCGCGATGCTCGACGAGGGGACGTTCCAGCAGCGGGCCCTGGCGGGGGAGCCGGTCCTGCGCGGCCTGCTCGACGACCTCGTCGGCCACGGCGTCGTGTCGCACCGCGTCGCCGGGCTCTGGGCGGGCATCGACATCGACCCCGCCATCGGCACCGGCAAGGAGATCGCGAAGGCCATGGCCGCCCGCGGGGTCCTCCTGAAGGACACCCACGGGTCGACGATCCGCTTCGCCCCGCCGCTCGTCGTCACCGACGACGAGGTCGCCACGGCGATCGGTGCCCTGGCCGCGGTCCTGCGCGACCGCAGCTGACGCTCCGGGCCCGAGCCGAGCCTCCCGGCGGTCCTGCTGTCTCGCAGAACACCGGTGTTCGGGGTCCGCGCCGCGATCTCCCGCGGCGTGACCCCTGAACACCGGTGTTCTGCGCGCAACCCGCGTCGGCCAGCCCGCGTCAGCGGGTCCCGCGTCAGACCGCCCAGCGCTCCGCGAGCTGGTCCATCAGCGCGTCGAGCCGCTCGTCGACGACCTGCTCCTCCGGGTGCGCCTCGTACCAGGCGAGGACCTCGCGAGCGCCCTGCCGGTAGGTCGTGCGCGGCCGGTACCACGGCACCAGCGACCGGATCTTGCTGTTGTCGAAGACCGAGCTGTTGGCCTTGTCGCCGAGCAGCGCCGCGCCCCAGTCCTCGTCGACGGCGGCGATGGCGTCCGCGGGGACGTGCACGATCCGCAGGTCATCGACCCCGGCCGCGGCGGCGAGCTCGGCCGCGATCGCGTTCCAGGTCGGGGCCTCGTCGCTCGTGATCGTGAAGGCCTCACCGATCGAGGACGCGTTGTCGAGCAGCCCCGTGAAGCCCACCGCGAAGTCGCGGCTGTGCGTGAGGGTCCAGAGCGAGGTGCCGTCACCCGTGATGATGACCGGCTTGCCGGCACGCATCCGCGCGATGGCCGTCCACCCGCCGCTCAGCGGGAGCTTCGTCTCGTCGTAGGTGTGCGACGGCCGGACGATCGTGACCGGGAAGTCCTGCTCCCGGTACGCCTCCATGAGCAGCTCCTCGCACGCGATCTTGTCGCGCGAGTACTGCCAGAACGGGTTCTTCAGCGGCGTCGACTCCGTGATCGGCAGGTGCGTCGCCGGCGTCTGGTACGCCGAGGCCGAGCTGATGAACACGTACTGCCGAGTCCGGCCCGCGAAGAACTCCACGTCCGCCTGCACCTGGTCCGGCGTGAAGGCGATCCAGTTCACGACCGTGTCGAAGTGGCGGTCACCCAGCACCTCCGCCAGGGCGGCGCGGTCCGACACGTCGGCCTGGAGGCGCGTCACGCTGTCCGGGATCGGCCTGCCTCCGGTGGTCCCACGGTTCAGGACCGTGACGTCGTACCCCTGCTGGGTGGCCTCCGTGACGCACGCGGCGCTGATGACGCCGCTCCCGCCGATGAACAGGACGCTCGCTCCGGTCATTGATGACTCCTTCGTCGTGGTGGTCGTGCGCGCTGCACTGTTCCCGATCCTGCACCTCATGCGCTGGGCCGGGCGCGCAGCACGGCCCGGAGGCTCGCCACGTCCTGGGCCCACTCCGCGGCCGCTGGGTGGATCCAGCCGAGGAGTTCGATCGCGTCGTCGTGGTCTCGCCGAAGGTCGCGCTCGTGGATGGGTTCGTGGTGCGCAGCGCGGTTGCGCACGAAGTGCAGCTGCTGCAGACGCGCCCGCACCTCGCGCTGGCGGGTCAGGAGGTCGTGGGGGCCGTGAGGGAACGCGGAGTGGAGCGCTGGGATCCAGAGGGTCGTCAGGTAGCGCGACTCCACGAGGTACCGCCAGAACCCGAACGTGAGTTCGGCCACCACACGGCCGTGCACCTCGGGACGTCGTCCGTTCCGGGACGCGCGACCCCTCGCCTTCACGAGATCGCTCCTGCCCTGGGGGTCCAGGGGTACCTGGTCCAACCAGGTGCTGTCAGGGTGCCTCCGCCTGGCCCAGGTGGCCAGCTCGCGATCGAGCGCGTTCCTCGTGACGACCTCGACGATGCCGACGAGTTCCATCACGCTGGCCGACGCCCTCATGTTCCACTCGTAGAGCGTCAGCGCACTGTGGAGGTCAGGAGTTGCGTCGACGTACGAGCGCAGACGGCTCGGAGTCACGAGCGTGCGGAGCGCATCAGTGCTCGTCGTGCCCCTGTTGCTTCCCATTCGTCCTCCTCGTAGACTGACCCCGAAGACCCCGGAACGATCACTGGCCCAGCCACATCGCCGGGGTTTCGTCTTTCCCGCCTCCCACGTTGCCGTCCGGTACACATGTATCACCATTCCGGTCTCGGCTGGGCTGCGCGTGTCGAGCTGAGGACTACCGTCGGGGACGACGCCGCGACGACGCGGCCACGACAGGAGTGACACGCACATGGAGTACCGCTACCTCGGCAACTCGGGCCTCAAGGTCTCCGAGATCACCTACGGCAACTGGCTGACCCACGCGTCCCAGGTCGAGAACGACGCCGCCATCGCCTGCGTCCGTGCCGCGCTCGACGTCGGCATCTCGACGTTCGACACCGCTGACGTCTACGCGAACACCGGCGCCGAGACCGTCCTCGGCGAAGCCCTCAAGGGGGAGCGTCGCCAGTCGCTCGAGATCGCGACGAAGGTCTTCGGCCCGACCGGCCCGAAGCAGCACAACGACACCGGGCTGTCGCGCAAGCACATCCTCGAGTCGATCGACGGCTCGCTCGGTCGCCTGCAGACGGACTACGTCGACCTGTACCAGGCGCACCGCTACGACCACGAGACCCCGCTCGAAGAGACCATGCAGGCGTTCGCCGACATCGTCCGCCAGGGCAAGGTCCTCTACGTTGGTGTCTCCGAGTGGACCGCCGACCAGCTCCGTGCCGGTGCCGCACTGGCGAAGGAGCTGGGCTTCCAGCTCATCTCGAACCAGCCGCAGTACTCGGCGCTGTACCGGGTGATCGAGGCCGAGGTCGTCCCGACCTCGAAGGAACTCGGCATCTCGCAGATCGTCTGGTCGCCCATCGCCCAGGGCGTCCTCACCGGCAAGTACAAGCCGGGTCAGCCGCTGCCCGAGGGGTCCCGTGCGACCGACGACAAGGGCGGCGCGGACATGATCAAGCGCTTCATGCGCGACGAAGTCCTGCAGTCCGTGCAGGAGCTCGAGCCCATCGCGAAGGAGCTCGACCTGTCGATGGCGCAGCTCGCCGTGGCGTGGGTGCTGCAGAACGAGAACGTCGCCTCGGCGATCATCGGTGCGTCGCGACCGGAGCAGGTGCACGACAACGCCGGCGCCGCTGGTGTCACGATCCCGGCCGAGCTGATGTCCCGCATCGACGACGCACTCGGTGCCGTCGTGGAGAGCGACCCGGCGAAGACGAACGACAGCAGCCCGAAGACCCGCGAGGCCTGAGACCTGCAGAACGAAGAAGAGCCCCTCGCTTCCGCGAGGGGCTCTTCACCATGTGGCTGGACGCGGCGTCGATCCGCGGACCTTTCGATTTTCAGTCGAACGCTCTACCAACTGAGCTACCCAGCCGTGGCGACCCTGACGGGACTTGAACCCGCGACCTCCGCCGTGACAGGGCGGCACGCTAACCAGCTGCGCTACAGGGCCATATGGAATTGCTTGGTCGTACTGTCTTGCTCGGTGTTGCTGTCTTGCTTGGTGTTGCCGTCTTGCCTGGTGTTGCTTCGCACTACGTTACTTGCTCACTCCGAAGAGTGACCCCAACGGGATTCGAACCCGTGCTGCCGCCGTGAAAGGGCGGTGTCCTAGGCCACTAAACGATAGGGCCGCAAGCAGTGCATCGCGCTACCGATGGACAAGCATACGGATGCCTCGCCCCGATGCCAAATCGGACCCGTCAGAGCCGGTCCTCCCGGCGTGTCGCGCTGTCGTGCTGCCCCCGTCGGTCTTCACTCACCGTGGAGCAATGCCTCCGATTCTGCGCTGTCGATGGTCGAGTGCGACCATCGTCGTCGGCCCTGCCCCTCCTCCGAGGGGCTGCATCGGGCTGGCACCTGTTGTTACTGTTGCGTCTGTTAACAGTGTTACGTGCGTGAGCCTTGCCGCGCTGTTACGAAATCGAGATACATGTCGACCTCATTCCCGCAGTCCCGCCGCTTCCGCCGCCGCCTCGTCGCCGCCGCGGTCGCTGTCGTGCTCACCGCAGGGACCATCGCCGTGGTCGGTCCGGTCGGGGCCGCCTCTGCCGTGTCGTACCCGAGCTGGGACGACGTGCAGTCCGCCAAGGCCTCTGCCGCCGCGCAGCAGGACAAGGTGACCGAGATCCGCGGCCTCATCGCCGGGCTGGAGTCGGACGCCTCGGCGAAGCAGAAGTCCGCCGCCGCCGCCGGTTCGGCGTACCAGACGGCACAGACCGCCTTCGACGAGGCCACGCTCAAGCAGCAGAAGCTCCAGGGCCAGGCCGACGCCGCCGAGAAGACCGCCGCCCAGTCCGAGGAGCAGGCCGGTCAGCTGGCCGCTCAGCTCGGTCGCGCGAGCTCGAGCAACGTGACGACCGACCTGTTCACGCACCCGACGAAGTCCGGCGACCTGCTCTACGAACTCGGCGCGATGTCGAAGCTCAGCGAGCAGGCAGACGGCATCTACTCCCAGGCGTCGCAGGACCGTGGCACCGCCCAGGCCCTCGCGGACAAGTCCGAGGTCGCCAAGAAGGCCCTCGGTGAGCTGGCCGCGGCGGCGCAGCAGAAGATGCAGGCCGCACAGTCCGCAGCCGAGTCCGCTCAGCGTGCCGTCGACACCCAGAACGCCAACCAGGAACGGCTCGAGTCGCAGCTCACCCTGCTGACCAGCAACGCGAGCGACGTCGAGGCCAAGTACAAGAAGGGCGTCCAGGTCGAGAAGGCCCGTCAGGCCGCCCTCGCGAAGCAGCGCGCGGAGGCGGCTGCGGCCGCGGCAGCCGCGGCGGCGTCCGCAGCGCGCTCGGCCGGCACGCCCGTCGTCGTCGCCGGCGGCACCGCGAACTCGTCCGGGTGGGTCCGGCCCGCCGCCGGGTACCAGACGAGTCCCTTCGGCTACCGCGTCGACCCGTACACACACGCCCACGCCCTGCATGCCGGTGTCGACCTGGCCCCGGCCTGCTACTCCCCGATCTACGCCGCGGCGTCCGGCACCGTGGTCTTCGCGGGCAACGGCGGCGGCTACGGCAACGAGGTCGTGCTCGACAACGGCGGCGGGATCTCCACCGCCTACGGGCACGTCGTCGACGGCGGCATCATGGTCGCGAGCGGCCAGCACGTCGAGGCCGGCCAGCAGATCGCCCAGGTCGGTTCGACCGGGTGGTCCACCGGCTGCCACCTCCACTTCGAGACCCGCGTCAACGGTGCTGCCGTCGACCCGGTCCCCTTCATGGCTGCGCGGGGGATCTCGGTATGACCGTGTGCGCGCCCGAGAGGCCCTGACACCACATGAAGAAGCCTGCGCGTTCCCTCGCCTGCGGCATCGCCACCGTCACCCTGATCGGCATCGGGCTGTCGGTGTCGATCGCCGGACCGGCCGAGGCGGCACCGACGGCCCCGTCGTGGGCGGACGTGCAGGCAGCGAAGGCCGACCAGGCCGACACGCAGCAGACGGTCGACGAGCTGGCGTCGCGGCTGTCCTCGTTGCAGGACGCCGCGGACGCCGCCGGTGTCGTGGTGCAGCAGGCGGGTCAGACGTACTCCCTCGCCGCGTCGCAGCAGCAGGAGGCGCAGTCGACGCTCGAGGACCTCACCGCGCAGTCGAAGCGGGCGAAGGCGAAGGCCGACGACTCGGCGGCACAGGTCGCAGCGCTCGTCGTCGAGCTGTCCCGTTCCGGCGGTGGCGACCTCTCGACGAGCCTGCTCCTCGACGACGGTGACGCGAAGGACCTGCTCTACCAGGTCGGGACGATGTCGCACCTGTCCGAGCGGTCGGCGACGGTCCTCGCCCGCGCTGAGGCGGACCAGAAGACCGTCGACGCCCTGGCCGCGCAGAAGTCACAGGCCACCACTGCCCTGGCGAAGGCCACCGATGCCACGAAGTCCGCGCTCGACGCGGCGAACGACGCGGCAGCCTCGGCGAACGGACGACTCGAGAAGAGCCAGGCGCAGCAGGGCGAGGTGCTCGAGCAGCTCGCGTTCCTCAAGGGCACGACGGCCGCCGCCGAGAGCGCCTACTACACGCAGCAGCGGGCAGAGCAGGCCGAGGCGCAGCTCGCCGCGCAGACCACCAGCACCGCCGGCGGGTCGACCACGACGTCGACGTCCTCCGGCGCGACGACGACCTCGAAGCCGTCCAGCTCGAAGCCGTCGAGCACGAAGCCCACCGGCACGAAGCCGTCCAGCACGAAGCCCACCACCGGTGGCAGCGGGTCCGGCGGAGGCTCCGGCAGCGCCGCTGCCCCCGCGGCACCCGCCCCGGCTCCGGCTCCGGCACCCGCAGCGCCAGCCCCGGCGCCGGCTCCTGCCCCCGTTCCCAAGCCAGCACCCGCTCCGGCTCCCGCCCCCAAGCCGGCGCCGGCTCCGGCACCCGCACCGAGCTCCCCGTCGAAGGCCGCTGGCGCCATCTCCTACGCACGCGGCCAGTTGGGCAAGCCCTACGTCCTCGGCGGCGCCGGCCCGAACACGTGGGACTGCTCCGGCCTGGTCATGATGGCGTACAACTCGCAGGGCATCACGACCGGCGGCCACAACGTCGTGTGGCAGTACAACCACTTCGCGAGCATCGGGCGGCTCGTGCCGCTGTCGCAGCGCCAGCCCGGCGACATCCTCTTCTACTCGTCGAACGGAACCGCATCAGGTGGTTACCACGACTCGATCTACACCGGCGGCGGGATGATGGTCGAAGCGGCCCGCCCGGGTGTCGGCGTCGTCGAGCGTGCCGTCTGGACGCCGAGCGCGCTCCTGCCGTACGTCGCCCGCCCGAGCGGCTCCCTGTAGCGGGCGCGCGCCCCCGCACGCAGACGCAGAACGGCCCGGCCCCACGAGGGGACCGGGCCGTTCGTCCGTCAGCAGACGAGCGTCAGTGACCGGCGGGCACGTACGCGGCCTGGCCGGCCGTGACGATGGCCTCGGCCTCGGCGGCGTCGCCCCAGCCCTCGGCCTTGACCCACTTGTTCGGCTCGAGGTCCTTGTAGCGCTCGAAGAAGTGCGCGATCTCGGCCTTCGTCTGCTCGTCGACGTCCGAGATGTCCTGGATGTGCGCCCAGCGCGGGTCCTTCGCGGGGACCACGAGGACCTTGGCGTCGATGCCGGCCTCGTCGCTCATCTTGAAGACGCCGACGGGGCGGACCTTCACCCCCACGCCCGGGAAGGTCGGGTACTCGAGCAGCAGCAGGGCGTCCACGGGGTCACCGTCGTCGGCCAGGGTCTGCTCGAAGAAGCCGTAGTCCGTCGGGTAGACGAACGACGTGAACAGCACGCGGTCGAGGTAGACGCGACCGGTCTCGTGGTCCACCTCGTACTTGTTGCGGCTGCCCTTGGGGATCTCGACGACGACGTCGTACGCGGCCATTGGTTGCTCCTGGTCTGTCGGTTGCACGGGAAAGCGCGGCTAACGTTACCGGGTGAACTCTCCGCGTCCCCGGTTGGATCCCGCAGTCGCCGGCACACGCCGCGGCGTCCGCGATCTCCTCGCCCGGGCGCGCACCGAGGGGATCGTCCACGACGGCGACCTGGTCCTCGTCGCCCTGAGCGGCGGACCGGACTCCCTCGCCCTCGCTGCGGCCGCCGCGTTCGAGGCCCCGAAGCAGGATCTCCGAGCCGGAGCGGTCATCGTCGACCACGCGCTCCAGGCTGGCTCCGAGGCGGTGGCGAGCCGAGCCTCCAGGCAGGCCGCCGAGCTCGGACTGGCACCGGTCGAGGTCCGCAGGGTCGCCGTCGGCTCCGACGGTGGTCCGGAGGGCGCCGCCCGGGAGGCCCGCCACGCGTCGATCGCCGAGGTCGCCGCCGCCACCGGGTCGCCGCTGGTGCTGTTCGGGCACACCCTGGACGACCAGGCCGAGACGGTCCTGCTCGGCCTGCTGCGTGGCAGCGGGCCGGACAGCCTGTCCGGCATGCCGCCGCTCGCGCGGCGGACGGACGGACCGGCCTACGGCCGACCGCTCCTGACCGTCCGGCGGCCGACGACGCGGCAGGCCTGCGCCGCCGCCGGGCTGGCGCCGTGGCACGACCCGCAGAACGACGACCCGGCGTACACGCGGGTGCGGGTCCGCACGACGCTGCTGCCCGCGCTCGAACGGGAGCTCGGCGCCGACGTGGCCGAGGCACTGGCGCGCACGGCCGATCAGCTGCGGGAGGACTCCGCCGCGCTCGACCACTTCGCCGAGGAGATGGCCGAGGACCTCGCCGAGCACTCCGAGGCCGGCATCTCGCTGTCCGTGCGGGAGCTCGAGGCGAACCCGCCGGCGCTCCGGCAGCGGCTGGTGCGCCTGGCGGTCGAGAGCGAGTTCGGCGTGACGCTGTCCCGCGTCCAGACGCTCGAGGTGTGCCGACTCGTGACCGACTGGACCGGGCAGGGGCCGATCGACCTGCCCGGTGTCCAGGCGACGCGGGACGGCGACCGCCTGCTGCTGCGCGCCGGGCAGCCGCATCCGGGCCGTTAGGCTTGGCGCGTGGAACTCTCCGACGTGCAGGACGACCTCTCCGAAGTGCTCTTCACCCCCGAGCAGATCGACGACAAGATCGCCGAACTGGCCGCGGCGGTCGACCGCGACTACGCCGACCGGGACCCGCTGCTCGTCGGCGTGCTCAAGGGCGCGGTCATGGTGATGGCGGACTTCTCCCGCCACCTGACGCTGCAGGCGAAGATGGACTGGATGGCCGTGTCGTCCTACGGCTCCGGTACGAAGTCGTCCGGTGTCGTGCGGATCCTCAAGGACCTCGACACCGACCTGCACGGCCGCGACGTCATCATCGTCGAGGACATCATCGACTCCGGCCTGACGCTGTCCTGGCTCCAGCAGAACCTCGCGTCCCGCGGGGCCGCGAGCGTCGAGATCGTCGCACTGCTGCGCAAGCCCGAGGCCGCCAAGGTCGAGGTCGACGTCCGCTACGTCGGCTTCGACATCCCGGACGCCTTCGTCGTCGGGTTCGGCCTGGACTACGACGAGCGCTACCGCAACCTGCGCGGCATCGGGGTCCTCGCCCCGCACGTCTACTCCTGACGAACGGTCCGGTCCCTCTGGCGAACCGTCCAGTTCGCCCGCAGAGGACACCCATTCTCGCCACAGAGTCGCAGCCGTATGCTGACCTGCACGCAACTTCGGCAGAGAAAGGTGTCGGGCACTCTGCCCGGATCACATGGACTTCAAGCGCATCTTCCGCGGACCGTACGTCTGGGTACTGCTCGCGCTCGTGGGGATCATCGTCGGGTGGCAGCTCCTGTCGTCGACCGGTACCTCCCAGATCGACACGCAGAAGGGGCTCGAGCAGATCGCTGACGGCAAGGTCTCATCTGCCGTCGTGAACTCGACCGACCAGCGCGTCGACCTCATCCTCAAGGACGGCGGCGCGACGGAGCAGTTCTACTACTCCGAGCCGCGCGGACCGGAGGTCGTCGACGCGATCGCGCAGGCCGACCTGCCGAAGGGCTACAACGACACCGTCCAGCAGTCGAACTGGTTCGTCACGCTCCTCGTGACGCTCCTGCCCTTCCTGCTCATCGGTGCGGTGTTCTGGTTCCTCCTCGCCAACGCCCAGGGCGGTGGCTCGAAGGTGATGCAGTTCGGCAAGTCCAAGGCGAAGATGAACAACAAGGAGAACCCGCAGGTCTCCTTCTCCGACGTCGCCGGTGCGGACGAGGCCATCGAGGAGCTCCACGAGATCAAGGAGTTCCTCAAGGAGCCCGCCAAGTTCCAGGCCGTCGGCGCCAAGATCCCGAAGGGCGTGCTGCTGTACGGCCCTCCGGGAACCGGCAAGACCCTACTCGCACGTGCCGTCGCCGGCGAGGCGGGCGTGCCGTTCTACTCGATCTCCGGGTCGGACTTCGTCGAGATGTTCGTCGGTGTCGGTGCGAGCCGCGTCCGTGACCTCTTCGACCAGGCCAAGCAGAACTCCCCGGCCATCGTCTTCATCGACGAGATCGACGCCGTCGGTCGTCACCGCGGCGCCGGCATCGGTGGCGGCAACGACGAGCGCGAGCAGACGCTGAACCAGCTCCTCGTCGAGATGGACGGCTTCGACGGCAAGACGAACGTCATCCTGATCGCCGCGACGAACCGTCCCGACGTCCTCGACCCCGCGCTGCTGCGCCCGGGCCGCTTCGACCGCCAGATCGGCGTCGACGCACCGGGCCTCCAGGGCCGCAAGCAGATCCTCGAGGTCCACGCGAAGGGCAAGCCCCTCGCCGCCGGTGTCGACCTCGAGCTGCTCGCCCGCAAGACGCCGGGCTTCACCGGTGCCGACCTGGCGAACGTGCTCAACGAGGCCGCACTGCTGACCGCCCGGTCGAACGCGCAGCTCATCGACAACCGTGCCCTGGACGAGGCGGTGGACCGCGTGATGGCCGGCCCGCAGCGCCGCACGCGCATCATGTCCGACCAGGAACGGCTGATCACCGCGTACCACGAGGGTGGCCACGCACTCGCGGCAGCGGCGATGCGCCACACCGACCCGGTCACGAAGATCACGATCCTGCCCCGCGGCCGTGCCCTCGGCTACACCATGGTGCTCCCGCTCGAGGACAAGTACTCCGTCACGCGCAACGAACTGCTCGACCAGCTCACCTACGCCATGGGTGGCCGCGTCGCCGAGGAGATTGTCTTCCACGACCCGACCACGGGTGCGTCGAACGACATCGAGAAGGCCACCGGCACCGCCCGCAAGATGGTCACCGAGTACGGCATGAGCCGCGCCGTCGGGTCCGTCAAGCTCGGCTCCGGGTCGAGTGAGCCGTTCGTCGGTCGCGACATGAGCGGTGGGACCGGGCGCGACTACTCGGAGAACATCGCCGAGACCGTCGACGCCGAGACCCGCGCGCTGCTCGAAGCAGCACACGACGAGGCCTACCAGGTGCTCAACGACAACCGCGACCTGCTCGACCGCCTGGCCGGTGAGCTCCTCGAGAAGGAGACGCTGGACGCACCGGAGCTCGTCGAGCTGTTCAAGGACGTCCGCAAGCTCCCCGAGCGCCCGCAGTGGCTCTCGAGCGAGAAGCGACCGGTGAGCGACCTGCCCGCCATCGCCGTCCCCGGCAAGGCAGCGAACACCGCCGCCGAGCAGGAGACCGAGGCGTCGAAGAACCGTCGGGCCCGTCCGTTCGGCAACCCGGGCATCGCACCCGCGTAGCCGGCATGACGGACCTGCCGACGAGACGGGGCCGCCGCCGAGGTGGCCGCCCGTCCGTCGGAGGACGAACCCGCGTGATGGGGATCCTCAACGTCACGCCGGACTCGTTCTCCGACGGCGGGCTGCACCAGGCGTACGACAGTGCCCTGGCGCACGCCCGTGACCTCGTCGCGACCGGCGCCGACATCGTCGACGTCGGCGGGGAGTCCACCCGGCCCGGCGCCGAGCGGGTCCCCGTGGACGTCGAACAGGAGCGGGTGCTCCCCGTCGTGCGGCAGCTCGTCGCCGAGGGCGTCCCGGTCAGCATCGACACGATGAACGCCAGCACCGCGGAACGTGCGGTCGAGCTCGGCGCCGTGATCGTGAACGACGTCTCCGGCGGCCTCGCCGACCCGGACATGGCGCGCGTGGTCGCCGCGACGGGCACCGGGTTCGTGGTCATGCACTGGCGCGGCCACAGCGACCGCATGTACCGCGACGCCGTCTACGAGCACGCGGTGGACGAGGTCCGTCGCGAGGTCGAGATGCGCGTCGCGGAGCTCATCGTGCTCGGCGTCCGCCAGGAGCAGGTCGTCATCGACCCGGGTCTCGGCTTCGCCAAGCAGGGCGCGCAGAACTGGGAGATCCTCGCCGGGTACGAGCGCTTCGCCTCGATCGGGTTGCCCGTGCTCGTCGCCGCCTCGCGGAAGCGCTTCCTCGAGGGCGTCGGCAGCGCCGAGGGTGCACCACCGAAGGACCGTGACCTCGCCACGGCGGCCATCAGCCTGTTGGCCGCCGAACGAGGCGCCTGGGGCGTGCGCGTGCACGACCCCGCACCGACCCGCGCCGTCCTGGACGTGTGGGAAGCCTGGAGGGCAGCTCGATCGTGAACGACACCATCCGCCTCGTCGGGGTCCGTGCCCGTGGCAACCACGGCGTCTTCGACCACGAGCGCGCCGACGGCCAGGACTTCGTCGTCGACGTCGCGGTCGAGGTCGACGCCCGAGCCGCCGCCGGCACCGACGACCTCGACCGCACGGTGCACTACGGAGTCCTCGCCGAGCAGGTCGTCGCCGAGATCGAGCGCGACCCGGTCGACCTCATCGAGACCCTCGCCGAGCGGATCGCCGCCGCCGTGCTCACCCACCGTGCCGCCCTGGCGACCGAGGTCACTGTGCACAAGCCCCAGGCACCCATCACGGTGCCGTTCACCGACGTCTCGATCACGATCCGGCGTGAGCGGAACGCCGACGACCAGGCCGCCGACGGCCAGACCGCCGTCGGCCAGACCGCCGTCGACCGGGCTGACGCGTGATCCGAGCCGTCATCGCCCTCGGCGCCAACCTCGGCGACCGCGGCAGCACGCTCCGCGCCGCAGCGGCCGCCGTCGCCGCGGTCCCCGGCGTCCGACCGGTGGCGTCCAGCCACGAGGTCGAGTCGATCGCCGTGACCCTCGACGGCCCGGACACGGCGAAGCCCCGCTACCGCAACGCCGTCGTCGTCGTGGACACCGACCTGGGGCCGCAGGAGCTCCTCGACGCACTGCACGGCATCGAGGACGCCCACGGCCGCACCCGCGAGGTCCGGTGGGGCGACCGCACGCTCGACCTCGACGTCGTCGCGCTGCAGGACGACGACGGCACGGACGTCATCGTCGACACCGCGACACTGACCGTGCCGCACCCCCGGGCGCACGAGCGGGCGTTCGTGCTCGCGCCGTGGCACGACGCCGACCCCTCGGCCGTGCTGCCCGGTGCCGGGCCGGTGGCCGACCTGCTCGCAGCGGTCGGCGACGACACGGAACGCGTCGACGAGCCGCGGCTCTTCGACGAGCCGACCCGAGCCTCCCGTCCGACCGACGCGACCGCGACGACCGACGCGACCGCGACGACCGACGCGACCGCCCCGGCCGACGCGACCCGCGGAGCCACCTCGTGAAGCCGACCCGCGCCTCCACCCTCATCAGCATCGCGGTGGTCGCGGCGGTGGCCGGGTTCGCCCTCGACACCGCACTCGCGTCCCGCCAGGTCCCGACGCTCATCCTCTCCGCCCCGCTCGGCCTGACGCTCGCGTTCATCGGCATCGCCCTCGTGGTCATGGCCCTGCCGATCCGCCGCCAGGTCCGCGGGCGTGCCGAGCGCCGCGTCGACCCGCACTACGCGACCCGCGTGGTGGTGCTCGCGAAGGCATCGAGCATCTGCGGCGCCCTGTTCGGCGCGCTCGCACTCGGACTGATCGTGTACCTCCTGACCCGCGCGGTCCTGCCTTCGCTAGGCTCGACCCTGCCGAACGCCGTGGCGGTCGGCGGCGGGATCGTGCTCACCGTGTGCGCCCTCGTCGCCGAACGGATGTGCATCGTCCCCCCGGACGACGACGACCACGACGACCCGCGCGGCGGCACAGCGGTGCACTGACCGACTGCCGCTCGACCACCGCGCGACGGCCGACCCATGCCACACCACAGGAGGCCGCGATGCCGCGCGAACGACTCGACGAGCCCGGCCTCGGCCTGACCGGTGTGGCCTGGACCCGGGTGTCCACCAAGCTGGTGTGGACCGAGCTCATCACGACCGTGCTGGCCGGGGTGGTCGTCACCGTCGGCTGCGTGCTCATCGGGGTCGTGAGTGGCGGACCGGGCGAGACGGCCGGCCTCGTGTGGACGCTGATCGGCGTCGCGATCGGGATCATCACGCTGATCACGGCCCTGCTCACGCCCCGTCGGGTCCGAGCGATCGGGTACGCCCTCCGTGACGACGACTTCGTGCTCCGCAAGGGCCTGATGTGGCAACGGTTCACCGCGGTGCCGTACGGCCGCCTGCAGCTCGTCGACGTGAACCGCGGTCCGCTCGACCGCGCGCTCGGCATGAGCGAGCTGAAGTTCGTGACCGCCGCGGCGTCCACGAACGTGCGGATCCCGGGCATCCCCGCCGAACGTGCCGACGAGCTCCGCGACCGACTCGTCGAGCTCGCCGAGTCCCGTCGCGCCGGGCTGTAGGGGCCGACGTGACCTTCCGACCCGGGCCGCCGCCGCCCGCACCGCCGGCCCCGAACCGCCGGGGGAACGCTGCTGCTGCCGCGCCCCTGACCGACGGTGAGTGGCACCGGCTGCACCCGCTGACACCGCTGCTGCGCGGTGGGATCTTCCTCGTCGTCGTGCTCGGCGTCGTCGTGAACAACCTCCGCGACACCCTCTTCGAGACCTTCATCCCCGGCGGCGACGGGCGGGAGCAGGGCGATCCCGTCCGCTACGTCTGGGACCACGGGGCGTTCGGCTGGGTGCTGCTCGGGATCGCGGTCTTCCTGATCGTGCTGATCGGCCTGTTCTACCTGTCCTGGCGCATGCACGAGTTCCGCGTCACGGGTGAGATCGTCGAGGTCCGCTCCGGCGTGCTCTTCCGCAACCACCGCAAGGCCCGGCTCGACCGGATCCAGGGCATCAACATCACCCGTCCGCTGATCCCGCGCCTGTTCGGCACGGCGAAGCTCGAGATCGCGCAGGCCGGCAACGACGCCAACGTGCAGCTCGCGTACCTCGGGGCGAAGGCCTCCGACGACCTCCGGCAGCGCATCCTGGTCCTCGCGTCCGGCGCCCGTGACGAGCCCGAGGAGACCGCCACCGGCCGCCGGTACGCGTCGGACGGCATCGTGTCCGACCGCGTGTACGAGTTCCTCTCGCCCGAGCTCGACGCCGACGCCGTGCACGCCACCCGCGTCGTGAAGGTCCGCCCCGGGCGCCTGATCGCCTCGATGCTGCTCTCCGGCACGACGGTGGTCATCCTGGCGCTGGTCGCCGCGATCATCGTCAGCATCGCGGTGACGGGGGAGTACTTCCTGCTCGTCACGCTGTTCCCCGCCGTCATCGGCAGCGGCGGCTACTACGTCCGCAAGTTCTCGAAGTCGCTGCAGTACACGATCGCCGACACCCGCGACGGCATCCGGATCGGCTTCGGCCTGGTCTCGACGACGAACGAGACCCTGCCACCCGGCCGCATCCACGCCGTGAGCGTCGCGCAGCCCCTGCTCTGGCGTCCGTTCGGCTGGTGGGACGTCCGCATCAACCGCGCGACCAACGCCGGCAACGGGGCGTCGAGCAACCAGCAGGTGTCGTCCATCGTTCTCCCCGTCGGGACCGCCGCCGACGTCCGGCAGGTGCTCGAGATCATCCTGCCGGCCCTCGTCGGGTCCGCGGTCGTCGGACCGGAGGCCTCGAAGGACCGCCTCCGCGAGGGCTCCGCCGAAGCCGTCAGCGTCGTCGACGACAGCCTCACCACGACCGGGGACGCCGGCGGCTTCGTGCACTCGCCGCGTCGGGGCCGCTGGCTCCGCCCGCTCTCCGCGCGCCGCAACGGGTACCGCTTCGTCGAGGGTGCCGTGCTGCTCCGCCTCGGTGCCGTCTGGCGCTCGCTCGTCGTCGTCCCGCTGCCCCGCGTCCAGAGCGTCCGCGTCGAGCAGGGGCCCCTGGAGCGGCTGCTCCGCCTGGCCTCGGTCCACGTCCACACCGTCTCGGGTCCGGTCGCGGCGCGGGTCGGCGCGCTCGACGCACGAGACGCACAGCTCCTGTGGTCCGGCACCGCCGAACGCGCCGTCGCGGCAGCGGCCACCGACACCTCGCACCGGTGGCGGTCGCGCGGACGCGCAGCAGCCGACAGCCAGGAGGCCCGCATCACCTCCGACGTGCGCCCTGCGGTCCCGCAGGTGGCCCGCCCAGGGCTCGCCGTGCCTCCCGGCTGGCAGGACGTCCCCGGGACGGGAGCCGCCCGATGAGGGCGGGACGGCTGGGAGTCGGCGTCGTCGGCGCCGGACGGGTCGGCCCCGTGCTCGGCGCGGCGCTGGCGAACGCGGAGCACGCGGTCGTCGGGATCACGGCCGTCTCGGCCTCGAGCGTGGACCGGGCCGAGGCCCTGCTGCCCGGCGTCCCCGTCCTCGCGACCCCGGAGCTGGTGGAGCGCAGCGAACTCGTGCTGCTCGCGGTGCCGGACGACCAGCTCGCGGAGCTCGTGCAGGGCCTGGCCGACGCGGGCATCTGGCAGCCGGGGCAGCTCGTCGTGCACACGAGCCCGGACCACGGTGTCGGCGTCCTCGCGCCCGCCATGGCCGCCGGGGCGATCCCGCTCGCGATCCACCCGGCGATGGCGTTCACCGGGACCAGCGTGGACCTGTCGCGGTTGCGCGATGCCTACTGCGCCGTGACCGCCCCCGGCCCCGTGCTCCCCATCGCCCAGGCGCTCGTCGTCGAGATGGGCGCAGAGCCCTTCGTCGTCGCCGAGCAGGACCGGCCCGCGTACGCCGATGCCGTGCGCGCCGCCGTGAGCTTCTCGACCGCCATCGTGGACCAGTCCGCCGGCACGCTGTCCTCCATCGGGGTGGAGCGTCCTGGCCGCGTGCTCGGGGCGCTCGTGCGCTCGGCGGTCGACAACGCGCTGACGGCCGCGGACGGGCAGTCGGCGCTGTGAAGGACGGCCCGTTCCGCATCACCACCGCCCAGGCCAAGGTCGGGTACGTCGTGGCGGCCACAGTCATCGGGATCCTGCTCACCCTGCTGCTCTTCGCGTTCGGTCTGCCGGACGTCGTCGTGCCGTTGCTCGCCGCGATCGGCTTCGTCCTGATGGTCGGCATCGGCGTGCGGGTGTTCCGCGGGGACGACGAGCCCGTCGCGCCGCCGCGTGCGTGGTGGCGCATGACCGCCAGGCCCTTCGCCGGGTTCCTGCTCGCCGCGTACTTCGTCGCCGACGGGGTGCTCGCGCGGCCGACCGTCTCGAGCGGGTTCGACGTGGTCGGCACCGTCGTGATGCTCCTCGTCGCGGCGGCCTACGTCGGGTCCTCGGTGACCCTCCTCGTGCTGCGGTCACAGGGCCGCGCGCCCGCCGGTGCCTTCGCCGACGGCGGGACCCCGTCCCGCCGGTGACGGGCGGCGGGGCGCTGGCCGGTAGCATCGACGCGATCCCCCACGACCTCCGGAGCCGCACCCCATGACCGACGAGACCGCCACCACCGACACCGCGATCGCCGACGCCGCCGCCCTGGCCGAACAGGAGACCAACGAGCAGCGTCAGGTCCGGCTCGACAAGCGCGCGCGGCTGCTCGAGGCCGGGATCGAGGCCTACCCCGCCGAGCTCCCGATCACCACGACGATCCCCGCGGTCCGGACGCAGTACACGCACCTCGAGACCGGCGAGGAGACCCAGGACGTCGTCGGGATCGCCGGGCGCATCGTGTTCTCGCGGAACACCGGCAAGCTCTGCTTCGCGTCCCTGCAGTCGGGCGACGGCCAGCGCATCCAGGCGATGGTGTCCCTCGCCGAGGTGGGCGAGGACTCCCTGGCGCGCTGGAAGGAGTACGTCGACCTCGGTGACCACGTGTTCGTGCACGGTCGCGTGATCTCGTCGCGTCGTGGCGAGCTGAGCATCATGGTCGACGACTGGGCGATCGCGGCGAAGGCGATCCTGCCGCTGCCGAACCTGCACAACGAGCTCAACGAGGAGACCCGGGTCCGCCAGCGGTACCTCGACCTCATCGTCCGTGACCAGGCCCGCGCGACCGTCCGTGCCCGCGCTGCCGTGATGGCGTCGCTCCGCCAGACGTTCACCGGCCACGAGTACCTCGAGGTCGAGACCCCGATGCTGCAGACCCAGCACGGTGGTGCCTCGGCCCGGCCCTTCGTCACGCACTCGAACGCGTTCGACACCGAGCTGTACCTGCGCATCGCGCCGGAGCTCTTCCTGAAGCGGGCCGTCGTCGGCGGGATCGACCGCGTCTTCGAGATCAACCGCAACTTCCGGAACGAGGGCGCCGACTCGTCGCACTCGCCCGAGTTCGCGATGGTCGAGGCCTACCAGGCGTACGGCAACTACGAGCAGATGGCCGACCTCACCCAGGAGCTCGTGCAGAACGCGACCCGCGCGGTGACCGGCGGCTCGCTCGAGGTCACGCTGCCCGACGGCACCGCGTACGACCTCGGTGGCGAGTGGCCCCGCATCGACATGTACGGCTCCCTGTCCGAGGCCGCCGGGCGCGAGGTCACGCCGGACACCCCGCTCGCCGAACTCCAGGAGCTCGCCGCCGCCGAGGGCGTCGAGGTCGCGCACGCCACGCACGGCAAGTACGTCGAGGAGCTCTGGGAGCACTTCGTCATCGACTCGCTCGACCGCCCGACGTTCGTGATGAACTTCCCGGTCGACACCTCACCGCTGACCCGCGAGCACCGCACCCGCCCGGGCATCGTCGAGAAGTGGGACCTGTACATCCGCGGGTTCGAGCTGGCGACGGCCTACTCGGAGCTCGTCGACCCCGTCGTGCAGCGCGAGCGCTTCGTCGAGCAGGCCAAGCTCGCCGCGGGTGGCGACCCCGAGGCCATGCGCGTCGACGAGGAGTTCCTGCGGGCCCTCGAGCACGCCATGCCGCCGTCCGGCGGCATGGGCATGGGCGTCGACCGTCTGCTCATGGCGATCACCGGCCTCGGCATCCGCGAGACGATCCTCTTCCCGCTGGTCAAGTAGCCGGCCAGGAGGCCCGGTGTGCGTCCGACGCACACCGAGCCTCCGGACAGGGCGAGGTACGATGACCGCGTGCCGCATGGAGTCGTGACCGGGATCATCTTCGCCCTGACGCCGACCGTCGTGGTCGGCCTCGTGTTCTGGTTCGTCATGCGCGCGATCATGCGGGCGGACCGCAACGAACGGTCCGCGTACGCCAAGGTCGAGGCCGAGGAGCGCGCCCGCTTCGAGCGCGTCCACGGCACCACCGCGCCCACGTCCACGCCCTCGGAGTAGTCCGACCCGCTGCTGTGGGCGCTCGGCGGTTGCGCCGGGTCGCGACGCCGATCCTTCACGGTCCGGTCGTCTCCGGTCACCCGGCGTTCACATGGCTGTTGCCGGCCGGTGTGAGCATCATCCGCATGTCCATCATGCAGATGTTCCGTTCTCGCAGCCTCGTCGGCGACATCGAGAGCGAGTACGACGAGTACGACCGCGACGCCGACCTCGAGGTGTCCAAGCGCCGAGCGGGGTGGCTCGAACCGTCCTGGTGACCCCCACGCACCTGCTCTTCGGGGTACGGCGGCCGGATCGCGACGATCCGGACCGACGTACCCCTTTTCGTTGTCCGGGAAGCGTTGTGCCCCGGGGTACACCGGACGAAACGCGCCTGACACATCCCGACATCGGCGGAAACACAGCACGATCCGCGAACTTCCGCGGAAGTCGAGGGGAAATGCCGTCGGCATCGTGTACCCCTCCCCATGGGGTACCGATGGCGAAGCACGGAGAACCCTGGGAATCGATCCGCCGGGTTTGTGGGGTACACCTCCGGACCGCTTTACTCGGTCTCACCCGACGAGGGCCAACACCGTCGAATGCAGGGAGAGTCACATGACGATCGCAACGGCAACGCCGAGCACCACCTCACGCCGCACCAAGAAGGCAACCGCCAAGACCGACTCCGCCAAGGTCGAGAGCACGACGCTCGACGCAGCAGCAGCCGAGGTCGAGGCTGACGAGCAGCTCGCCGGCGTCCGTGGTGCATCCGTCGACCAGGTCGGTGACTACCTGCGCCACATCGGGCGTCTCGCACTCCTCACCGCCGAGGAAGAAGCCGACATCGCCCGCCGCATCGAGGTCGGTCTGTTCGCCGGCGAGAAGCTCGCCACCGAGCAGGGCCTGCCGAAGGCGCTGCAGCGCGAGCTCAAGTGGCTCGTCCGCGACGGTGAGCGCGCCAAGGAGCGGATGATCACGTCGAACCTGCGCCTCGTCGTCAGCATCGCCAAGCGCTACTCCCAGCGCGGCCTGCCGTTCATGGACGTCATCCAGGAGGGCAACCTCGGGCTCGTCCGTGCGGTCGAGAAGTTCGACTTCACGCAGGGCTACAAGTTCTCCACGTACGCCACCTGGTGGATCCGCCAGGCGATCTCCCGTGGCCTCGCCGACAAGGCCCGCACGATCCGCATCCCGGTCCACACCGTCGAGCTGATCAACAAGATCTCCCGCACCGAGCGTGACCTGACCGTCGACCTCGGCCGTGCGCCGATGCCGGACGAGGTCGCCGCGGAGCTGAGCATGAGCGTCGAGGAACTCGTCGACCTCAAGGGCCGCTCGCACGAGCCGGTCTCGATCCACACCGTCGTCGGTGACTCGGACGACAGCGAGCTGGGCGACTTCATCGAGGACGAGGACGCCGCGTCCCCGAACGAGCTCACCGAGACCACGCTCCTGCACCGCGACATCCGCTCGATCGTCGCGGAGCTCCCGAGCGACGAGGCGAACGTGATCCGCATGCGCTACGGCCTCGACGACGACAAGCCGATGACGCTCGACGAGATCTCGAAGATCGTGCACACGACCCGCCAGGCGGTCAGCCGTGTCGAGTCCCGCGCCAAGCTCCGCCTGTTCGCCAAGGCGGTCTCGCAGGACATGCAGCTGTACCTGACCGAGTAGGTCGGGCAAGGACTTCGGCCGGTGCCGCGAACGGTGCTGGTCGGGGGGAACCGGGTCGTTCCGTGGGAAGGCGATCCGGTGGGGTGACGGGAACGGCCCGTCCGAGCGATGCTCGGGCGGGCCTCTCGCATGTTGCGGCACGGGTAGTGCTGCCAGCATGTGATGTACGGTGTTCTGCATCGTCCCGAGGAGTTCCCGTGCCTGCTGCTGCATCCCTGTCCGTCGCCCCGACCGTCACCGACCGGGTGCGTGACGTCGAGGGCACCTTCAACCTCCGCGACCTCGGGGGACTCGCCACCGTGGACGGTCGGGTGATCGCGCCCGGCCGGTTCCTGCGCTCGGGCAGCCTCGCCGGCCTGACCGGTCAGGGCCGCACGGAGCTGGACCGGCTCGGGGTCGTCCGGGTCGTCGATCTCCGGACGATCGCAGAGCGCTCCGCCGCGCCCGACGCCCTGATCGGGTCTGCGGCTCGGTGCACGGCGGTCCCGCTGCTCGCCGGGGCGCTGTCCTCGATGGCGTCCGTCCCCACGCTCGATGACCTGTACCTCGGGCTGCTCGACGACGAGGGCACCGGCATCGTCACGGCCGTGCAGGTCCTCCTCGAGCAGCCGGGGACGGGCGGTGTGCTCTTCCACTGCTCCGCAGGCAAGGACCGGACGGGCGTGCTGGTCGCGTTGGTCCTGCTCGCGGTCGGGGTCAGTCGGGACGCCGTGCTCGACGACTACGCCCTGACCGAGCATCTCCTGCCGACGTCGTTCGGTCCAGCGGCGCTCGCGATGGCCGAACAGATCCGGGCGAGCGGCATGACCGTCGACGACGACGCGGTGCTGGCGCTCGCGACCCGGTCGCCACGTGCGGCCCTGGACGAAGCGATCGAGCACGTGGTCGACCAGTGGGGGTCAGCCGCCGGCTACCTGTGGGCGCACGGTCTGCCCGACGACGGCATCGACGCGCTCCGGGCACGCCTGCTGGCCTGAGTCGCGGTGGGCGTCAGTCCTCGACCTCGCGCCGGAGCTTCTGGCGCAGGTCGCTCGGGATGAGCTCCACGAGCTGGTCCGGGCGCACGGGCAGGTCGAGCAGGCTGAGCTTCACCCGGCCGGTGCGCCCGTGTCGCTCGGCGTCGAGCCGCACCACGCTGCCAGCGTCCTTCCGCAGGCGCATGTCGATCTGGGCACCGGTGGCCACCTCGCCCACCACGAGCCCGTCGACCTCGAGCGCTGCGCTCCTGGTGCCCTCGGCGATGTCGAAGCGGTAGCGCTCGCGCGCCGCGAGGACCACGGCGCGGTCGATCCCGGCCATCGGGGCGACCGGGGTCACCACGGACCCGGAGAGCGCGGGCGAGAGCACCGGTCCACCCGCTGCGTAGTTGTAGGCGGTCGAGCCCGCGGGCGTGGCGGCGACGATGGCGTCCGCGCGGTAGTACCCGTACCCGAGGCCGCCCACGCTGAGGTCGGCCGAGACCTGCCCTGAGCCCGGACGCCGCACGATCGTGAGGTCGTTGAACGCCAGGTAGTCCGTCCTGGCGCCGCTCCAGGCCAGCCGGGCTTCGAGGGCGTGGTGCGGTTCGAGCTGGTACTCGCCAGCGGACAGTCGTTCCAGGGCCGCCTCGAGCTCCGGCGGCTCGATCTCCACGAGGAAGCCGACGTTGCCGTAGTTGACGCCGAGCACGGGCACGGGCCGCTTCGCCACGAGCCGCATGGCGCCGAGCATGGTGCCGTCGCCGCCCAGGGCCACGACGAGGTCGACGGTCGCGGTGAAGTCGTCGTCCTCGACCACCTCGATCGTGTCGCCGATGCGGGCGGCGTCGATGCGCCGGGCGACCAGGCGCCCGAGGCCGGAGGAGTTCCAGCGCCGCAGGGTCGTGACGGACTCCTGCACGTTCTTGGTCGGGTGGACGACGAGGCCGACGACGGGCTGCTCCATGGCCCGGATGCTACCGGGCGGACCTGCGCTCGTCAGCGGCCCCGGTCCGGACGGCTTCCATACACACACACGAAACGCGATATTCTGTATGGATGCAGACTGCCGCCCTCTCCGTCGCCGTGCCCACCCTCCGTCACGGCCGCGAGATCGTGCTCCTCGCCGAACACGAGTCGCAGGACTCCGGCTTCGGCTTCGTCGACGCGGAGCACCTCCTGGTCGCGGCGGTGGTCCTCTGCGAGGGCATGCCGCGGCTGGCCCCGGTGCTCGCCGCACACGGGGTCACGCCGGCGCGTGTCCGGGAGTCCATCCGGGTGTTCGTCGGCGCGGGCTCGGTCCCGTACCCGTCCGAGCCGGACCGGGTGGTGTGCACACCGGCCGGGGCGCGGGTGCTCGCTCGGGCAGCGCAGATCGCCGGTCCCGACGAGCGGGTCCGGCCGCACCACGTGGTCCTCGCCGTGCTGGACGGCATCGACGACCCGCTGATGGGTGCCGCCAACGACGTGCTGGAGCGCCTCGGGGTCGAACCCCGTCGCTTCCGCCGCGCGATCCGCCGGGCAGCGCGCCGCTCCTGACGTCCGGCGGTCGGCCCGTCACCGCTGAGCGCACCCACCCAACCCAGGTCACGCCCACGGCGAACAGGGGCGAACCGGAGGGGGAGCGCTGGTTACTCTCGAAGTACTTGGCCGGACTCACACGAGACCGGCACAGCTGTCGGCTCCGATCGCAGGGGCCAAGGGAGAGCACATGTTCGAGAGATTCACCGACCGGGCCCGTCGTGTTGTCGTCCTCGCTCAAGAAGAAGCGAAGATGCTCAACCACAACTACATCGGGACCGAGCACATCCTCCTCGGCCTGATCCACGAGGGCGAGGGTGTCGCTGCCAAGGCGCTCGAGTCGCTCGGCATCTCGCTCGATGCCGTCCGTGAGCAGGTCCAGGACATCATCGGCCAGGGCCAGCAGCAGCCGACCGGGCACATCCCGTTCACGCCGCGCGCCAAGAAGGTGCTCGAGCTGTCCCTGCGCGAGGCGCTGCAGCTCGGCCACAACTACATCGGCACGGAGCACATCCTGCTCGGCCTGATCCGCGAGGGCGAGGGTGTCGCAGCCCAGGTCCTCGTGAAGCTCGGCGCCGACCTGAACCGGGTGCGCCAGCAGGTCATCCAGCTCCTGTCCGGCTACCAGGGCAAGGAAGCGGTCGCCGTCGGCGGCGAGCAGCAGCAGAACGCGCAGCAGGGTTCGCAGGTCCTCGACCAGTTCGGTCGGAACCTCACCCAGGCCGCGCGCGACGGCAAGCTCGACCCCGTCATCGGGCGCGAGAAGGAGATGGAGCGGGTCATGCAGATCCTCTCCCGTCGCTCCAAGAACAACCCCGTCCTGATCGGTGAGCCCGGCGTCGGCAAGACCGCCGTCGTCGAGGGCCTCGCCCAGGCGATCGTCAAGGGCGACGTGCCCGAGACGCTGAAGGACAAGCAGCTCTACTCGCTCGACCTCGGTTCGCTCATCGCCGGGTCCCGCTACCGCGGTGACTTCGAGGAGCGCCTGAAGAAGGTCACGAAGGAGATCCGCACCCGCGGCGACATCATCGTCTTCATCGACGAGATCCACACGCTCGTCGGTGCCGGTGCTGCCGAGGGCGCGATCGACGCCGCGTCGATCCTCAAGCCGCTGCTCGCTCGTGGCGAGCTCCAGACCATCGGTGCCACCACGCTCGACGAGTACCGCAAGCACTTCGAGAAGGACGCAGCACTCGAGCGTCGCTTCCAGTCGGTGCAGGTCAACGAGCCGTCGCTGCCCCACACGATCAACATCCTCAAGGGCCTCCGCGACAAGTACGAGGCGTTCCACAAGGTGTCCATCACCGACGGGGCGATCGTCTCCGCGGCGAACCTGGCGGACCGCTACGTGCAGGACCGCTTCCTGCCCGACAAGGCCATCGACCTGATCGACGAGGCCGGCGCACGCCTGCGTCTGTCGATCCTGTCGGCGCCGCCGGAGCTCCGCGAGTTCGACGAGAAGATCTCGACGGTCCGCGGGTCGAAGGAAGCCGCCATCGAGGAGCAGGACTTCGAGAAGGCCGCGTCGCTCCGCGACGAGGAGAAGAAGCTCCTCGGCGAGCGTCTCCGCCTCGAGAAGCAGTGGCGTGCCGGTGACGTTGCCGCATCCGGCACCGTCGACGAGGGCATCATCGCCGAGGTCCTGGCGCAGGCCACGGGCATCCCGGTGTTCAAGCTCACGGAAGAGGAGACCTCGCGTCTCGTCTTCATGGAGAAGGCCCTGCACCAGCGCGTCATCGGTCAGGAAGAGGCCATCTCGGCCCTGTCCAAGACCATCCGCCGCACCCGCGCCGGCCTCAAGGACCCGAACCGCCCCTCGGGCTCGTTCATCTTCGCCGGCCCCACGGGTGTCGGCAAGACCGAGCTCGCCAAGGCGCTCGCCGAGTTCCTGTTCGACGACGAGGGCGCACTGATCTCCCTCGACATGTCGGAGTTCGGCGAGAAGCACACCGTCTCCCGCCTGTTCGGTGCCCCTCCCGGGTTCGTCGGGTTCGAGGAGGGTGGCCAGCTCACCGAGAAGGTGCGCCGCAAGCCGTTCTCCGTGGTCCTCTTCGACGAGATCGAGAAGGCCCACCCGGACATCTTCAACTCGCTGCTGCAGGTCCTCGAAGAGGGTCGTCTGACCGATGGTCAGGGCCGCGTGGTCGACTTCAAGAACACCGTCATCATCATGACCACGAACCTCGGTTCGCAGGGCATCGCCGGTGGCCCGGTGGGCTTCCAGGTCGAGGGTGACTCGGGCGTCGGCTACGACCGCATGCGCTCGAAGGTGAACGAGGAGTTGAAGAAGCACTTCAAGCCGGAGTTCCTGAACCGCGTCGACGACACGATCGTGTTCCCGCAGCTGTCGCAGCCCGAGCTGCTGCAGATCGTGGACCTGTTCGTGAAGCGTCTGTCGGACCGCATGCTGGACCGCGACATGACCGTCGAGCTGACGGTCCCCGCCAAGGAGCAGCTCATCAAGGTCGGGTTCGACCCCGCCCTCGGTGCTCGCCCCCTGCGTCGCGCCATGCAGCACGAGGTCGAGGACCAGCTGTCCGAGCACATCCTGCAGGGTGAGCTCACGGCTGGCGACCACGTGAAGGTCGACTTCCGCGAGGGCAAGTTCGAGTTCGAGACCGGGCGCCAGCCGGGTCGCGAAGAGGTCCTCGCCGGTGCCGCTGCAGTGGAGTCCGGAACGGACGCCGCCCCGCAGGGCGAGATCGAGTCCTAGGAGCCACACCAGACAGACGGGAGGCCCGGTGCCAGCTGGCACCGGGCCTCCCGTCTGTCTGCGCTCACGTCATGTGACGCGAGCCGGCCTGATCAGGCCTGGACGTCACCGCGCCAGCCGTCGGCCGTGGGGGCCGCTTCGACGCGCTCCTTGTAGTTCTGCAGGTCCTTCTTGACGGCGTGGCTGCCGACGCCGACCGCGGAGCCGAGCTTCTCGAGGATGCCCGAGGGCTGCCAGTCGATCTGCACGGTGACACGGGTCTCGGCGTCCCCGAGCTTGTGGAACGTGACGACGCCTGCGTGGTCGGTCTCGCCGTCCTTCACGGTCCAGGCGACACGCTCGTCCGGGTGCTGCTCGGTGATGATCGCGCGGAACTGACGCTCCTGGCCCGCGACCTTGACGGTCCAGTCGGTGGTGGTGTCGTCGACCTGGACGATCTTCTCGACCTCGTCGAGGAAGGTGGGGAACTCCTCGAAGCGAGTCCACTGGTCGTAGGCGGCGCGAACGGGGACGTTGACGTCGACGGTCTCGATGATCTGGGGCATTGGAACTCCTTGAGCTTCTTGTCTCGTCGTCTTGCCCTGCCGAACGTAGGCCGACGGCCTGGACGCGGGCCTCGATGATGTCCCCCGGGCGCACCCGTGCCGTCTGCTCGCTGCTCTGGACGCACGGGTGCCGTTGCTGTCGGCCCGGCCTGCCGGCCCGCCGTAGGGTGGTGCGGATGACTGACCACGGGAAGCACGCGTTCGACGTCCGAGACGACCACGGCATCCTGGTCCGACCCGCACTCGCGTCGGACGTGCCGCACATCCAGCGGCTCATCGCCCCCTACGTGGACCGGCGGATCCTGCTCGGCAAGGAGAACGTCGCCCTGTACGGCTCGATCCAGCAGTTCCGGATCGCCGAGGGCCCCGACGGGACGCCCATCGGATGCGGTGCCCTCGCGGTGTTCTGGGACGACATCGCCGAGGTGCGGACGCTCGCCCTCGACGGGGACTGGATCCACAAGCGTGTGGGACACCGGATGCTCGAGGCGCTCGAGCACGATGCACGCGAACTCGGGGTCGCGCGGATCTTCTGCCTGACGTTCGAGGTGGAGTTCTTCGCGAAGCACGGGTACCTCGAGATCGGGGAGCAGGTCGTCGACCCCGACGTCTACGCCGAGCTCGTGCGGTCGTCGGACGAGGGCGTCGCGGAGTTCCTCGACCTCGCCCGGGTGAAGCCGAACACGCTCGGCAACACCCGCATGCTGAAGATCCTCTGACGGGTTCTCCCGGCGCCCGGCGGGGTTCCGCCCTGTGCTGCGCGCGGTTGTCTAGCCTGTGCGCATGTCGTCGCTCCGTCACCCCGTCGGCCCCGAGAAGCCGGTCATCTACTGGCGCCGTCGTCTGGCGGTCATCGCTGCGATCGTGATCGTGGTGGTCGTCATCGTGCTGATCGTCGTGGGGCGCGGGACCGGGGCTCCGGCGGCTGGTCCGTCGGCGTCTGGTTCGCCGTCCGCGGGTGCGTCTTCTGCTTCGTCCGGGTCCGGGTCCGGTTCCGGGTCCGGGTCCGTGTCCGGGACGTCCGGGTCTGGCGCTGCCGGGACCCCGGCGCCGTCCGCCAGCGCCGCCGCTGACGGGGCCGCTTGCACCGACGACCAGATCACGCTGACGCCCGTCCTCGACAAGAGCACCTACGGGCCGACCGAGGACCCGAAGATCGCGATGTCGATCGAGAACACCGGGTCGAACGCCTGCAGCATGGACCTCGGCTCGGCGCAGCAGGTCCTGACGATCAGCTCCGGCCAGGAGCAGTACTGGTCGTCGAAGGACTGCCAGACCGGCGGGACGAACCAGGACGTCACGATCAAGGCCGGGCAGACCCTGACCACGCCGGCCATCGCGTGGGACCGCACCCGGTCGTCGAAGGACACCTGCGACGCCGCACGCCCGGCCGTGACCGCCGGTGGGGCCAGCTACCACCTGGACGTCGCGGTGGGGGAGCTGCAGGCGAAGGCGTCGAAGCAGTTCATCCTGAACTGAGGGCGCGGGGCGCTGGGCTCGGGCTACCCGAACGCCGGGGTCTCGGCTCGGCACCGCACCGGCTTGCCAGCGGGACCGTGCTCCTCGGCGATGACCTTCTGGCCGTCGAGCAGGATGCGGCAGGTGGCGCTCCGGGCCGCCGGGGGCGTCGCCCGGACGGAGGCCGGGTCCTTCGCGAGGACGATGGACTCGTGGGTCCAGGTGGCCGTGCCGCCGTTGGCAGCGCCGGGGCGGGTGGCGGCCTTCGCGATCGTGCGGATCGTCGCTGCATCGCCGCGCTGCTCGGCACCGAGGTAGCGCACGTCGTGCAGGGTGCTGGCGTCAGGGGCGTCGACACTGACTTCGTAGGTGACAGCCCAGGCGTCGCCGACCTGCTGGTGGAGCTGCGCGCAGCCCGTCAGGGTGAGGGTGACCACGGCGAGGCTGGCGACTGCTGCAAGCGTTCTGTGCATGAAAACACAATCGCGGCCGGCCGATCGAACTTCGTCATGACGAAGTATCGATCGAGTCCGACCGCGGTCGTGTTCGAGGTCAGCCGACCGGATGACGGTCAGCGTTCCTCAGGGGTTCAGCCGATGACGGTGATGTTCTCCGCCTGCGGGCCCTTGCGGCCCTCGGTGATCTCGAACTCCACCTTCTGGTTCTCCTCGAGGCCGCGGTAGCCGCTGCCCGAGATCGCCGAGAAGTGCGCGAAGACGTCGGCGCTCTGGTCGTCCGGGGCGATGAACCCGAAGCCCTTTTCGTTGTTAAACCACTTGACGGTTCCAGTTGCCATGATGGCGTTTCCTTAACTGTTCTTGCTTTCCATCGCGGTATGACACGCAGACGGAGCCTGGTCGTATGTCGACGAGGGTGATGCGCCACGCGGGCAGGTGCCGGCGGGACGGGTTCGGGGTCAGACCCGGAGGCCAGTGACCCGTGAGTCCGGTTGAGGGGCATTGCACCTCGTCCAGACGTTGGGCGCCGCCGAAGCGGTTTCACCAACCTAGCGCGTCTGGAGCGCCAGGACCAGACGAAGTCGCCGTGATCGTCCAAAATCTGGTGAACTTGGTGGTGATGGCAGACAAGGAACAGCGCTTCCGGAGCGAACAGCTCGAGGAAGCCCTCGCACAGCAGGATGTCGCCGCGGTCGCGTTCGCGCTGCGGAACGACATCGTGATCGTCCCCCGGCTCGTCACCGGCAAGAAGGACATGCAGGTGCGTGTCTTCGGGCGGGAGAGCTCGGAGAAGCGCATCCTGCTGCTGTTCTCGTCGGCCGATGCCTACACCGCGATGGTCCCCGACGAGAAGGTCCGGCAGGTCATGGTCTACGACGCCGAGCGGCTCGAGGAGTTCCTCGCCGCCCACCTCGACTCGCTCGAGGGCGTCTTCTTCGACATCGCCGGCCCGAACACGATGCAGTCGGACCCCGTGGACCTGCTGGCCGCATTGCGCGCCTGAGGTCGGCCCACCCGGGTCAGAACGCGGCGTCGAGCTCGCGTTCGCGGACGGACTTCGTCATCGAGAACGCGACGCGGAGTGCTTCGCGCAGGTGTTCGGCGTCTGCGCCGAGGACGGTCGAGAAGCCAAGGCGCCGGGCCTCGCTGGCGCGTTGCTTCGCCCCGGTGGCCTGTCGGATCTCGCCGGCGAGGCTGATCTCGCCGATGGCCGCGAGGGTGTGCGGGTAGGGGCGGTCCCGCGCAGCACTGGCGAGCGCGAGCACGATGGCCAGGTCGGCGCCCGGCTCGGTGATCTTGATGCCACCTACGGTGGAGACGTACACGTCGGCATCGGAGAGCTTGATGCCCGCGCGGCGCTCGAGGACCGCGAGCAGCATGGCCACGCGAGACGAGTCGACCCCGTTCACGACCCGGCGCGGTTGCGGCGCCGAACTCGGGACGACGAGGGCCTGGATCTCGACGGGGAGCGCACGACGGCCCTCCATCGCGACGGTGATGCACGTGCCCGACACGGGAGCGCCGTTGCGGGACATGAACAGGCCGCTCGGGTCGGGGACCTCGTGGATGCCGTCGCCGGCCATGTCGAAGCAGCCGACCTCGTCGGTGGGGCCGAAACGGTTCTTCAGGGCCCGGACGAAGCGGAGTGCGGTCTGCCGGTCACCCTCGAAGTGGCAGACGACGTCGACGAGGTGCTCGAGCAGGCGGGGGCCCGCGATGCTGCCGTCCTTCGTGACGTGGCCGACGATGAGGACCGGCAGGTTGCGCTGTTTGGCTTCGCGGATCAGCGTCGATGCGACTTCGCGGACCTGGGACGTGCCACCCGCGATGCCGTCGATCGAGGCCGACGAGATCGTCTGCACCGAGTCGGCGATGAGCAGGTCGGGCTGCACCTGGTCGATCTGCCCGAGGATGACTCCGAGGTCGACCTCGCTCGCGAGGTAGAGGTCGTCGTGCATCGCCCCGGTGCGCTCAGCACGGAGGCGGACCTGGTCGACCGATTCCTCGGCGCTGACGTAGAGGACGCGCTTGCCCATGGCAGCTGCGCGCGAGGCGACCTCCAGCAGGAGTGTCGACTTGCCGACCCCCGGCTCCCCGCTCAGCAGGACGGCGGCGCCGGGGACGATCCCGCCGCCGAGCACGCGGTCGAACTCGCCGATGCCGGTCTGCCAGCGCGGGACGGCGCCGACGCGGGCCTGCGTGATGGGCTGCGCGATGCGGGTGCCGGTGACGGCGATGGCGTTGGTGCCGCGGGCGCTGGCCGTGGTGGCGGAGGTGTCCTCCACCGTTCCCCACGACTGGCACTCACCGCAGCGGCCGACCCACTTGATCGTGGTCCACCCGCACTCGGAGCAGCGGAACGTGGACTGGGGGCGGGCCATGCGACGAGGTTAGGCCCGGCCGCCGACATCACCCGACTGCTTGGACGGGGCGTCGGGGGCGTCGGCGTCAGTCTGTTCGGAGGCGCTGTCGACCGGTTCGTCGGGCTCCTGCTGCGTGGGGACCGACCCGGTCATCCGCTGTCGGAGGCGCTCGACGGGACCGGCCTGGTGGGCGTGCTCGAGGTCGTCGGCGCCGTCGGTGTCCTGCTCCGCGCGGGCGTTCGCGACAGCACCGGCTTCGCGACCGAGCTCCTCGGCCTCCCTCGCGGAGAGGTAGTGCCGGATCGCGGCGACGGTGTCCACGCGGGCGTCGATCGCGGGCTCGAAAGCGCTGGCCCAGACCTCGTACCCACGGTCGTTCGGGTGGAACAGGTCCCCGTAGGTGTTGAAGAACGTGCGACGGATGCCCACGCGCTTGGTGATGGCGTGCAGCGGAGCGACGGTGAGGCCGAGTTCGTCGGCGACGCGGTGGATGATCTCGTTCGCGACGGCGACCTTGCGCTCGCGGTCCGGCGAGAACATGCACGGCAGCTCGGCCACCACCGCGTGGGAGGGAACAGCGCCGTAGATCGCGCGGATGTTGCGCTCGAACTTGTCCGGGTGGAAGTCGGCGATGTCGTTCGCGCCGATCGACACCGTGCAGACGTCGGGCGTGAAGTGCTGCAGCTTCGGCAGCTGGTCACGCTTCGCACCCCAGGTCGTCGCTCCGGACACACTGAGGTTGACGACCCGGACGGTCATGCGCGAGCGGTGCCGGACCCGTCGGGCGAGCAGGCCGACGTACCCGCGGGACGGGACCGTCGCACCGACGCCCTGCGCCGCGGAGTCACCGATCGCGAGGTACGTGATCTGCCCTTCGTGGTGGAGCCGCTCGCGCCACCAGTCCGCGTGGATGGGCAGCATCTCGACCACCCGTTGTGAGGCTGCTCGCTGTCCCTTGACCCCGGCCCGGGCGCCCATGGCTGCACCACCGGCGACCACGAGGCCACCGCCGACGGAGGAGATCAGTGCGATGAGGGTGCGCGTCTTCATGTCCAGGACGCTACGCCCGCGGGACTCGTCGGATCAGCGGGGACGCTGGGTCTGTGGAGAGGCCGTGCAGCCAGCCACCTGTGGAGGGTGAGGCGTCCTGCGGTGTCGCCGGGGGCCTCCCGGATCGTGTAAACTCTCTCCCGGTACCGTGTCCGAGCGGCCGAAGGATCATGTCTCGAAAACATGTGTGGGGGCAACTCCACCGTGGGTTCAAATCCCACCGGTACCGCCACAGGGGGCGTTTACGGAACTGAGCGTCACTGCTTACGAAACTAAAAACCCCTGATGAGAGGCCCCCAGATTGCTCTGGGGGCCTCTTTTCGTTGTGCGGGGAGCGGTCTGGGGTGAACCGGTTGGCGGCATCGTGCGTTTGCTCGTGCCTGCGGGAGCGTCTTCTCGACGCTCGCACCGATGCATCGGAGGCCGCTCACGACGGCTGGGGCGGGCGCTCGTTCGCCGCGCTGGCGTTCCTTGAGAGCGAAGTTTCGATGCACAGTGGCGTCGCTCTGCGTCTCTGACTGATACTCGGTTACGTGGGAAACTTCGAGGGGCCTTTGAAGTGACGCCGCCACGTATGGCGGTACTTCTGCAGGGGCAGAAAACGCAGATCGACCCGTTGGTCTTCGTCGCACTCATCGAGAACTCGGTCGTTGCCGAGCGAAAGCCGTACCGAGACGCCCTGGACCATGGCCAGATCCGCTTCGCGGATCTGGTGGACCTCGCAAGAGCTGCGCAGGTGCCCTGGACTCTCTTCTTCGCGACGCACGACGTCGTCGACGCGCAGGTAGCGGTGAAGACCTCCAAGCTGCTTCAGGGTGTCAGCAAGGAGACGTTCTCGGTGAACTCGAGAGCAACCGTGAGGTTGCGTGACGTCGAACTCATTGTCAAAGACTTGTTGCGCAAGCAAATGCTCGTCCGTAAGCACGACGAGACGCTCACTGACAACGAGATCGTCGGCTCCCTCCGCAAGCCAGGCAGCAGTGTTGCGGAGGACGCGATTGCACTCCTGCGGGCGCTGGAGCTCGAACCAGGGGCGCTCCGCCGTGCGTCTACCAAGAGGCGCGCCCTCGAGATGCTGATTGCACACCTTGAGTCGAAGCAAGTGCTCGTTGCGCGGAGCGTCCAAGGCTTCATGCCGCAGCTCATCAAAGTGAAGTTCAGTGGACTGACGGTGCGAGATCGGAAGGTGCCCTACATCTTCCTGGCAGGAGGCGACCACGGGGATTCGCAGGAGCCGGAGGGACGTCAGCTCTTCACGCTGACACTCCTGACGGTTCTTGTCGCGCGAGGTATCTTCGCGCCGGTGACCTACGACGGTCGAAGTGCTGCGGTCGATGCTGGCCGTGAGTACGAGATCACGGCCGAGGTACTCATGCCGGCGGAGGAAGTCCTTCGCCACCCGCTGGCCTCACTCGACGACTTGCGAGCGGCGGCCGACTACTTCAAGGTGACTCCGAGCGCGATGGTCGTGCGCGCTGAACACCTTTGCCTGATTACTGCCGCCGTGACACGGTCGCACCTCAGGGAGCTCGAGAGAGAGTTCGCCGCTCGTCCGCGCTCGCAGGCGCGGACGCCGAAACCAGTGAACGGCGTTCGCAAGTACAACGGCAGGGAGCTGTCTAATCGGATGCTTGAAGCTCTCGATGCCGGTCGAATCTCCCCACGGGAGTTCTGTCGCTCCGTGTGTGGCAACCGAATCAGTCCTCGCGAGATCGGCGAGTTCCGCGAGGCGTTGGGATGATCGGACGACGCTACCTCCTCGACAACACTGTGCTGACACAGCTGACCATCGAGCAGCGTGGTTCGCGATTCGTATCGGAGCGTTGTCGAGTGCCCGGAGAGGTGCTCCATGAAGCACGCTTCCTACCCGACATCGAGTTGCTTCGCACGTTCGAGTACCCGACATCGGCGCGTGTGTTGGCGCGCTTGGTTGAGGTGATGAGCCGGGTGCGCGTCGGCGACTTCGGTCTCCTGGACCTCTACAACAACCGGGGTAGCGCTGACCCGCTACTCGTCGCTTGCGCGCTCGACGCGCGCGAGGAAGCAGAGGAAGGGCTCTTCGGATACGAGTGGATGGTGGTGACGAACGACCGTGCGGTTCGAACGATGTGCGATGAGTTCGACGTCGGCACCCTCTCGAGCGACGAGCTCCTGCAGCGTCTCGACTGAGGCGAACCAGAAGAAGCTTGAGCCCGCTCCAATCTTCTGATTGGAATCACCAACGAGACCCTCTATGATAGTTACGTGTCGTTGAACAAGCCGTGAGACGCGAGTTTTGGCCCTTCGCGGCTGGCATCGGCTCAGCGGCATACGGATCACGTGAACCAAGATCCAAGATCCCACCCCTCAGTCCGCTCTTCCCTTCCGACGCGTGCGGTAGCACACTCTGGTGCTAGTAATCAGCAACGACACGCCGTGGACGTTCGGGAAGCCATCATGGGCTACACGCCTCAACTGCCTCTCCAGAAGTGGAGACTCGTGCAGGACTTCGTCGTCGACTGCGCCCTTCGTGTCGACTACGCGAAGGCGAAGGATGTCCGCGAGGTCATGCTTCCCCTCACGCGCTTGGCCCTCTGGGCTACTGGAGGCGAGGGCCTGTCGCTCAAACCGTCTGTGCTGCTGGACGCAGCGACCGTCCGTCGTTTCGCCGCGACGCAGGAGAAGGCGCTCCAGCGCAGGGAGTACGAGCGGCGGCTTCTGCTCGTCGGCGAAGCGCTCGGCGCGGACAGGTCTCCGAGGGTGATGGGTTGTCCTGGGGTCACGCCCGTCACACCGCTCACAAGCCGCGAGCTCGCGGAGATGTCGTCATGGGTCGGTGCCATGGAGGACGAGGCGCAGAAGCGTCTGGGGTTGGCGCTCATGGGTCTGTGTGGCGGCGCTGGCTTGCGACGTGCGGAAGCCCACGATGTCGCCGTCAGTGACATCGAAGCCATCGGGACGGGTTACGTGATTCACATCCGCCGTGGCGCCGCGCGTTCCGTCGCAGTTCTCCGGTCCTTCGAACGGTACGTCGCGCGGGTGCTGAAGGACGCGAAGCCTGATGAGTTTTTCGTTAAGGCGGGACGCACCACGGAGCGGTCTCGGAAGGACCTCAAGCTCCGCCACAATCGAGACACGACCGGTCGGATGCCAAACCCTGAGCGGCTCCGAGCGAGCTGGATTGCCACGATGTGCCCCGTTCTGACGGCCGGGGAGCTCGTGTACGCGTCGGGCCTGAAGCACTTCTCGTCGCTTGCCCAGTACGAACCGTTCTTCACTGTGCCGGACCCGGTTGAGATGCGCGAGGTCCTCCGCGACCCGGCGGCGCTCGGAGGTGCGAAGTGAGGAACGACGACGACATCCTCGACGGCGGCTTCGATGAAGGTGCGCGAGCCATCATGGACTCGATGCGAGCCATCGGCCTCATCGACGAACAGCAGGTCGAAGCCGCGGGACGGCAGACCACACCACTCAAGCGGCGCGACATCCGCCGGTGCTCAAAGCGCATCACCGCGGCGCGCGTCGAATCGATGGTTGCCGGTTGGCGTGCAGAGGACAACCACGGCAAGCACGCTGGAGGCAGGCCGCCGGTGCTCAGCTTCAATGCCTTGTGCACTGTGGTGCTGCTCCTGGCCGAGGAGAACTCTCCGCTGCTCATCTCCGACATCGCCAGCGCCCTGCACGTTCGAGTTACGAAAAAGGCTCGTGAAGAACTCGGTATCGCGAACGTGAAGAAGACCGGAAATCCCAAGAAGGACTACTGGAACTGGTACATGCGGGTCAAGCGGACCTTGGATGTAATCATCGAGTTGATGGACGCGTGGCCGGTCGATAACCGGCGTGAGGGGATGCTGCTCCCTGAGCGCGAGCGTCAGCTGCAGAAGCGCGACCCACTGGTGCAGGCGGTAAAGGCGCCGCGGTCGTCGCTCTTCATCGACGCGCTTCTCGACATGAGCATGCGCGCCGTTCCTCAGCAGTACCAGGACGCTTGGGAAGGTGGTGTTTCCGTCGACCAGACATCCATCGCGACCTACAGCCAGCTGATGCCGTGGAAGCGAGACCACGAGCTCCCGGGCAGCCCCGAGGTCCCGGACGAGGTCTACGTCGAGGTCGACGGTCGCATGAAGTGGGCACCGGCCGACCGTCCCGTCGTCGAGCCAGACGCGACTCCCTACCCGCTCGACAAGAGCCGACAGAACAAGGACTTTGACGGTCCCGCGTCCGACTACGAGCAATCGTTCGCTGCGAGCCTGTTCCTCAGCGTCACCGACCCGAAGAAGCCCGACGCGCACCCGCAGCTCATCGTTGCCGCGAGCCTGCACCAGTGGGGCCGCAGCGTGGCAGAGCGGACCGTGGCTGGGATTGATTCGCTCCTCGAACGAGGCTGGACTGTGAAGCGGCTCACGGCTGACCGCGGTTACAGCGCGAACATCTCTGTCAACGGTTTCCGTCGGCCGATGGCCGAACGTGGCATAGGGCTCGTCATCGACTACAAGGGCGGCAGGACCGGTCAGCTCGGTGTGCAGAAGCAGACCGTGCACGGTCTGCTCGAGATTGAGGGTGGGCTGTACTGCCCTGCGACCCCGGTGGACCTGCGCACCGCGACTGATGACGCTCGTGAGCGCCGCATCGCTCCGCGCGAGTACTTCAAGAAGGTCGAGGCCCGCGAGTCGTATCTCGCCCGCCCGCGGTCGGGCGGTCCGGATGGGAACGGAGCCATTCGCCTTCGCTGCCCTGCCCGTGGCAAGAGCCCGACGGTTACCTGCCCGCTCGTCGAGATGCACGCCCAAGCGAGCAAAAGTCCGGACATTCATCGGCCGCCGATTGACGAGGACCTCGTACCGGGGCATCCAGATCTCATCTGCTGCCAGGACTCGGTGAAGGTCGAGTGGGATGACGCGCTCACGACTCGACAGGAACTGCACTACGCCAGCGACGAGTGGCTCAGCGTGTTCGGCCACGACCGGCAGTCGATGGAAGGTTTCAATGCATACCTGAAGAACAACCGTAATCTCGGTGATGCGTCGAAGCGCCGGATGCGCGGCCTGGCAGCACAAGCCTTCCTCCTCGCTTTCATCCTCACGGCCGCCAACTTCACGCGAATCAACAAGTTCCTGCACGACCGTGCGGCGGGAGTCGTCACACCCGTGCACCGCGAACGACTCCGGGACCGAGAGGGCCGCAGCGATTACAAGCGATTCCCAACCAAGCCCCCGCGCCGCAAGGGCATGCGCACAGTCGACAAGCGCAACGCAGCCAAGGAAGCGGCGAAGGCTGCTTCAGCTCTGCCGGCGGGTATCACCAACGGCCAGCCCACAGCCCTCGGCCGACGTCGCGGACGTCGCCCCGCGGGCGAGTAGACGCGCGAGTGCGGGCCGGCGCATAAGTGTCGGCCCTCGCTACGCATCACGGAGGAAACGTCGGTCGCTGTCCCAATCACGTTCCGTTACGAAGGGCAGGAGCCGGTCAAACGCCTCCGCGGATTGAACGCCAGCAGCAGCTATGAGAACTGGTAGCGGTGTCCCCGAAGTGAGGTGGCGCACGATCCATGTCGCTCGCATCCGACGCGCCTGTAAGTGGACGCGCCCGGGTTGCGGGACACGAAGTCCGTTATGAGATTCGCGTTCCCACCCTCCTGGCCTGCCCGGAACAGCCAGCCTTCACCCTCCATGAAGTCGCAGCGACGACGGAGCGCGTCCTCCCACTCGCGGATCAACACAACTCGACGTGGGTTCGCGCCCCCTACTCGAAGGACGATCGCGTCAGTGCTCAGGCTGACATCCTCGGTTTTGACGTCGCAGATTTCGCGGCCCGTGAGACCAGCCCCGAGGCCAAGCGCCAGCAACGCCGCCGCGGAACTACGGCGCTCTGGAGAGCGCTGTACGGACGCCCACGACAGGAGCGAGGCGACCTCCTGCTCGTTGTAGGGAGCGGACGGACCCGAGCGCGTGATCGTTGGCTTGGCGTCGGGGGCTCGGTCCGGTCCCAGGAGAGCCGTCGCCATGCTCCTAAGCTTGGACCGCATGGTTGCGCGACCGGCGTTCGTGTACGCCTCGAGACCCTGACGGCTGAACTGGTCCACCGTTGCGGGATGGAAGAGCATCTTCACCTTCAACGGGTAGCCGGCCGTTTCGACAGCCCATCGCGTGAGCTTCGCCGTGACCGGGTAGAGCTGCTTCTCCGTGTACGCGGTCTTCGGCGCCGCTACGCGGACCGTCTCCCTGACGAAGCCACCGATGCGGGTCCACATCTCCGGCGGCATCTGCGGCGTGTAGTAGTAGTGCGCCGATTCACCTGCGCGCTCGTCTCCGGGAGCCATAGTGCTTATACTAATCAGCATTACTGTTCGACGATCGGCTGAGCTGCGCATCGTTCGGATCGGGGGCTCCTCGGTTCACCTCGCCGGGCTCGGGGGCTTCATCATTCCGCCCGGAGTACAGATTGAAGTCGCGGACTTCGGCCCCCGCGCTGATATCAATGCTCGTCGAGGTGATGAGATCGTCGGTGCCTCTGTCAACTTCCGCTCGGGTGCCCGGCAGGTGCAGACAAACTCGCACCGCGGGTCCATGCTGGTGCGCTTGACCATGGTCCTTGTGGACCTGCTCGTCGAAGCCAGGGCGGTGAACTGGGCGGGTCAGCCTCTCGGGAGGCTTCGCGACGTAGAGGAAGGGACCTTCGGCTCTATGCCACTGACCCCTTGGGGCGCGGCTCCGCCGTCGACGGTGATGCCGCTTTCGCGAGTTCGGCGCGCACATCGGCGGAGGAGTACAGGTCGGCGTTCAGTCCGAGTTCGAGCCGCGAAACCGTTGCGAGATCGGGCCAAGCGCGGCCATGGAGGATTTTCAGCAGGGTGACGTGGTGAATACCAACCTGGTCGGCGACGTCCCGCAGTGTTCGACCGGCCATCGCGTCATGAAGGTTCAGCACGAACTGGCGTGCCACCTCAGCCGACGGATCCGACGAGTGCCTATCTGGCCACGGCGCGGGAGCGAGCTCGGCAGGAGTCGCGCGCGCCGTTCTAGCCATGACTCAAGGGTACGGCGGAAGCGCGGGTGCCGCCTCCGCCCGCGCCGTCTTCGCGTGCAACAGCCGCTATGTCGCGGCGCAGCCTAGTGACCGGTGGCCGGTGGCCGGTGGCTGGTAGAGGTACGTGCTCGGCACGATCACGGTGGCGTTTCATGCTAGTTCCCGCGGTTCGTCGACGAGCGTTAAACGGTGCTTGTCGATTGTGAACAGGGAAGCGAAAGTGTCTCGAACTGTCTGTTTTGCACCTTGTTTGTCTGTCGCGCGGCGTCCCTGCGACCGGGCGAGCGGTGCCAGTAGCCGGCGTAAGTTACATCAGCGGACGTGCGTAAAGGTTCACGGGGGCGGTCGGAAGCGGCACAACGAGCAGAGGACCGTACGGGTTGAGTAGCTCTTCGACAGTGACCAGCTGTGGGAGATCGTTGACGAGCTTCGTCGTGGCGCACCCTTTGAGACAGCCCCCCTTCCCGTCAGCAGTCAACCGAACCTGCAGCAGTTCCCAACAATGACAGTGCGAGATGTCAGGCTGCTTGCATGCATTCCATCTGCTCAACTGACCCCGCGTCGCCACCCGTTCAACTACAGGCCGGGCTGCACGTCGACGTTCCGACCGCAGCTGACATCCAAGCCATCAGCCAGGCGCTACTGCTACTTGTACGGGCCGCAGAGACGATCACCAATGAAACTGCGGATCGTCAGCCGCCTGCCGGTTCTGCAGCTGCCGAGCTCTGGCAGGGCGTAGAACCGCAATTCGCTATCGATGGCTTCCTACTCATGCAGTACGCGAACATGTCCGCTTTCGATCATGTGCGAGGGTTCGTGGCGTTGCTTCGAACCCCGACTGTGCGGTCCACTGCGCTGGCGACTGTGGCTCGCGGCGCCCTCGAGTCGCTCGCGCGCACTTGGCACCTACTGCAGCGACCGGACTCGGATCAGTTCCTCCACACTGTGCTGTCTTTTCTGCGTTCCGATCTGCGATACTCGGAGTTGCTAGAGGAACCGATCTGGAACCGTAACGGCGAACGTCTCGACGCCGCTGAGCAGCGACGGTTCTACTTGGCAGAGTTTACGAGACTCGGACTACCAGCACCGAGCAAGATCGATCTCAGCGACTTGGTCGCCGGTCTTCTCAACGCAGCTACCGGCGCAGCCGACGGACGGCTTCGATACTCAGCGCTGTCATCGATCGCGCATGGCCAGCGGATCGGCATCAACACATTCGTTGCCACGAACGAGACTGGCCTGATCGTCGGTCTTCGGGCTCCGCGCAACGTTGTCGCCGACATGGTCGGACAACTTGTTGCTACCCTCCACGAGACGAACACGGACCTCTGTCGGTTCTTCGGCGATCAGCCACGTCACGTCGATCTGCTCCGCGCGTCATCCCAGCGAGCTGCGGCCGCTCTGGAACCGCTCAGCGAGGCGATCTGGCCGTCGGAAACGGAGCAACCGAGGTGAGGGCGGACGATCGCTGTCAGGGCCAATAGTTGCGAACGTGCTCGAGGAGTGCCAAATCGCAGTCACGCGCCCAGTAGTACGGAAGTTGCGAGAAGCGTACGGCCGCATCGGGTTCGCTGAAGCGGCGACGAGCAGGGGTCGGTCCCGCACCGATGTAGGGTTCGTCGATTCCGGCGAACTGGTGCGCGGTTGTGTCGATCGAGAAGAGGGGGCTGCCATCTTCCCCTCGCCATTCGAGCCAAACATGGCCGCTAGTTCCGTCGGTCTGCGTGACAACCCACCAGTCACCCAAACCCTCGTCCTTGAGCACGGCGCCGATGGCGTAGGCCATCGAGTCGCAGGACCCACTCGGAAAATTGCGCAGGAAGATGAGCTTTGGGTCCGTAAAACGACCTGGGATCGACGGTGCCACCTCGAGTACGCGTCGCGCAACGTCAGTCGCAGCGGCGAAGTCGATCATGCAGCTGAGTCTAGGACTGTGAGCGTCGGTGTGGAAAGCGGAGCGTCGAACCGGTTACGTCTTGGCAGCGGGTTCGCAGCGGCCCGATTTGGAGGGACCCCTCGCGGTGAACAGCGCCAAACGACTAGCATTCGTGGACCGCCCACCGCACGAAGGACCCCATGGCCGACGCCACACGCCCCCCGCACACGCTGGTCAAGATTGAACTGAATTTGGGTTCGCCTGCATATCTCGCCGCCGCAAACCAATTTTCCGAGCCTTACTGCGAAGCCTGGTGGGCGGCCCTTGGCGACGCCTTGTATGGACGGCCGGGATGGTACTGCGAGCTCGTCATTACTGACACGGGCACGTCGTTGTTGTGGTCGTTCGGCGCCCTGGGCACGTCGCTCTTCAACATCGGGTGGGAGGGTGATGCGGATAGCATCACGCTATTCGACTACGAGAATGACCGGAGTATCTCTTTCGGTTCGTCCGTCGAACTCAACGAGTGGCTAGATCAGAATGAGTGGCGACATGATGACCACGTCCGCGAAAACCTCGCTCCGATGCTCGCCGATGCCAACTGGGCGCTACTGCAGAGCGTCGAATTCCAGATCGATGTCACGCATGACGACTCGACTTGGATCGCGACAGTGCAGAAGCTACCGGTAACGGCGGCGTTTGGACCTAGCCTTACCGAGGTGCTATCGGCTGCCCGGGCGGCGATTGTCCACGAATTCGGGGCACCGGCGGGCCTCGCTTCGCAGATCAAGGTGTCTGCACACTTCGACCCCGCGGCGGTCGCCGCTACTTAACGATGTCGTAGGTCCGAGCTGGCGTGCCCAAATTGAAATTGACGACGAGTAAAAACCTCTTATCGTCGTCGCAGCCGCCCCCGGTGCTGCAGGACTGCCGATGATTCCGGCTGCGGTCGCGGCGCGCAGTAGTGCTACACCAACCTGTCGTCACCAGCGTCGCTCTCCGCCTCTGTGATCGCGTCTTGCTCGGCAACTGGGATGTGGCGGCGTTCAAGCAGGCTCCGGACGTTCACATGTTGCGAGATCGGTGTGGCCGTGAGTACTTGATGGACCATGCTGACCATGAATTGCTCGGGACGGACGTCTTCCGGCACCTGGTCAAGTACCACTCGTACTGGTTCAGTAGGCGGACCATCAGTCGGGCTCTCGTAATGAACGAGGGCAAGTCCGGTAGCCGTGTACCCGTTGGTGCCGCCTAGATCGCGCAGCTTACGCATCATGTCGACCGTGCGCTCAAAGGCTGCGGGCTCTTCGGTCAGAATTGTGTCGCGCTGAACGAAGAAGAACCCGACGGCTGCCAATGGGTACCTCGAGCGCAGGTTGCCGGCGTCTCCATATGCCTCTTCAAATCGATTCGGCAGGTTCTTTCCAAAGGAGGACACTTGAGTCTTGGTGCTGAGGAGCAACTCAGGGCCGCGGTCCCAACGGGCTATCGCGACGTCTACCTGCTTCTCGTACGCCCGCCCGAGGAAGTGTGCGTCTGAGGGCGCCACAGCCGGGAGGCTTTCCAAGCGACGGCGCACCTCAGCGGCAAGCCCGACAGGAAGCCTGTCAAGGAGCACTGCCACGTCCCTCGGAAGGATCCGCGGCCGGGTGGGGCGCGGCCAGACCTCATCGGGACCGAAACCGGCGCGGCGAAGTTCGTGGGAAAGCCACGAGTCAACGCCGCCAGCGAGGGACCCGCTTGCAGCGGTTTTGTTCGATGCGACTGGAAGTGTCAATAGCTGCTCTAGGAGCGCGTAGTCGGGCTCGTAGAGCGGGTCGTTCCCGTACTGGTGTCGCCACGGGTCGGTTGCGTGAGTTGCGGCGAGGATGCTGTCAAAGATGCTGAACGAGTCACTTCGGGATGACATGGCGGCTCAGGCTTCGGTGCGCGGTTCGCCGCCACGGGCAGCGCGACGAGAGTACAGCGCCGCGCGAGCGGCGCGAATTGCGGTGATCTGCGTGGCGGTGCAGTGCATGTCATGCGCTAGGAGCACCTCGTCCACGAGAACCGTAGCGCCCAATAAATCGCCGGCGCGCAGGCGTGATCGCACTGCGGGCTTTATCTGAGCTAGATCGCCTGCAGCCGAGGCCACGAGCGTTGGTGAGGGCACGGGCAACTCGTCAGCTTCGCGCGGCTCCAACTTCAGCATGCCACCGCCGTAAGCGCGCCCGACCATCTCCGCGCCGAGCAGCGTCAGGCTGTTCAACGATGCGACGGGCAGCAGTTCTAGACCGATATCACGCACATGCGGTTGCAAGTAGATGCCGTGCACGCTGTTGAGGTGATGTGCGCCAGCCTTGTTTGTCGTGATCCGAGGTGTGTCAGCATTCATGTAGGTCAGGAATAGGTCCGCCGGTTGGATCACCGGCACCCTCCACCACGGTGAGCGAACCCGACACTTGTAGGCGGTATCAACTCCGGCTCGGTGGCCGGCATCGATATATGCCTGCCCAGCTGGGGACGGAGTACCTGCAGGTCTGAACAACCACGTTGCCGCGCCCTCCTCACCGAGGTTCCGCAACCGGTCCTTCGTGAGCTCAAGGCCGCGCAAGTGCTTGGAACCGGGCGGCGACAACCGCACTAGATCACTTCCAATAAGCCCAAGTTCGCGAACGCGCTCGGGCGAGAGCGCGAAGTATTTGTTATTGCCGGTCACCATTCCGAGAGTGGTGTCGCCCCAGTCCTCCAGTCTCGTGAAAGCGTCAGACCGCACTGCTGAGCTGTATGCGGCGAGGGCGTCTCGGCCCAGGAGCGACGGTGTCCACTTCCCACCGGGGGTCGTCGGTGTCCACGGGTAGGCGACGAGGTCCGGGGTGAGGTCGTTGGGTGAAGAGACCTGGTAGATCGACATATGGGTCGCCGCGCCGTTTTGGTATCCGTCCGCAAGGAGCAGCACGACTTCTTCCAACACTCCGGGGAAGACACGCTCATCAAACATCACCAGTTGCACCTCGGCAAAGGAGCGCATAAGGAAAGAGCGAATCTCGGCAGCGTAATTCACGCTCAGCAACTCAGCAGGCAGCACCAAGCCCATGCGGCCGCCAGGCTTGAGGAACAACGCCGAATGCACTGTGAACGCGGCCCAGCTCGACGCGAGTGCGGTGAGGTTCACGCCGCCCCGGAGCGCGGCGGCACGAGACCGGCTGCGCGACTCCCCAGCGAAGTCTTGATACCTAACATATGGGGGATTGCCGATAACCACGTCGTAGCGGGGCGCGGGATCAAGGAGGAAGAAATCGCTGACGATCACATCTGCGTGCGTCCCGGTCGCCTCGACCAGCGTCTTCGCGGTCCTCGCCGACTCAGCATGGAGTTCCACACCATGCAGCGTCGGCGTGTCTCTCCACCCGAGCTGTGCGAACCGGTCGGCTGCTGCCACGAGGAACGCCGCCTCGCCGCAGGAGGGCTCGAGGACCTCCTCGGTCCCGGTGCGGAGCGCCCACTCGGCGATGAACTCGGTCACCTTCAGCGGTGTGAAGAACGCTCCGCGAGCCTTCCGAAGCTCGGCAGTGTCGGTGCCAATAGCGGAAGCTTCACTCATGGCCACCATCCTGCCCTACAGCGCAGGGCCTCTGCCTCAGTTCGACCACTCTGCTCTGAGGTGGTGGAAGGTGCTCTCCCACCGCCGGGGTCCGCGGGCTGGGCACTCCGGCGGTCAGGGACTTCAGTTCTGACGCCTCTCGATCCGCCGAGAGTACGCGTACTGCTTGCGGGCGTCCTTCGCCAGCTTCACCAGAACTTCCCGGTTCTTGAAGTCGACCTTGTAGTCGTCGAACTGTTCCTCATCGTCGACATAGTCTTCGGCCCTGCTTGCCAGCGAGCCGGCAGCATGCCGGGCAAGGTCCTCCAAAGCTTTCCGAAGGTCTTCCAAATTTTCCAATGCTGTCGCGGGGTCCTCAAGGTATCCGAGTGAAGTCTCCTCGGTCCGCATGAGTTCCGCTGTAAGGTAAACCATGACGAGTTGAGTGAGTTTCCGAGCGCCAAGATAGATCCTCGGGATCTGTTCTTCTATGCGGGTTACGGCCTCGCTAATCTCGTGGACCAAGACAATGTGACTCGCGCCGATGTAGTCTCGGAAGATGAGAGTGTAATTCTCTTCCTCGAAAAGCGCGAGGAGCTTCACGGCGAGCCAGGGCTGCTTTGTGTACACGGCACAGAGGAGCTGGGCCGCCGAGTCATTTTGAATGACAGTCCCGGTGTACTTCGCACTGGCATCCGGGCGCGTCACATACACGTAACCCGGGTATGTGTCACGCATCTCCTTTTCCAACCGAAGTTGGATTCCGGAGAGTGCTCGGAGATTGCGAGCGTTGACGGGGTTTTGGCTATTGCTTCTCCAGGCGACTTCGCGCGCAACCTGGCTGTGTTCGCCGATCTCTACGAACTTCACGACGAGCAGTAGATCGTCGGTCAAGAACTCACTACGGTCGTTCAGTCCTAGAACGCTTTGTGCACCGTTAACCACTGACACGCCGGAGAGTTTCACAGTGTCCCCGATGACTTCAATCTTGTGCGACACGACTGTGAGGCCGTTATGAAAAGCGAGAAAGTTCTCGTGGTCGGCGGTCTTCTCCAAGGCTTTTCGGAAGCTACGACTGACCCTATTGGGGCGCAGCTCCTTCCGGACGTTGAGGTCGAACAAAGTGCGGTCTTCAATGCCAGGCCATTTCACGATGTCGCTGGCCTTCACTGCCGCGACCACTTGCTTGCGGCCATCGACATCTACTTGGAAACGGCGCGACTCCGGTGCCTCGACGTCGACGTCGAGGTCAATGGGTTGCGGCACCAGGAAGGCCTCACATATCGGCGCTAGCCGATTGAGGTCATAGGCAGTCAGGTAGTCTGCGCCGTGCGCCTGGTTCGCAGCCCGGACGAGTTGAGTGGCTTTTTTCCCGAGGATTCCGGCGGTTAAGAAAATCAAGCGAGTCTGCAATTTGCCCTGGGACAACTTCGAGCGAATGTTGAGTCGTTTGATTAGCGCTGCAAGCGGCGGTTCGATGGGTCCGTCCTGCAGCAACTGGTCCAGCGCTTCGAGTGTGGCGAAGTGGCTAGCAAACCCGGTAAACGACGCGATGTCAGGCTCGCCGATCTCCTTCGGCGATTCTGGGTACTTAGACTGGATAAGTACCAGAGTGTCATTGTCACCATCGCCGAGAGGCGCTTCGACGTAGAGAGCGTCAACCCCGCGGTCGTCCGTGCCGTCACTGACAAATTCGTAGGCGTCGAGGTCGTCGAATCCTACAATGTTCCTGAGGAACCATAGCGCGAGGACGGAACGGGGCCGCGAAAGTCCTTCGCTTGCCTCCGGGTTTGCAACCGATGCGAGAAGATTGTACTTCTCCTGTGCAATTTGTTGCTTCGTTGCCATGTTGAGCCCTCCCGTGCGCCCCCTGCGCAGATTGCCGATCGTAGTACCGGTGCGGAGACTCTACAGGCATCGCCACCGCATTCCGCCAATCCGATGAGAGGTCAGCGGTCTCGGGCAAGCTGCCCTCGATCAGTCGGAGCCGGGGGAGTGACGGCAACCTCCGGTAGGTTTGACGGCCCGCTCTTGCGGACGTGTCTCTGGCGTGTCGGTGTTCGCTCCTACGCTTCGTCTTGTGGGTCGTCGTCGTTCTGATTGATGGGTACCGTCTCATCCGTTCTCGCTCGGCGTGGAGGTTCGTGAGGCGGAGGTGCGTGAGCGCGAGAAGCCGATGCCGGTGTGCGCGTTGTTCCAGTCTCCGGACCGACTGATTCGCCGCGATGATGCGATTGTGTGAAGCATGACGCGGGACGCCATGTGGGTGGAGGCGGGGCGCGGCGAATTGAAGTTACCGGCGTGGGTGTGGCGCAGCGGAATGCACGCAGGCTATCGATGCGCTCCCACCGCGCGTTCGACTCATGGTCCTGATACCGAACCTCGTCGTCCTCCGGCATGAGGGCCGTCTCGCGCGGCAGGCCGCCCAGCGGATGATCGGCATGCGCCGTGAGGGTGATCGTGTGAGTCAGCTCAACAGGTTGTGTCGCAGGTCGTATCCGGTGTCAGCGAGGAACTGCAGCCGGTCGCGTACTTCTTGCAGTGAGGCCGCGTCGTCGGCGTTGCGGTAGTCGGCGCGGAGGAGCGTGTTGGCGGTGATGATGTCGTCGGTGCGGTCCGTGTAGCCGGCAGCGTCCGCTGTGAGGAAGATCGTGGGGTCGGCCGGTCGGATGAGTTCTGTGCCGGCGAAGCCGATCGTGTCGGCTTCGAAGCCGAGCGCGACCATATCGACTACATGCTCCGTGAACGCGACGACCCGGTAGGGCAGCTCGTGTTTGCTGATGGCGGGGTAGTCGGGCCGGTCGGAGATGGCACGTCCGGAGATTCGGCAGCCCGCTGCGATGAGCCGTTCCGCCTGTTCCATGAGCGGCAGGTCGGACGTCCACCGTGTCCTGACACCGCCCGGCCCTGGGTAGCAGGCGATGGCGAAGTCGACGAGCCCTCCCACCTGTCGCGACTCCCACCCGATGTCGGTGCGGTGCACGCGTTTGCCGAGGCGTGCGAGCCCGTCGTCCACCTGCCCGGCAGTCAGCCCGGCCCGGACGAGCCTGTCGAAGGTGGCGCCGTTGACGGCAAGCATCCGCGCTATGGCGAAGGTGACGGAGATGGGGGCGGCGTCCTTCCACCGTTCCTTCGTGCCGAGGGTCTGTCTGCCGTCGATCCAGACGCGGCGCCGGTCGACGTCGACCAGCAGCACCGTCGTCGTCTGTTCTGCGAGGGCGATCTGCGTCGCAGTCACGGTCCGCGGAGCAAGGAGCAGCAGTTCCGCGTCATCCGGGTCCTCGCCGCGGGGGCGTTGGGTGAGGGCTGGGAAGCGTGCGCGGCGGCCGTCGGGCAGGCGGATCGTGTCGTGCGATTCCACGATCGCGCGAAGCCCCGCGATTTTCAGGACTGAGAGGGTGTTGGTGAGGTCGGTGGTGTCGCCGAGCCCGTACGGCATCGTGATCTGCGGCCGGCCCGCGTACGCGGCGGCAACCCACTCAAGCCCGGGCCCCATCAGCTGCGCTCTTCCGGTGTGTCGGGCCGGGTGAGGGCGATGAGCCAGCGGGTTTCCTCGAGGAATGGTTCCCATCCGGTGCGGGTGTCGCCGTGTGCTGGTTCGCAGATGGTGCCGGTGTCGGTGCTGCGGATGATGACCTGCCGCAGCTCGGTGCTGGGTGGGTCGCGGAAGAACACGTGCCCGTGCACGCCGGTGGCGTCGTAGGCGACGTTGAGGAGGAACAGGTCTGGCCGATTGGTCATGGTCGCCACCGTCGTCCGCGGAACAGGGCGATGATCGTCGTCAGCGGTCGCCCTTCCCGCATCCAGTCCAACGGGGTCAGGACCCGTTCGTCGACTGTGAGGAAGTCGAGGGGTGTGGTCATGAACTCCGTCATCGCGGCAGCGTCAAGGAGCGGTTGCGGTGCTGCTGCGTAGAGGACGTCCAGACCAGGCAGCAGTGACGACGGGTCGCCGAACTCGGGGAGCGCGGGCTTCACGAGTTGCCAGTCGGGGATGCGTTCTTCGCCGTCGAGGTCGAAGCTCATCAGCCGGTTCGCTTCGAACAGCTCACCGACCTCCTCAATGCTGACCTGCAGGGCCGCAGCGACTTCCGCCTCGGTGAGGGTTGTGTTGAGCAGGTTCCGGCGGATGCGGGCTTGTGTGGTTGCCACCAGTCCTCAGGGACGTCCGCCGGACCGACCGCGGAGTGTTCGGGTTGGCGGGGGATCTGTCCGCCTTCGTCGGCGTACGCAGACAGTTGTTCGCGGGTGACTTCCCCGCGGGCGTACATCCACAGCTGCGACTGCCACGGCATGTCGTCCGGGAACCCTTCCAAGTACCCCGAGTGGATGACCGCCCTGACGGCTTTCTCCCTGCGCGCGATTTCGGAGGCGGGGATGAGGAGGGTCTGCACGATGCGGTTCGCTTCCCGCACCGCCGGCACGGTCAAGTCTGACAGGACCGTGTTTGTCCTGTCGTAGAGCTCGTACCCGGGCTCGACGTCGATGGGGCGGACGAGGATCTGCGCCAGGTGCGCGTCCGGGTTCTCTGTGTCCTCGAGGAGCACGTGCCCCCAGAGGATTCGGTCGTTCGAGAGGTGCATGGACACCAGACGCATCATCAGCAACTACCTCCAGAGGGATGGGTGTGAGCAGAGCGGGGTCAGGGCTGCGGGAAGTCGGCGCGGGTGCGGCCGAGGCGCTCAGGCGTGTACCGGAGAAGGAACCGCATGATGCGATCCGCCTCGACCATCGCCGGGACCGACGAGTCCTGCGCCGTCGGGTCGACGTTGGTCAGGCGGAACCAGGGCGGTTCATCGGCGTGGTCGATGAGGACCGTCGCCGGCTTGTCGTCCGGGTGGGCGGGGTCGGTGAACATGACGGAGCCGAAGAACCGGGTGTCGTCGTAGGCCAAGGCCAGCGACAGCAGTTGCAGCATCAGCTCATCCCGCCCTTATCGCTGCCGGGGTGCCAGCGGAGGTCGTGGGCGAGGTCGAATCGGAAGTGCAGCAGCTGCCGCAGCCCGTTGACCGCGTCCGTGTTCGCGGCAACCCAGCTGTCTTCGTAGAGGAGGTGCGCGGTGATGAAGTCATCCGTGCAGCACCCGTCAGCACCGGTGAGGATTGTGGTGTCCTGCGGGATGACGACCGACACTGTCGCCTCGTTCACGGTGGCGGGCTCGTAGCCGAGCGCGGTCATGTCGGGGTGCTGGGCGAAGAACGCCGTCAGTCGGTTCGGTGGGACGATGACGCCGGACTGCTGTGCCGCCCACCGGTCCGACATCACCCCGCCGAGGCTGATGAGCTGATCGGCCTGCGCGTCGATAGTGGTGTCGCGGCGCCAGCAGGTGCGGATTCCGCCGTAACCCGGATACGCCGCCAAGGCCCAGTCGCACAGGGCGGCCTGGTCGGCTGCTTCCCATCCAATCGGCGTGTGAAACACGTGCGTCCCGAGAGGGGGCATCGCGGCGCGCACCTCGTCGAGTGAGATGCCGATGCGGTCCGCGATAGCGCGTGTGCCGCCGCCGTGCAAAGCGACGGTGCGGGCGATCGCGAACACGGTCCGCCACCCTGGTGTCGCGTCACGCTCCATCGACGACCCGTACACCTGCCGCCCGCCTGCCCAAACGCGTTGCCGTTTCCCGTTCACGACCACCAAGTCCGGGTAGCGGCGGGCGAGCGAAAGCACGCCGCCTTCCGACCCACCGGGGATGACGATGAGGTCCTCGGTCCGTTCAGCGGGTGGGCCGTCGTCGTTGATCGTCGCGGTCGGGTTCGGGGTGGACAGGAATCCGGACCGGCCGTCATCAAACCGGAGCCGATCGAACGCCTCCACACGAGCGGGCATCCCCGCTGCCGCCAATGCCACCAGCGTCTGCGTGATGTCGATTGTCCATCCGAGCCCGAACGGCAACGACAGGATCGTCTGCTGGTGTCGGATGTCCTGCACCCACTGCCGGTCACCCATCAGCGCCGCCCCCGCCCGGCTTTGCCGGCCGGGACGCCTTGCGGCCAGCGAGCCTCGCGTCGTCTTCGGAAAGTCGCTCGAGCCCGAGCCCGGACGCGTCGAGGATCGCGTTCTCGGACTCTTCGGTGGCGACGAATGACCCGATTTGCGCGTTGACCGCGACAAGAGCCCCTATCCGACTCCGCGCATCCAATACCACCGCAGCGACTTCGTCGTCGGTGCAGTCGGAGGTCAGCTCCGGCTTCGACGGGTGCAGGGCAGGGAACTCGAGCTGCTGCATCGGCGGATGCCACTTCACCCCGACCCGCAAAACCCGACCGTCGGCGACGTTGCGGTAGAACATCGACCCGAACGGGTGGCCCATGTCGAGGGTGAGGTCCGCTCCGTACAACGTCCAATCGGCGGCGGCGTACGCCGGGTCCCACCGCTGAACGGTGAGCGCACCGAGCCCCATTCTCAGGCCAGGGATCAAAGCCTGACCCTCCTGCAGCTCCGCGTAGAGGGCTTGCATGTCTGGGGGACTCTGGTCGCGTAGGTCCGCGAACGGGACCCGAGCCACGCGGTGTAACTCCTCCTCGCGCGTCTCGCTCTGGTGTGCACTGCTGCCGAACTGCTGGGGCTCCCTTGGGTCGTTCACGAGCGCCTGCTTCCTCTTGCGGACCGAGTATCTGAGGCTGATAGTAATCAACAGTGCCCACTTGCGAAAGAGAGAGGAGGCGCGCTTCCAGCAGGCCCATCACTCCTCGCGAATCATCGTCCAACGGCTCTACTCCCCAGCAACGGCGGGGATTGCGAGCGCTCACGGCCGCCTCAGGGGCGCCCTCCTCGGATCGGGATCCTTGATCTCAACAGCTGGCGTTAGGGATCCCGCATACGGATGGCGTGACTGACAACGCCAATCAGAAGACCCGCCCACCGACTCCGCGGACCCGCTCCGGTTTCACCCACGAATCGCAGAGCGCTGAGACGGTCGAGTGGTACACGCCCCGCTGGCTCATCGATGCCATCGGCATCCACTACGACATCGACGTGTGCTCACCCGGCGCAAACAAGACGTCCATCCCCGCCGACCGCCACTACACAGTCGCCGACGACGGACTCACCTCGCCCTGGAGCGGCACAGTCTGGTGCAACCCGCCCTACGGACGCGAGACCGGCACCTGGATGAAGAAGCTCGCCGACCACGGCGACGGCATCGCCCTCGTGTTCGCCCGGACCGACACCGCCTGGTTCCAGGCGGCAGCGTCCCGAGCGACGGCCCTGTGCTTCCTCGCTGGCCGCATCAAGTTCATCGACGGACGAACCGGCAAGCCCTCCCTGGGTAGCCCCGGTTCCGGCTCTGCGCTCCTCGCCTTCGGCCTCAAGGCCGCTAACGCCCTCGCCGAAGCCAACCTCGGAATCACCCTCACCCGAAAGGACCAGCCTTGACTACGAGCAACTCCAACTTCAGCCCGGATGTGCTCGACTCCATGATTGTCGGTCCGGGGCAGAGACCCGGCGTACCCATCATCGAGACGTGCCACATCCGCGCGGCTCACGAGCACACCGAGGAAGAGCGAACCGAACTTCTGGAGCTCGGCGCTCGATGGGGTGCGCGAAGCGTGAACGCGTACATCGAGCTGCACGAGCAGCCGTCCGCCCGCGGCCGCTACACCCGAATCCGCCACCGCCGACCCCCACTGCTCGGCCTGCGGGACTACGCCCTCACGGTAGCTTGGGCGGGCCCGGCGAAGACCAACGACGACATTCACGCGGAGCGCATCTCCGCCGAGAAACGATACGAGGCCGAGGAGCTCCGTACGGCCGCGCGGCTCAGCATCACCCTCGCCGAACTTCGCAGACGGCACTGGTCCGAAGTCAGCCACCTCGGCGACGGTGGGATTCACCGTCTCCGACGCGACCTCGCATGGCTGCGCGCGGACGTCGCGTCGCCCGGGCACCGCATGGACATCCTCTCCCTGTTCCCGGACGGCGCGGACGTGTCCCTCGAGGACTTCCGCTTCAAGCTGATGTGGCGCCAGCGCGAGCCGCGGAGCCCGGGCGACAGGCCTCGTGGGCGGGCGAACTCCTACAGCCGTTTCTCGGGGTGCAGTGGCGGTGCCTCTTGAGCGGCAATCTCGAGGCGCGGACCGACGCCTTCCTGCTCGCGGCACGTCAACGCCACGGCGACAAGTACGACTACAGCCGCGTCGCCCACGAGTACCGGAACGCCCACACCGCCATCAGCATCGGATGTTCAGACCACGGCATCTTCAACCAAACCCCGAACGAGCACCGCCGCGGCGCCGCCTGCCCCGACTGCTCAGCGCGACGCGGGTCCAGCGCCGCAGCCCGGCACCGCAGATTCCTCAGCGCAGCCATTACTGCGCACGGCAGCCGCTACAGCTACGACGCCGTGGAGTACGTCGACCAGCACACGCACATCACCATCACCTGCCGAACGCACGGTCACTTCCAGCAGCGACCCGACCGCCACGTCGCCGGCCACAACTGCCCGACCTGCGCCCACACCGCGCGATTCATCACCCGCCGCAGCACCGTGGCCGAACCACCACTGCCCAAATGGTGGAACTAACCCCAACCGAAGAGAACAGGAACACGCACATGAATCAGCCGCGCATCGAGGGAAACCTCTACTACCCCAACACCGACACACTCGCCGAAGGACTCAACCAGTACGGCAACGCCTCGTGGGCCATGCACTACCACCGAGACCGCAACGCACAGGAGACGCACAACGCCACCCTCTCCCGACCGACCTTCAGGCTCGCCATCAAGGACCAGACTCGGGCGAAGCCAAAGCCGAGCGCGCGACCGGAAGGAACCGTCCCCTGCCCGCTCATCCGCGAGCCGTAAAGGAAGAACGGAACGCCCCTCCGCTGAGCGGAGGGGCGTTCCGTTTTGGTCTGCACCTCAAACCTCGACGACGCCGCGAGCCGTACTGCGACGCACTGGCGCACGGCCAGCTGAGAGTCGCCGCTAGGCATCGCAGCGAGCGCAATCGCGGCTCACGGGGGGCGCAGTACGCCGCTTGGACTTAGGCCCCGGGACTCTTGGGTGTGCGCGGTGACGAGGTGAGGTTGAGGTAGTCTCGCGAGCGTGAGCGATCCACGTCCCGAGTCGGAACACCCGGAGGCTGATAGTGCGCTGCCCTTCGCAGAGCTGCGAATGGACGGCCGGGATTTTGAAGGCGGCCGCATGCCGGTTGCTGCGTTGGCTGAGCTTCAGCGATATCAGGAGCTCGTCCGCGCGGCAGCAGAGCTGGAGTGGGAGAAGGAACATCCGGGCGAGGGCCTCCCCAGCGACTTCGACGAATCGTTTTCGCTCGTGCTGAAAGATATCAAGCCTGGCAGTGCAACGTCAGTACTTGAGTCGCGCAAGTCGGCATACGAGCCCTACTTCGAACGTGGTAGAAGCGAGCTTGAACGCGAGATTGCAGTTATTGAGCAGTGGCTTGACGACAGCAATCCTCAAGCTGTTTCGCCGCAGCCGCTAGACCTGCCCCTTCTCGACCAGCCCGAATTCCTGGCGCTCGGCTCGTCCATATCGGATGCAGCATCGTTCAGTATCTCGGCCGATCGTGGCCGTCGGATTGAGATCACTCCAACCCTTCGCAACCGCGGAATTCGACCGCTTGCTGCGAGGCGTGCCGAAGCTTTGACTCCCGCCGCCCAAGAGATCGCGTTCGAGAAAACCTCCGAGTTCGGAGAGGTTGCCGGCCATCTTGTGCAACTTGATGCGGAGACTCGTAGTTTCAAACTGGTGCCTCTCCGATACGGCGGGCACAAGATCAGCGGGCGTTACAAGAGCGATACCCTCACGCCCGAACTCCGAGAGCACTTGGACAGCCCTGAGAAGCGCACCATCGTTCGTCTGAAGGGGACGCTCAGGTATCACGGCACCAAACTCGCCAGGTTGCTTCAGACGAGTGAAGTGAACGCTTTAACGCTCGACAGTAAGCCCTGGTCGAGAAGATTCATTGAGCTGGCCACCTTGGAGGAAGGCTGGTCGGAAGACGGTGAAGGCAAGCCCATTGATTTCCTTGCTCTAGACGCGGCGCGCGAGATCCTAGAGGCAGTCCTGGAGAGCCAGCGATCCCTACCTGGAATTTTCCCGATGGTCGATGGGGGCGTTCAGCTGGAATGGTCCTCGCCGGATTTCGTGACGAACATCGAGATATCACCCGGCTTGTCTTTTTACCTTTTCGATCTTGCTGTTGATTCGCTCTCATCGACATCGGTTGAGACCGACGACCTCGCGAAAGCGAAGTCCTTCGTAAGGGAGACGTCGCGATGAGTCCGTTCAAAGCGCTTCTCGGAGGGGAGGTCCGTATGACCGATGCCGCCGAGCTTATGTTCCGCCAGATTACCGACCCGATGCTCAACGACGGGAAGGTTTCAAGTCAGGCTTTCGGCCCGATGAGTAGCTCTGATCTCCGGAAGCCTTCTTTCGCTCGCGAGTTCCTGACGACGGCCCAAGACGCGAGGGACTGGCACTCGAAGAACGCGCGGCAGTCGCGTGGTGTCTTGGCATGCTCCGTGGGTGAGGTGGAGAGGGCGGGGACGCGAGCGGTCGATGATTCCGCGGTACCGCGGCCTGCAAGTCAATCCGTAGCGCCTGCACATTGCTTCGTCGACTACCAACATCTCAACAAGCCCGAGAAGAAGTTCGTCGAAGCGTTTCTGCTTGCTAAAGCTCTAGACCGAGACTTCCTGGACACGGTCGACCTTGATGTTGATGCTGATGTTGATGTTGATGTTGATGTTGATGTTGATGCTGATGTTGATGTTGATGCTGATGCTGATGCTGATGCTGATGCTGATGCTGATGCTGACGCTGACGCGGACCCCGATCTAGGGGCGCCTCGCGGCGAGGACCATGACGTTGAGGCGCTGAGTACCGGAGCGGCGTGAGGAGCAGCGCCTGCTGAGCTACGGGCCGTCGTTGGCCTGGAGCACTAGCTGAGCGACAGGACGCCGACGTTCCGGTGCTCCATGCTGCGTCATCAGAAACCCCCGGTCAGGACGTTGTCCTATCCCTAGAGTGGGACGGGATCACGGCCGCGGTGGATGCGGCTTGTTCGCGATCGCCGTCCATCGGCGCGCTGGCGCGGATCGGCGAGTTTCGTAAACGCCCCCCACAGAAAACCCCCGTTCACGCGGGGGTTTTCGTTTTTCTGTGAGTGGCCGTGGCGCATGTTCGGTGCGTCCCTCGAGCGCAGTGCGGCGTGACTGACGGCCGACACACCTCACCTGCACCGGCCGTTGAACTGTTGCGCAGCGATCAGCGCGCGGCGTCGCAGGGCAGAGGGGTGGCGATCAGGGCGAGGTCGACGAGGTCCTGTGCGCGGGAGGACCGCCCTTCGCCGCCGTGGCGAGTCGCTCCCGAACGCGCCTCAGCCCCAGTGGCGGAGTGGGCTCGGAGGCCCATCCTGGCCATTGCGCCCTGTTGGACGAAGAAGCACCCCGACGGTGGCGAGACCGTCGGGGCGCAAGGTCGTGGAGCTTCGAGAAGCTTCGCGACCAGGAGGAGTCTAGGGGATCGGCGTGGCAGCTGCGCGTCCGGGGCGGCACCATCGCTCCCACGTGGACGAGCGGCGATCGTGCTCGCCGACGTCTCCGTTCGTCTGTACCGTGCGTGAGACAGCCTCGTGCGTCGAACGGCTCGTCGCGAGTCCACCTCGTCCTCCCTGTGTATACAGACTGGTCGACTGACAGAGGTCAGCGGTTGCGTGAACCTGGTACACCCAGCCTGTGATCAGGCATTTCGCGGCGGGATCGGTGTTTCCAGCGCTTCGTAACACCGTCGTAACGCGCGTTGACTCGCTGGAAACACCCGAATGTATACCGTTCTCGCATGCCTCACGCGTTCCGCCTCGTCGGTGTCCTCCACCTCCCGCCCCTGCCCGGCGCGGTCAACTACGCGGGCGCTTCCGTCCAGGAGATCGCGGTGCGTGCGGCCGAGGACGCGGTCGTCCTGCAGGACGCCGGCTTCACCCACGTGATGGTGCAGGACGCCAGCGACATGCCGCAGGCGGTGACGGTCGGAGCCCCCACTGTCGCAGCGCTCGCCGTCATCGGCGCCGCCGTCACCGCGGCCGTCCACATCCCGGTCGGCGTGGTCGTCGGCCACAACGACGGACCGAGCGCGGTGGCGATCGCCCACGCGATCGGCGCCTCGTTCATCCGGGTGAAGGTGCTGACGGGCGTCTCGATCGGGCCGACCGGGTGGATCGAGGGGTGTGCGCACGAGGTCGCCGCCATGCGCCGACTGGTCGGCAGCGACGTCGAGGTCTGGGCCGACGTGCACGAGGCCACGAGCCTGGCGCTCGCGTCGACGCCGGAGTGGGCCGCGGTCGTCTCGCGCGACTTCGGACGCGCCGACGTGCTGGTCGTCACGCGGGACAGCGGTGTCGGCGATGCGCTCGACGTGATCGCCAGGCTGCGCGAGTCGGTGCCGGACGTCCCGTTCGTGATCGGCGGCCGGGTGTCGCTCGCCACGATCGAGGACACGGTGCGTGGTGCCGACGGGGCGATCCTCGGCAGCGCGATCAAGCAGTCGACCGCGCCGGACGCCCGGGTCGACCCCGCGGTCGCGGCGCAGTTCGGTGGCGCACTCGCCCCGGTCATGCCCTGACCCCCGTCATGTCCTGACCCCCCCCGTCACGTCCTGACACCCGTCACGTCCTGACCCCCAGATCACCCGAACCACCGGAGCCACACGATGACCAGCACCCCGCCCAGCCCCTTCATCGGTGCAGGCAGCCCCCTCGACGCCCGCCAGCAGGCCGTCGTCGAGCGGGTCTCCGCCGCCGAGCACGCCTCGATCGTCGCCCTCCCGACGGACCACCCGCTCGACCCCAAGCGTCGAGCACGTGACGAGGCCACGTACCCGGAACTCATCGCGCAGCCCGACCGGATCCGCGAGACGCTCGCGGCGAACGACCAGGCACTGGCCGAGCTGGCATCGGTCATCGCGGGCATGGACGTCGACCGGGTGTTCGTCACGGGTGCGGGCGACTCGCTCGCGGTGGCGATCGCGGCACGGCAGCTGCTCGAGACGATGCTCGGGGTGCCGTGCGAGCCGGTGCAGAGCCTCGACCTGGCCTACTACCTCGCCCCGCTGGTGACCCCGCGCAGTGTGGTCATCGCACTGTCGAGCTCGGGGGAGACCACCCGCACGGTCGAGGCCGCGCTGATCGCCCAGCACGCCGGTGCCCTGACGGTCGCCATCACCAACACCGCGGGCTCGACGCTCGACCAGGAGAGCGAACGCACCCTGCTGCTCCGCGCGACCCGGGTCGGGTGGCCGACGCAGTCCTCCACGACCGCGCTCGCGCTGCTGCTCGACCTGGGCACCCGCGTCGGTGTCCTGCGGCACCACCCCGAGGCCGCCGCGCTGGGCACCGAACTGGCCGAGATCCCCGACCGCATGGCCGAGGTCATCGCCGCACTCGAACCGCAGCTCGCCACCATCGCCGAACGGGAGCACGACAGCGGCACGTTCCTGTTCTCGGCCGCCGGCCCGAGCTGGGGCTCCGCGATCATCGGCGCCGCGAAGGTGAAGGAGTGCACGCCCGACCGGGCCGAGGCGACCCAGGTCGAGGAGTTCCACCACTACAACTCCCTGAAGACCGGTGAGCCGATCTGGGTCATCGCCCCCGCCGGCCCCTCCGTCCCACGCGCGGTGCACACGGCGAGCGAGGCCAAGCGCTTCGGCGGCCGCGTGGTCGTCGTGACCACCGAGGGCGTGGACGCGTTCGACGCCGTCGCGGACGAGGTCCTGACCCTGCCGGCCGTCGCCGAACCGCTGAGCCCACTGCTCACCGTCCTGCCGGCCCAGCTGACCGGCTACCTGCTCGCGATGGCCCAGTTCCGCGCAGCCGAAGCAGCCGAAGCCGCCGAAACCGCCCTGGTGACCACCGGAGCAGCCGACGGGCGGACCCCGTGACCGACGGCTCGCTGCTCTGCATCGGCAACCTGACGATCGACGACCTGGTCGTCGACGGCACCACGACGACCGCCCTCGGCGGCGACGCGCTCTTCGCTGCCCTGGCAGCGCGCCGCGTGCTGACGGACGTCCGGATGCTGGCACCGGTGGGGACGGACCTGCCGGCACCGCTCCTCCAGGCCGTCGCCGGGACCGGCATCCGGATCGAGGCGACCCGGCCCCGTGACGGTGCCACGATCCGGAACCGCATCACCTACGCGGCGGACGGGTCGCGCGTCTGGGACCTGCTGTCCGGCGAGGACGCCTTCGACACGATGTCGGTGTACCCGGAGGACGTCGCGGCGCAGGCGCTCGACGTCGACGGCGTGCTCGTGTCCGCGATGAGCCTGCGGTCGCAGCTCGCCATGGGCCCGTGGCTGCGCGAGCAGACCGCACACGACCACACCGTGGTCTACCTCGACCTGCAGGAGGACTACGTGCTCGGCAACGAGCGCGCGCTGCTCGCCCTGCTGCCGACGTGCGACGTGTTCCTGCCGAGCGAGGTCGAGGCCGTCGCGCTCGCCGGCACCGCCGACCTGACGCTCGCCGCCGCGCGCTTCCGCGACGCGGGCGCCGACGTGGTCGTCATCAAGACCGCCGAGCGCGGATGCGTCGTCGCGACGTCGCGCGGGACCGTCGTGGTGCCGACCGTCGCCGTGGCACCGGTCGACTCGACCGGTGCTGGCGACGCGTTCTGCGGCGCCTTCGCGGCCGCGCACGTCGCGGGAGCCGACCCGGAGGACGCCGCCCGACACGGTGCGGAGGCGGCTCGCGTCGCGATCAGCGGCCACGGCGTCGCCCCACTGCTGGCCGAACACGGCATCACGACGTCGTTCGTCGCGTCGGGGGGACAGCGATGACCCACGTGCGGATCCTCAACCCGAACACCAGCGAGCCGATGACCGCCGCCGTGCTGGCAGCAGCCCGCGCGGTCGCCCGTCCCGGCACCACGGTGAGCGCGAGCCACTCGACCGGAGCACCCGCGACCGTCGAGACGCACGTCGACGAGGTCTTCGGCGCCGCGGGGATCCTGGCCCAGGTGGAGCAGGGCGAGCGCGACGGCGTCGACGGCTACGTGGTCGCCTGCTTCGGTGACACTGGCCTGCCGGCGGCGCGTGAACGTGCGGCTGGCCCCGTGGTCGGCATGACCGAGGCCGCGCTGCAGACCGCGTCGCTGCTGGCCCACCGGTTCACGGTCATCACGATGCCGCCGCGCACCCGCGCGATGACGGACCGGGTGGTCGCCTCGCTCGGACTCGCGCACCGCTGCACGGTGCGCGCCGTCGACGTGTCGGTCGCGGAGATCGAGGCGGGCGCCGGCCCGGCGTTCGACGCCTTCGTCCTGGAGGCTCGTGCCGCGCTGGCAGCGGATGCTGCGGAAGCCGTGGTGCTGGGCTGCGCGGGCCTCACCGAACTCGTGGAGTCGCTGACCGCCGCGCTCGGCGTGCCGGTCGTCGACGGGGTCGCCTCGGCCACGACGGCGGTCGAGGGGCTGCTCGCGCAGGGCCTGTCGACGTCGCGCGCCTCCACCTGGGCCGCTCCCGAGGGCTCCCCGACGACGAGCGAGGTCTGGCGATGAGCGTGCTGCTGACCGACGTGCTCGTGTGGGCCCCGGACGAACGTTCCGGGATGACCGGGCCCACCGACGTGCTCGTGGACGGCGACGTCATCGCGGCGATCGGCCCCAGCGCCCGTGCCGCAGCCCCGGTGGACGTCCGCGTCGTCGACGGTGCCGGGCACCACGTCGTCGTGCCCGGCCTGGTGAACGCGCACTTCCACTCGCCGGCGAACCACCTGAAGGGTGCGTTCCGCAGCCGGCCGCTCGAGACCTTCATGCTCTACGAATCGCCCGCCGACCCGGCACTGGCACCGACGCCGCGCGAGGCCTACCTCCGCACGATGCTCGGTGCGCTCGAGATGCTGCGGACCGGCACGACGAGCGTGCAGGACGACGCGTTCCTGATGCCGACGCCCGACCCGGCGATCATCGACGCGGTGATGCAGGCCTACGCCGACAGCGGCATCCGCGCGACCGTCGCCCTCGACCAGCCCGAGCTGCCCGACGCGGACAAGCTGCCGTTCCTCGACGGCGCTGACGACGCGTTCGCCGCTGCGCTCCGGGCGCCGGCACCCGCCGCCGCACCGGAGCTCCTCGCCGCGTACGACCACCTGGTCCGGACCTGGCACGGCGCCGCCGACGGCCGACTGTCCGCCGCGGTCTCCGTCTCCGCCCCGCAGCGCGTGAGCCCGGAGTACTGGGGAGCGCTCGACGACCTGAGTCGCGCGCACGACCTGCCGGTGTTCGCGCACATGCTCGAGACCCGCACGCAGCGGGCGCTGTCCGTCCCCGGCACCGGGCAGGACCGGTTCGCGGGCCGCAGCCTGGTCCGGTACACGGCGGACCTCGGTCTGCTCAACGACCGCGTCAACGTCATCCACGCCGTGTGGGTCGACGACGACGACCTCGACCTGATCGCCGACGCGGGTGCCGTCGTCGCGCACAACCCGGTGAGCAACCTCCGGCTGGGCAGCGGGGTGATGCCGTTCCGGGCGATGCGCGACCGCGGGATCACGATCGCGCTGGGCGTGGACGAGGCGATCTGCGACGACTCCGTGAACACGTGGGGCGTCGTCAAGCAGGCCGGTCTGGTGCACAACGTCTCCGGACGTGACGCGGAGGACTGGCCGGCTCCGGCCGAGGTCCTCGACGCGCTCTGGGAGGGCGGTGCCGCGGCGATGCGGCGGACCGGTCAGATCGGTCGCGTCGTCGTCGGCGCGCAGGCGGACCTGGTGCTCCTCGACCTGCACGCCCCGGCGTTCACGCCCTTCAACGACCTGCGCGGCCAGCTCGTGTACTGCGAGAACGGCGGCAGCGTCCGGATGACACTCGTTGCCGGGCGCGTGGTCGCCGAGGGCGGCCAGGTCGTCTCGGTCGACGAGACCGCACTCCTCGCCGAGGCCCGCGAGCTGCACGCCGCGCGCCGACCGGCACTCGAACGCACGTGGGCCTCGGTCGACGCGCTGCTGCCGGCGTACGACGCCGTCGTGCGCCGCGCCGCCCGGACCGATGTCGGCATGAACAGGTGGACCGCATGACGCACGACAGCACGCTCCCGGAGACGGTGGCCTCCGCCGCACAGGACACCGTCCCACCGGGGCACGGGCTCTGGCCCTACCGCCCGATCACCGCGCCCGCGGGACCGGCCTGGCCGGACGGCCGCCGCCTGGCGGTCTACGTCGCCGTCGGGCTCGAGGAGTACCGGTTCGGCGTCGGCCGCACCGAGGACGTGGTGCCGGACGTGCCGGTGCCGGACCTCGTGAACACCTCGTGGCGCGACTACGGCAACCGCGTCGGCGCGTTCCGGCTGCTCGAGCGGCTCGACCGTGCCGGGATCCCACCGACCGTCCTGCTGAACACCGCGGTCTACGACTCCGCGCCGGAGCTCGTCGCCACCGCGCGGCGCCTCGGTGCCGAGTTCGTCGGGCACGGCATCTCGAACTCCGACTCGCTGGCCGGGCTGTCCACGCATGACGAAGCCGCGTACCTGGCCGCCGTCGCCGCCCGGATCACCGCGGAGGAGGGCACCCCGCCCGGCGGCTGGTCCAGCCCCTGGCTGACGCAGACGCCGTCCACGCTCGACAACCTGGTGGACGCCGGGTACCGGTACCTCCTCGACCTGCGCATCGACGACCGGCCGGTCACCCTCACGACACCGTCCGGAGCGATCACCGCGCTGCCGTACGCCCTCGAGGTGAACGACAGCACGACGATCATCGGACGCGGGGCATCCGCGCGGGAGTTCGCGGACATGATCGTCGACGAGTTCGACGAGCTGCTCGAACGCTCCGAGGAGCAGCCGCTCGTGATGAGCGTCGTCGTGCACTCGTTCATCTCCGGCGCACCGTTCCGCCTGCGGGCGCTCGACCGGGCGCTGCGCCACATGACCGAGCAGCGCGACCGGGTCTGGTTCACGCAGCCGCGCGCGATCGCCGCACACCTCTCCACCCGGGGCGGCGCGGCATGACCGCCGTGGCGAGCGTGCGGGACCTGCGGCTCTCGCTCGAGCGCGACGGGGCCCGGTCCGAGGTGCTGCGCGGGATCGACCTGGACATCGAGGCCGGCGAGATCGTCGGGCTCGTCGGGGAGTCCGGCTCGGGCAAGAGCATGCTCGCCATGAGCCTGCTCGGACTCCTGCCCGAGGCCGCCCACCCCGAGGTCACCGGCACCGTCGAGGTCGCAGGCACCGACATGGCCCACGGACCCGAGGCCGCACGGCGCGAGACCCGGCGAACCGCCCTGGGCGCGGTGTTCCAGGACCCGATGACCTCGCTCAACCCGACCATGCGCGTGGGTCGGCAGATCACCGAGACCGGGCAGGACCGGGCGGGTGCGATCGCCCTGCTCGACGCGATGGGCGTGCCCGACCCCGCGATGCGCTTCAGCGTCTACCCGCACGAACTCTCCGGTGGCCTGCGGCAGCGCGTGATGGCGGCGATCGCCGTCGCCGGACGTCCGGCCCTGGTCGTGGCCGACGAGCCGACCACCGCGCTCGACGTCACCGTGCAGGCGCAACTGCTCGACCTGCTCCGCGAACTCCGCGACGTGCACGGCTGCAGCGTGCTGCTCATCACCCACGACCTGGGTGTCGCGTCGCAGATCGCCGACCGCATCGCCGTGATGTACGCCGGGCGGCTGGCCGAGGTCGGTCCGGCGCACGCCGTGCTCACCGCGCCGGCGCACCCGTACACGGTGGGCCTGATGCGGTCGCGCCTGTCGCTGTCGCTGGACCGCCACGCGCAGCTGCCGACCCTGCCCGCGGACACACTCGACGCCGCCGAACGGGTCGTCGGCTGCCCCTACCGCGCCCGGTGCCCGCTCGCGTTCGACCGCTGTGCGACCGAGATGCCGACCCTGGCGGACTCGCAGCCCGCGCCCGACCACGGAGCCGCGTGCCTGGTGTCCGCCGAGACCGTCCGCGCTCACGCCACCGCGACGATCGAGCCCGTCGACCGCGTCGCCGACGTCCTGCCCGAGCACCGCGACGCCGCACCCGCGGTCGTCGTCTCCGGGCTGGTCTGCTCGTACACCTCGGGACACGGCCGTCGTCGGCGGACCGTGCACGCCGTCCAGGGGGTCGACCTGACCGTCGGTGCCGGCGAGGCGCTGGCCATCGTCGGCGAGAGCGGCTCGGGCAAGTCCACGCTGCTCCGCGCCGTCGCCGGGCTCGTCCCCGCGGCGTCGGGCTCGATCACGCTGGCGGACGGCGGTGCCCAGATGGTGTTCCAGGACGCTGGGTCCTCGCTCACCCCGTGGATGAGCGTCGGCGAGACCCTCGGCGAGCGACTCGCGGCCCAGCGGCTCGGCCGCGGTGAGACCGAGCGCCGGGTGGCCGCCGCCCTCGACGGCATCGGCCTGCCGACGTCGGTCGCCCGACTCCGACCCGCCGATCTGTCCGGCGGTCAGCGACAGCGGGTCGCGCTGGCCCGGGCGACCATCGTCCGTCCGGCGGTCCTGCTCTGCGACGAACCGACGAGTGCGCTCGACGCGTCCCTCGCCGCGATGACCCTGAACCTGATCCGAGACATGCGGCGGGAGCTCGACATGACCGTGTTGTTCGTCACGCACGACCTGGCGGTGGCCCGGCTGATGGGTGACCGGATCGCCGTGGTCCACGACGGTCGGATCGTCGAGATCGGTGATGCCGACGCCGTCGTCCGCGACCCGCAGGAGCCCTACACGCGCACGCTGGTGGCCTCCGTGCCCGAGATCGCGGTGGCCCGGTGAGCGCCGTCGCCGTCACACGACGGTTCTCCCCGGCCGCGCTGACCGGTGGCGTGCACGCTGGACGCCGGACCGCGTGGGTGCTCGTCGGCCTGCTCGGCGTCCTCACCCTCGTCGCCCTGCTGGCACATGTGCTGGCCCCGGCCGACCCGATCCAGCCGGTCGGCGGGGTCCAGCTGCCGATCGGCACCCCCGGGCACCTGCTCGGGACCGACTCGATCGGCCGTGACGTCCTGTCCCGCACGCTGTACGGCCTGCGGACGTCGTGGTTCTCGGCGCTCGCCGTGGTCGCGGTCGGGCTGCTGGTCGGCGGTGTCGTCGGTGTCACGGCCGGTGTCGCCGGGGGCTGGGTCGACACCGTGCTGATGCGCGTGACCGACCTGTTCCTCGCCCTGCCGTCGACCCTGGTCGCGATCGCCATCGTCGCCGCACTCGGGCAGGGACTGACGAACACCCTCGTCGGCATCTCGATCGTCTGGTGGCCGTACTACGCGCGGATCATCCGCTCCGAGATCCGCTCGATCGTCGCGCGCCCGCACGTCGAAGCCGCCCGGGTCGCCGGTGTCAGCCGCGCGCGACTCGTCCTGCGGCACGTCGTCCCCGGGGCCGTCCCCACCGCGATCGTCACCGCGAGCCTGGACATCGGGAACGTCGTCCTGCTGCTCGCCGGACTGTCGTTCCTGGGACTCGGGCAGCCGTCGCCGGCGCCGGAGCTCGGTGCGGACACGGCCGCGAACACGCAGCTGCTCCTCAGCGCCTGGTGGGTGCCCGTCGTCCCCGGTGTCGCCGTCCTCGTCCTCAGCCTCGTCGCGAACCTCGCCGGCGACGGCATCCGAACCCTCGTCACCAGGAGGTGACCGGCATGACCAGGTTCCTGCTCCGACGCCTCGGCTCGCTCGTCGTGGTGCTGCTCGTCCTCAGCGCCGTGGTGTTCGTGCTGCAGCAGGTCTCGCCGGGTGACCCAGCCCGCGCCTTCCTCGGCGCGAACGCCTCGCGCCAGGCCGTCGCAGCCGAACGCAGCCGGCTGGGGCTGGACGACCCGCTGCCGGTGCAGTTCCTCCGGTTCATCGGCAACGCGCTGCACGGCGACTTCGGCACGTCGTTCCGGACCCACCGCGCGGTGGCGACGGACCTGGCGTCGGCCCTGCCTGCGACGGTCGAACTCGTCCTGGCCGCGTTCGTGATCGCACTGGTCCTGGCCGCCCTGTTCGCCGCCTCGGCTGCGCTGTCCTGGCCCTTCGCCGGCGTGTACCGCGGCGTGCTGCTGATCGGAGCGACCGCACCGCCGTTCCTGCTGGCGCTCGGCGGGATCATCCTGTTCTACGCCCAGCTCGGGTGGCTGCCTGCGTCCGGTCGTGGTGACGGCGGACCCGGTGCGGAGATCGCCCACCTGGTGCTCCCCGCGACGGTCCTGGCGATCGCGCCGGCCCTGGCGATCGGGCGGATCCTCCGCGCCGGACTCGAGACCACCCTGGCCGCCGACCACATCCGGACCGCCCGGTCGAAGGGCATCGGCGAGGCCGGCATCCTGGCGCACCACGTGGTCCGGAACGCGATCGGGCCGGCCCTGTCGATGGCCGGACTGCAGCTCGGCTTCATGTTCGCCGGCGACGTCGTCGTCGAGCAGGTCTTCAGCTGGCCGGGGATGGGCAACTACCTGGCGAACAGCATCCCCACGTCGGACTTCCCCGCCATCGCCGCCGTCACGCTCGTGCTCGGCGCCGTCTACGTCGTCGTGAACACCGTGGCCGACGTGCTGCAGACCGCCGCCGATCCGCGTCTCGCCTGAGACGCCCCACCTCGTCCCACCCCCTGCTCCACATCACCTCTGCTCCACACCACCTCTGCTCCACCACCTCGGTACCACCCACCCGAAGGAGACCCCGTGAGCCTCAGCACCCTCCGCAGGCGGACGCGCATCGCGCTCGCCGCCGCTGCGGTCCTGCCCCTCTTCGCCCTCGCCGCGTGCTCCGGCGCCGGCAGCGCGAGCACCGCGAACCCCGCCCCGACGAACGGCACCCTGACCGTCGGGCTGCTCGGCGACATCGGCCAGCCGCCGGACCCGGACATCTACTACGCCAACAACGGGCTCGCGATCGTGCTCAACACGTACGAGGGCCTGGTCCAGTACGCCGACGACACCGACTCGGTGAAGATCGCACCGCGGCTCGCGACGACGTGGGACGTCAGCAGCGACAACACGACGTACACGTTCCACCTGCGGAAGGGCGTGACCTTCCACGACGGCACCCCGTTCACCTCGGCCGCGGTGAAGGTCGCGTTCGACCGCCGCATCGCGGTCAAGGGCGGAGCCGCCTACATGGTGCAGGGCGTCAAGAGCGTGCAGACGCCCGACGACCTGACCGCTGTGGTCACGCTCGACGCACCGAACTCGGCGTTCCTCGACTACCTGGCCTCGCCGTTCGGTCCGAAGATGGAGTCGCCGACCGCGTTGCAGGAGCACGCCGGCTCCGACGACGCCCAGACCTGGCTGCAGACGCACGACGCCGGCACCGGGGCCTACGCGATCAGCGCCGCCGACCCGGGCACCTCGTGGACCCTGAAGCGCTACGACGGGTACTGGGGCACGAAGTCGCCGTTCACGACGGTGAAGCTGCCGATCTACTCGGACGTCTCCGCACTGCAGCTGGCGTTCGACCGCGGTGACGTGTCGGCGGTGGTCGCCGCGCTGCCGTCGTCGAGCCTGTCGAAGTACGAGGACTCGACGAAGTACGCCAGCTACATGCTGCCCACGCTGCAGTCGGCGCTGGTCACGCTGAACCCGTCGCGGGAGTTCTTCGCGTCGAAGGAGGCACGCCTGGCGTTCCTGCAGAGCATCGACCAGAAGTCGCTCGTCAAGCAGGTCCTCGGCAGCCGTTCGGAGCCCGCCACCACGCTCTACGCGAAGGGCATGGTCCCCGGCGGCAAGGACGAGCAGGAGCTGACCTACAAGCCCTCGGTGATGAAGGACTACGCCGCCGGGCTGTCCAAGGGCACGAGCATGACGATCGGCTACGCGAGCGGCAACACGAACGCGCAGCAGATGGCCAACATCCAGGCGGCGAAGCTGCAGGCGCTCGGCGTCACGGCGACCGCCAAGTCGTACCCCACCTCGCAGGTGTTCGGGTGGATCAACGACCCGAGCTCGGGTCCGGACGCGTTCTTCGACGGCAACAACGGCCCCGACGGCGGCTCGCCCTACATGTGGGGGCACGTCTTCTGGGACAAGTCCGGCGGGATCAACTACTTCGGCTGCGACGTGCCGAGCGTGGACGAGAAGCTGAACCAGGCCGTCGCGACCGGGGACGACGACCTGTACGTGTCGGCCGCGAAGGAGTACGCGGCGACCGGCTGCTACTACAACCTGTCGTACAACAAGGACTGGGTCCTGGCGCAGAAGTGGCTCGCCGGGGTCCCCGGAGCCCACAACATCGGCGCGAATGAGCTTGACTTCAGCAAGCTCAGCATCAAGAAGTGACCCCGCGGGGTCGGGTGGTCCGGTCGCATGTCCGGACCACCCGACCCGGTGGTCCCCGGGAGGACGGCCACGATGACGACGACCAGACGTGACGACGCGACGGCACAGCCCTCGCTCCCGCGCCAGATCCACGCACGACTCCGCGAGGCGATCATGCGGGGCGAGTACCCGCAGGGACACCGGCTCGCCGAGGTCCGCATCGCCGACGAGCTGGAGGTGTCGCGGGTCCCGCTCCGCGAAGCGGTCCCGATGCTCGAGATGGAGGGCTTCGTGGTCACGTCACCGCGGCGCGGGGCCGTCGTCACCACATGGACGTCGGAGCTGATCCACGACCTGTTCGACCTGCGCGAGGTGCTCGAGGTCGGCGCCGCGGGGCTGGCGGCGCGGGCAGTCGCCCGTGGCGCCCCCGTCGAGCCCATCGAACGGGCGCTCCAGCACTCGCACGCCGTGGTCGAGGCCGGGGACCCCTACGAGATCGCCGAGGCGAGCACGCTCTTCCACCAGGCCATCGTCGAGACCACCGGCAACGCGCTGATGCAGGCGTCGATGCGGTCGGTGTCCGGCCGCGTGCAGTGGCTCTTCACCCTGACCAGCGAACTCGACGTGCACGACGCCTTCCACGACCACGTCGAGCTCGCCGCGGCGATCGGCGTCGGGAACGAACGGATGGCCGAGGCCCTGGCGTTCGCACACATCGAGCGCGACCGGGAACCGTCGTTCGCGGTGCTCCACCAGCCGATCACGACCTAGCGGAACGGCAGGACCCGCAGGACTGGCAGACCGGCCTCAGCCCGCCCGACGGCGGACGGTCCACCGACCGTCGCTGGCCCGCTCGTAGAGCAGCCGGTTGCTCGGGGCGTCGGTGGCCCCGCTCCAGAACGCGAGCCGCACGGGGTCGATCGCGTAGCCGACCCAGCCCGGCGGGGGCTCGAGCTCGTGGCCGCCGTGCGACTGGGTGAACGCGGCCCAGCGCGCGCGACGCTCGGCGGGGCCGAGCTCCGCGAGGTCGTGGTCGTTGAGCCAGGCGAGCACCTGCAGGTACCGGGTGCGCGCCGTGTAGGCGAGTCGCGCCTCCTGTCCGGTGACCGTGGTCACGTCCCCCGTGACGACGAGCTGCCGTGACCGCTCCGGCCACAGGATCGTGACCGCCGCCCGCGGGGTCGCCGCGAGCTCGGCGGCCTTGCTGCTCGCACGGTCCGTGTGGAAGTGCAGGCGGCGCCCGTCGAAGCGGGACAGCAGGACGGTGCGCGCCGCGGGGTACCCGTCGAGGCCGATGGTCGACAGTGTCATCAGCGGTGTCGTGCCGGAGTCCGGCTCCGGCAGCCACCGTGCGGCGAGCTCGAAGGGGTCGGGGAGGGGCGACCCGGTGCCCACCGGGTCGACGTCCCCTTCCGTCACGACGTCCCCGACCACGGACACGTCATCCCCGGCCAGCCGGGTCGAAGCGGGCGATCTCGTGCAGGGACGCCACCGCCTCGTCGAGGGAGACGTCCCACAGTGCCTGTCCGTACGAGGCGGACGCACGGCTCGCGTCGCCGACGACGCCGGGGGTGCCGAAGTCGTTCGACAGCCACCCGAAGCTGACCGGGCCGCCGTTGAAGCGGATCCGCTCGAACTCCGCCAGGTGGTCCGGCACCCAGCGCTCCGCCTTCGACATGTCGACCAGGTCGGGGCGCAGGTGCAGGATCATCGAGGTCTCGGCCGCACCGCCGTGGATGCCGAAGCCGCGTTCGTCCGCGTCCTCGCCGTCCGGTCCGGGGACCCGGGCCAGTGTCGGCATCAGGAAGGTCTTCAGGCCGTGGCGCTTCCGGATCTCGCGCAGCGCGACCTGCAGCAGCGCGACGTTCCCGCCGTGGCCGTTCGCGAACACCAGGTTGCCGGCACCGGTGAGCGCGACGGCCCGGCCGATCTGCACGACGGTGTCGAACATGGTGTCCTCGTCGAGCCAGACGGTGCCGGGGGCCCAGCTGTGCTCGTCGGACTTCGTGAACGCGAGCGTCGGGAGCTGCCACACGTCCAGGCCCTCGGCGGCGGCCCGTTCGACCGCTGCGCCACCGATGCGGTCGGCGAGCAGGAAGTCGGTGATCAGGGGCAGGTGCGGGCCGTGGTGCTCGACGGCGCCGGTCGGCTGCACGACGATGGTGTCCTTCGTGACCCGGGCGACGACCTCGGGTCCGGACAGCTCGGTCAGCAGGCGGCCGGTCACTTGCCGAACCCCGGGACGACGGGCTGCGCCGAGGCGGTGGACCCGCCGGACACGACGAGCGACGGGTCGATGACGTGGCCCGGGTTGAGCAGCCCGTCGGGGTCGGTGCGGTGCTTCAGGGCGACGAGCTCCTCGACGCCGTGGTCGACGTAGTACTGGTGCGGGCTGTGCACGCGGACACCGAGGTCGCGCAGGGCCGGGTAGCCGGCGTAGACGTCCTCGGCACCGGTGTACGGCGCGGTGAGCATGCCGATCGGGCCGACGTGCGCTGCCTCGATGTGGAGCATGCCGCCGGGGTAGACGGCCTCGACCTCGGCGATCCGGTCGATCAGGGCCTCGCCGCCGACCTCGACGTGGAAGTACTCCGTGTCGGGCGTGTTCCGCTTGAGCCACCAGATCGGGTGGTTGTACGAGAGCATGGACACCTTCGTGGTCTGCTGCAGTCCCTCGCGGACGTCCTCGACGACACCGCCAGCCGACTCGATCAGGGCGCGGGCCTCGTCGAGCGTGACGTCGTCGATGATCCCGCGCAGGCTGGCACGCCCGGTGGCGATCGCGTCGTCCTTGGGCAGGGTCGCGGCGACCTCGGCCCGGTCCGCGCTGACGAGCCGCGGTGCGGGGACAAGTCCGCGGAGCGTCCGCACCGCGGTCAGTGCGTGCTCGAACGTGGGGAACGACGCGTAGACCGCACGCCAGTCCTGCAGCGGCTCGAGGCGGACGGTCGCGCGGGCGATGACGCCCGCGGTGCCGTAGGTGTGCACGAACGGCTGCGCCGCGTCGCCCTCGACGTGCACGAGCTCGGTCGCACCGGGCAGGGCGATGTCGAGGGCGGTGACGAACCCCTCCCAGTTCGACCCGTGCGAGATCGAGCCGGTGCCGCCGGACCCGCCGGACAGGAACCCGCCGATGGTGGACTGCGCGGTGGACGGGTACATCCAGAGCTGCTGGCCCTGGGCGGCCGCCGCCTGTTCGAGGGCGACCATCGTGGTGCCCGCCTCGGCGGTGATCCAGCCGTCGCCGACCTCGACGACGGCGCGCGCCCGGCTGGTGTCCAGGACCAGGCCGGCGTCGAGCGGGATGCCCTGGCCGTAGTTGCCGGTGCCCTTGCCGCGGGTCGTCACGGGGACCCCGTGCCGCATGGCCGCCCGCAGGGTCGCGGCGATCTCGTCGGCGCTCGCCGGGTACGCGACCAGGTCGGCGAGCCCGAGGGGCAGCTGCGCGCTGAGGATCGGGCTCATGGTCGCCTCGTCGACGGAGGCGCGCTCACGCGTCCGCTGGTCGTCGCTGACACCGCGGTCGCCGAGCAGGGCGGCGAGGTCGGCGCGCAGCGCCTCGAGGGCGGCGGGGGTTGCAGGCATGGGGACTCCTGGAAGAGGGGTGCAGGTCGGTGGGGGAGACGGACTGGAGGCGCGGTGCGCGACGGGCACCGCGCCTCCAGTCCGGTGGGTGGTCGGCTGGGCCGACGGGTGGTCGGCCAGGCCGACCACCCGGGGTCACTTGCCGAGACCGATGGACTTGTCGAGGAACTCGTTCGTGTAGAGCTCGGACGGCTCCAGGCCGCTCTTGACGTCCCCGGCTCCGGAGAAGATCGGCTCCGCCTTCTTCAGGAAGTCCTGCATGCGCTGGTCGTCCATCGAGCCGATGTAGCCGTCGGTGTCCTTCGCGATGCCGAGCTTGACCATCTGCGACGCGGCGAACGCGCCGACCTTCGAGTCGTAGGTCCAGCCGTTGTTGTACTGCTGCACGAGCTTGGTGATCAGGTCGTTCGTCGCTCCGGGGGACTTCAGGTAGTCGACGTCGGCCTGCTGCATCACGGGGACGAGCTCCTTCAAGCAGGGCGACAGCTTCGACAGGTCGCCGGAGCGGACGGACATCGTCTCGGGGTACGGGTTCCAGCCGGTGCTCGAGACCAGCTTGTAGTCGACCTTCTTGCCCCAGGCGGCGACCTGGTTCTGGTAGATGTACGGCTCGGCGGTCGCGAAGCCCTGCTGCGCGTCCTTGCCGCCGGCGGCGACGAACTTGGCCGGGGTGCCGTCGTAGCTGCCGTCGAGGATGCTCTTCGGCAGGATGCCGGCCGACTCGAGGTAGCTCATGTACGAGGCGCCGTTGAAGTAGCGGACGACACCGCCGTTCTTCTCGAGGGCCTTGCCGAGGTCCTTGATGCTGTCGACGTCCTTGTAGGTGGACGGGTCGTACATGATGACGAAGGGCGACTGGTCGTTCTCCGCGAACACCGCGGTGGTGGGCAGCTTGCCGGAGAACTGCACGGCCTCGTCGGTGGAGACGTAGCCGAGGGTGATCGACTTGTCCTGGTACATCTGCGACGACACCTTCGAGTACCCGATGGCGGGACCGCCGGCTCGGATCTCCAGCTTGACGCCGGTGCTCTTGCCGTTGGCGTAGAGGTCACCGGTGACGGACTTGTCGGACGCGTTGATCGACGGGTTCGGGCCGAGCATCTCGTACACGTGTCCGTGCTCGCCCTCGGGGTTCCAGTCGGTCTGCACGACGACCTTCGCCGGGCAGACGGAGGACAGGTCGACGGCGGGTCCGGTGGCCGCCTTCGCGGTGGCGGTGCTCGTGGTGGTGCCGGAGGACGAGCCGGCGGCGCATCCGGTGAGGGCGATCGCGGTCGCTGCGAGGGCTGCGGTCGCGACGCCGAGGCGGGTGGTGGTGCGCATGGAGGCTCCGTTCGTGGTGCGGGTCTCGAGGTGCTCGTGAGTTTTTCGGGGGGGGGGGATCTGTGGGGAGGTCAGCCGAAGTCGTGCCAGCGGCCGACGGCCAGGCGACCGAGCAGGCCGAACACCAGGAAGACGGCGACGCCGTAGAGCGAGGCGATGATGATGGTCGCGTAGAGCTCCGGGCCCATCAGCCGCGACGCCGTGACCTGGATCAGGACGCCGAGCCCGGGGTTGCCGCGCTGGAAGAACTGGTCGCCGACGATCGCGCCGATCACGCTCAGGCCGGCCGAGGTCCGCAGGCCGACGAAGATCGAGGGCAGCGCGGCGGGGATCCGGAGCTTGACCAGCTCGGCGCCGAGGCCGGCCCGCTGCAGCCGGAAGAGCTCGCGTTGCGCCTTGTCGGCGGACTGCAGGCCGAACAGCGTGTTCGAGACCATCGGGAAGAGCGCGATCATCACGGTGACGATGACGCGGCTGGTGAACTCGTAGCCGAACAGGGCACCGATGAGCGGCACGAGGGCCAGGATCGGCACGCACTGCAGGACGACGGCGTACGGGTAGAGCGAGTTCTCGAGCCACTTCGCCTGGGCCATGAGCATCGCCCAGACGACACCGATGACGATCGCGAACGCCAGGCCCGTGAGCGACACGACGGTGGTGCGACCGAGGGCGGCCCAGAGGTCGCTGCCGAACGTCGACGGCGAGCCGTCGGGGAGCGTCGGCGCGACGATGGCCTTGAGCACGAGGTGCGGGTACGGCACCAGGAACGCCAGGTTCCGGACGTGGTCGTAGTACGCCGCGGCCGCGTACCAGATGCCGACCAGGATCGCGAGGACGACGACGGGCTGCCACCACATGACGCGGCGACGGGGGCGGCTGCGGCGGACCGCGACGCGCGCGGTCCTGGCCTCGGTGACCTCCTGCAGCGTGGCCATCAGCGGTGTCCTTCCCGGAGTGCGTGCGAGACCTCGCCGACGAGCTCGGCGAACTCGGGGGTGAAGCGGATGTCCGGGTCACGGGGCATCGGGAACGGGACGTCGAACCGGCCGACGACGTTGCCGGGTCGACCCGACATGACGATCACCTTCGTGGACAGGTAGACCGCCTCGGACACCGAGTGGGTGATGAACAGCCCGGCGAACCGCTGCTCGACGAACAAGCGCAGCAGCTCGTCGTTCAGGCGCTCGCGGGTGATCTCGTCGAGGGCGCCGAAGGGCTCGTCGAACAGGAACAGCTGCGGGTCGAGGGTCAGCGACCGGGCGAGGGAGACGCGCATCCGCATGCCGCCGGAGAGCTGCTTCGGCAGGTTCGTCTCGAACCCGCTCAGGCCGACCAGGTCGATCGCGCGCTCCGCCTTGGCGGCCCGCTCGGCCTTCGGGACCTTCTGCAGCTCGGCGAGCAGCTCGACGTTGCCCTGGACCGTGCGCCACGGCAGGAGCGTGGCGTCCTGGAACACGTAGCCGATCCGGTCGGCGGCGACACCGGCCGTGCCGTGCGACGCGGTCTCGAGCCCGGACGCGATCCGGAGGAGCGTCGACTTGCCGCAGCCCGAGGGGCCGACGACGGAGACGAACTCGCCGCGGTCGACGGTCAGGTCGACGCCCTGCAAGGCGACTGTGCCGTTCGGGAACGTCATCTCGACGTCCGCGAAGTCGAGCAGCGTGTCCGTCGTCGTGACGGGTGCTGGAGCTGTGGTGGTCACGGCTACCTCTTCTTCCGGTGCTTGCGGTGCTCGGTGGGGGTACGGGGACGGGACTGCCGCGGAGCAGTGTGGACCGGGTCAGACGACCGCGGGCTCGGTGGGACGGACGGCGGCGACGCTCCGCTGGACCTCGGTCACGGCGACCAGACGTCCGTGGGAGAGCACGGACCGTTCGGCGGGGGCGTTCGCGACGGCGTCGACCAGGTTCGTGGCCGCGACGGCGATCAGGTCCGCCCGGGCGCCGACCGCGACGCCGGCGACGGGCAGGCCCATCACGCTGCGGGCGCCGTCGGTGACGAGCGACCACGCTTCGTCGGGCGTCAGGTGACCGGCGCTGACCAGCAGCGACGCGGTCTCGAAGGCGTCCGACCGGCCGACCGGGTTGAAGGGGTCGCGCACGTTGTCCGCGCCGGCCGCGACCCGGACTCCGGCGTCGAGCAGAGCGCGGAGCGGTGCGAGGCCGCGCGGTGTCGCGACGGGGTGCTGCCAGCCCTGCAGGTACAGGTTCGTGATCGGCAGGCTGATGATCCCGAGGTCCGCGGCGACCAGGTCCGCGATGACCTCGGCGAGCCGGTCGGGCGCGAGCGTCCCGAGTCGCACGCAGTGCCCCGCCGAGTACTGCCGGTCACGCGGCCAGTCACGCACGGCGCGGGCGTAGTGGTCGAGGGTGACCGGTCCGTCGAGGTTCTCGTCGGCGTGCAGGTCGACCCCGAGCCCGCGCCGTGCCGCGATCGCGAGCAGGCGGTCGACGTCGGCGTCGGGGTCGTCCGCCAGGTGCGGCGCGCCACCGACCAGGTCGACGCCGAGGTCGAGCACGGCCTCGACGTGGGCATCAGGGGCGTGCGGGCCAGCGAGGGCGACGAGTTCGATGTCCATCAGGCCGGCGAGTTCGTGGCGGACCTGGACCAGCGCACGGGCACCGCGGGTCGCGTCGTCGAGGGACGCCTCACCGTGGCCGCTGAGCACGTCGACGTGCGTCCGGACGGCGGTGGTGCCGGCGGCGAGCATCGTCAGGGCCTGGGTCCGCGCGCGGTCGGCGATGTCGTCGACGGTCATCGTCACCGCGTGGTCCCGCCAGGCGTCGATGGCCGAGCCGAGGTCACCGAGCGGCGGCTGGATGCGGTCGAAGCTCAGGGCCTTGTCGAGGTGCGCGTGCGGTTCCGCCGGTGCGGTCAGGAGCAGCGATCCGTGCAGGTCGAGGACGCTGCCGTCAGCTGCGGCGGTCGCGCTGAGCGTGCCGCTCGGGGCGATCGCGGCGACCGTGTCGCCCTCGATCGCGACGTCCACGCGACGGCCGTCGGGCAGCAGTGCGTCGCGCACCAGGGCGATCTGGCGGGGGAGCTGCTGGTCCACGGGACCCCTTCCGATCGTGTGTGAGAATGTTGATCGCATCAACATCGCCGATGCTACGAGGGTCGTGTTTCCCCTCTGTTTCACGGCGGTTGCCGTTCGTGACACCGCCCCGCGAACCCTCGTGCGGAGCGGCCCACCCCGAGGAGTCGACATGCCCTCCGACCTCGTCGAGACCGTCCCGCCGAACCCCCGGGTGGTCGACGCGCAAGCCCACCGCATCGGCGAGCACATCCGGGCGCTGCGCCGTTCCCGGTCGCTGACGCTCGTCCAGCTCGCCGAACGGACCGGCCTGTCACACCCGTTCCTGAGCCAGCTGGAGCGGGGCCACTCGCGCGCCAGCATGGTGTCGCTCGAGAAGATCGCGGTCGCGCTCGAGACCAGCCAGGTCGAGCTGCTGGCGGCGGGCGACCCGCAGCCCCGCGACCCCGAGGACACCCGTCCCGACGTCCTGCGCTCCGACCAGGGAGCACGCGGACCGTTCTCCCAGGGGGAGGCGCGCCTGCTCGTCCACGCCGGCAGACACGCGTTCGAGCCGCTCGAGTGGACCGGTGCGAACACCGACCCCGGCGACTTCTACGAGCACCGTGAGGACGAGTTCCTCTACGTGCTCAGCGGCTCGGTCCGGCTGGACCTCGGCGCCGACGCGCCCCTGCTGCTCGGACCGGGTGACTCGGCGTACTACCGCGGTGGGACGCCCCATCGGTGGTGCAGCCCGGACGGCGAGCGGTTCCACCTGGTCGTCGTCAAGGAGAGCCCGTCGCGCAGCGGGGGTGCGGCATGAACGCCGGCATCACCAACGCGGCGGCCGCGCGGTACCGGGTGCGGGTCGTCGCGCGCGAGCTCGTCGTGCACGACGTCGTCGCCGTGGAGCTCGCTCCGGTCGGTGGCGGCTCCCTGCCGGCGTGGGAGCCGGGCGCGCACATCGACGTCGAGGTCGTGCCCGGGGTCGAGCGCCAGTACTCGCTCGTCGCCACGACCCCACAGGGACACTGGCGCATCGCGGTCCTGCGGGAGCACCCGGGTCGCGGCGGCTCGATCGCGGTCCACGACCAGCTCGCCGTCGACGACCAGCTGTGGGTCGGTGGACCGCGGAACCACTTCGGTTTCGATCCGACGCGGCCGGCCGTGTTCGTCGCGGGCGGCATCGGCATCACACCGATCGTCGCCATGGTCGACGCGGCGCAGACCGCGGGGACGCCGTGGGAACTGCACTACGCGGGGCGGACGCGTGGCGGGATGGCGTTCGCGGCCGAGCTGGCCGAGCGGTACCCCGACCACGTCAGGGTCGCCGCCGCCGACGAGGGTGCCCGGCTCGACCTGGTGGCGCTCCTCGCGGCACCGCGCGACGCCGTCGTGTACTGCTGCGGGCCGGACCGGCTGATGGACGCGGTCCAGGCGGCTGCGGCGAACTGGGCGCCCGGCAGCGTCCGGGTCGAGCACTTCGAGGCCGCCGCCGACGCGACCGCTCCGGGTGCGGCGTTCGAGGCGGAGCTGGCACTGTCGGGCCTGACCCTCGAGGTGCCCGCAGACCGGTCCCTGCTCGACGTCGCCGAGGACGCCGGTGTGTTCGTCCTGTCGTCCTGCCGCGAGGGCACCTGCGGCACGTGCGAGACCCCCGTGCTGGAGGGCTCGGTCGACCACCGCGACACCGTCCTGAGCCCGGCTGAGCAGGCCGACGACCGGACGATGATGATCTGCGTCTCGCGGGCCGCCGCCGGGTGCCCGAAGCTGGTGCTCGAGCTGTAGCGCCAGCAGGGCTGCCCGGCGGCCAGCCCGCTAGGGCCGTTCGGTGTCGTCCAGCGGGGCGCCCGTCAGCGCCGACAGCCGCTCGAGCCCCGCCTCGCGCACCAGCTGCCGGGCCAGTGGCCGCGACCGGGCGACCACCTCGGCCACGTCGACCTTCGTCACCTCGAACTGCTCCACACTCAGGTCACCGTCCACCCAGACGTCGCGGACCTCGCGGCTGCCCGCGACGAACACGACGGCCTGGTACGGGTCGTGCACGTTCGCGAGCGTGGGTCCGTTGCCGTCGAACACGACGACGTCGGCCCGCTTGCCCGGCTCCAGCGACCCGATCTCGTCCTCCATCCGCAGCGCCTGCGCACCGCCGATGGTCCCCATCTCGAAGGCCTCGCGGGCGCTCATCGCCGTGGCCTGCAGGTCACGGACCCGGGCCAGCAGCGCGGCCGTCTTCATCGCCTGCAGGAAGTCCTGGGAGTCGTTCGAGGCGGGGCCGTCGACGCCGATGCCGACCGGGATCCCCAGTGCCCGCATCTCCGCGACGGGCGCGATGCCGCTGGCCAGGATGCCGTTCGCGACCGGGTTGTGCGCGACGCCGACGCCGTTCGCCGCGTAGCGCTCGCGGTCGTCGCGGTCGACCCACACGCTGTGCGCGGCGATGACCGGCACCGCGAACATGCCCGTCGCCTCGGCGTGCCCGACGACGGTCCTGCCGGTGCGCTGCCGTGCGGCGGTGACCTCTTCGCGGACCTCCTGGATGTGGACGTGGATGCCGTGCCCGCCGTCGACCGCGTACCCGATGTGCTCCTCCCACGCCGCGTCGGTGTACCGGCCGATCGAGGACATCCCGACACGGAAGGTGCTGTACCGGCTGGCGTCGGCCGCCTCGCGCAGGGCGTGGAACTCCTCCAGGATCGGCGCCGGCCCGAAGCCGCGGTCGACGTCGCCCGACCCGAACGAGACGATGCCGCGCAGGCCCAGCTCGTCGAGCGCCTGGACGACGCCCGGGGTCGCGGGCTCGCCGAGGATCGGGTCCGAGCAGAACATGTCGTTGGCGGTCGTCACACCGCTGCGCAGCATCTGGATGCCCTGCAGCAGGGTCCCGGCGTACGCCTTGTCGCGCGTCATCACCGGGTTGACGTGCGAGATGAGCTCCTGCAGCCACTCCCACAGCGTGTACTGCGAGCCGATGCCCGTGATGAGCCCCTCGCTGAAGTGCCCGTGCGTGTTCACGAACCCCGGCGTCACGATGTCGTCCGCGCCGCCCCGGACGGCCACGTCGGGGTGCTCCGCCGCGAGCTCGGCGAAGGTCCCCACCGCCACGATGCGGGGTCCGTCGAGCAGGACGGCACCGTCCCGGATCGCGGCCGGCGTCGGCGAGGTGGCGGGTGCGGCGGTCAGGACCCAACCGCCGCGGATCAGGGTCTTGGTCATGCGGCGACCCTAGGAGGGCCGTGTCACGTGGGTGTTACCGGCAGATGTCGCCCCGACACGAGCCCGAAACGCACCCCTGCTAGAACGAACGTCATGCTCACCGTCTCCGGCGCCGTCCGTGTCCTCGTCGACCCGCGGACCGAGCGCGTCGGCGACGTGGTCCTCGAGGACGACAGCCCCGACGCCTCCGTCCTCGACGCATCCGGCTGCGTCGTCACCGCCGGCCTGGTGAACGCGCACCACCACCTGCTGCAGACGGCCTTCCGGACGCTGCCGGGGACACGTGGCGTGCCGATGGCGGACTGGCTGCCGACCATGGCCGGCGCGTACGCGCGCGTCGGTCACGACCCCGAGCTCTACGGACTGGCGGCGTCCGTCGGGGCCGCCGAGGGCCTCCTGTCCGGCGTCACGACCATCGCCGACCACCACCTGAACTGGCCCGCGGACGGTCCGCCCGCGGACACGGTCGCCCTGGCGAGCGCGACGGCCGGAGCGGTCCGTGCCCTCGGCGGCCGACTGGTCTTCGTGCGCGGTTCGGCTCGGGACGACCCGCAGCGTGCGGCGGCGTCCGCCGACGCGATCGTCAGCGCGCTGCTCGCGCCGGACGCGGTGGGCGGCACCGACCCGGACGGCCGCCTGCAGGTCGCGGTCGGACCGGCCGGCGTGCACTCGGACGGTGAGGCGACGTTCCGCGCCCTCGGCGAGGTCGCCGCACGGCACGGACTCCGACGGCGGACCCAGGCCAACGAACAGGTCGACACCGCGATCGCGCTCGAGCGCTACGGCCGCCGCCCCGTCGACCTGCTCGAGGAGTGGGGCTGGCTCGCGCCGGACGTCACCCTCGCGCACCTCTGCGACGTCACGGACGACGAGATCGCCCGGCTCGCCGCGGCCGGGGTCAGCGCCACGCACGCGCCGGGCTGCGACGTGCCGATGGGCTGGGGGATCGCGCCGGTGGCGCGGCTGCTGGACGCCGGCATCCCGGTCGGCCTCGGCACCAGCGGCGGCGGCAGCAACGACGCCGGCCACCTGCTCGCCGACGCGCGGTTGGCCATGCAGGTGTCAGCGCTGGTCGGCCCGCAGCTGTCGGCCCGGCAGCTGCTCGGCGCCGCGACCGAGGGGTCCGCGACCGGCCTGGGCCGCCCGGAGCTCGGGCACCTGGGTGCCGGGACGGCCGGCGACCTGTGCGTCTGGGACGTCTCCGGCGTGGCCGATGCCGGGGTCGACGACCCGGTGGCCGGGCTGCTGTGGGCGTCGCCCGGGCGTCGGCCGCGGCACGTGGTCGTCGGCGGTCGCGTGGTCGTCCGCGACGGGCAGCTGGTCGGCGCGGACGAGCGCGAGGTGGCGGCGCGGCTGCGCGAGCGGCTGTCCCGGACGCCGGCCGCCTGACCGGCGGCGCGCTGGTCCCGGGGACGGTGCCCGGCCCCGGCTGCGGTGGTCATCGGGCTCGCCGGTCGGCCTGGAGGCTCGTCAGCCGACCGCGAGCGGGCGGCGGTGGACGGGACCCTCGCGATGGGCCAGGGGGCGCGCATCGGTGCCGGACCGGACCGCGATCACCTCCGCCATGACCGCGACGGCGACCTCGGCCGGGGTCTGGGCGCCGATGTCGAGTCCGATGGGGGAGCGCAGGCGGTCGAGGTCCGGCGTGCCCAGCTCTCGCAGCTCGGCCAGACGGCGTCCGTGGGTCGCGCGGGAGCCCATCGCGCCGACGTACGCGGCACCCCGGCGCAGGGCGATGTCGACCACGGCGGCGTCGAAGCGGTCGTCGTGGGAGAGCACGACGACGACGGTGCTCCCGTCGATGGCGGTGTCGGCGAGGGTGCGGGCGGGCCACCCGAGGACGAGCTCCTGCGCCGCGGGGAACCGCTCGGGCGTCAGGAACACCGGGCTCGGGTCGTAGACCGACACGGCGTACCCGAGCATCGCGGCGGCGTTCGTCACGGCGACCGCGAACTCGACGGCGCCGACGACCAGACAGCGTGCACGACCGCCCGCGTGCTCGGTGAACACGCGGCCGCCGCAGCCGTCGGGGTTCGTCACGGGCGTGCCGAGCGTGGCGGGTGCGAGCGACAGGCCGAGCGAGGTCGGGACGCCGGCGGCGGCACGGCGCAAGGCCTCGACGACGACGGTGTCGGCGGGCGTCACGCGGTGCACGAGCACATCGACGCGGCCACCGCAGCGGAGGGCCGGGGCGGCCCAGGCGGCGTCGGGCGCCGTGGCTGAGTCGTCTGCGTCTGCGTCTGCGTCTGCGTCTGCGTCCGTGTCCGCGAAGCCGAAGCGTTCGAGGACCGCGTCGCCTGTCTCCAGGACCTCCTCGGCGACGGTGTGGAGCGCCCCCTCGACGCACCCGCCGGAGATCGTCCCGACGACCTGGCCGCCGGGCAGCACCGCCATCGAGGTGCCGGTGCCGTTCGGGGCGCTGCCCACGATGTCGACCGCGGTGGCGACGACGACCGTCCCGCCGGTGTCGAGCACGGCCAGCAGCCGGTCCGCGAGTTCGAACATCAGCGTGTCCCTCCGTTCGCCAGGGCCCAGACCCGGTCGCGGGTCATCGGGAGCCGGTGGGGGCGGACCCCGATGGCGTCGCGGACCGCGTTCGCCACCGCGGGGGCGACGGGGTTGTACGGCGCCTCGCTCATCGACTTCGCGCCGAGCGGCCCGAGCGGGTCGTGCGTCTCGGCGAAGAGCACCTCGGTCGCCGGGACGTCGGAGATCTTCGGCACCCGGTAGTTCCGGAAGCTGTCCGTCGTGACCCGGCCGGCGCCGTCGAGCACGACCTCCTCGTACAGCGTCGACCCCATCGCCTGCGCTGCACCGCCCTCGACCTGGCCCCGCAGCTGCTCGGGGTTGAGCACGGTGCCGGCGTCGACGGCCTGCACGCTCTGCAGCACCCGGACCTCGCCCGTCGGCCGGTGCACGGCGACCCGGACTCCGTGCACCGTGAAGGCCAGCGAGCGGGGCGTGCCGTCGTGCTGACCGTGGGCGATGAGCGGCCCGTCGGCGAGCAGCTCGTCCGTGGGGACGTGGACGTCCCCGATCCGGACGCCGTCGGGACCGAGGACGGTGGCGGGACCGAGGACCCCGGAGGCGGTGCGGGGCGTCGAGTCCGCCACGACGGTGAGGGCCCGTGCGACGACCTGCTCGCGGAGCGCGGTGGCAGCGGCGTACAGGGCCTTGCCGGCGACCACGACTCCGGCGGACCCGAACGCCCCGGTGTCGTAGCGCGTGGCGTCCGTGTCCGACTGGTGGACCTCGATCTTCTCCGGGGTGGTGCCGAGCGCGGTGGCGACGAGCTGCGTGTGCACGGTGGTGGTGCCGTTGCCGAACTCCGCCGTGCCGACGCCGATGCGGTAGCGCCCCTCGCCGGTGAGCGCGACGGTGACGTGCGCGTGGTGGCCCCGGGGCGGCAGGGTGGCGATGGCCGCGAGCGCCATGCCGGTGCCGTACGCCCAGTCGGCGGAGTCGTCGAGCGCGGGGCCGTCCATCCTGGGCAGCAGGGCGTCACGGACAGTGGTGTCGGGGCCCGGCGTGAGTGCGCGCTCGACCAGGTCCAGGCACTGGTCGAGTCCGTAGCTGCCGTCGAAGTGCAGGTCGGTCTCCTCGTCCGGGTCCGTCACGACGAGGGGGTCACCCGGCACGACGACGTTGCGGCGCCGCAGCTCGAACGGGTCGATGTCGAGTCGGCGGGCCAGTTCGTCCATCGCGGACTCGACGGCGAAGACCACCTGCCCCAGGCCGTAGCCGCGGAACGCCCCCGAGGGCAGGTTGTTCGTGTAGACGGACTCGGCGTCGACGCGCTTGTTCGTGCACCGGTAGACGGCGACGGACTCGCTGACGGAGTGGAACATCACGCCGATGCCGTGGTTGCCGTACGCCCCGGTGTCCATCGACTGGTCGACGTGCAGCGCGGTGAGCCTGCCGTCGGCCGTCGCGCCCAGGCGCACCCGGACTCGCATCGGGTGTCGGGTCGGTGCCGTCGTGAACTCGTCACGCCGGCTGAACTCGTACTGCACGGTGCGGCCGGTCCGCAGCACGGCCAGGGTCACGAGGTCCTCGGTCAGCAGCTCCTGCTTGCCGCCGAAGCCGCCGCCGACCCGCTTGGCGATGACCCGCACGCGGTCGGGCTCCAGGCCGAACACGCGGGCGATCTCGTCACGGACCAGGAACGGGACCTGTGTCGCGGTGCGCAGGACCAGGCGGCCGTCGTCGTCGAACCGACCGCGGGTGGCGTGGGTCTCGAGCGCCGCGTGCGAGACCCGGCCGGTGGTCCAGGTGCCGTCGACCGTCGCGGCCGAGGTCGCCAGCGCGCCGTCCACGTCGCCGGTCTCGCCGTGCAGCGCGGCGACGACGTTGCGCCCGGGTTCGGCGATGCGGTGTTCGGCGGTCGTCTTCTCGCCGTGCACCAGGGGCGCACCCGGTGCTCGAGCGGTGTCGGTGTCGTGCACGCTCGGCAGCACCTCGTACGTGACGGCGAGGAGCGCGCAGGCTTGCTCGGCGATCCGCACGCTGTCGGCCACGACCGCGGCGACCCGCTGCCCGCGGAACCGCAGGACCCGGTCGAGCACCAGCGTGTCGTCGGGGTCGTCGAGGCGCGACTCGTGCCGACCGGTCGAGAAGAGCACGCCCGGGTCGTCGCGCCAGGTCAGCACGGCGTGCACGCCCGGCAGCGCCTCGGCGGCGGACGTGTCGATCGTGGCGATGCGGGCGTGCGCGTGCGGACTGCCGAGCACGGCCAGGTGCAGGAGCGTCTCGGTGCTCATCACGTCGCCGACGGGCGGGACGTCGAGCGTGTACTCCTCGCGCCCGGAGACGATGCGCGCGGCCGCCGGAGCTCGGACCGACGTCCCGACGGCGTCCCCGGGAGCGGCGCAGACGGTGTTGACGACCCCGGCCAGGGCGTCCTCGATCGCGCGGTACCCGGTGCACCGACAGAGGTTGCCCTTGAGCCGGCGGTGGTGGTCGGCCAGGTCGTCCGGGCCGAAGGTGGAGGCGGTGACGACCATGCCCGCGGTGCAGAAGCCGCACTGGAACGCGGCGGCGTCGGCGAACGCCCGTTGCACCGGGTGCGGGGCGTCGGGGGTGCCGAGACCGGCTGCCGTGGTGACGCTGCGCCCGTCGATGCGGTGCGCCGGGTAGATGCACGAGTGCACGGGGTCGCCGTCGACCAGCACGGAACAGGCACCGCAGTCGCCGGAGTCGCACCCCTTCTTGACGGCGGTGACGCCCTGTTCGCGCAGGAGCGTGCGGAGGACCTGACCGGGCTGCGGGTCGGCGTCGTGCCGGTGTCCGTCGACGTCGAACCTCATGCCGCACCGCCGACCTGTGCCTGTGCTTCGGCCCGGAGCTGCTGCGCGAAGCGGGTGCTCACGGCCCGACGCCACGCGGGGGAGCCGTGCGGGTCGTCGTACCAGTCCCGGTGCGCGTCCAGCGCGGCGACGACCGTGGCGTCGTCCGGCACTGCCTCCCAGCGGAGGACGAGCGGCCGAGGCGTCGCGGCGGTGACCACGAGCACGAAGCCGTCGTCGTCCCGGCGTGCGGTGACGAGTGTCCCGGAGCGGCCGTGCGGGCTGAGGGCGGTCCGGCGGTACCCGGTGCGACCTCGGAGTGCACGCGTCGGGACCTCGAACGCGCGGATGACCTCGCCGTGCGCCAGGTCGATCGACCGGACGCCGAGCACGAGTCGCTCGACGGGCACCCGGCGCTCGCCGCCGTCCGGCGTCCAGACGACCGCCACGGCGTCCAGCGTGACCAGCAACGCCGTGATCGCCCCGGCGGGCAGCGCGACGCCGACGTTCCCGCCGACGGTCGCCGTGTTCCAGATCTTGAACGACGCCAGCAGCGCGTTCGCACACCGGGCGACCAGCGGCCAGGCGGACCAGTCCGCGTCCGGCGTGGTCCCGACGAGCGTCGCGATCGTGCACGTGGCAGCGATCGTCAGCAGGTCGTCGGTGCGCTCGAGGTCGGGCCAGCCGAGCGCCGTCAGGTCGACGAGGCCGACCAGGTCCGGCTGTTCCTCGGAGAACAGCCACGTGCCGCCACCGAGCAGGTGTTCACCGGGGGCGAGGGTGATGTCGTCGCGGTGCGACGGCGTCCGCACGGAGCGGACGGTGGTGAGGTCCATGGTCAGGGGTTCCGATCGAGGCAGGGGACGACGGGGTCAGGACGGACGCCGGCCGTCGACCGTGCGCGATCATGCCCCGGTTCCACGCTCTGGCGGGGCGGTCCTGACACGTGCTGTGCATGACGACCTCCTGCCTGGGGACCCGAGTCTCGGTGGAGCACGAGCGTACGATCCCGGTGTTTCGTGGGCATTACGGCCCGGGAACAGCCGACGCATCCTGGAAACACGGCTGTGCGATCCTCGGCGTCATGAACGGATCCCGAACCGACGTGCCGGAGGCGAGCCGGGCCTCCACGGCGTTCCGCGGTGACCGCGTCTGGACGGACGGCGCCTTCCGGCCCGCCACCGTGGTCGTCCGTGGTGGCCGCGTCGAGGCGGTGCTGCCGGTCGACGCCGACGTCACGGTCGACGCGGTCGTGCAGGTGCCGACCGGCGCAGTGCTGCTGCCGGGGCTGGTCGACACGCACGTGCACGTCAACGAACCGGGCCGCACGGAGTGGGAGGGCTTCGCCTCGGCCACGCGCGCTGCCGCCCTGGGCGGTGTCACGACGATCGTCGACATGCCGCTGAACTCGGTCCCGCCGACCACGACGGTCGGCGCCCTCGCGGTGAAGCGGGCTTCTGCCGAGGGACGCGTCGCCGTCGACGTCGGGTTCTGGGGCGGCGCGGTCCCCGAGAACGCCGGTGCCCTCCGCCCGCTGTGGCAGGCCGGGGTCTTCGGGTTCAAGAGCTTCCTGGCGCCGTCGGGGGTCGACGAGTTCGGTCACCTCGACGCCGCCGGGCTCCGTGCCGCGCTGGCGGAGGTCGCTGCCCTGGACGGCCTGCTCATCGTGCACGCGGAGGACCCGGACCGGCTGGCAGCGAACGGTGCGCTCGGCACCGGGTACCGCGCGTTCCTCGACTCGCGGCCCCCCGTCGCCGAGGAGGACGCGATCGCCCGGGTGATCGACGGGGTCCGCGCGACCGGCGCCCGTGCCCACGTGCTGCACCTGTCGGACGCCGGTGCGCTGCCGATGCTGCGAGCGGCCAAGGCCGAGGGGCTGCCGATCACGGTCGAGACCTGCCCGCACTACCTGACGCTCGACGCGGACCACGTGCCGGACGGCGCGACCGAGTTCAAGTGCTGCCCGCCGATCCGCGACGCCGGCAACCAGGACGCGCTCTGGGACGGACTGCTCGACGGGACGATCGACCTGGTCGTGACGGACCACTCGCCCTCAACGGTGGACCTGAAGCGCGGCACCGGCGGCGACTTCGGGCTGGCGTGGGGCGGGATCGCCGGACTGCAGGTCGGCTTCCGGGCGACGTGGACGGAGGCCGTGCGCCGCGGCCTCCCGCTCGACCGGCTCCTGCCCGCGTTCACCACGGGTCCTGCGGCGCTGGTCGGGCTCGGTGACCGCGGCGTGATCGCACCCGGCGCCCTCGCGCACCTGGTCGTGTTCGACCCCGACGCGACGGAGACCGTGCACGCCGAGGCGCTCGAGCACCGCAACCCGATCTCCGCCTACGACGGTGCGACCGTGCGTGGCCGGGTCCTCGAGACGTGGCTGCACGGCAACCGGGTCGCCACGGCCACCGGCGGGGTCACCGCCACCGACGGAAGGCTGCTCAGTCGTGTCTGAACTCGTCGACCGTGACGTCGCCGGCGACGTCACCCGCGCCCGGCGTCCCACGCCCTCGGACCTCGCTGCGGTCCTGCCACACGGGGTCCTGCAACCGGGCGTCGGCCCGGTCCTCGGCGACCACCTGGTGTCGTCCGCACCCGGCGAGGTGCTCTGGGGTCGCCTCCCCGCACGTGACGACGCGCCGGTCCTGACCGTGGCCCCTGGGTCCACCGTGACGTTCGACACCGTGAGCCACGAGGGGGTCCTCGACGACCAGGGCCGCGACCCGGTGGCGTTCTTCGGCCGGCACGGGGTCCCGCGCGAGCTCGTGCTCGACGACGCCGTGGGCATCGCGAGGTCGGCGGAACGCGGGCGGACGGACGGCCCGCACGTGGTGTCCCGCCCGGTCGCGGTCGACGGTGCGGAGCCCGGCGACGTCGTGTCGATGACCCTGCTCGAGGCGTTGCCCCGCGTGCCGTACGGCATCATCTCGAACCGGCACGGCCGCGGAGCGCTGCACGGCGAGCTGCCCCGGGGTGAGCTGGCCGTGAGCGTCTACGCCGACGTCGTGGAGCAGGACGGCGAGCTGCACGGACGCCTGCCCGTCGTCGAGGGCGGACCCGGTCTGATCACGTTCCCGCTGCGGCCCTTCGCCGGCATCGTCGGCGTCACGGTCGCGGACTCCGCCCGGCCGCACTCCGTCCCGCCCGGGGCCCACGGCGGCAACATCGACATCGCGCTGCTGACGGTCGGTTCGACGCTCCACCTGCCCGTCCAGGTGCCCGGTGCCGGTGTCTACGTCGGCGACCCGCACTTCGCCCAGGGGGACGGCGAGGTCGCCCTCACCGCGATGGAGGCCTCCCTCCGCGCCACCTACCGGATCGACGTCGTCCCGCGGGCCCGTGCGCTGCAGGAGTTCGGCGAGCTCGCCGGGCCGCTCGGCGAGACGACGGAGTTCCTCGTGCCGACGGGCCTCGACGCCGACCTGGACGAGGCCCTCCGCACGTGTGTCCGCCAGGCGATCGTGCTGCTGCGGGCGCGCTGGGGCGTGGACGAGCACATCGCCTACGCGTACCTCAGCGCGACGACCGACTTCCGGATCTCGCAGGTCGTCGACCTGGTCTGCGGCGTGCACGCGACCGTCCGCAAGGCCGACTTCGCGGCGGTGCCCCGTGGCTGAGCGGACACGGCCGGAGCCCACCTGGCCGGCCGGGCTCCGTGCCGCCTTCGACCGGTACGAGGCCGCCCTGGCGGCCGACGACGTCGCCGTGCTCGACGCGTCGTTCGAGCCAGGGCCGGACACGATCCGGGGGGACGCCGCCGGGCTCCTCGTCGGTCACGACCGGATCAGCGCCTTCCGATCCGCCCGCGGCGGCATCGCTGCGCGGCGGATCGGCCGCACCGAGCTCCGGGTCCTCACCGATGACACCGTGCTGGTCGTCGCCACGTCGCACTTCACGGGCGGCGGGCAGGGACTGCAGACGCAGCTCTGGCGCCGGAGCGACAGACCAGACGGACCCGACCGACCCGGAGCGCAGGTCGGACCGGGCGTCTGGCGCATCGCCGCTGCGCACGTCACCGGCCGTGCCGCCGCCGTCGACCGGACGATGTGGCGCGTCGTCGGCGACCCGCTCGTGCCCGGTACCACCCGGCCCGACGCGCCGCTCGCCGGCGTCCGCGTCGCGGTGAAGGACCTGTTCGCCGTCCGCGGCCAGGTCGTCGGCGCCGGCAACCCCGAGTACGAGCGCGGCGCGTCCGTCTCCGTCGCGAACGCCCCCGCCGTGCAGGTGCTGCTGGACGCCGGCGCGTCGGTCACCGGCATCGCCAGGACCGACGAGTTCGCGTACAGCATCGCCGGGCGGAACGCCCACACCGGGACCCCGCCGAACGGTGCCGCGCCGGAGCGGATGCCGGGAGGCTCGACCTCCGGAGCGGCCGCCGCGGTGGCACTGGGACAGGCGGACCTGGCCCTCGGCACCGACACCGCCGGCAGCGTCCGGGTGCCGGCCTCGTACCAGGGGCTGTGGGGCCTCCGGACGACCCACGGCGCGGTTCCCCGGGAGGGGCTCCTGCCCCTGGCCCAGACCTTCGACACCGTCGGCTGGCTGGCTCGTGACGCAGCGACCCTGCGCGCCGCCGCAGTCGTGGCCCTGGGGGACCCCGGACCAGGTTCGTCGGACCTGCTCGTCGCCGACGAGCTCATGCGCACGGTCGACCCCGCGACCCGAGCGGCCTTCGAGGCCTTCCTCGCCCGCACCGGTCGCACCGTCACCACCGTCGAGCTGCCGCCCCTGGACGAGCTCGCCGAGGTCGTCCGGACGGTGCAGGCCGCCGAGGCGTGGCGGAACGACGGCGCGTGGGTCACCGCACACCCCGGTGCGATCGGTCCCGACGTCGCCGCCCGGTTCGCCGCGGCCGAGGTCGTGACGGCCTCCACCGAGCAGGACGCCCGCGCGCGGCTCGTGACGTTCCGGTCCGCGGTCCGTGACGTGCTCGCCGGAGGGGTGCTGTGCCTCCCGACCGTCCCTGGTCCCGCCCCGCTCCGGACCGCCGATGCGGCTGCCGTGGACCGGACCCGCACCGCGACCCTGCAGATGACGGCCGTGGCCGGCATCGCGGGCGCGCCCGCGGTGTCCGCGCCGGCGCTCACCGTCGACGGTGCGCCGGTCGGCGTCTGCCTGGTCGGCGCGCCGGGATCCGACGTGGCGCTGGTCGACCTGGCGGTCGCGCTGGTCGGCTGACGATTGCCTGGAGGCTCGGGCCGGGCCCGCAACACCGCTGTCACGTGGCTGAAACACGCGTTCCCTACGATCGATCCTGGAACGGAAGGAACACCCGATGCAGCCAGTCGACCCGCCCGCACGACTCCTGATGGGGCCCGGCCCGGTCAACGCCGACCCGCGGGTCCTCCGCGCGGCGTCCGCACCGCTCGTCGGGCAGTACGACCCCTGGATGACGGCGACGATGACCGAGACCCAGGAGCTCTACCGCCAGGTGTTCCGCACCCGCAACGACGCCACGATCCTGGTGGACGGCACCTCGCGCGCCGGCATCGAGGCGGCGCTCGTGTCGCTCCTCGCTCCGGGCGACCGGGTGCTGGTCCCCGTGTTCGGCCGGTTCGGGCACCTGCTCGCCGAGATCGCCGGGCGTGCCCAGGCCGAGGTCCACACGATCGAGACCGACTGGGGACAGGTCTTCCCGGTGTCGGTCATCGAGCAGGCGATCATCGCCACGAAGCCGAAGGTCCTGGCCGTGGTCCAGGGCGACACCTCGACCACGATGAACCAGCCGCTGGAGGACCTCGGCGCCGTGTGTGCCCGGCACGGGGTGCTGCTCTACACGGACACCACCGCGAGCCTGGTGGGCAACCCGTTCGAGATGGACGCGTGGGGCATCGACGCCGTGACCGCCGGGCTGCAGAAGTGCCTGGCCGGTCCTTCCGGCAGTTCGCCGACCAGCCTGTCCGAGCGCGCGACCGAGGTCGTCCGCTCGCGCAGCTCGATCGAGGCCGGCATCCGCGAGCCGGGTGACGACGTGCAGGACGACCCGATCCGCTCGAACTACTTCGACCTCGGCATGGTCCTCGACTACTGGGGCCCGCGACGGCTCAACCACCACACGGAGGCGACGACCATGCTCTACGTCGCGCGCGAGTGCGCGCGGGTGGTGCTCGAGGAGGGCCTGGAGGCCGTCGGCGCACGGCACGAGACGGCGGGCCGCGCGATGCTCGAGGGCGTCCAGGCGCTCGGACTGCGGGTCTTCGGCGACGTCGGCCACAAGATGCACAACGTCGTCGCCGTCGAGATCCCGGAGACCGTCGTCGGTGACGCCGTGCGCTCCGCGATGCTCGAGGACCACGGCATCGAGATCGGGACCTCGTTCGGACCCCTCCACGGTCGCGTCTGGCGGATCGGCACGATGGGCGTCAACGCCCGGAAGGACACCGTCGTCACCACGCTGTCGGCGCTCGAGCAGTGCCTGCGGCGCGGCGGTGCGGCGGTGCCGCAGGGCGCCGGCGTCGACGCGGCACTCGACGTGTACGCGAGTGCGACGCGTGACGCAGTTCGGTCCAGCGCGACCACCCCGGTGACGGTGGCGGCGGGGTCACGGTGAGTCGTGCCTCCCGTCCGGCCACCGCCCTCGCGCGGGTCGTAGCGGACCGCTGCGACGACCTCGCTGGGATCAGTTCGTCGGCCGAGGGCATCTGCCGCGTGTACCTGTCGCCGGAGCACGCCCGTGCCGACGCGCTCGCTGCCGGGTGGATGGCGGCGGCCGGACTGCGCACCTGGGAGGACGCCGCCGGCAACCTGCACGGCCGCGTGGCCGGCGACGATGCCCGGCCCGTCCTGCTCATCGGGTCGCACCTGGACACCGTCGTGGACGCCGGCCGCTACGACGGGATCGTCGGTGTCCTGACCGGCATCGCCGTCGTCGAGATGCTCGGAGACCGGGTGGCGGACCTCCCCGTCGCGATCGAGGTCGTCGCGTTCTCCGACGAGGAGGGCACCCGCTTCGGCAAGGCGCTCATGGGGTCGTCGGCGATGGCCGGCGTGTGGGACGACGCGTGGTGGGACCTGACCGACGAGGACGGCATCTCCCTCCGCGACGCGTTCACCGCCCACGGCCTGGACCCAGCGCGGGTGCACGAGGCCGCGGTCGACCCGACGACCCTGGCCGGGTACCTCGAGGCGCACATCGAGCAGGGCCCGCACCTGGAACGAGCCGGACAGGCGCTCGGCGTCGTCACGAGCATCGCGGCAGCCAGACGGTTCAGCGTCGACGTGGTCGGCGAGGCCCGGCACGCGGGCGGCACCCCGTACGAGATGCGGCACGATGCGCTGCTCGGTGCAGCCGAGGCGGCGCTCGCCGTGGAGCGGATCTGCATCGCCGAGCAGCACATCGGCACGGTCGGCTCGATGCACGTCGAACCCGGCGCGGTGAACGTCGTCCCCGGGCACGCCCGGTTCTCGGTCGACCTGCGCGGTGAGTTCGACGAAGGCCGGGACCGGGTGTGGGACGCGATCGAGCAGGCGTTCGCTGAGATCGCCGACCGCCGGGGCCTCGAGGTCACGGCGAGCGAGGTCCACCGGGCACCCGCCGTCCTGTGTGCGCCCCACCTGATGGACGCCGTGCGCGCCGGGATCACCGCGACCGGGCAGGAGCAGCCGCTCGAGCTCTTCTCGCGGGCCGGACACGACGCGATGTCGCTCGGCCGGGTCACGGACGTCGCGATGCTGTTCCTCCGCAACCCGGGCGGCATCAGCCACCACCCGGACGAGTTCGTGTCGACGGAGGACATCGCCGTGGGCATCGACGCGATGACCACAGCGGTGCTGGCCGTGGCCGCGGGCGTCGCCGGGTCCGACGCATCGGACGCGGGGGTCGCGCCGTGACCATCGACCTGCGCTCGCGGATCGACGCGCTGTGGGACGACCTGACCCCGGCCGAACGGCGCGTGGCCGCCCTCGTCCGCACCGACCCCGACCTGCTGCTCCTGCGCACATCGGCCGAGACGGCAGCCGAGTCCGGCACGTCCAAGGCGACCGTCAGCCGGCTCGTGCGCGCGCTCGGGTTCCGCGACGCCGGCGAGGTCCGTGCGTCCCTGCTCGTCGCGCGCGGCTCCGGCCTGCCCTGGGCAGCCACGCGGTCCCCGGACGTCGACGAGCGGACGGTCGAGGGCCGGAACCTCGACGCCGCGCTGACCTCCCTGGCGCGCGCCGACCGGCCGGGCCTCGCGCGCCGCATCGTCGCCGCACGCCGGGTGACCGTGATCGGCCTGCGCAACGCCCACCCGCTCGCCCTGCAGCTCCGCGCCCAGCTCGCGCAGGTGCGCGCCGACGTCCGGCTCGCACCAGCCGCCGGACAGAGCCTGGGCGAGGAGCTGGCGGACCTCGACGCCGAGGACGTCGTCGTCGTGGTCTCGATCCGTCGCCACGCCGCCGTCGTCGGGCGGGTCGTCGCACGCTGCTCGGAGGCCGGAGCCGACGTCATCGTGCTGACCGACCCCACCGGCGCGGTGCTCGCGGCTCCGGCGCGGACGGTCGTCATCTGCCCGGTGGACTCACCGTCCGCCTTCGACAGCCTCGCGGCACCGGCGGCCGTCGTCGCCGCCCTCGCGAACGACGTCTACACCGCGAGCGGCGCCGCCGGCCGAGCGCGCGTCGCCGCGATCGCGGACGCCTACGACGCACTCGACGAGGTGGCGGCACCGTGAACGGAGGACCGATGGACATCCGGGACTTCGACCGTCTGGACAGCCTGGAGGCTCGGGAGCTGGTCAGCACGTGGGCTGCGGTCCCACGATGGGTCGCCGCCGTCCTGGACGGCCGGCCCTACGGCTCGGTCGCCGGACTCCGGGCGCGGGCGGCAGCGCTCGCCGCGACGTGGACGCACGACGAGGTCACGGAGGCACTGTCGCACCACCCGCGCATCGGCGACCGGCCGGAGGGGCAGACCGCGGCAGCAGCGGCATCCCGGCACGAGCAGTCGTCCTCGGCTGGTGCGGACGACAGCACCGCGCAGGCGATCCGCGCGGGCAACGCCGCCTACGAGCAGCGGTTCGACCGGGTCTTCCTGATCCGGGCGGCCGGGCGGACGGCGCCCGAGATCCTCGCCGAGCTGGACCGTCGGCTCGGCAACGACGACACGACCGAGCGTGCGGAGGTCGCCGACCAGCTGCGCGAGATCGCCCTGCTGCGACTGGACCGGAGCGTCGCATGAGCCACCTGACGACCCACGTGCTCGACACCACCGGTGGCATGCCCGCTGTGGGCGTCGACGTGACCCTGACCGGTCCGTCCGGCGCCGTGGTCGCGACCGGCACGACCGACTCCGCGGGCCGGATCGCCGCACTCGGGCCCGATGCGCTCGAGCCGGGGGACTGGACGCTCTCGTTCGCCACCGGGCAGTACTGGCGGGCGCAGGGCGTGACGGCCTTCCACCCCCGGGTCGACGTCGTGATCACCGTCCCCACCGAACCCACGGCGCACTACCACGTGCCGTTGCTGCTCAACCCCTTCGCCTACTCGACCTACCGAGGGAACTGATCGCCATGACCGACACCACCGAACAGCCCGTCATCCCCACCTCCACCGTGCGTCTCGGCGCGAACCAGTACGGCAAGGCCGAGGTCCGCCTGGTGCGCGTCACCCGCGACACCGAGCGGCACGAGATCGAGGACCTGACGATATCGACCCAGCTGCGCGGCGCGGCCCTCGCCGACTCGTACACGTCGGGCGACAACGCGAACGTCGTCGCCACGGACACGCAGAAGAACACGGTCTACGCCTTCGCGCGGGAACACGGCGTGCACAGCCCGGAGGAGTTCCTGCTGCGCCTCGGCCGCCACTTCACGACGGCGTACGACTGGTACGACGGCGCCACGTTGTCCGCCGACCAGCACGCCTGGTCGCGGATCTCCGTCGACGGCCAGGAACACGACCACGCGTTCGTGCGGTCGGGCAGCGGCACGCGCACCGCTGTCGTGCAGTTCGACGGCGACGACGTGCACGTGGTGGCCGGCGTGACCGACCTGACGGTGCTCAAGTCGACCGGCAGCGAGTTCCACGGGTTCCCCCGCGACCGCTACACGACCCTGGGCGAGACCGACGACCGCATCCTGGCGACCTCGGTGACGGCGCGCTGGCGGTACCTGCCCGAGGCGGTGGACGCGGGCATCGACTGGAACACGCTGCACGCCGCGGTCCTCGAACGCATGCTCGCCACCTTCGGCGAACTGCACTCGCTCGCGCTGCAGCAGACGCTCTTCGCGATGGGCGCCACGGCGATCGAGACGTTCCCCGAGCTCGCCGAGGTCCGGTTCTCGATGCCGAACAAGCACCACTTCCTGGTCGACCTGACGCCGTTCGGCCTCGACAACCCGAACGAGGTCTTCTACGCGGCCGACCGTCCGTACGGGCTGATCTCCGGCACGGTGATCCGCGACGGTGTGCCGGAAGCCCCGGCAGCCTGGGCATCCCTGCCGGGCTTCGTGTGAGTCGGGCACGGTCGTGAGTCCGGCACAGCCGTGACCCACGTCGCCGGCCTGGTGTTGGCCGCGGGACAGGGGACGCGGATGGGTCAGCCGAAGGGGCTCGTCCGTGACTCCGCCGGTGTGCTCTGGACGTCGATCGCGGTGCGGGCGCTGCGGGACGGTGGCTGTCCGGACGTCACCGTCGTCCTCGGGGCCGCCGGGACGCAGGCGAGCGAGCTCCTCCGGTCCGAGGAGGACCACGACCAGCCAGCCACGCTCGTCACGGCAGACGACTGGCGCGCGGGTGTGAGTGCGTCGCTCCGTGCCGGGCTCCGTGCGCTCCGATCCCGTGGTGACGTCGATGCCGCGATCGTCACCCTCGTCGACACCCCGCGGCTGCCGCCGTCGGCCGTCGCTCGGGTGCTCGGCGGGACCGGTGTCGGACCGGAGACGCTCCGCCGTGCCGTGTACGGCGGGCGACCCGGGCATCCGGTCCTGATCGGTCGGGCGCACTGGGACGCGCTCGACGCCGCGCTCGCCGGTGACCGGGGCGCGGGCGAGTACCTCCGGGTGCACGGCGCCGAGCCCCTCGAGTGCGCGGACCTGTGGGACGGCGAGGACCAGGACCGCCCCTGATGCGCTGCGCGGACGATGCACATCGGCGCAGGTCCCGGACCCCTACGACAGGTCGAGGAGCCGCAGGACGTACCCGTCTGGCACGGTGCCGCTGTCGCCGAAGTAGTGGAAGAAGAGGTTCGTCGCCTCGTCCGCGTCGAACACCTCTGCTGGGTGGATCGCGTGGTCGGTGCCCGCGACGTCCACGGTCTCGGAGAGCGGCTCGCCGAGGTCGTGCGGCCGTCCGACGACGTAGTGGCGCAGCTCGCCGCCCTCGACACGCTGCAGCTCCACGCTCATGCGGTCGGCGCTCCCGCCGGCCTGGATGTAGCGGCTGTTCCAGTCCTCGTTCGAGTAGCCGGGACCGTCGGGCCAGCCAGCCTCGTCCGGGACGAACCAGAGCTGGTAGGCGAAGCGGCCCTCACTCGTGCCGTCGAGCAGACCGAGCATGCGCCGGATCTGGTCGCGGTGGGAGCGGAATTCATTCGACAGCTTCGAGGTGCTGGCGCTGTTGACCGTGTGGACGAACACGAGGCGGGCGACCCGAGCGCTACGACAGGTCGAGGAGCCGCAGGACGTACCCGTCGGGGACGGTGCCGCTGTCCGTGAAGTAGTGGAAGAAGAGGTCCGTCGCCTCGTCCGCGTCGAACACCTCTGCCGGGTGCACGGCGTGGTCGGTGCCCGCGACGTTGACGGCCTCGGAGAGGGGCTCAGTGAGGTCGTGCGGCCGGCCGACGACCCAGTGGCGCAGCTCGCCGTGTTCGACGCGCTGCAGCTCCACGCTCATGCGCTCGGCGCTCCCACCGGCCTGCATGTACCGGCTGTTCCAGTCCTCGTCGTCGTAGCCCGGCGCGTCGGGCCACCCGGCGCTGTCCGGGACGAACCAGAGCTGGTAGGACCAGTCCTCGTCGTTGTCGAGCTGGCCGAGGTTGAAGCGGATCTGGTCACGGAACGGCCGGATGCTGTCGATGAGCGGCATGCTCGACTCGGCGTTGGTGGTCATGATGAACATCGGTGTCAGGGTACTTTCCGCTCGATGAACTCGGTGATCTTGATGACCTTGCCGTTGAGCGTGGCGTAGGCCGGGTTCTCGGGGCTGATGGCCGCGTCGAACTCCCGCTGCGCCGGTGAGCGGACGGCGGTGCCGCTCTTGATCTCGACGCCGATGTAGGTGCCGTCGGCCTTCTGCACGAGGCCGTCGTAGATGCGGCCGTTCGGGACGCCGTCGACAGTGGCCTTGACCTTGGTGGTGTCGACCGTGGTCCCGAGCTGCTTCTCGACCTGCTTCAGGCCGTCGGCTTCCTTCTGCGCGGCGTCGACGCGGGCCGAGTCGTTGTTCTCCGACCGGTACGTCCCGTCGTTGTTCCGCCCCGGGTGCTGCTCGTTCGGCTCCTTGGCGTTCCTGGCGCGTTCGGCGTTGTCCGTCCGGTACGGGGTGCTCCGGTCGTCGGTCATCGCGTGCACGCCGAGCCCGAGCGCCCCGGTGCCGGCGAGGGCTGCTCCGGCCGCGATGACGCCCGCGCCGGAGATGTTCAGCGCGACACCCGCGGGTGCACCGACGACGGTCAGGTCGAGGGCGACACCGCCGCCCTCCATGGCGGCGCCGCCGGCCATCGTCGCCAGGCCGCCGAGGAGCTCGAGGACCTCGTCCGGGTGGTTCACCATCGCGTTGCCGAGGGACGCGAAGACGTTGCCGGCAGTCGCTGCGGCGTCCTGCAGGTAGGGGAGTCCGGCGGTGGCCTGCGCGCCGGCGATCGTGACGCCGAGCTCCGTGACGGTCTTCACCGTGTGCCAGGCGTCCTCGAACCAGTTGCCGCCGCCTCCGGCCGTGGTGCTGGACACCGAGGCGGCGGTGTGGACGGCGTGGGCGTCGACCGTCGACGGCGTGATCCCGTCGAGCTCGGCTGCGACGGCGTCGAGCGTCGCGGTGACGTGGTCGTTGTGCGCCTGCACCCGCATGCGCAGCCCGAGTTCCTCGGTGACGAGCGCGGGGACCTGCTGCCAGTTGCTGACGACGGCCCCGACCGCGCCGAGGAGGTCCCCGGTGGACGCAGCCTTGGCGGCCTCGGCGGCGACCTGCCCGGGGGCCGAGGCGTGGAAGGCGTCGATCTGCCGGACGAGCGCGTCGTGCTCCTGCGCGAGCTCCTCGGTCCGGCTCGCGGCGCGGGTCGCGACCCGGAGGAACGCGTCCCCGGCGCTCTGCAGGTGCCTGGCCTTGGTCACCGCCGGGTCCATCAGCGGCGTCAGCGCCGGCTGCAGGGCGTCCGAGGTGAAGACGGCGGGGAGCCCGGACCAGGACCGCGACGCGGCGGTCGCGGCGGACAGGACGCCGTCGGTGGCGGCGGCGAACCGCTGGGCGGCCGAGCGGAGCGCGGCGGCGTCGTCGGTGACGTCCGTGACGTCGGCGGCGGTCAGCGCGCCGGCGAGGACGCTCACCGGCCCATGCCGCTGACGTCGGCAGCGAGGTGGCTGTCGGTCGCGGTGATCGCGTCGTGCGCCGTGGTGAGCGACGCCGCGAGGCTCGTCATGCGGACACCGATGTCGTCGCTGCGCCCACGGAAGCGGCCGGCGAGCCGTCCGAGGGCACCGCTCAGCTGTGGCGAGGTGGCGGCGGCGACAGCCGTGCTCAGCGCGGCGTCGGCGGCGGCCGCCTGCTGCCCGGCGCTCCCGCCGTGGACGTTCAGGTCGCCGACCAGCGACGACAGCCCGCCCGCATCGACCCGTAGTTCCCCAGCCATGGTCCCCCCGATGATCCCCGACAGCGTGGTGCAGCAGCCACCCTAGGGCTGCTGCGGCCGTCGCGCACCTCCGGCGTCGCCGGTGGCGGTGGTCAGCACTGCCGGACGGGAGGCTCGGTGGCGGTCGCGGGGTGAGCCTCCCGTCCGGTGGGTGGTGGCGTCAGAACGACGCGAGCGCGCTCGTGCTGAGCTGGTGGACCGCCGGCGCAGCGCAGGACTCGAACAGCGCCCCGGTGGCGGGGACGAAGAGCGACTGGCGCGATCCCGGCGGGATCACGCGGAAGCCGTCGGTCACGCGCGGGTGGCACGTGGCGGAGTCCCAGTCGCCGGCGTCCCTGACGGTCACCACCGCCTGGACCTCACCGGACGGTCGGAGGGTGAGGGTCTGGTGCGGCGTCGAGCGGTCGAGCGTCGCCGCGTTGCCGATCTGGGTTCCGTTGCCGCCCCCGACGAAGGAGACGCCGGGCCAGCCCTGCAGGGTGCAGGACCGCGCGCCGGTGTTGCGCAGGATGATCGCGACCCGCGTGGCGCCCGCGCTGCTGCCGCCGCCGTCCGCGACCGACCCGGTGAGCTGGGAGGTGGCGCACCGTGTGCTCGCCGTGCCGCCGGAGGTGGTGCTGGCGGGTGCGGGAGCGGCGGCCGTCCCGGAGCCGCGGGAGGGAGCCGGGGCCGCGGTGCTGCCAGCGCTGGACGGCGTCGTCGCGGCGGGCGTGGACCGGCTCGGAGCGGTGGTGGGGCCGGTGGTGGGACTGGCGGACGTCGAGGTGCCGGTCGAGGCCCCGGTCGACGGGTGGGCGGCGGTCGCGGCTCCGGTGCCGCCGCCGGAGCAGGCGGTCAGCAGGAGCGCCATCGCGGTGACGCCGATGATCGGCAGGATGGTCCGTACGCGTGCTGTGGTCATGGGACCAGCGTGCGTCCGGGACGTGGCTCGGCTGCGGCAGGCGTGTGTCAGTCCGGTGACAGGGCCTGGTCGAAGACCAGGCTCGCGCTCGCGCCCCGGTCGGTGTTGCGGAGCACGACCCGCGCTCCCGTGGCGTCGGCGTGGTGCAGGGCGATCGCGAGGCCGATCCCGGTGCCGCCGGCGGTGCCGAGCGCGCCGAACCGCCGAGGTCCCTCCGCGAGGAGCGCCTCGGGGAACCCCGGCCCGCGGTCGGTGACGCGGACCTCGGTGCCGTCGACGACCACCTCGACGTCGCCGTCGCCGTGGCGCTCCGCGTTGCCGACCAGGTTCGTCAGGGCCCGTGCCAGTCGGTCGGGGTCGAGCCCGACGGTGGCGTCCGCGAGCACCCGGACCGGGACGTGGCTCGACGGGGACTCGGCGAGCACCCGTTCGACGGACCGCGCGAGGGACCGTGGCCGGACGTCGGAGGCCGGGGCGTCGTGCTGCGCGCGGGCGAGCCGGAGGAGGTCGTCGACCAGATCGCGCAGCCGCCGCACGAGTCGTCGGATGCGGTCGGCGTCCTCGTCGTTCCCGAGCAGCGCGGCTGCGCTGCTGAGCGCCGTGAGGGGGGTCTTCAGGTCGTGGGCGACGTCGGCGCTGACGGCGCGCTCCTGTTCGAGCCGGACGGCGAGCGCGGCAGCGGTGTCCGCGATGCCGCGGGACAGCACGCCCACCTCGTCGTCCTCGGCGGTCGGGCGGTCCGCCTGCCGACCCGCGATGGCGTCGTTGACGGTGCTGGCGGTGACGCGGAGCCGTCGGGTGAGCCGTCCGGCGACGAACCAGGACACCAGCGCGGCGATCAGCGCGGCACCGGCGCCGCTCACCGCGAAGGTGCGGACCAGGTCGGCCCACTGCTGTCGGACCGGTGCGCCGGAGACGCGCGTCGCGAGCAGGTCGGCGCCCTCGCCCCGGGCGGCCCACATCGAGGTGCCGTCGTCGTACGTCACGACGGCACGTGCGTCCAACGCCCCGCGGAGCTCCGCGGGCAGTGCGGCGGGGTCGCGGGTGGCACGCGACGGCAGGGCGCCGCCGAACGCGTCGGTCGCGGCGATCTCGCGGAGCTGGGCGGTGGCCTGCGTGCGGAGCTGGTCGCGGGCGCCCGTGATGGACGTGTGCGCGAAGACCGCCCCGGCGGCGAGGACGAGGGTGAGGGCGAGCAGGGCCATGGCGGCGGCGGTCCTGACCCGGAGCGAGCGGTGCCAGGGCACGTGCGTGGTGATGACCGGGCGCGGGGCCGTCGTCCCCGGCGTCGAGCTCCAGGTCGTCACGGGCCGGCCGCCGCGACCCGGTAGCCGAAGCCGCGGACCGTCTCGACGACGTCGACCCCGAGCTTCCGGCGGAGGCGCTGCACGTTCGTGTCCACGATCCGCGGGTCCTGCCACGTGGAGCCCCACACGATCGCGACCACCTGCTCGCGGGACAGCACGGCACCGCGGTTCGCGAGGAGGGCCTGCAGGACGCGGAACTCCGTCGCGCTGAGCGTGATCGGGGTCGCACCGCGCAGCACCCGCTTGGCGTCGTGCTCGACGACCAGGGCGCCGAGCCGTTCCGTCCGTGCCGGTCGTGCGCCGGTGCGACGGAGGACGGCGGTGAGCCGGGCGGCGAGGACGTCGGGGTCGAACGGCTTCGTGACGTAGTCGTCCGCGCCGGCGTGCAGCCCGCCGGCGATGTCGGTGGGCAGGTCCCTGGCGGTGAGGAACACCACGGGGACGGCCAGCTCGGCGAGTTCCCGTGCGAGGGCGATCCCGTCCATCCGCGGCATGGCGACGTCGACCAGGGCGATGTCGGGCAGGGCGGCCCGGGCGAGGTCGAGTGCGACGACGCCGTCGCGGGCCTCCTGGACGCGGAAGCCCCGTCGGAGGAGCAGCAGGCGCGTGGTCTCGCGGACGTCGTCGTCGTCCTCGGCGAGGAGCACCATCGCGCCGCCGTCACCCGGGTCCGTCACGAGAGCACCTGGTCGGTGACGAACCCCTGGTCGCTCCAGCGGAAGGACATCGTCGGGCGGCTGGCCCACGCGGGGCGGCCGTTCGCGAAGGTGATGCGGAGGCGTTCGTACCGGGTGGTGCCGGCGACGTCGACCCGGTCGTGGAAGGCGACCGCGACCGCGTACCGGTGCAGCTCCCCGCTCGCGCAGTCGCAGGGGTTGTCGACGAAGCTGCCGACGCCGCGGGACGTCTGCCCGCCCCACGAGGACCAGGTGAGGTCCTGCAGCACCTGGTCGGTCGACGCGCACCAGATCGGGATCGTGAGCGGCGAGGAGACGGCCTCGCGCCCACAGCCGGCGAAGTACGCGCTGGTGGCGGTCATGGTCGTCGACACGGGCGTGCCGTCCTGGAGCGGGGCGCCGAGCGCGCTCATGCTCAGCGATGCTGCCACGCAGGTCACGATCGCGGTGGCGACGGCCGCGGCGGTCGCGGTGAGCCCGGTGCGGCGGGGGAGTCTGGCGGGTCTCGGCATGGGGTCCTCCTGGTCCGGATGTCCATGAGTCTGGAGCGCCGGCGTGGCTCGACCGCGGCAGGCGTGTGACAGTCCGGTGACAGCGTGAGCCGCGCGGGGCCGCGGGCGTCCGTGCCGTCGATGCCATCCTGCCGGTACGACCGTCACGTCGTCGACACCGTGGCTCCGTAGGTTCGCCGACATCGGGAGCGGACACCCAGTCGTGCCCCACCAGGAGGAGGACCCCATGGAACGGACGAGGACCACGGCGGGGGCCGTCGTCGCGGCGGTGCTGGTCGTGTCCGGCCTGCTCGCGGGCTGTTCGCAGTCGCCGGTCGAGACCGAGCCGGAGACGGGAGCGGGTGGCGCGGGGCCGTCTCGCACGGCCTCGCCGAGCGCGGAGCCGTCATCGAGCGCGGAGCCGTCGTCGAGCACGGCACCGTCCTCGAACTCGTCGTCGTCGACAACGGCCACGAGCTCGGCGTCGCCCGCGGTCTTCCCGCCCGGGCAACCGCCACGGCCCGGCGTGCAGAGCCCGCTCCCGTGGACGGACACCGTCCCCGGGCTGACCGCGGCCGTCCGCGCCGCCGACCACCCGGGGCTGCAGATCTGCGGCGACGACGTCAGGTCCGTGGTCATCAGCGCGAGTGACCTGCGCGGCATCGGGACGACACAGTGGCTCGTCGACAGCACCTGCGACGGTGCGACGGCGACCTCACCCGACGAGGTGTCGATCTACGAGAAGGCGGGCTCCGGGATCGTCAGGACGGACGTCGTCTACGAGTTCACCGCCAACCGGCCCCGACTCACCGCGTCGCCGTACCTGTTCGGCCCGCACACGGTCGTGCTGACGTTCGACGGGGGCGCGTCCTACCGCCTCGTCGCGATCCAGCCGCACGCCGTCGTGCCCGGTCTCGTCGCGCGGTTCTCGTGAACGGGGACGGGTGGACCGGCCAGGTCGGACCGTACGGCGGTCGTCAGGCCGGCGAGGTCGACGCGGACGAGGTGCCGCAGGACGACGTCGTCGTCGCGGTGATCTGCAGCGCGATGGCGTTGACGATGTCCGGGCTCGTCGTGCTGCTGTTCCTCTGGCGCTGACGGCAGCTGCCCTCAGCGCTCGATGTCGACGACCCGCGTCGCCCGGTCGAGGAACGCGTCGTCCGACGTGGTGACCACCGCGGCGAGCCCGGTGTCACGCACGAGGCCGGCGACCAGGTCGACGATCCCCGCGGCGGTCGCGCTGTCAAGCTGTGCCGTCGGTTCGTCGGCGAGCAGGAGTCCCGGTCGAACGACGACCGCTCGGGCGATGCCGACCCGCTGCTGCTGACCGCCGGAGAGCTCGTCGGGGCGCTGGTGCTCGTGTCCGGTCAGGCCGACGAGCGCGAGCGCCTCGGCCACCATCGCGTCCCGCTCGGCCGGCTCGGTGCGCCGGATGCGGAGCGGCACCTCGACGTTCTCGGCCGCGGTCAGCACGGGCAGGAGTGAGAAGTCCTGGAAGACGATCGCCAGGCGGTCGCGGCGGAGTGCGCGGAGCTCGTCCTCGCTCCGGTCGGCCAGGGTTGTCCCGTCGACGGCGACCGTGCCGCGGTCCGGACGCTCGAGGCCGGCGAGCAGCCGCAGCAGCGAGGTCTTGCCGGACCCGGAGGCGCCGCGGACGACCACGAGTTCGCCGCGGTCCGCGCGCAGGTCCACGTCGTGCACGACCCGGAGCGGGCCGGCCGCGGTGGTCACGTCCCACCCGAGCCCGGAGGCCTCGAGCACGGTGCCGCTCACCGGTCCACCTCGTCGTCGCCGCGGCGCAGGACGACGTGGTCGTCCTGCAGGCTGAGCCGGACGCGGTCGCGCAGCCCGAGCGCCAGCTGGAAGGACTCGGGCAGCTGCAGGCGCCCCGCCTCGTCGATCACGGCGAACTCCTCTCCCGGGCTGTTCCCGAGGTCGTCGCGGATGGTCTCGGTCGAGGTGCGTCCGTCCCGGATCCGGACCGTCCGTCGCACCTGTTCGGCGACGGTTTGGTCGTGGGTGACGATGAGGACGGTGACGCCCTCGTGCTCGTTCACCGCCCGCATCGTCGCGAGCACGGCCCGGGCGGCGGCACGGTCGAGCGCACCCGTCGGCTCGTCGGCGAGCAGGACCCGCGGGCGGTTGGCCAGGGCCACGGCGATCGCGGCGAGCTGCTGCACACCACCCGGCAACGCCCCGGGCAGCTCGTGACCGTGGTCGCCGATGCCCACGAGGTCGAGCACCTCGCGGACCCGCTCGTCACGCTGACGGCCGCGCACGCCCGCGACCGTGAGGACCGCTGCGACGTTCTCGCTGACCGTGAGGTACGGCACCAGGTTCCGCGCGGTCTGCTGCCAGACGAAGCCGACGCTGTGACGGTGGAAGCGGGTGCGACCGCGACGGTCGAGTGACCCGAGGTCGACGTCCGCCACGACGGCCTGCCCGGCCGAGGGGGCGTCGAGCCCGGAGAGGATCCCGAGCAGCGTCGACTTGCCGCTGCCCGAGGCACCGACGAGCGCGACCATCTCGCCCGCTCGGACCGTCAGGGTCAGGCCCTGGAGCGCCTGAACCTCGACGTCGCGGGACCGGTAGATCCGCACGAGGTCGCGGCAGACGATGTCGGGGGTGGTGCTCATCGGTTCCTCCTGGTCGGGCGGTGGTGCGCGGGGGCGCCGGCGCGGACGGTCAGGACGAGGACGCCCGTGAGCGCCACGAGCAGTCCACCGGCCACCCCGGCGAGCAGCCCGGGGTCGACCGAGACCACCGGTCGGACGACGGCTCCGGTGAACGAGCGCAGGTCAGCCGAGGGCAGCGTGGTCGCGACGACCCCGACGGCCACGGCGGTCCCCGTGACCAGTGCGGCCACGAGGAGCGGGAGCGTCTCGGCCACGACGACGGCCCGCGCGTCACCCGGGGTCGTGCCGAACACCCCGAGCAGGCGGGTCCGAGCCCGACGCGATGACCCCGCCGTCACCCCCGCGACGACCAGCGTGCCGAGGCCGAGCGCACCACCGAGCACTGCTGCCGAGACCGCGACCGCACGTGTGCCCGGGACGCGAGGGTCGGCGTCGATGGACCGAGCCACCCCGACGGCCGTGTCGACGTCCCCGGACGGCACCAGGCGTCGCACGGCCGCGGCGACGCGGTCGGGTGATGCGCCGTCGGCCGTCCGGACGAGCACCCGGTCGACGCTGCCGGTCTCGGTGAGGGCCTCTGCGGTGCGGGTGTCGACGAGCACCCAGCGCTTCGCGAGGGTGAACGGGACCGCGTCCGGGGCGGTCGCCACCACGCGCGTGTCCGTCCCGAGGACGCTGGAGTCCCGCCCGGTGGCCTCGGCGAGGGACCGCGACGCGACGAGGGGGACACGCTCGCCCCGGGTCGTGCGGAGTGCCGCCGGTGCGGGGAGCGCTCCTGGGACGTCCCGCTGCACGGCGGCGAGTCGGTCCGCGTCGGCGACGAGGACCACGGCCTGGACGGCGCCGTCCGGGGTGTCGAAGGACACCTCGTCCGTGGTGGAGACACCGACCGCGGCAGCGACGCCGGGGACGCGGGCGACGCGGGCGACCTGGTCGGGGTCGAGGGCCACCGACGACACGGCGACGTCCGCCGCGACGCTCCGGCGGGCCGCCTGGGCGACCCCGTCCTCGAGCGTGCTGCCGACGACGGTCGCGAACAGGGCCACGGCGATGCCGATGACGGCGACGACGAGCGGGACGGCCTGCGCGACGGCGGAGCGCGCGGCGGTCACGACCCCGACGAGCATCGCGACTCCACGGCGACGTCGGGCGACGGCGACGAGCCGTCCGAGCACGACGGGCAGCAGGTGCAGGACGACCACGACGCCGGACCCGGCGAGCAGCAGCGGCAGCACCGCGGCCAGGGGGTCCACCGAGCCGCCGGGCGCGCTCGTCGTGACGCCGCTCCTGGTCGTGACGACGACCGCCGCCACGGTCGCGACGAGCACGGCGGCCTCGACGACCGGTCGGACGGCGCGACGACGTGCTCCGACCCGCACCGTGGGCGCGAGGACCGCCGCCGCGGCGCACGGCACGACGGCGGCGAGCAGCGCAGCGACGACGGCCTGCAGCGGGGCGGGCGCCGACCCACCCAGCGGCGTCAGCTGCACGAGGACCGCGAGGACCCCGCCCGCAGCGGCACCCGGGACCGCGGCGACGGCGACGAGCCCGGCGGCGACCGAGCGGACCACACGGTCGGAGGCGCCGCGCGCTCCCAGCAGCCGCAGGCCGGCCTCGGCACGGTCGAGCACGAGTCGGGCGAGCAGTGCACCGAGTGCGACGAGCGCACCGGCCGGCCCGGAGCCGAGTGCCGCCGCGAGCGTGCCGACCGTGGCGTCGCGGGCCACGGAGGCGTCGAGCAGCCCCGGCAGGCCCGTCGAGAAGGCCACCGACCCGGCCGCCGTGCTCGGCAGGGGCTGTCGGGTGGCGAGGAACCGACCGACGGCGTCCACCAGGCCCGGGCGTCCGGACGCGGTGACGGTGTCCGTGTGGACCGGGAACCACGCGTGGCCCTGGGGGGTGCGGCCGTCGTCGGCGACGTGGCCGAAGGACCCCGCCGCGGCGAACGCCGTGGCCGACACCGTCGTGCCGCCGTCACCGGTCCCCGCGGTCGCCGGCCGGAGCGTCGTGGGCACGTGTCCCCACGTCGGGTCGTGCCGGTCGAGCGGCCGGTAGACACCCACGAGCTCGAGCGACAGTTCGCCGGCGACGGTCCGGACCTGGCCCACCCGCCACCCGACGGCCGCGGCGACGGCGGGGGAGACGGCGACCTCGACCGTGGCGGAGTCCCGCGCCGGTCGTGGCGCCCGGCCCTCGCTGAAGCGCACCACGTCGGCGAACGCGGGGTCGGTCGCGACGGACACCGACGCCGGGACCTTCGACGGCAGTGCGTCGAGCCCGAGGTACCCGGTGGCCGCGTACCAGCCCGCTCGTCCGGTCGCGGCGCGCAGCGGTCCGGGCATCGACCGGTGCACCGCGTCGAGGTCGTCGCCGAGCCCGTCGAACACGGTCTGCGCCGTCGCGGGTGGTTCGGCGTCCCCGGCGACGACCGCGAAGGTCGCCTGCAGGTCCCGGTCCGTCGCGGTTGCCCGGTCGAGGTCGGCTCGGGTGCCGGCCGTCGCCAGCGCGCCGAGGACCGACAGCACGGACCCTGCCAGCAGTGTGGCGAGCAGGGTCACGACCGCGATGGCCACGAGGGGTGCGCGGTGCTCCGCGACGACTCTCCCGAGGGGGGTGCCGGGACGTCGACGGGTGTGCCGGCCGCTCATCGGTGTCCTCCCTCGGCCACGGCTCTGCGGGTCCGGCGGCCGGCGACGGCTGCCAGCAGGCCGGCCCCCGCCAGGACGACGACGGGCACGAGGAAGGTGCTGGCGGAGACCACGACGGGATCGGCCGTGACCAGGCCGGTCGCACCGGGGACGGCGGCGATCGCGAACGGTGCGGCGACCGTCGCGACCGTCACGCCCCCGCCGACGAGCCCGCCGAGCGTGGCAGCGACGACCGGGGTGACGAGCTCCGCGACGCGGGCCCGTCCGGCTGCAGCGGGGGAGACGCCGAGCGCTCGGGAGGTCGCGGAGCGCTGCGGGTCGGCACTGCTGACGACACCTCCGACGAACGCCAGGAGCGCCAGCAGGGTGCCGAACGCCGCCACCCCGGCGAGGGCCCCCACCGCCGGGGCGAGCACGGGCGTCGACGACACGGCGGCCCGGGTGCTCACGGACCCGGACACCGTCAGGTGCCGAGCGGCCTGCGCGGCGAGCGTCGTCGGGTCGGGGCCGGCGATCCACGTCTCGTCGGCCCGCGGGACCGCGCCCGCCGTGCCGTCCACCGCCGGGCCGCCGAGGACGGATGCGTCGACGAGTGCCGGCAGGTCGGCGGCGACGGCGGTCGTGGAGGCGCTGCCCGGTACCCGCTCGACCACACCGGCGACCCGGGTGTGCAGGGTGCGCGCCGTCGACGCCGCGTCGAGGTCGAGCGGCGACCCGGGCCGCAGTCCGAGTTCCGCCGCGAGCGCGGTGGTGACCACGACGGGCAGCGGCCGCCCCGACGCCGCCGCTCCGAGGGGGATCCGGGTGGGACCACCGAGGTCTTCGAGCACGCGGTCCCCAGCCGCTGCCGGCACGTCGGCCACGGCGACGCCGACCGTCACCCGGAGCCGCGCGGGTGCGATCCCCGCGTCGACGTCAGCGGGACGGCTGCTGAAGGTCAGGGTGGGGTCGACCGCGAGCAGTCGCCAGGTCGTCCCCCGTGCCCCGGCGGCGGTGGGGAGCACCGCGTGCAGGCGGCCGGTCTCCCCGAGCGCCACGTCGGCGCCGTCGTCGGCGGTGAGCGGCAGCTCGGCGGCCACCCCGTCCTGGTCCACCACCCAGAGCGCGGACCGGACCGCGCCGCGTGCGTCGGACCGGGGCGTGCCGTCGAGCGTGGCCTGCCCGACACGCACGGTGACCTCGACCCGGCGGGTGCCGGCGGGCAGCGCGGTGCCCGCTCGGCCCGGCACGGCGACGCCCTGGAACGCCGCGGCACCCGCGCGTCCGAGCACGTCCGTCGCCGCAGCCGCCGGCATGGCCACGAGGGGGACGCGGCGGTCACCCGCGGTCACCTCGTCGGTGAGCACGGGCGTCGAGACGGTGTCCCGCCCGGAGACCCCTGCCGTCGGCGCGACGACGGTGGCCCCGTCCTCCACGGCGTCGTCACCGTCGGCGGTCACCCGCACCGCGGGTCCGACGACGGCGGAGGCGGTCGCGCCGTCCACGGCCGAGGTCGTCGCCGCGAGTCCGGCCGCGAGCCCGCCCACCGCGACCGCCATCGCGACGAGCACGACGACCGGGGCCGTCGACGCCCAGGTCCTGGCGAGCCGGCGCACGACGAGACCTGGCAGGAACCGGCGCCACCGCGGGACGGCGCGGGCGACGAGCGCAGCGACCACGCCCACGAGGACGACCGTGACCAGCGCACTCGCGAACACCGTCACGACCGGTGACACGGCGGCGATCGGGTCGGTCTGCACCTGTCCGCGGACGCGGGAGACCGGCACGCCGACGGTGAAGAGCCGCCAGGTCGCGAACGCCGCTGCCGCCACCACGGCGACGGTCAGCACGACCGCGACCCAGGTGCCGGTGGCACCGACGGACGACGTCCGCCGCGCGGCGACGACACCGGCGGTGGCCACCGCGACGACGACCGCGATGACGGGTGTCAGGACGCCGGCCCACACGGTCGGTGTGGCTCCGTGCCCGAGGAGACCGGCGAGGACGACCGCCACGACGGCGCCGACCACGGCTCCGGCACCTGCCACCACCAGGGTCTCCAGGCAGGTCCAGCGGACGAGCTGGGCGCGGGTCGCGCCGCGTGCGGTGAAGAGCGCGTCCTCGCGGGACCGCGCGTCGCGCAGGAGCACGAACAGCACGCTGACGGCGACGACGCCGAGGACCGCGGCGACCGCGACGCCGATCCGGACGAGGGCGCGGGCGGTCGCGATGCCGACGTCGATCCGTGCCAACGTCGCGGGGAGGGTGCCGGACACGTCCGCGCCCGCCAGCGCACCGGTGTCGCCGGAGGTCGCCGCGGTGACCGCGCTCAGTCCTCGACGCAGCCCGTCCGGCGCGACGAGTCGCCCCCGGTCGGTGGTCGGCGTGGTGGTCCAGGTCGCCGTGGCCGTGCCCGGGACGTCCGCGATCGACCGCGCGGGCACGACGAAGGGGCCGGCCACGCCGTCGTCCGTGCCCGACCCGACGTCCGAGGCACCCGACCAGACCGCAGCGCCGGCGTCGTGCGCCCGCCACGTCGCCGCGACGCGGAGCACCAGGGCCGAGCGGGGGCCGACGGCGACCGTGTCGCCGACCCGGAGACCGAGGCGCTGCGCTGCGTCCGCCTGGACGGCGGTCGGCACCGGACCGCTCGTGGTGGGCTCGGCCGGCCACGTGCCCGAGACGACGTGGGCGGCGGACGGGAGGCTCGGGACGGCCGTGATCCGGGCCTCCTGTCCGGCGCTCCCCGCGTCGACGGCCGTGGTCACCGACGCGGTCCAGGTCACGTCCGCGCTGTCGGCGGGCAGCCGGTCCGCGATGGCTGCGCGCACCCGGCGGGCCTGAGCGGTGGGCGCGTCGCCGAGCTGTTCGGTGACGACGGTGGCGGCGGCGCGCGCCGGCTGGGCGGCGAGGACGGTGGCGGCGCCCGACTCGGCTCCCGCGTCACCGAGCCCGATCGCCAGGAGCGGCAGCGCGACGGCCGCTGCGACGACGGACGCGACCGGCACCAGGAGCGCGAGCCGCGCACGAGCACGCGCGACGAGCAGCCGTGGTCGCGTCACGAGCCCCCCGATCCCCGTCAGCGTGCGTGGTCTCCCACCAGATCATGCAGCATCCGGGCTGGTGTGCTCGGTGACCCGGCCCACCGGGGACAGCGATCCTAGGCCGGTCTGCGTTTCCGTCGTGTGTCCGAACCGTGCACGAATACGCGCACGCTTGCCCCCTTGTCTGCACGAATCCGCGCAGCAACACTGAGCGGCATGACATCGACGACCCGAGTGCCACGCACTCATGACCGCATGACGGGCTACGTGTACATCGCCATCGCCGTCAGCACCCTCGGCGGTCTGCTCTTCGGCTACGACATCGGGGTCTCCGGAGGCGCTGGCGGGTTCGTCGCCGGTGACTTCCACCTCGGCAGCTTCCTCACGGGCGCCGTCGTCAGCGGATCGACGCTCGGCGGGGCGATCGGCGCCCTCGCGGGTGGCCCCCTCGCCGACCGGTTCGGCCGTCGGTGGACGCTGCTGTTCTCCGGGGTCCTGTTCAGCCTCGGCGCCCTGGTGTCCGCGGTCGCGCCGGACCTGGCCGTCCTGATGGTCGGCCGCGTGGTCGTCGGGCTGGGCGTCGGCGCCGCGTCGGTCCTGGTCCCCGTGTACATCGCCGAGCTCGCGCCGTCCCGGCTCCGCGGCGCACTCGTCGCCGGGTTCCAGCTGCTGACCACGCTCGGGATCCTCGCCGGCTACGGCATCAACGCCGCGCTGGCGTCCACCGAGGCCTGGCGCTGGTCGCTCGGCCTCGCAGCGGTGCCCGGCGTCCTGCTGGCCCTCGGCGTCCTGCTCATCCCCGAGTCGCCGCGGTGGCTCGTCGTGCAGGGACGACCCGAGGCCGCGCTCACGGTGCTGCGTCGCATCCGCGGACGGAACGACGTCGCACACGAGATCGAGGAGATCGAGGCGGTCAACCGCGAGGACGCCACCGCACAACGCGGACGCTGGCGTGACCTGTTCCGCGGCTGGGTGCGTCCGATGGTGGTCATCGGGATCCTCGTCGCCTTCTTCGCGAACGGCTGCGGCATCAACCTCATCGTGTACTTCGCCCCGCAGATCCTGCAGTCGATCGGCATGGGCGCCTCGGCGTCGCTGCTCGCGACCGTGGGCCTCGGGGTCGTCAACGTCGTCTTCACCGGGGTCGGCATGGCCCTCGTCGACCGGGTCGGTCGCCGTCCGATGCTGCTCGTGGGTGCCATCGGGATGACGGTGTCCCTCGGGGCCCTCGCCGTCCTGCTCGCGTTCCCCGTGAACAGCAGCACCGCAGCGCTCTCGCTCATCTGCCTCGCCGTGTACATCGTCGTGTACGCGGTGAGCCCGGGCCTCGTCGCCTACGTCGTGATCTCGGAGATCTTCCCGCTGCACGTGCGGGCCAAGGCGACCGCGGCAGCGACCTTCGTGATCTTCGCCACGAACCTGGTCATCGGCGTCTTCTCGCTCCCGCTGCTCGACTCCATCGGCGCACCGGCCACGATGTCGATCTTCGCGGTCGTGTGCCTGGTGTTCGTCGGCTTCTGCCTGAAGATGCCGGAGACGAAGGGCCGGACGCTCGAGGAGCTCGAGGAGCACTTCCGCACCGGCGGCGCCGCGCGTGCCACCGCCGAGCAGGTCCGTACCGGCGCATGACTACGATCGAGGCACCTGCACACCACTCCTGGGGGTCGCCGATGCCGCAGACACCGGCCGAGCGGCGTCAGGCGATCCTCGACCAGGTACGCGACACCGGGTACGTCCGCGCCGTCGACCTCAGCGCGGCGCTGCACGTGGACTCGTCGACGATCCGGCGCGACATGGAACGCCTCGAGCGGGCGGGCCTGATCCGGCGCATGCACGGCGGGGCGCTCCCCGCGGACCCGGCCGACACGATCGACACCCCCTACGAGGTGCGGCGCTCGCAGCACCTCGCCGAGAAGACCGCCATCGGGGTCGCCGCGGCGGCCATGGTCACCGACGGCCAGTCCGTCCTCATCGACAACGGCTCCACCGCCTACCAGGTGGCGGCGGCGCTCGGCGACCACCGCGGCCTCACCGTGGTGACGAACGACCTCATGGTCGCGATGTGTCTCCGGGCGCAGCGCGTGCACCAGGTCCACGTGACCGGGGGCCTGCTGCTCGACACGGTCTTCACGCTCGTCGGACCGGTCGCGACGCACGCGGTCGAGGGGCTGCACGTCGACTGGGCCTTCCTCGGCGCCGAGGGCGTCGACCCCGACGCCGGCATCACCAACATCAACGTCGTCGAGCTGCCCCTGAAGCGGGCGATGATCGGCGCCGCGCAGCACGTCGCCGTGGTCGCCGACAGCTCGAAGCTCGGCCGGCGCTCACTCGCCACCGTGTGCGCGCTCGACGACGTGGACGCCGTCATCACCGACGACGGTCTCGCGCTCGACGACCGAGCCGCCTACGGGGACGTGCTCCGCTGCGTGCCCGTGCCGCGCTGAGCGCTCGTCCGCTCATCCTCCCCAGATCCACCCGTCCCAGAACCAACGAGGGAACCACCATGTCCAACGGCACCGCCGAGACCTCCTCCTACATCGACGACATCACCGAGCAGCCGGCCGCGCTCCGACGCCAGGCGGACGCCCCGCTCCCGGCAGCGCTCCGCGACGTCGACCTCCGTGACCACGACCGCATCGTCCTGACCGGGATGGGTTCGTCCGACTACGCCGCGGTCCCGATCGAACGGGCGCTCGCCGCGGCGGGCCTGCCCGTCGTCCGGATCGACGCCGGCCAGCTCCTCGACGTCCCCCAGCGCGTCACGAACCGCACGCTCCTGTGGGCGACGTCGCAGTCGGGGCGGAGCGGCGAGGTCGCGGCCCTGGCCGACCAGCTCACCGGGTCGTGCCGGCCCGCGCTCACCATCGCCACGACGGACGACACGACGAGCCCGCTCGCCGGCATGGCCGACATCGTGCTCGAGCTGCACAGCGGTCCAGAGGCCACGGTCAGCACGAAGAGCTACCTCAACACCCTGGCCGCCCAGCACCGCGCCCTCGCCCTGATGACGGGCGGCTCGGTCGAGGCTGTCGACGAGGAGGTCCGCCGGATCGCGGACGACGTCGCCGCGCTGCTCGACGCGTGGCCCGTCCCCGACGCCCTCGCCGAGCAGGCCTGGAACGCTCCCCGCGCCCGGTTCGCCTACATCGGGATCGGCGACGACGCGGCGACCGCGCTCACGGGCGCCCTCATCACGAAGGAGTCGAGCAAGGTGCCGGTCGAGGGCTTCGTCGGCGGCGCGTTCCGCCACGGCCCGTACGAGCTCGCCGGTCCCGGCCTGACCGCCGTGCTGTTCGGTCCGGGCGGTGCGGAGGACCCGTTCCTGCCCGGGCTCGCCCGTGACCTGGTCCGCTCCGGCTCGACCGTCCTCACCGTGGGGCCGCGCGCGTACGACGGCACCGAGCTCCTCGCCACGCCGGACCGGGACAGCGCACTCGCACGGCTCGCGGTCGGGTCCGTCCGCACCCAGCTGCTCACCCTCGCGTTCGCGAAGGCCACCGGCGAGGTCGCCGGGCGCTTCCGCTTCGGCCAGAAGGTGACGGCCGCACTGTGAGCGCCCCGGCCGTCTGCCGCGTCGGCGTCGACCTCGGCGGGACCGGGTCGCGGGTGATCGGCATGGTGGACGACGAGGTCGTCGCCGCGGTCGACGTCCCGTCGGCCGAGCTCGGCGCGGGGACCGAGACAGAGCGCGTCGACCGGCTCGCACAGCTCGTCGAGCGGGTCGTCCCCGCCGGTGCGGACCTGGCAGCGGTCGGCATCGGGGCGAGCGGCCCCGTCGACGTCGCGGCCGGCGTCGTCCACAACAGCGCGACGCTGCCCTGGTTCACGGGCTTCCCCGTCGTCGACCAGCTCCGTGCCCGGCTCGGCGTGCCCGTCGGCATCGACAACGACGCGGTCGCGGCGGCCTACGGCGAACTCCGTGCCGGCGCGGGCACCCAGACCGACCGGCTCCTCATGGTGACCCTCGGAACCGGTGTCGGTGTCGCGATGCTCGTCGACGGCCGACCGCTCCGCGGTGCCGACGGCGCGCACCCCGAGGGCGGGCACATCCCGATCAGCAGTGACCCCGAGCGCTGCTACTGCGGGCTCACCGGGTGCTTCGAGCAGGCCGCAGCGCGCAGCACCCTGCAGCGACGGCTCAGCGAGGCCATGGGTGGCGTCGCAGCCGATCGCACCCTGATCGCCGAGGCGATGGCCGCGGCCGAGCACGACGAGCGGGTGCGAACGGTCTTCCGCGACTACGCGGTCGCCGTCGGCCGCGGACTCGCCGCCCTGCACACGCTCTGGCAGCCGAGGGTCACGGTCCTCGGCGGCAGCGCGGCGATCTGCCTGCCCCTCATCCGCGAGGACCTGCTCCGGACGCTCGACCGGTCCGAGGACTACCGCGTCGACGTGGACCTGCGCGCAGCGGTGCTCGGGGACAACGCCGGCGCCATCGGCGCCGCCCTGGCGATCAGCGCGGACGCCCGCTGACCGGGTCGCGTCGACCGTGACCAGATGACGGCCTGGAGGCTCGTGGCGGGCCCGCCACGAGCCTCCAGGCCGTCACTGGCCGGCCGATCCGTGTGTCGGGGCCAGACCGATGGGTCAGTCCGTGCGTCCGACCAGCCGCCGGAGGAACTTCCCGACCGCGGTGCGCCGTGGCCGCCACCCGTGGGCGCGGAGCACCTCGTTCACCGGCTTCGAGATCCACAGGGAGTTGAACGTGTACGACCCGGACGCGCTCCCGGAGGTCCTGGCCGACGTCTTCGTGAGCCGGGTGTACTCGCCCGTCTCGGGCAGCAGCCGCACGACGTACCGGTAGGTGAACCGCTCGCGGCCGGTCGCTCCTGCCCAGCCGGCGACGACGGCCCCGTCCTCGAGGACGACCGAGAAGGGGTGCTCAGTCGCGTGGTCCAGGGCCAGCAGCGCGGCCTGCACCTCGGCCTCGGAGGACGGTCGATCGGCGGGCAACGTGGTCATGGAGGCACGCTACCAAGGGCCGACGCTTCCTCTCCGGACGGCCGGAAAGCGCGTTCCCCTCCTTCTGGGGCTGGCTCGTCGGCGGTCCCGAGCGGTGGGATCGGTGTATGCACACGCACGAACTTGACGCCCCCGCCGGAGACACGGAGTCGATGCGATCGCGCATCGTCGCCGGGATGATGCAGTCGCTGCGCACCCGGCCACTGCACGAGGTCACCGTCGAGAGCGTCGCCCGCGAGGCCGACACCACCCCCGAGACCGTCGAGGCCGTGTTCCCGAGCTGGGACGGCCTGCTCCTCGCCACGATCGACCACTGGAACGAGCAGCGCACCGGCCCGCTGATGGGCATCGCCGAGCAGCACGGCACGATCCGGTTCCTGCGCGCCATCGTGACGTCGAACATCGCCGACCCGTCGCTGATGCGCTTCCTGACCTCGACGCTGAACATCGCCGCCGCGCCCGACCACCCGCTCGCGCCGATGCTGCACATGCGGTGGCGTCGGTTCCACGCCTTCGTGCAGCGTGCCCTCGAGCGCGACGTCCAGCTCGGCCGGGAGCCCGGCACGATGGAGCCGGCTCGCGGTTCTGAGCAGCTCCTCGCCACGTACGAAGGACTGCAGCTGCAGTCGATGGTGCGGCCGGACATGGACCTGCTCGAGGCCTACGACCGCGCCGTCACCCGGCTGCGCGAGGGCTGGGCCCGCGAGTACGTCGCCCCCGTCTGGGACCTCGAGCTCGCGAGCTGAGCCCGCCGGCGTCGGCGCGGGTCAGCTCTGGTCGATGTCGAACACGACCACGTGCTGGCTGCCGGCGCCGATGAACTGGCCGACGGGCTGGTGCGACGGGTGCGGCAGGTAGGCCGCCAGGGACTCCCGGTCGCGGAACTCGACCACGAGCATCCAGTCGAAGTCGCCCTCTTTCCCCTCGGTGCTCACGCTCGACCCTGACTGCACGGAGAGCACCCCCTCGATCTTGGTCAGGTGCTCCCGCGCGAGCGAGTCGGCCTCGACGGACCGGTCCCCGTCGGCGTTCCACTGGACCAGGACCACGTGCGTCACTCCGGACATCGAGTTCTCCTCCACCGGTCGTCCGCCCTGGACGACGTGTTCGCAGCATGCCACTGTGCCCGCGTCGGCACCACCAGGTCAGTGGCGCCGCATGACCGCCCGCCAGATCTGGTTCGGCCGGAGCGGCGGCCCGGCGAGCGGGTCCCGCACCCCCTCGGGAGCGCGGAACCCATCCAGCAGCAGGCCCACCCAGCGTCGATGCAGTTCGGGTGCCACGTCGCCGAAGGCCTCGATGGTCCGGGCCATCGAGAGCTGCAGCACGGCGACGTCCTCGAGTGCAGCGTCGGCGCGGACGCTGCCGTCGTCCTGTGCGGCGTGGAAGAGGGTCTCGACGCCGGTCTGGATCTCCGCCCGCAGCGCGAGCAGGGTCGGGGCGCCGGTGAACCGCGTGGTCATGAGCTCGCTGTAGCCCTCGCGACGCGCCTCGATGTCGGCGGTGCGCCGGACGAAGGTCGCGAAGCCGTCCCAGGGCTCACGCGCCGCCAGGTCCGTGCAGGCGCGCACCAGGTCGAGGACCTCCTGGAGCGGCTCGCGCAGGACGGCTTCCCACAGGGCTGCCCGCCGCGGGAAGTGTCGGTAGAGGGTCGCGTTGCCGACCCCCGCCGCCGCCGCGATCGGTTCCAGCGGTGCGCCGAGACCGCGTTCCGCGAACGCCGTCCGGGCGGCGTCCACGATCGCCGCGCGGTTCCGCATGGCGTCCTTCCGCGGTGGTCGTCCGGCGGTGTCGCTCACGATCGGAGTGTACGACGCCGGACCGGGAATACGGACGGCGGTGTCCGGTTTGAACCGGGGAGTACCGTCCGTTTCACTGCAGCACCGATCCCACTGGAGTCACCATGCACATCGCCGCCGTCGTCCTCTCCCTCCTGCTCGCTGTCGCCATGCTCGGCTCCGGGGTGATGAAGCTGCTGGGCACCAAGCAGATGATCGAGAACATGCGCGTGGTCAACGTGTCCGTGCCGCAGATGCGCGTCCTCGGCGTGCTCGAGGTCCTCGCCACGATCGGACTGGTCGTCGGCCTGTGGGTCCCCGCGATCGGCATCGCCGCCGCGATCGGCGCGGTCGTCTACTTCGCCGGCGCGGTCATCGCGCACGTGCGGGCACACGAGAAGAACCTGCAGCCCGCAGCGGTGCTGCTCGTGCTGGCGGTCGCGACCCTGGTCGTCCTGCTCCTCGCGCGCTGAACGGGACAGCCCGGCATCCGTGTCAGGATCGATCAGTGAGCACCAGGGAGAACGACGCGGCTGCAGGACCGACGGGCCCGACCGTCCCGTCGGTCGTGGTGATCGCCGCCATGGCCGAGGAAGCCGCAGCGTTCGCCGCCTTCGCCACCGATCCTCCTGCGGAGCCCGTCGGCGGCGCACCCTGGTTCGTCACCGTGAACGGAGCGGACGTGGCCCTGGTGCGGAGCGGGATCGGGTTCACGAACGCGACGATCGCCGCTGCCCGCTGCTTCCACCTGTTCGGGTCAGCGGTCCCGATGATCAGCATCGGTTCCGCCGGCGGGCTCGCGACGGACGTCGAGCTCGGTGACGTCGTCGTCGGCCGGGACTACGTGAACCTCAACGCGGATGCGACGGTCTTCGGCTACCGGATCGGGCAGGTGCCCGGGATGCCCGAGCGCTACGCGGCCGACCCGCACCTGGTGGACCACGCCCTCGGCGCCGAGGTCCCGTTCCGCGTCCGACCGCACGTCATCGGCTCGAGCGAGGTGTTCGTGGCGGACCAGCGCGCTCGGGCCCTGCGGGAGGTCTTCCCGGACGTCGGCGCGGTCGACATGGAGTCCGCGGCGATCGCGCAGTTCGCCCATGTCCACGACGTCCCGTTCGTCTCGGTTCGCGGCATCAGCGACCTCTGTGCGCCGACGGGGGACCAGTTCCGGGCCCACCTCGACGATGCTTCCGACCGCGCGGCACGCGTGGCGGTCAGCCTGGTGACGGCATGCCACCGCGCGATGGCGTCAGCTGCCGACTAGGCGACCGGCGTCGAGGCCGTCGGCGTCGGGTCCACGACCTCGGCGTCCGCGACCTGCGGCACGGCACTCGAGCGCCGCAGCCCCAGCCCGACCAGCACGACAGCGCCGACCACGGCGATCCCGGCCGACAGCCAGAAGTCCCCGGCGATGCCGACGGTGCTGACGGCCACGCCGCCCAGGACCGAACCCGCGGCGATGGCGAGCTGGATCGTGGTGACGAACAGGGCGAGCCCGGTCTCGGAGCCGCCGGGGGAGGCCGTCGACATCCACGTCTGCATCCCGAGCGGGAGTGCGCCCCAGACCAGGCCCCACACGACCAGCAGGGCGAAGACGCCGACGACCGAGTGCGCCAGGAGCGGGAGCGCGACGACGGCGGCGGCGAGGACGAACTTCGACGCCCCGATCGTGCCGAGGACACTGCGGTTCAGGGTGAACCCGGCGGCGAAGTTGCCGACGATCCCGGCCACACCGAACACCAGCAGCGCGAGGGTCACCGTGTCCGGGCCGACCCCGACGAGCTGCTGGAGGAACGGCGCGACGTACGTGTAGGCGGCGAACTGCGCGGCGAAGACGAACGCGGCGGCGATGAGCCCGACACGCGCCCGAGGGACCCGGAGCAGTGCGCCGAGCGTGCTGAAGCGCACCCGCTGCACGGCCGGGATGCTCGGCAGCATCACCAGCTGCAGTACGAGGGCCACGACGCCGAGCGCGCCACCGATGACGAACCCGAGACGCCAGCTGCCGATCGACGACACGAACGCACCGAGCGGCAGGCTCACCACGGTGGCGACGGAGACGCCGGCGGTGATGAAGGACGTCGCGCGGATCGTGGCGGAGGGCTTGACGAGCCTCCCGGCGATGCCGGCGCCGATCGCCCAGAAGCCGCCGATGCCGACCCCGAGGAGCATGCGTGCGACGAGCAGGATGCCGAAGGACGGGGCGATGGCCGCAAGGCCGTCGGCGACCACGAGCAGGACGGTCAGGGCGACGAGGACGACCCGGCGGTCGAGCTGCGAGGTGGCGACGGTGACGACCGGGGCCGCGACGGCTCCGACCAGTCCGGTGGCGACCACCATGAGGCCAGCGGTGCCGATCGGCACGTCGAGGTCGGTGGCGATGGCGGGCAGGAGCCCGATGGGCAGGAACTCGGAGAGCACCAGGACGAAGGACCCGAGTGCGACGGAGACCACGCTGAGCCACCCGCGGCGCTCTGCTGACGATGTCATGGCCAGTGCAAAGCCGAGGGCGTCTCGTCCATTCCCGTGTGTCGGCGGTGTTCTGCGGGACCGGTTCTCCGGGACGTGGGAGTTCCGATCGCGCCCTGACGGATCTGGTTCGCGATCGTCGGGTTCCTCCGACCGGATCCGTCAGCGCCCGTTTCGAATTCGACCCGGGGGCGTGGGCGTGCGCCCGCGCTCGGGCCATGGGCTCGGGCGGACGCGGCTCGGAGCAGTCCGTTGCGGATCAGCGCCGGACCGCGTACCGCAGCGCCACCGCCCCCGTGCTGAACGTCCGCGTCGACAGCAGCTCGAGCCCCACCTGGCGCTCGCCGCGGGGGAAGAACGGCCGGCCGCCCCCCACGAGCACCGGGCAGACCCGCAGGCGGTACTCGTCGACCAGGTCGTGCTCCGCCACCGAGGCCGCCAGGTCCGCGCCGCCGACCGCGATCTCGCCGTCGCCGGGCTCGTCGCGGAGCCGCGCGACCTCCTCGGCGACACCGCCGGTGGCCAACCGGGTGTTCGTGCCGGTCACGCTCGTCAGGGTGCGCGAGAACACGACCTTCGGCAGCTGCTTCCAGCGCTCGGCCCACTCCTGCTCCGCGGCGTCCCACGAGCCGGCCTGGTCCGGGTCCTCCCAGTACGACATCGTCTCGTACAGCCGTCGGCCGAGCAGGTGCACGTCGACGCCGCGGATCTCCTCGAGGAAGGCGCCGAACTCCTCCGCGTCCGGCGGCGCCCAGTCGAAGCCGCCGTCGGGCCCGACGATGAACCCGTCGAGCGAGACGCTCATGGAGACCGTCACCCGTTTCATGGGGCGCAACATACGCCCGCAGCGCTCCCGGCGCATTCCTGAGCCAGCACGCACCACCGCTGCCTACCGTTCCGGGCGTACCACCGACGAGAGGAAGCACCACCATGGCAACTGGAGTTGCAGCAGTCTGGGTCCCGGTCACCGACATGGAGCGCGCAGTCGCGTTCTACCGCGACACCCTCGGTCTCACCGTCACCGACCAGTCCGAGGACTGGAGCGAGATCGACGCCAACGGCCTGCGCATCGGCCTGAACGCGCGCGAGTCCGCCGGCCCCTCGAAGGACGGCGGCGCGGTCGTGTCCTTCCAGCCCGACGGCAGGATCGAGGACGAGGTCGCCTCGCTCCGCGACAAGGGCGCCGACATCCAGGGCGAGATCAGCGAGCACCCGTGGGGCAAGATCGTCCCCTTCAAGGACAGCGAGGGCAACGACCTGCAGCTGTACGCACCGCCGGCCAACTGAGCAGGTGACGGACGGGAGGCTCCCTGCCAGCTGGCAGGGAGCCTCCCGTCCGCCGGTTCGCGCGTCAGCGGGCGCTCCAGGAGTTGTTGGTCCGGCTCGGTGTCGAGCTGCGGTGCGGCGTGCGGGTGGGCGAGACGGGGGTGTCTCGCGGGCTGTTCGTACCGGGGCCTGCGGGCGGGACGGGGCAGCCGCTACCGTTGTCGGCATGACCAGCGCGGGGGCGACGAGCGAGGACTGGTCGCGCCTGCCCGTCGGACGACGCGAGCACCGGCAGGACGTGGTCCTCGCCCTCGTGCTCGCAGCGGGCCTCGCGATCTCGACCGTGCTGTACGGCTCGTCGGGCATGTTCGACGGCCAGGCGCCGTGGTGGGTGTGCGCCCTCATGGTCGTCGCGAACGCGGGGCCGATCGCGTTCCGGCGCCGGTACCCCATGACGGTGGCGGTGCTCGTCGCGTTGGCGTTCGCGGGCACGCAGCTCCTCCACGTGCCCGAGGGGCTGTTCATCAACTTCACGCTGTTCATCGGGCTGTACACGGTCGGCGCGTGGTGCTCCGACCGGGTGCGAGCCGAGGCTGTGCGGTGGACGGTCATCGCGGGCATGTTCGCATGGGTGTTCCTGGCGATCGTGTTCCGCTGGTCCGTCCCCTCGGCGGCGTCCGGGGACAGCGACACCCTGATCCCGTCGTACGTCGCGAGCTCGCTCCTGACGATCATCATCAACCTCGTCTACTTCGGCGCCGCCTGGTACTCCGGCAACCGCGCCTGGGCCTCGGCGGTCGCCAAGGACGCCCTCGACCAGCGGACGGTCGAGCTCGCGGTCGAACGCGAGCGAACCGCGGCGCAGGCCGTCACGCTCGAGCGGGTCCGGATCGCGCGTGAGCTGCACGACGTCGTCGCGCACCACGTGTCGCTCATGGGCGTCCAGGCAGGTGCTGCTCGGCGCGTGCTGGACCGTGACCCCGCCCAGGCCGCGGTGTCGCTCGGCGTGGTCGAGGAGAACGCCCGCACCGCGGTGGAGGAGCTCCGGCGGATGCTCGGCACGCTGCGCGAGAACGACGGTGACACCTCCCGCGCGCCCCTCGACGACGCCCCGAGCACCGAGGGCATCAGCCGTCTCGCCGAACTCGTGGACGCCGCGACGACCGCCGGGCACCCGTCGCGGTACTCGGTCGTCGGGGAGGAACGGCCGGTCCCGCCGACCGTCGCCACGGTGGCCTACCGCATCGCCCAGGAGGCCGTGACGAACGTGCTCAAGCACGCCGGACCCGACGCTCGCGCCGACGTCCGCCTGCGCTACCTGCCGGACGCGGTGGAGGTCGAGGTGACGGACACCGGGATCGGGGGCCGAGCCTCCAGGCCGTCGACAGGGGACGAGGACGACCGCAGCCGAGGCAGCGGACTCGGCCACGTCGGGATGCGGGAACGGGTGGCCGCGGTCGGCGGGACCGTGGAGATCGGGCCGCGCGCCCGGGGAGGGTACCTGGTGCGCGCATGGCTGCCGACACCGTGAACGTCCGTGTGGTCCTGGCCGACGACCAGGACCTGGTGCGGGCCGGGTTCCGGGTCATCCTCGAGTCGGAACCCGGCATCTCGGTCGTCGGCGAAGCGGCGGACGGCGCCGCTGCGGTCGAGGCCGTGCTGGCACACCGGCCGGACGTGGTCTGCCTCGACGTGCAGATGCCGGGCGTCGACGGGATCGAGGCCGCCCGTCGGATCGCCGCGCTGGAGGACCCGCCAGCCGTCCTCGTCCTGACGACGTTCGACAACGACGACACGCTGTTCCAGGCCCTCGACGCCGGGGCGAGCGGGTTCCTGCTGAAGAACGCCTCGCCGGAGCAGCTCGTCGACGCCGTGCTGACCGTCGCTGCCGGGGACGCGCTGCTCGCGCCGGACGTCACGCGGCGGGTCATCAGCCGCGCGACGGCGGGGGCGAGTGCTGGGTCCACCGCCGGGGCGGCTGCGGCGTCCGCGGCGTCCGCGTCGTCTGCGGCGTCTGCGGCGTCTGCGGCGTCCGCGCCGGACGTCGCCGAGCCGTGCGTGGTGCCGGGGCTGACCGAGCGCGAGACCGAGGTGCTCCGACTGCTCGGTCGGGGCCTGAGCAACGCCGAGATCGCCGGACTGCTCTTCGTTGGTGACGCCACGGTGAAGACGCACGTGTCGAACGTGCTGCAGAAGCTCCAGCTCCGCGACCGGGTGCAGGCCGTCGTGTGGGCGTACGAGCACGGGGTGGTCCGCTCGCGCGGCTGACGCCCGGCTCCTCCGCTCGCGCGGCTGACGCCCGGCTCCTCCGCTCGCGCGGCTGACGCGTCTCATCCGCGCGGGGGAGAGCCAGGACCCGCCGCGGGAGGGAGGCGCGGGGTCGGCCCGCTCCGTAGCGTCGGACGTGCGGTGGGGGACCCCACCGCAGGAGGGGAAGACGCGATGCTCAGTGTCGACGGGGTCACGAAGCAGTTCGGTGACCGCCGCGTGCTCGACGACGTGACGTTCACGGTCGGCCGAGGACGGCTCACCGGGTTCGTCGGCGGCAACGGTGCCGGCAAGACGACCACCATGCGGATCATGCTCGGGGTGCTCGCCGCCGACAGCGGGACCGTGTCGATCGACGGCCAGACCGTCGGGCCGACCGACCGTCGGCGCTTCGGGTACATGCCCGAGGAACGTGGCCTCTACCCGAAGATGCCCGTGGCCGAGCAGGTCACGTACCTGGCCCGGCTGCACGGTGTGGAGCGCCGGGCTGCAGCCACCCGAACCGCGGAGATGCTCGACCGGCTGGGGCTCGGCGGCCACGCCAGCGACCCGGTGGAGAAGCTGTCCCTCGGCAACCAGCAGCGCGTGCAGGTCGCCGCGGCGCTGGCGCACCGGCCCGAGGTGCTCGTGCTCGACGAACCGTTCTCCGGCCTCGACCCGATGGCCGTCGAGACCGTGCTCGGCGTGCTCCGCGAGACCGCGGCCGACGGCGTCCCCGTGCTGTTCTCCAGCCACCAGCTGGACGTCGTCGAGCGGCTCTGTGACGACGTCGTGGTCATCGCCGACGGTCGCATCCGGGCAGCGGGCCCACAGGAGGAACTGCGCCGCAGCGCCGGCCCGGCGGCGTGGGAGCTCCTGGTCGACGGCGACGCCGCCTGGATCCGCGACGAGCCCGGCGTGCACGTGTGCGAGTTCGACGGCGGGTACGCCGTGTTCGAGGCCGACGACGCCGTCGCACAACGCGTGCTCCAGCGCGCGGTCACCACGGGGACGGTGGGGTCGTTCGGCCGCCGCGTGCCCCGTCTCAGCGAGGTCTTCCGGGAGGTCGTCAAGTGAACAGCTTCAGCCAGGCGGTCCGGCTCGTCTCCGCCCGCGAGATCCAGGCACGGCTCCGCAGCAAGGCCTTCGTCGTGTCCGCCGCCATCCTGCTCGTGATGGTCGTCGCCTCGATCGTCATCGGCGGCCTCGTCGGGAAGGCCAGCTCCGACGACACCACCCCGGTCGCGGTCGTGGACGGCGTCTCGCTGCCCTCCACCGGCGGCCTCGACGTGACGCGCGTCGACGACCGTGCCGCTGCCGAGCGACTGGTCCGCAGCGGTGACGTCGACGCCGCGATCGTCCCTGAGTCGGGCCCGCTCGGCTTCGGCGTGGTCGGCCTCGACCAGGCGCCGACGGACGTCGTGCAGGCGCTCGCCGTGTCGCCGCGCGTCGAGCTCCTCGACCCGGACGCCCTGCCGCCCGGCCTCGTGTCGCTCGTCGGGGTCGCGTTCGGCGTCGTGTTCTTCGCCGCCTCGGTCACGTTCGGGCAGTCCATCGCCCAGAGCGTGGTGGAGGAGAAGTCGACCAGGGTCGTCGAGATCCTGATGGCGGCGATCCCCGCCCGTGCGCTGCTCGCGGGGAAGGTGCTCGGCAACAGCGTGATGGCGCTCGGGCAGATCGTCGCGATCACGATCGCCGCCGCCGTGACCCTCGCCGTGACCGGGCAGGACAACCTGTTCACGCTGCTCGGACCGAGCATGCTCTGGTTCGTGGTGTTCTTCGCGATCGGCTTCGTGCTCCTCGCGGCGATGTTCGCGGCGTCGGCAGCGCTGGTGTCCCGCCAGGAGGACGTCGGCAGCGTGACGACCCCGGTGATGATGCTCGTGATGATCCCGTACTTCCTGATCATCTTCGCGGCCGACGACCCCACGGTGCTCGGGATCATGTCCTACGTGCCGTTCAGCGCTCCGATCGGGATGCCGATGCGCATCTTCCTCGGGACCGCCGAGTGGTGGGAGCCGATCGTGTCGCTGCTCGTCGTCATCGCGTCGGCCGCGCTCGTCGTGGTGATCGGCGCCCGGGTCTACGAGAACGCCCTGCTCCGGACCGGGGGTCGGGTCAAGCTCACCGAGGCGCTGCAGCGCTGACGCGGCGGCGCCAGCGCTGCGTTGCCGGCTCACGCGCTGACCGCGACCGTCCGCCCCGTCCGCGCCGACTCCTGCGCTGCCAGCACGATCGACAGCGTCCGCAGCCCCACCCGCACGTCGGGCTGGGGCTGCACGCCGGTGCGGACCGCGTCGAGGAACGTGCGGAGCATCACCGCGTCGAGGTCCGCCCCGTAGCGCGCCTCGATCGGCAGCCCTGTCTCGGCCACGATCCCGTGGGCGGCCGGCCCGAAGACGTCGAGCGACACCGTGCCACCGGTCCCCGCGACGTCGAGCGTCAGGCCGCCCCACACCGCCGACGTGTCCGGCATGCTCCACGAGCAGTCGATCGCCGCGATGAGGCCGTTCGCGTACGTGATCGTGACGAGCCCGCCGGTCTCGGCGCTGGCCCCGCCGCCCGCCCGCTCCGCGTGCAGCACGCGGTTCGTCACCGCCGTCACCGTCCGCGGCGCCGAGCCCGTCAGCGCCTCGAGCAGGTCGGCGATGTGCACGACGTGGTCGGCCAGTGCCCCGCCGCCCGACAGCGCCGGGTCCGTGAACCAGTCCCGGCTGAGCGGCAGCATCCCGTTGTTGGCCCCGCGCACGGAGAAGAGCTGCCCGAGTGCCCCGGCGTCGTGTGTGGCCCGGAGCTTCGCGAACGCCGAGGCGAACCGCACGGGGAACGCGACCATGAGCAGCACGCCGGCACGTTCGACGGCGTCGCGGATGGCCAGGCCGTCCTCCCACGTGGTGGCCAGGGGCTTCTCGCAGAGCACGTGCACACCCGCTGCCGCTGCGCGCTCCACGAGCTCCCGGTGGCGGGCGTTCTCGCTCGTGACGACGACCGCGTCCGGCCTCCACGCGAACAGCTCGTCGTACGAGTCCGCGTACTCCACCCCGAGCGCCTCGGCCAGCTCCCGTCCCCGCAGTTCGTCCGTCGTCGTCCCGGTGCTGACGCCGTCGGGGTCGGAGCCGATGACCTCGACGTCCGGCATCGCCCGCAGCGCCGACAGGTACCCGACGGCGTGGGTGTGTGCGAAGGACAGCACCCCGATCCGCAGCGCCGTCACGACAGCACCTCCGGTTGTCCGCTCGCGATCGAGCGCAGCGCGGCGTTGGCGATCCGCACGGCGGCGGCCCCGTCCTCTGCGGTGACCCGGGGAGCGGGACCGGTGCCGGCGATCGCCCCCACGAAGTCGGCGAGCTCCAGCCCGTACGGGTCCTCGGCCGGGTCGACCTGCGGCAGGAACCCGTCGACGGCCTCGGGCACCGCGAGGTCCGCGACGGAGTCGAGTTCGTCGCGGGACCGGTGGGACAGGCTGCCCAGGGTCCCGGTCACCGAGTACTCGGTCGTGAACGCCAGGTGCTGCGGCCCCCAGACCCCGGCGACGTGGCTGATCGCGCCCGACGCGTGCGTCAGCAGCACGTGTGCGGCGGCGACCGGCTCGGTCTCCGTCCCGGAGTGCACCGCGATCGCGGAGACGGTCGTGACCTCCCCGGCGATCCACCGCGCGATGTCGAGGTCGTGGATCATCTGGTCCATCACGATCCCGCCCGACAGCTCCGTGTCCGCGAACCACGCGGTCCGGATCGGGAAGGCCCCGGACCGCACGAACCGCAGGACCGCCAGATCGCCCAGGAGGCCCGTGGCCACGGCCTCCTGCAGGCGCGCGTACGCGGGGAACCAGCGCACCACCTGGGCCGGGTACAGCGCTCGGCCCGCGTCCCGAGCGCGCTGCACCAGGTCCGCCGCGTCGGCATCGGTCCGCGCGAGCGGCTTCTCGGAGATGACGTCCTTGCCGGCGTCGAGGGCTGCGCGGACGACCTCCGCGTGGGCGAACGTCGGCGTCACGACGTCGACCACGTCGACGACGTCGAGCAGGGCCGCGAGCGAGTCGACCACCGTGATCGAGGACCCGGTGGCGAGAGCGGTGTCCGCGAAGGCCGCCGCGAGGTCCTCGGCGCCGTCCCGGGCGAAGACCACCACCGGCCCGAGGCGCAGCAGCCCGGGCATGTGGGCGTGGGCGATGCCACCGGCCCCGACGAGGCCGATCCGGAGCGGTGTCGCGGGCATCGGGCTCCTTGCGGGTGGGTCGACGGTGACGGTGCTGCCCATGCTAGCCAGCTGCCCGCACCGGCCGCGCTGGCCGCGGGTCAGTCGACCTGGTCGGCCTCGACCGCTGCGCTCAGGCGTTCGAGGACGTCCGGCACCGCCGACCGCACCCGGCTCCAGCTCGGGATGAACGGCTTGTCGTTCGGCCTCGCGGTGAACGCGCTGCCGGCGTCGAGGACCGCCTGCGTGAAGAGCTCGACCGCTGCCTCCTCGGCGTGCTGGTCGAACGCCAGCCCGTTCATGACGGCCTCGTGCCGGTAGACCTCGACGATGTCGAGCGCGTTCCGGTAGTACGTCGCCTTGAGCACCCGGAAGGAGTCCGACGTCAGCGGGACCCCCATCGTGGCGAGCTTCCGGAACAGCGACTGCACGATGTCGTTGCCCATCCGTGCGAGTCCGCCGCTGCCGTCGGCCTCCGCGAGCGGCTGGTGCTTGTGGTCGTAGTCGTGGGCGATCTCGACCTGACAGACCTGGCGCGTGGCGTAGTCGCGGTACACCTCGGACAGCATCCCGATCTCGAGCCCCCAGCCGCCCGGGATCTTCAGGCCGTTCAGCACGTGCGCGCGCATCGCGAATTCACCGGACAGTGGGTAGCGGAAGCTCGCGAGGTACTCCAGGTACTCGGACTCCCCGTACACCTGGCGGAGCGACCGGAGCAGCGGCCCGACGAGCAGCCGTCCGACCCGTCCGTTGATGCGACCGTCGGCGACGCGGGCGTAGTAGCCCTTCGAGAACTCGTAGTCGAACGCCGGGTTCGCGAGCGGGTACAGCAGCCGCGCGAGCATGCCCCGCTCGTACGTCGTGATGTCGCTGTCGTGCAGCGCGATGCACTCGGCCCGCTCCGACGCCAGGGCGTACCCGGTGCAGTACCAGACGTTGCGGCCCTTGCCCGGTTCACCCGGTGCCAGGCCGGCGCGGTCGAGCTCGGCGTCCAGGGCACGGAGGCGCGGCCCGTCGTTCCACAGGATCCGGTGCCGCTGCGGCAGACGCGAGAAGAACTCCCGGGCGTGCTCGAACTGTGCGCGGTCGGCCCGGTCGAGCCCGATGACGATCTCGCTGAGCCAGTCCGCCTCGGCCAGCTCGTCGACGATGCGCTCGAGCGCCGGTCGTTCGAGCTCCGAGTACAGCGCCGGCAGGATCAGGCTCATCGGGCGCTTCTCGGCGAAGCCCCGGAGCTCGTCCTCGATGCTCGCGGTGCTGCGCCGGGTCAGGTCGTGGAACGTCGTGATGACGCCGTTCTGGTGGAAGTCGCTCATCGGTCGCCCCTCAGGAAGTGGTTCAGTCCCTCGGCCCACCCCTGCGGGGCCGTGGTGGTCGTGCGGTGGACCCGCTCGGCGCGGTCGTCGGCGAGTGGTCCTGGTGCCGGTCCGACGCCGCGGACGACGACGGCCAGGTCGACGGTGTCGAGCATCGCGGTGTCGTTCGGCCCGTCGCCGAGGCCGATGGTCCGCGGCACGGACCCGGCCCGTCGTTCGTGGTCGGCGACGAGTGTCCGGACGGCGGCGCCCTTGTCGCGTCCGGCCGGCAGCACGTGCCAGAACCGGCCGCCGCGGACCAGGTCGAAGCCCGCCTCGGACAGGGCAGACCGGAATGCCTCGGCGCGGTCGTCGTCGCGTGCGTCCCAGCGCACCACCTCGGAGGCGGTGCGACACCGGGCAGCGTTCGCCCCGTCGAGGTCGAGTCCCGTCCAGGCGGCGACCTCCGCGTCGGACGCGCCGGAGAACGTCGTGACGTGCAGGGCCAGCGATCGTCGGACCCGCTCGAGTGCGGCGTGGAGTCGATCGAGGTCGCCGTCCGCGGGCCCGGTCAGCTGTTGGGCGTTGACGCCCACGACGACCGCGCCGTTCTCGGCGACGAACGGCTGTCCCTCGAGGCCCGTCCGTGCTTGCAGCGCCCTGATCTCGACCGCGGTCTTGCTGCTGCAGAACACCACGGGGACGCTCGCTCGCCGCAGTCGGTCGAGCATCGGCAGCGCCGCGTCGAACGTGTAGTCGTGGTGGTCGAGCAGGGTGCCGTCGAGGTCGGTGACGACCATCAGGTCGGGTTCTGGCATCGGTCTCCACTCGCGGCTGGCTGGGCTGCGGGCGGCGATGCCCGCCGACCAGCCTGCCACCTGCGGTGGACGCGCGGGTGAACAGACGGGAGGCTCCCCACCGGACCGGTGGGGAGCCTCCCGTCCGGTGGCCTGCCCGTCCGTCACGCCGCCTGTTCCAGCACCGCCTCGGCGCGCTCCGCGCTGCCCGCGTCGAGCCCGCGGTCGATGCGGCCCCGCGCCGCCAGCCAGATGACGACGCCGGCGAGGAAGACCAGGACCTCGGTGATCGTCAGCGCCCAGATGATGCCGGCGAGCCCGAACCACAGGTTGCCGAGCAGGACGATCGGGATGAACAGGACGCCTTGCGCCAGCGACATCGCGATCGCCGGGGTCGCGAGCCCCGCCGCCTGGAACAGGGACGTGAACAGCCCCGTGAACCCGTTCACCACCGTCGCGACGAGCTGCGCGACCAGGATCGTCAGGCCGATCGCCAGCACCGAGTGGTCCGAGGAGAAGACGGTGAAGACCTGCTCCCGGAAGACGAACACCGTGCCGGAGAACAGCAGCACGATCGCCCCGACCGTCAGCGCCGATGCCCGCAGTGCCGAGCGCAGGCGCTCCCGGTCGCCCTTGCCGTACGCGTAGGCCAGCAGCGGCAGGACCCCGATCGTGACGCCCATCACCAGGAACTCCGGTACCTGGGCGATGCGGACGGCGACGCCCATCGCGGCCAGGGGGTCGTCGCCGTACTGCGCGGCCAGGTTGTTGAGCACGAGGGTCGTGACGATGAGGAACCCGGCCTGCAGCAGCTCGCTGACGCCGATGCCGAACACCGGCTTCAGGACCGAGCGGCGGAGCGTGAACCAGCGCAGCGACAGGCTGACGTTCTCGCTGTGCGTGCCGAGCCAGCGCACCCAGTAGACGATGCTCACGAGGTTGGCGAGCCCCACCGCGAGCGCGGCCCCGGCGACGCCCCAGTGCAGCACCAGGATGAAGAGCACGTCGAACACCAGGTTCCCGACGGTCGACAGGATCAACCCGACCATCGCCTGGCGGGCGGCTCCCTCGGCGCGGATCATCTGCTCCAGACAGAACGCCGCGGCGAGCACCGGCACGAAGGCGAGCATGACGCTGACGTAGGCGCTGGTCGCGGGCACCGCTGCGGCGTCCGCCCCGAGCAGCCCGACCAGCGGCCGCAGGAACAGCAGTCCGAGGCCGCCGAGCACGATGCCCGTCATGACCGACCCCCAGACGGCGAAGGACGCGACGTGCTTGATCTCGCCGGCCTTCGCGGGGTCGTGCTCCGAGGCGCCGAGCAACCGCGACATGAGCGAGCTGCCGCCGACGCCGAACACCCCGCCGACCGCCATCACCAGCCCGAGCAGCGGTGTGCCGAAGGTGATCGCGGCCAGCAGCGAGGTGTCGTGCTGCGCGCCGATGAAGCCCGCGTTGATGACGTTGTACAGCGCGCTGACGACCATCGCCGCGGCCATCGGCACGCACAGGTGCACGAGGGCCCTGACGATCGGGGCGGCGGAGAGGTACCAGCGGTTCTTCTCCGCTGCGGTGGTGGGTATGGCGGTCGTGGTGGTCATGGTCGTTCCCTTCCGTGCGGGCGCACGGATCGCGCGCCGACGGATCGTCGGCACGGCATGGCGGATGCCCCGACGGCAGAGCCGCCGCGGCATCAATGAGGGCGCGTCGGCGGGACCGTCGCGTGGGCAGGCTGGCGCCTCCGGCGGACGGCCGGGAGGCTCTGCTGCAGTTACCGGGTGGGTTCCGGCAGCTCGGCGGTCACCTTGAGCAGGAGGTCGCGGAGCGTGGCGCGCTCGTCCGGACTGAGCGGGGCGAGCAGGCGGTCGTCGAGGGCGAGCATCGCGTCCTCGAACCCGGCGATCAGGTCGATGCCGGTGGGGGTGGCGTAGACGAGCTTCGTCCGGGCGTTGCCGGCGTCCGCTCGTCGTTCGATGAGGCCCCGTTTCTCGAGCCCCTGCAGGAGGCTGGACACGCTGGCCGCACTGGTCCGGGTCATCGCGGCGATGTCGCGCTGGATGGCGCCCGGGTTCTGCTGCAGGTAGCCGAGCACGAAGCTCTGCTCGTGCGAGAGCTCGCGCTCCCGCACCCACTCGTCGGCGGCCTTGCGCTGGGCCCACCCGATCCAGCGCATGAGCTGGAGGGGTGTGTCGAAGTGCGGTGCCTGCATGATCAGAACTCTAAGTGTTTGACCTCTAACTGTCAACCGAGGGGTTCGGTGATGGCGCTTGCGTGTGGAAGTGAGACGCCGGTGTCTGGGATCGAGACGCCGGTGTCTGTGCGAGACGCCTCGTTGTTCACGAGACGCCGCAGTTTTCGGCGGTGTCTCGGGCGCATGGAGGTGTTTCAGCGAGACGCCGGTGTCTCGATGCTGAGCGTGCGAGTTCTGCGGACGTAGGTGTGCGGGCCCGAGGCGCCGGTGTCTTCCTGAGGCGCCGCGGTTTTCCGCGGTGTCTTGGCAAAACGCCGGTGTTTTGCGTTCGGGGGGCGTCCGGAGTCAGTGGGACGCCGGCGTCTCGCGGGCGGGACGCAGGCGGCGGACGGCGGTGACGACGAGCACGACGAGGGCGCCGAGCACGAGACCGAACACAGCCGAGGACGCCGTGTCCGCGAACCACTCCACGACGGGCCCGGCGGGCTCCACCGCGTGGGTGATCACGTGCAGCACGTCGTACGGTCCGTGCCAGAACGTCTCGGCGAGGTTCGCGATCACGAGGTGCCCACCAACCCAGAGCATGGCGACGGTCCCGACGATGCCGATCGTGCGGAACACGGCGGGCATCGAGCGCACCACGCCGTCACCGAAGCGCCGCAGCCCCTCGGACGGGTGTTCCATGAGCCGCAGCCCGACGTCGTCGATCTTCACCAGCAGTGCCACCGCTCCGTAGACCAGCGCGGTCATGCCGAGCGCGATGAGGGCCAGCGCACCGAGGGTCAGCCAGAAGCCCATGTCGGGGTCGAGGCTGGCGAGGGCGATGAGCATGATCTCGGTGCTGAGGATCAGGTCGGTGCGGATGGCGCCGAACACGAGCTTGCGTTCGTCGCGGGAGTCGTCCTCGGCGGAGACGTGGTGGTGGCCGAACCACTCGGCGACCTTCTCTGCGCCCTCGAAGCAGAGGTACGTGCCACCGATGACGAGGAGCCACGGCAGCACCCACGGCGCGAACGACGACAGCAGCAGCGCCACCGGGATGATGATGACGAACTTGTTGAACAGGCTGCCGAGGGCGATCCGCCCGACGACGGGGAGCTCCCGGGCGGGTGCGAGTCCCTGCACGTACTGCGGGGTGACGGCGGCGTCGTCGATGACGACCCCGGCGGTCTTCGCGCTCGCCTTGAGCGCGGCGGAGAGGATGTCGTCGACGACGGCGAGCAACCCGACTGACATGTGCGGTCCCCGGTCTCAGGCCACGCGGGCGGCGCGGTGGACGTCGTCGACGGTGGGACGGGAGGGAGCTGCCTGCATGGGGAGAACCCTATTGGTTCACTCAGGTGGTGGCGCTGAGTGCTACCCGCGCCGCCCGCACCACGTCGCTGTCGGTGACGAAGTGCGCGGAACCGTCGTCGGCCCCGCCCATGGGCACACCCGCGTGCGCGCTGTCGGCGGCCGGGCGCTTGGCGGAGAGGTGCACGGCGGCCGCACCGGTGGCGACCAGGGCCGGCACGTCCGCGGGGATGACCCCGGCGCCGGCCATGACCTGCACGGGCCCGGCGGCCGACACCATGCGGGCGATCGTCGCCGCGCCGGTGAGGGCGGTGGGGGCGGCGCCCGAGGTCAGGACCCGGGTGAACCCGAGGTCGGCGAGCAGGGCGACGGCGGCGACGGGGTCCGCCGCGTGGTCGATCGCCCGGTGCAGGGTGACCTCGACGTCGTCGCGGAGCGCGCGGGCGGTGCCGACGAAGCGCCGCAGGACGTCGTGGTCGAGCGACCCGTCCGCCCCGAGCGCGCCGACGACGACGCCGGCGACGCCCGAGCGCACGACGGCCTCGAGCTCGCGGTCCATCAGCTCGACCTCGTCCGCGTCGTACACGAAGCCACCCGGGCGGCACCGGACCAGGGCGTGCACGGGGATGCCCGTCGCGACCGCGGCCTCGACGAGCCCCTGCGACGGGGTCAGGCCGCCGAGCTCGAGCCCCACGCAGAGCTCGACCCGGTCGGCGCCGCCGTCACGGGCGACGACCGCACCCGCCGGCGAGGTGACGGCGATCTCGAGGGAGACCGGGGAGTCGGAGTGGGCTGTGGTCACGCGATGGCTCCGAGCGGTTCGTTCGAGGGCGGGATGATGCGGGCACCGAGGTCGGGCGCCGACGGGAACACCCGATCGTACGGGAACATCGGCCGTGCGATCCGGTGGTGGCCGAGGCGCTCGAGGTCCTGGTCGACCCCGCCGGGCGTCAGCGCGAGCATCCAGTCGGCGGCCATGTCGAACAGCTCCGGCTCGAGGTAGCCGATCTTCACGATGACGACGTCGGCCTGGCGCGGGGCGAGGTCGAGGTCCGTGAAGTCGTGCTCGTGGTGGTACGGCTTGCGCAGCGTCGTGAGGATGGCGAACACGCTGCCGACCTGCAGCACGACCTCGGTCTCGGCGTCGCGGTCACCGTGCTTGACCGCGTGCACCCGCCCGGTCATGGTGATCGGTCCGGCGTGGAGGTCGTCGACGGCGGCACCCGCGGTCACGGTGACGGTCGCACCGACGCCCGCGGCCACCGCGGTGGCGACGGCGTCCGGGCCGGGGACGCTCGCGTAGATGACGGTCGGGCCGTCGGCCGACTGGAACTCCGGCCGTGCGAGCACCTCGGTCAGCCCCCACGTCATGTCGCCGGACCCACCGGCGGTCGGGTTGTCGCCCGAGTCCGAGACGAAGTACGGCCGGGCGGCGCCGGGAGCGAGCGCGGCGTCGAGGCACTCGGCGAACGAGCCCGTCGGCGCCACGAAGACGAAGTCCTCGCGCACGTCCCAGAACGCGCGGGCCAGTCGCTCGGCCCCGGCGGCCACGGCGTCCTGGTCCCACCCGGTGACGACGGTGACGGCACGGTCGCGCGGCTGGTCGGCCCACGCGTACCCGACCCAGATCGCGGCGTCGAGCACGCCGTCCGTGGCCTCGACGGCGGGGACCTGGGCGTAGAGCGACGCCGCGGGCTCGAGCCGCGTCGAGGTCTGCTCGCCGGGCAGCAGCACCGGGATCGGGACCCACGCCTTCACGGGGCGCTGCGACCCGGCCGGGCGGGTGGTGAGCACATCGACGAGGTTCCGGACGGCGCGCTCCTTCGTCTCCATGGCGTCCTCGTGCGGGGCCATCCGGTAGCAGGTGACCAGGTCGACCTGGTGGGCCAGCTCCGCCGTGACGTTGCCGTGCAGGTCCATCGACGCCGAGACGATGACGTCGGGGCCGATCACCGCGCGGATGCGTCCGAGCAGGTCGGTCTCGGCGTCGTCCAGCCCCTCGACGACCATCGCGCCGTGGATGTCGTACCAGAGCCCGTCCACCGTGGTCGAGTCGACGAGCGACTGCAGCCGCGAGACGATCTCGGACGCGAGCGACTCGTACGCCTCCCGCGTCACCATCCCGCCGGGCAGCGCGTGCCCGATCAGCGCGCCGCGGAAGTCGGCGGCGTCGGACAGCCCGGCGAGGAAGTCGTAGCGGGCCACGACCTCGTCTCCGCGGTCCGGGTGGAACGCCTCGGCCTTGGTCCTGGTCGGCGTGAACGTCGACGTCTCGATGGCCAACCCGGCGATGGCGATGACCGGCCGCCGAGCCGGAGAACCGGCCGGAGACTGGGCGGGACGATGCGTGGGTACGGTGTCAGACACGGACACTCCTGTTCCTGGTGGTCGACTGGGGGATCGGCGTGGAGAGCTCCTGCAACGAGGCCGCGAGACCCCGCTGCAGCGCGAACTGCCCCGCACCGACGAGACCCGCGTCGGCACCGAGCGACGCGCGCTCGATCACGAGGTGCTGCGTCACGAGCGGGTGGCAGCTCTCGTAGAGCTGGCTCCGCACCGCGGCGACGAACGGGTCGAGGGTGGAGAGGATGCCGCCGAGGTAGACGGCGTCCGGGTTGAAGAAGTTCACGTTGGCGGCGAGCACCTCGCCGAGGTACCGACCGGCCAGGCGCACGGCCCTGGTGGCCTCGGGGTCGGCGTCCGACGCGAGCCGCACGACCTCGGCGGTCGAGGACACCGGCACCCCGGCCGCGCTGAGGATCCGCACGAGGGCGGCCCCGGACGCGACGGTCTCCAGGCACCCGGTGTTGCCGCACGAGCACGGGGTGTCCCCGGCCGCGTCGATGCGCACGTGCGTGATGTCGCCCGCGGCCCCGGTCGAGCCGCGGTAGAGCCGGCCGTCGATGACGATCCCGGCACCGATCGCCGAACCGGCCTTGATCGTGATCGCCTGCCGGCGCGACGACGGCTGCACGGTCTGCTCGCCCGCGGCCATGCAGTTCGCGTCGTTGTCGACGGCCGCGGGGACGCCGAAGTGCTCCTCGAGCCACGCCGCCACGGGGAAGCCGTTCCACCCGGGCATGCGGCTGGGCAGGTCGACCACCCCGGCCTCGACGTCGACCGGACCGGGCAGGCTCAGCCCGACACCGCGCAGGCCCTCCGCGCCACGGGTCGCGATGAGCGAGTCCAGCAGCTCCGCCAGCCGGGCCAGCCCGGCGGTCGGACCGTCGGAGAGCGCGAACGGGACGTTCGAGACGGACTCGAGCGAGCCTCCCGCCAGGACGATGCCGACCCGCGCGTGTCCGCCACCGACGTCCGCGGCGACCGCGTACTCGTCCACCCCGCCGATCCGGAGCACCTTGCGGGGGCGACCGCCCGTCGAGACGTCGGTGCCCTCCTCGGCGAGGATCCCGTGGTCGAGCAGCTGGGCGACGACGTGCGAGACGGTCGACGGCGCGGCCCCGAGGAGCTGCGCGATCTCGGTGCGGCTCGACGCCTGCCCCGATGCGACGAGTTCCAGCACCCGCGAACTGAGGTCCGGCACGACTTTCTCCAATCCGGCACGAAGACCAGCACATGGGCCGAAGACGGCCAGGAAACTGCCGTCGTTCCGGGAGCCTAGCCGCCTCGTCGAGACCGGAGCCCTTTCGCCCGTTCCGCAGAAACGAAGTATTTACACGAGAACGTTTGTTTTTCCAACGGCTTTTGCCATTGACTGTGCCCCACCCCGACCACCAGAACCACTCGCACTAGGAGTCCGCATGACCAAGCCCCGTCGCTGGGCCCTCCTCACCGGAGCCGCGCTCGCGGTGAGCGCACTGCTCGCCGGGTGTTCCGGAGGCGGTTCCGCCACCACGAACGCGAAGTCCGACGCAATCAACTACGCGCTGCCGGCGAACTTCACGCCGAACTGGATCCTGCCGATCGGCACCGCCGCGCACCTCAACACGAACAACGGCTCCATCGCGCAGTCCCTGTACGAGCCCCTGGTGGCGTACGACGGCTCCACCGGCAAGATCGCCTGGAACAAGCAGGGCTCGATCGCCACCGCCGCCGACTTCGCGAGCGACGGCACGAGCGTCACGGTGACCCTGGGCGACCGCACGTGGTCGGACGGCAAGCCGATCACCAGCCGCGACGTCGAGTTCTGGTACAACCTCATCAAGGCCGACAAGGCGCAGTGGGGCTCCTACTCCGAGGGCAAGGTCCCGGACAACTGGACGTCCTTCAAGACCGTCGACGACACCCACTTCACGATCACGTTCGACAAGGCCTACAACTCCGACTGGATGCTCGCCAACCAGCTCAGCCTGGTCGTCCCGCTCCCGCAGCACGCCTGGGACAAGACCGGCGCCGACGCGAAGGTGACCGACGCCGACGAGACCCCCGCCGGCGCCAAGCAGGTGTGGAAGTACATCAACACCGCTGCCGGCAAGATCGCCGACTACGACTCCGACCCGCTGTGGAAGACCATCTCCGGCCCGTACGGCGTCAAGTCGTTCACCACGGCCGGCAAGGTCCAGCTCGTCGCCAACACGAAGTACGACGGCGGCCAGAAGGCCCAGATCAAGACGGTCAACCTGCTGCCGTTCACGACGTCGGACGCCGAGACGAACGCGGTCCGCTCCGGCGAGGTCGACTACGGCTACATCCAGGCCACGGACATGGACCAGAAGGACTCGTTCACGGGCAAGGGCTACGACGTCAAGCCGTGGACCGGCTGGGCGATCACGTACATGCCGTACAACTTCAACAACCCGACCATGGGCGCCGTCTTCAAGCAGCTCTACGCCCGCCAGGCCGTGCAGATGTCGGTCGACCAGGCCAGCCTGTCGAAGGTCGTCTTCAACGGCACCGCGACTCCGACCTACGGCCCGGTCCCGCAGGCGCAGGCATCGGACTACGTCTCCGAGGCGCAGAAGGACAACCCGTACCCGTTCAGCACGAAGAAGGCCGCGGCACTGCTCACGAGCCACGGCTGGACGAAGCAGGGCGGCACGATGGTCTGCACTGACCCGGGCAGCGGCGACAGCCAGTGCGGCGAGGGCGTCGCGAAGGGCACGAAGTTCACGATGCAGGTGCTGTCGCAGTCCGGCTCGTCCGTGACCGACAACATGATGAGCGCGATCCAGTCCTCGCTCGCCAAGACCGGCATCGGCTTCACCATCAAGACCGCGCCGGTGTCGAGCGTCCTCTCGCAGACCCCGACGTGCACCAGCGACGAGGACAGCTGCAAGTGGGACCTGTCCTTCTTCGGCACCGCCGGCAGCTGGTACTTCCCGGCGTACCCGACCGGTGAGGCGCTGTTCTCCACCGGCGGCTCGGCGAACTTCGGCAGCTACTCCAACAAGTCCGTCGACGACCTGGTCAGCGCGACCACGACCTCGACCGACTCGGCCGCGGTGCAGGACTACAGCGAAGCGGTCGCCAAGGACCTGCCGGTGATCTGGCTGCCGAGCCCGGACTACCAGATCTCGGTCGTCAAGAGCGGTCTCACCGGGTTCCAGCAGGACTCGCTGGCCAACTTCCACCCGTCCCAGTGGAAGTGGAGCAAGTAGGTCGCTGACGCGACCATCGGCCTGGAGGCGCGGTGCGGGTCCGACCCGCACCGCGCCTCCGTCCCGGCTCACGAACGCCACTCACCAACGGAAGCCGCATGACCACAGTCCTCTACCTCACCCGGCGGGTGCTCCAAGCCCTCGTGGTGATCCTCATCGTCACGATCGTCGTGTTCTGCCTGCTGCACGCCCTGCCCGGCGGTCCCGCCCGCGGCGTCCTCGGCGTCTCCGCGACGCCGGTGCAGATCGCGGCGTTCAACCAGGCGCAGGGCCTCGACCAGCCGCTGCCCGTGCAGTACGTCCGGTTCCTCGGACGCCTGCTCACCGGGGACCTCGGCACGTCGTACACGCTCAACGAACCGGTCTCGCAGCTCATCACGGAGCGGCTCCCGAAGACCCTCGTGCTGACCGGCCTGTCCGCGGTCCTCGGGCTCGTCGTCGCGATCCCGATCGGGATGTGGCAGGCCGCCCGCCGCAACGGTGCGGTGGACTACACGGTCACGGCGCTCGCCTTCGTCTTCTACTCGACGCCGGCGTTCTTCCTCGGCCTCGTGCTCATCGTCGTGTTCAGCCAGCAGCTGCCGTGGCTGCCGTCCCAGGCGCCGAGCGGCACCACCCTCGCCGAGGTCTTCCAGGACCCGGCCGGTCTCGTGCTCCCGGTGCTGACCGGTGCGCTCGCGATGATCGCCGTGTTCAGCCGGTACATGCGGGCCTCGACGCTGGAGAACCTGCAGGAGGACTACGTCCGCACCGCCCGAGCCGGCGGGGCCTCCACCGCGACCATCCTGCGGCGGCACGTGTTCCGGAACTCGCTGACGCCCGTCGTCGCGATGCTCGGGTACTACCTGCCCGTGCTGTTCGGCGGTGCGCTCGTCACCGAGCAGCTGTTCAACTACCCCGGCATGGGCCTGCTCTTCTGGAACGCCGCGCAGTCCTCGGACTACCCGACGCTGCTCGGCTGCGTCCTCGTCATCTCGATCGCGACGGTGATCGGCACGCTCCTCGCCGACGTCGCACAGTCCTTGATCGACCCCCGTGTGAAGGCGGACCGCGCATGACCGACACGTCCTCGATCGACCAGCACCGTCCGGCAGCAGTGATGGGAGTCCGCGCATGACCCAACTCGCCCCGTCAGCCCCTGGCGCCCCGCTCATCGAGCCGGTCGCCGCGACCGGGTTCCGCCTGGCCGCCCGCCGGTTCTCGCACAACACACTCGCGGTCATCGGCCTCGTCGTGATCGTCGTCATCGTGCTGTTCTGCTTCGTCGGCCCCTTCCTGTACCCGACCGACCAGACGCACACGCTCCTCGAGCAGGCCAACCAGCGCCCGAGCGGCTCACACTGGCTCGGCACCGACGCCGTCGGGCACGACGTCCTCGGCCGCCTGATGTACGGCGGCAAGGTCTCGCTCCTCGTCGGCATCGCCGCCGGGGTCCTGGCGACCGTCGTCGGCACGCTGTGGGGCTCGATCGCCGGGTACGTCGGCGGCTGGGTCGACGCCGTGATGATGCGCATCGTCGACGCCGGCATCGCGATCCCCGCGCTGTTCATCCTGCTCGTCATCTCCGCGATCACCACGCCAGGGGTCCCCGGGCTCATCCTGATCCTCGGCCTGGTGTCCTGGCTGGTGCCGTCCCGCCTGATCCGCGCCGAGACCCTGACGCTGAAGAACCGCGACTACGTCCTCACCCTGCGCGCGATCGGCGGCTCCCACGCCCGCGCGATCGGCAAGCACCTGCTGCCGAACTCGGTGTCCACGATCGTGGTCGCCGCGACGTTCCAGGTCGCCGACGCGATCCTCCTCGTCGCCTACGTCTCGTACCTCGGCCTGGGTGTCCAGCCGCCCGCGACGGACTGGGGCGGCATGCTCTCGGCGGGACTCACCGCCGCCTACTCGGGACGCTGGTGGCTGATCGTGCCGCCGGGTCTCGCCGTGATCCTCGTCGTCTGCGCGTTCAACGCGGTGGGCGACGGACTGCGGGACGCCTTCGACGTGCGGGGCCGCGGATGACCGCCGACCAGATCCTCCGGATGACCGACCTCGGGGTCACCTTCAGCACCGAGTCCGGCACGGTCGACGCCGTCCGCGGTGTCTCGCTCACCGTCGCCCCCGGCGAGACGCTCGCGCTCGTCGGCGAGTCCGGCTCGGGCAAGTCCACGGTGGCGCTCGCCGCGATGGGCCTGCTCTCCGGCAACGCCACGGCCACGGGCAGCGCCGTCGTCGCCGGCCACGAGGTCGTCGGCGCCGCCGAACCCGCCCTGCGCGGGCTGCGGGGACAGACCGTCTCGATGGTCTTCCAGGAGCCCGCGACCGCGCTCGACCCCCTCACCCGGGTCGGCGCGCAGATCGCCGAGGTCGTCCGCAACCACCGCTCGGTCTCCGCGTCCGAAGCCGCGGCAGCAGCCGTCGACCTGCTCGACCGCGTCGGCATCCCCGACCCGGCCGAGCGCGCGAAGGCGTTCCCGTTCCAGCTCTCCGGCGGGCAGCGCCAGCGCGTCGTCATCGCCATGGCCATCGCGAACAGCCCCGCGCTGCTCATCGCCGACGAGCCCACGACCGCACTCGACGTCACGGTGCAGGCCGAGATCCTCGAGCTGCTCCGCGCGCTCGCCGTCGACAGCGGCACCGGCGTGCTGCTCGTCACCCACAACATGGGCGTCGTCGCCGACTTCGCCGACCGGGTCGCCGTGATGCTCCAGGGCGAGATCGTCGAGACCGGCAGCGTCGAGGACGTCCTGCTCCGCCCGCAGCACGAGTACACGAAGCGCCTGCTCGCCGCGGTGCCGCGGCTCGACACCGCCGAGTCCGTGGCCGCGCGCGACCGTGCGGTGGCTCCCGTCGCGCCCGTGGTGGCGTCCGACCCGGACGGGAGGCCCGACACGGCTCCGGTGGTCGACCTGCGGGACGTCTCGGTGACGTTCGGGCGCGGGGCACGGGCGGTCCACGCGCTGAGCGGGATCGACATCGCCGTGCACGCGGGTGAGACCGTCGGCCTGGTCGGCGAGTCCGGCTCGGGCAAGTCCACGGCGGCGCGCGTCGCGCTCGGGCTGATCCGACCGACCGGCGGTTCCGTGCACCTCTTCGGGCAGGACCTCCGCCGGATCCCGCGTCGCGACCGACAGTCGCTGCGGTCGGGCATCGGCGTCGTGCTGCAGGACCCCGTGGCCTCGCTCGACGCCCGGATGTCCGTGGCCGAGTGCATCGCCGAACCGCTCGCCGTGCACCGCCGGGGGACCTCCTCCGCGGACCGGCGGAAGCGCGTGGACGAGGTGCTCGACGCCGTGCGGCTGCCCCGGGCGCTGGCGTCCCGTGCGCCGCGCGAGCTCTCCGGTGGGCAGCGGCAGCGCGTCAGCCTGGCGCGGGCCCTGGTGCTCGAGCCCCGGCTGCTCGTCGCCGACGAACCCACCTCGGCGCTCGACGTCAGCGTGCAGGAGGCCGTGCTCGACGTCCTCACCGAGCTGCAGGCCGAGTTCGGGTTCGCGTGTCTTTTCGTCTCGCACGACCTCGCCGTCGTGCAGCACTTCGCCGAGCGGGTCGTCGTGATGCGCCGCGGTGTCGTCGAGGAGCAGGGCACCACCGGTACGACGCTGCTGCACCCGACGACCGACTACACCAGGCGGTTGCTCGCGGCCGTCCCCGTGCCGGACCCCGTGCTGCAACGGCAGCGTCGGGCCGAGCGGCTCGCCACCCTCGCGGCGGTGACCTCGTGACCCCGGTGCTCGCCGGCATCGACGTCGGTGGGACGAACACCAAGGTGGTCCTGGCGACCACCGAGCTCGAGGTGATCGACCGACGCGACCTGCCGACCCCCGCGCACGCGGGCGGCGGGGCGATCGTGGACGCGGCGCTCGGGGTGGTGACGGACCTGCTCGAGACGCACCGAGCCTCCTTGGCGGGTGTCGGGGTGGGCGCGGCCGGCGTGGTCGACGCGACCACCGGCACCGTGCTCGTCACCGGCAACTCGTTCACCGGGTGGGCCGGGCACGGCGTGACCGCGCACGTGTCCGAGCGGCTCGGTGTCCCCGCGACGCTCGACAACGACGTGAACGCGTTCCTGCTCGGCGAGGTCGCTGCCGGCGCCGTCGTGGGGGAGCGTGACGTGCTCGGGATGACCCTCGGGACCGGTGTCGGCGGGGCACTCGTGCTCGGCGGTTCGCTGTTCGCCGGACCCCGCGGAGCCGCGGGGGAGATCGGCCACGTGCCGGGCTTCGGCGACGGACTCTGCACCTGCGGGCAGCACGGGCACCTCGAGACGATCGCGGCGGCGCGGGGCATGGCCGCCCGCTACGAGGCCGCGACCGGACGACGCCTGCCGGTGCACACGATCGCCGACGCCGCACGGGCCGGGGACCCGGACGCGGCCGAGGTCTTCCGGACCGCCGGGTGGGGGATCGCCCGGGGCATCCTGCTCACGGCGGGGATCCTCGACGTGACGACGGTCGTCATCGGGGGCGGGGTCGCCCGGGCCTGGGACCTGCTGTCCCCGGCGATCGAGGCGGCCATCGCTGCCGAGCCGCCCGTCAGCGGGGCGTCGATCCGGGTCGAGCCGTCGACGCTCGGCTCCGACGCGGTCGCCCTCGGGGCGGCGGCGCAGGTGCGGGCGCGGGTGCTGGCGGCGGTCGCGTAGGCGCGCGGGCCGGCCGGCCGCCCGGCCGCTCGCCGGCTTGCACGCCCGAGCCGAGTCTCGGCGTCCCGGACACCACTCGCGGCCGGCGTCGCGAGTGCTGTCCGCCGAGACGAGACTCGGCGGGGCCTGCCGGCGGTCAGCCGGCGGTCGGGGGCGCCAGGGGGATCGCGTCGCTCGTCGAGCGGAGCGACTCCTGGCGCAGTTCGAGCTGCGAGACCGCCAGCGCGGCCAGGTCGCGCAGGTTCGCCAGGTCGGCTTCGGTCGCCGTGCGCGGACGGGTGTCGAGCACGGCGAGGGTGCCGATCGCGGTGCCGTCGTGGCGGACGAGCGGCACGCTGACGTAGAACCGGATGCCGAGCGGCCCGGTGACGAGCGGGCTCTTCCGCATCTCCGGGTGCGTCGAGCCGTCGGGGATCACCACGGGGACGGGGACCGGGGCGAAGCCGTTCCGGAAGCTGATGTGCCGTGCGGACTCGTCGATGCCCTCGGCCAGGTACGACTGCGACCACTCGCGGTCCTGGTCGAGCACCTCGACCAGGGCGATCGGGGCGTCGAACAGGCGTGCCGCCATGGCCGTCGTCCGCTGCAGGGCCTCTTCGGGCAGCAGGTCGAGCGTTGCCGGGTGCGACCCCGTGGCGGGGCGCTGGCCGGTGGCGGTGCGCGTGCCGGTGCTCGGTCCCGTGCTGCGCGTCCTGTCCGTCTCCGTCGCGGCGGCCGCAGTGCCGGGCGCATCCGTGTCGACCACGCGGTCCTCGGCCGTGGTGTCCGCGATGACGACGTCGCGGAGCAGGCCGACCAGGGCCTCCCCGATCGGTCGCTGCGCCGGGTCCCTGGCCGTCATCGCAGTCAGGGCACGCTGCCAGTGCGTCGGCAGCGGGTCCGGCACGACGGGGTCGCGCGACAGGCGGGCGACCGCGGACTCGACGAGCGACCCGGGGAACTCCCGCCGGCGGGTGAAGCACTGCAGCAGCACCAGGCCGAGGGAGTAGACGTCGCTCGCCGGGCCGACGTCGCCACCGCGGGCCTGCTCCGGGCTGAGGTAGGCGGCCGTCCCCGTCGTCACGCCGTCGGCGGTGAGCCGTTCGACGCCGTCGGCCAGCGCGATGCCGAAGTCCGTCAGCCGAGCCCGGGCGCGGTCCGCCCGGTTGCCGTAGTCCACGAGCAGGATGTTCGACGGCTTGATGTCACGGTGCACGACGCCGCGGTCGTGGATGTAGTGGAGCGCCTCGGCCATGTCGTAGCCGACCTCGGCGATGTGCCGCGAGGCCAGTGGCCCGAGCCCCAGGCGCTCCTCGAGGTCCTGCCCGTGCACGAGCGCCATCACGATGAACCGCTGCGGGGTCCCGTGCTCGTCCTCGACCACGCCGGCGTCGAGCAGGCTGACCAGGTTGTGGTGGTCGAGCGACGCCAGGACGCCCTGTTCGGCCTCCTGTCGCGCGATGTCCACGAGGCCCGGGTGGAAGACCTTCACGGCGACGGGCCGGTCGAGGCTCTCGTCGAGTGCGTCGTACACGACCGACATCCCGCCTCGGCCGATGACCGTCCGGAGCCGGTAGCGCCCGCCGAGGAGCGCGTGTGGCGCCTCCTGACCTTCCGTCATCATGCGTGCATCATCCCATCCGGCCGCGTCCCGGGCGCGCGTTGATCCCGAGCACGCGCTGCTCCGGTCGCGCTGCTCGGCAAGACACCGGTGTTCCGTCGTCGCGCCGCGACCTTCCGCGGCGCGACCCGTGAACACCGGTGTCTTGCGTCGGAACAGCCGTAGCATCGGGGACGTGGCCACCAGTGCAGCACCCGTCGTCCTCCTGACCGCGTTCGAGCCGTTCGGCGGTGCCGAGCGGAACCCCTCGTGGGACGCCGTCCAGGCGGTCGCCGCGGCGTGGGACGGCCCCGGCACCGTCGTCGTGGAGCAGCTCCCCGTCGTCTTCGCCGAGGTCCGAGCGGCCCTCGTCGCCGCGATCACCGAGCACCGCCCCGACCTGGTCATCGCGACCGGTGTCGCCGAGGGGCGCGATGCCGTCACCCCCGAGCGCGTCGCGGTCAACGTCGACGACGCCCGCATCCCGGACAACTCGGGCGCGCAGCCGATCGACGAGCCCATCGACCAGCGCGGACCGGACGGGTTCCTGACGACGCTGCCGATCAAGCGCATCGTCCGTGCCGCGACCGAGGCCGGCGTCGCCGCGTCCGTGTCGAACACGGCGGGCACGTTCACCTGCAACCACGCCTTCTACGAGCTGATGTCGATCGCGGCGAACGAGTCCTTCCGCGCCGGGTTCGTGCACGTCCCCGCGACGCCCGAGTCGGCGACCGGGGACGTCCCGACGCTGCCGCTCGAGGACATCGTCACGGCGCTCCAGGTCGCCGTCCGGGAGAGCCTCGACCCCGCGGCCGACGCGGTGCTGGTCGGCGGCGCCGAGCACTAGTCGTGCGGGCGCGCCCGTCGCCGGGCCGCAGCAGGGCGCGAAGCCGGAGTGCGGCCGGTCGAGCGCTACGTTCGAGGCGCTCGCCGTCGACCAGGACCTCGCGACGGCTTTCCTGATCCGGGCCCGCGCGCTCATGATCGAGCGGAGCGGGCTGCGCGGCCAGATGCTCTCGTTCGTCCGGTCGCAGGACGGCCGGACGTCATTGCGTAGTCCGGCACGTGCTCGAAGCGCCCGGCGCAGCCGTGATGACCTCGAACAACGTCGAGGACCTCACCACGGCGCAAGAGCTCGCGGCGATCTTCGAGGCCAGCACCAAGGACGCGGACAGCAAGAGCGACGCGCAGTTCGACTCGCAGGGCCGCGACCTGTTCGCCTACGCCCTCCTCGCCGCGAAGCTCGACGGGATGGGGCTCGGGCAGGTCTACAGCTGGATCACGAAGCAGGAGCACGCGGAGATCCGCGCGATCATGCAGAAGCATGGCCAGACCGGCCCGGCATCGGCACTGGTTGGCCTGCAGGGACAGCCGGACAAGACGCGGGGCAGCGTCTACGCCACCGCGCAGCGGATGGCGTCCGCGATCGCCAACGACACGCTGCTGACGTGGACGAGTGCGCCCGGAGTGCGGAAGTTCAACGCGGAATCGTTCGTCCGCGGCACGGACACCGCAGTGCTGATCTCCCGGAACGGTCCCGGATCGGGCGGCGCGTTCGTCGCAGCGCTGGTGCGGTCGATCTCCCGCGCCGGAGAGCGGGCGGCGGCCGCGGACGGTGGCCGCATCACGACGCCCGTGGTGTTCGAACTCGACGAGGTCGCAAACATCGTCCGGTGGCCCGAGCTGCCCGACGTGGTCTCGTTCTACGGCTCGATGGGCCTGATCCTCTGCATGTACTTCCAGTCGTGGGGGCAGATCGTCCGAGTGTTCGGCAACGAGGGTGCCGACACCCTGTGGAGCGCATCGTCGATCCGTGTCTACGGCGGCGGGGAATCGACGCAGTCGCCGTTCCTCAAGCGGTTCTCCGAGAGCATCGGCAACTACGACGAGTGGACCACCAACACGTCGTCAGGCCGCAACGGGTCGACACGATCGCGGGTGTCGAAGTCGAAGCCGATCCTTCAGCCCGACGTGCTGGCGCACCTGCCGAAATGGCGGGCAGTGTTCGACGGGAGCGACGTCGGGCCGGTGCTGATCCGCACCCGGCCGTGGTTCCTGGACAACGTGCTCAAGACCATGATCGAGGGCCGAGAAGTCAAGAACGGGAAGATCGTCAAGGAGAAGAAGACGGCCGCAAAACGGCCGTCGACAGCGGAAGGCACCGGCCGTGTCGAGCCCGTTTGATCCTGACCGCTGGCCCGCCGGCTACGGCCCCGGGTCCAGTGGCACCGGCGGAGCCGGCGGGGGAAGAGGGGACGAGCCCCCGCCGTTCGACGACGAGGACGCACCACCGCCCGTCGATGACGAGGACGCACCGTCGGCGGATCCCAGCACCGATGAGGTCGTTCCGTCTGGACTAGAGGACCCCGCGGCCGCACCGCCACGGAAGCCGAAGCAGGATCCCCGCGAAGCGTTCCTGCAGTGGGTGAGCGAGCAGATCGGGCAGGTCGAGGCGTATCAGCAGCCCATAGCGCAGAAGCCGGCGTGGTGCCCGGAGTGGTGGAAGCACCCGGAGGTCGTGCAGCGGCTGTACGTCGCGTGGAAGGCACACCAGCAAGCGGTCGAGCGCATGTCCGAGGGCAAGGGCGCGAAGTCCGCGTGGTGGGTGCAGCACTTGGACCACCACGCCCGCGTCTTGTTCGACAAGCAGCAGGGGCCGTTCAGGTCCTGCAACCAGTCTGGTCACCTTGCCGACAACGACGGCAAGCCGCTAGCGATTGTCGTCGAACTGCCAGGAGGTGACGTCGAGGTGTTGTGAAGTTCGAAGAATCGGGGCCAATCCCGATTCAGGAGAAAGCGCGATCGCAGTCGTTGGCTAGATTGCACATTATGACCGAGATGCTAGCGGCGCTGTTGGGCGCACTCCTTGGTGGCCTTCTATCCGCTGGAGTGAGTGCGTGGCAGACGGGCAAGGTCCTGAAGCACGAAACTGCAATGGCCGCAGCCGAGCGCCGTGAGGCCGAGCGGACGGAAGACGCACGTCGACAGTCAGTCGTTGCTGATCAGTTGATCGCGGCTCTCGCCAGCTATCTGACGATCGCCGAGGGCCGCCTCGAGGCTGCTGCCCACTTCGTGCGAGTGCGCACGACCGAGGATGTTCACCGTGATCGCGACCGTCGAGCGTCCGCCCTGCTCGAATCTGGTGCCAGCTACGCGCACTCCCTCCCTTTGCCGGTAAGAGAGCGATGGGATGCACTCGTTTGGCTGGTCCGTTTCAACACCTCGAAGCAGCCCGAGCGGTCCGATGACGACCGGCGACGTGACTACAGCGATCTGCTGAACTACAGCGAGTACGTGCGGCGATCACTGCGCGCCGTCAGCGAGGATGACCCGATGCCTCCGCCGTACCCCGCGCCCGATGTGCGCCGTGCGGAGCACCGGATATGGGGCTACAAGCCCGCGACGGGAAGCAATGAGCCCGACCTTTCCGACTGGCAGCTCAGCTCTCGCCTCGTCGGAGAGGTGACCTTCAGCACGGGAGAGGTGCGCTGGTACGGCCCTAACGGACTAGTAGAGGTTATATCGCCGGAGCCCACAGACCTGCCGTCTTCGGCGCCCGTCACCGACAGCCCGTGATGCTCGAAGCCTTACCTTCTATCGTTCCCCGTTCCGGAGCGCGAGCTGCGTCCGTGCAGGGGGACGGAGCGTTGCTAGGAGGGAGTCGCTCCGCGGCCGGCTAGGAAGCGAGGTCAGGCCTTGCTGACGTGGCCGTCGAGCCCCTCGTACAGATCGAAGTTCCGCTCACCGATCAAGGCGACAAGGGTGTCGAACGCCTCAGTTAACGAAACTTCAGTGGTGAGGTCGTTCATGCCGGAGTCCCGGACGGAACATCAACTGATCTCCGGTCTCGGGAACAGCACACGGTTTCGCGAGGATTCGACTACTGGCCCTCGAGGGATCCCGCTCACGCGGTCCTTTCGTCGTGGTTGGCCAGAAGATCTGCCCAAGGTTCACCTGAGTGACCACATCGCAGAGCCGCCGAGCCCGGTGACTGCTTGGGGGTGTATTGCTGCTTTCCGCTAGCGATCCAGCCGGCATGGGCGGCGCATCTTCCCATGTAGAACTTCTTCGACACCTTGCCGCCGTTCGGGAGTGGCCATCGCTCTTGTCGAGCGCAGACACCGCCCCACCAACGACGGCGCTGCCGTGCGACCGGCAACGAGTCCCCGGGCGAAGTCGGTCGCCCTTAGAGTTCTCGCATGACTGCGAGCGACGGCACCGGTTCCTCACCAGGCGATCCTGGCTTGTCCGGTGAGGCTGAACTACACATCGCCTCAAGTGACTGGTTGCAGGACACCAAGGAACCGCGACCAGGAGATAGTGAGCCGATCCTAATTACAGTTCTTGAGGCACAGTTCATTGCTGCGATCGCGAGAGCGGCATGTGATGGCCATCTTGCATACGTCGACACCCTCCGGCTCGTGAGCATGTTCCTCAATGCCCGCGTCATCGAGCATCAGAATGATCCGTCGGTCCTCATGTCCCGGACATCTGCGGACATCTGGACCGAAATCGACAAGCTGCCCTGGCCGCGTGGGGGCAAACCGCAGGGTCAACCCGACGTGTGACGCCGCGAGCCAACCTAAGGGATGCTCCCGGAAACCGCGCGGTTCAGCTCGATGCGGTCGAGCGAGACGGGGATCCCTTGGTCGGCTGAGGGTCGTGCGAGCGCTGGAGTACTGAGACTTGCGCGAACATGCTGAGATAATCCATATTATCGGCGCGCCATATCGATGGCTCCGCCTACCGTTGCAAGGCCGATGATGTCGATGCAGTCTGCCGAAACGAGGACCTGCTCGAGGAGCAGTGCCCGCGGCCGGCCCTCTGCCGCATCGGTGAAATTGGTCGGGCTACCGCAGTGCTCCTGCCGCCAGCATCTGTCAGAGTGAGCCGTGTGACGGTGGTGGGGCGACATGCGGCCGTGCTCTCAACCTGTGAGGCCGCGGTCATGCAGACTCTCCGCCTCGATTCCGTGACTATTCCGAGAGCTTTGAACCGCAACTGGCAGTGAGAACTACCCGTTGCGGCGCAGCTCTCGCGCTACGACGCCTGCCGAAGCGTAACCAGGGTTCCACCGTGGGAGGGCAAGTCAATTACTGCCTTCCGAGATACAGGACGCAGAACCGAGTTGCCACCTAGACGAGTAACTGTGACGCGTACTTTCTCGGACGGATTGGCACTCAACCATCCGTGCGAGGTTGGCCTGAAGCCCTGCTTTTTCAGCGACTTTTCTACCTCGCTAACGACGTCACCGTCCAACAAAACGCGGTAGGTGACTTCCGGGCCCTCCACGACCGTGTCAGCACCATAGTGCTCCTCAAATAGCACTACATGACCCTTGTGGTCGGTCTTTAAACTGAGACGCTGAGCGACCCCATCCACTACCGCGTACGTGTCCGCACTTACGGAACACCCGCTCAGTGCAGGTAGCGCCACGCCCGCAAAAACCAAGGCTGATACGAGTTGGATGGTGAATCGCTTTCCTCTAGTAGAGGTAGTAAGTCGCCCCCGACGGGAAGGTGTTAGCGATGACAGAAACAGATCCACTCACCCCCTCGAGATGGCTGATGGTAGTAGCGTCAATTGAGAGCGGAACCTCTGAATCCATCCAGGCAAGATCCAAATCCCCTCCGTCCACACTCACGATGTCAAGCAGGGAAGAGTCGGTGGTCCTCTCGAAGGTCAGATTTGAGAGAGTTGCATTTTTCACAAAAAGGGTTATGTGGCCACCAATTGCCGTGCTGAGATCATGAAGGTTGAGGCTGTCGCATGCCGTCGCATCATAAACGTGGTCGGACTCGTCACTGAGTTTCTGCTGAACCTCATTCGTACTTACATTGCATGTCCCGAAGGCCTGCAACCACGGCTCTGCGTTGGTCGGCACTGCGCGAGGCGTCTGGGCGGGGATCGCGGGCAGCGTGACTGATGGTGAATGCACGTGGATCGAATTCCCGGTCAATGGCGAACTATTGCCGTAGTCGTCGACGGACCAGGCGGTTCCTGCAGCGTAGACACCGGAACGGACTCGGACAGACTCGTGGAGCTTGACGTCTCCGTTTGCACGAATTACCCCCTGGATTGAAGTGTCGTAAGAGACGTCAATGTTGCCGCCAGCAATGACGTCTCCCTGGATCCTGCAGCCGGGCATGATGATCACGTCGCCGCTTGCGATAATGTCGCCACTATATTGACCATTCGACCCACAAACGAATTTACCGTCAACGAGTACATCTGCATTTCGCCGCAGTGCCGCCCGATCGCCGGTTTCAAGGTCGGAGCGCGATATGATTGCGCTGTCGGGTTCCGCGGGTCCAGCCGAAACAGACGAAACGCTCGAACTTCCGGAGTGATTAAAGGAGCGCACCCCGAAGGATACCGACTCGCCATACTCGATACCACTCATCGTCCAGCTGATTTCCTCAGCGCTTATGTCCGATGCGAAGCTGTCGAGTACGTCGCCCTCAGAACTCACCACTTGGTAACCGATTGCTCCGGCGACCTTGGCCCAGGTTGCCGTCACTTCATGGCGCGATGCGACAACGGCAACGTCTGGCGTATTGGGAGATGTTCCGTTACTCGCGGCGGTCACCGTGATGCGTGCGTTTGACACACTCGCGAACGAATCCGGCCGACGAACGGTTACTGAGACAGTGTGGTCTCCTCCGGAGCTCAGTTGCGCTTTCACGGTTTGGCCATCATCCCTAAGCGCTGAGCCGTCGACGGACCACTCGAAGGTGGTGCCCGGTGCGTATGCCACATCAGAAGAAGCAGTGGCGGTGAATTCCTGACCCACTTCGACCGCACCAGGAAGACCAATCGCAGTTTGGCCTCCACGTACCCCCTTTGAAGTCAACTCCCCTAAGGCGCTGGCGCCCTCTGCGAAGTCGCCACCTGTCTGTCGTGCAAAGTCCTCGTTATACGGATCGAGCGTGGTCGCCAGACGCGCAGACTGTGTTTCGGCGGGCTTGTTCGACAGGGTTCCCGAAACTATGGTCACGTGATGCTCTTTTGCTGCCGCGACCAATTCATCACGAGACGGTACTTCACCGTACTCTTCGGACGTCTGGTGCGTAGATTCGAGCTCTTGTTCTGACAGCAGCACGAGCGTCATGGGCCTCGCCGTCGCCGGATGTCCCTGAATATACGACATCATTTCTTGGCTAAGACGGGCGGTACTACTAGGGAGTGCCCATCCGTAGGGCGCTCCATAACCCGGATCCAGCCAGTTGTCGTACTCGTTGTCGAACGGGTTGGCTGTGCAGGTCTCACCTTCCGACTTAACCCCGTCGGATATCGGCGGGAGCCCGTAATATTGCTGATCGTATGGCGAGTTTTTGGTGCCGAGAAGCAAGTTACGCGAAAAACAGGCATTAGGGTTAGAGGCCAAGATTGTGTCAATTGATTCGGAGAGTTGCTCCTTGGCAAGCGGAAGGTCATCCGCAACGTCAGCCACATTCACGAAGTATCCAACGTCGGCAGACGGCAGGGTTTCGAAGGGATTGACGCCGGGCATTCCGACCTCGTTCGCAATCGCCGCGGCCGCTCGACGAGCTTCATCGCCGTACGTCAGGTGAGGAGAGAAAAAGTCTTTGCCGGATTCCTTCGCCGCGTTGATCAGGAAGGGTATATCCCGATATTGTATCTCGACATTGCCTATTCTCATCGTCGCTACCGAGTTACAGATCGGGTCCGCGTAATGGCATTCAGAAATGGCGTTTTGTACCCCGACGGTAGACCAATCATCATGCTTGCCAAACACGCCAGAGTGATTCACGTCATATGTGCCAGTGTCTTCCGCGGACGCCGAGTTGAACTGCGGGTCTCCGAAAAAGAATGCGCCAATGACATTCGTCAGATCACTAGAGTTAGCCAGCTTCATCCCTGCCTGGATAGCCATGGCGCCCTGCGAATAACCCGCAAGGATGACTAAGGTGTTGGGGCACTGTTGCTTGAGTTGGCGTATACTTTCAACAGTAGACTGCCCGCCTGCTGCGACAGAGTTGTCGAATGTTTTCGTTATATGAAGCAGCTTGCCGATCGCATTGATGCTGTCGGTCCCCTGAATGCTAACGGCTGGGTAATCTACACCTTGGGCAGAAATGGTTCGGCCTGTACGTCCGGTGATGCTGACCAGTTCGGAGTAGACAGCAGATAAGGGCGCACCTAGGCCGTAATTGTCTGGTTCTTCTGCTTCTGGCGGCTCGCCGGACCCTCGGGCGCCCATAAACGCGTAGTCCGAGCATGCTGCCGCTGCCGCGGGTGCTGAGAGCCCGATGGCGCCAGCGGCAAGCGTTACGGTGGTGATCGAAGCCAACAAAACAGTTGCTAGGCGCATTTTTCCCCCAGGATCAGTCTGCGCTCAGGTTGGCAGTCGAGACCCGGCCCGGTCTACCCCCCACATGGGGTTCAGGATCGAGATCGAGAGCCAGGGCTCAACAAGGGGACTCCCCCGTTGCCGTCGTGTCCCGTCGGTTACCGCTCGAGGCCGTCGTCGCCGCGTGACAGGTCTGGTGCCGGAGACGGGTCCAGCGTGAGAGAGCTGTCGGCGTTGCTCGACGTCGACATCTTTTCGGGGTTGATACCGGCCTGGCGGAGCATCTCTCGGTCTCGCAATTCGAACTCGTCGTACTGCGGCTCGCCGACTCTCCCGGTCGCGGCGATCGCGTCGGAGTCGGTCTGCCCTTGCCGGCGATCGACGCCGTCTCGGTCGCCGTCTCGTCGCGGCTGTCGGAGGTGTCGGAGGTGATCCTGGCGACGTCGGTGTCGGTCTGGCTCTCGACGGCCGCGGCCGCCGCGGCACCGAGCGCGGCACCCTCGGCAAGCGCGGCTGCATCGCCGTCGCGCTGCTCGGGGTTCGGGTACCGCGACGCCAGACGGTCGTTCCGCTCCTGCTCGCGCGCCGCTTCCCGCTGCGCATCCCGTTCGGCCTGCTCGCGCTGCCGGTCGGTCTTGCGCTGGGCCTCGCGGACGGCGAAATCGCGCTCGCGTTCGGCCTTCCGCTGGGTCTCCTGCAGCTGCCGGCGACGTTCGTCCGCGGCGCGCTGCGCCTGGCGGGCAATCTCCGAGGTGATGGTCTGCCCTGCCCGGCCTGCCTGGCGGCCAACGTGCTCGAGTGTCTGGTCGAGAGGATCGCTCATGATGATTCCTTCCTGTCCGGTGGGGGACGACGCCGCAGCCCCCGGAGTGGTCTCGGTGCCGCCCGTGGTCGCGGGTGCGGCCTCCGTGGTGGTCTCGGCGACGACGTCGGTGGCCCTGGCCACCGGCGTCGACGTCGCCTGCTGCACGGCCTGGGCGGCCGAGACGAGGGCTGTCCGTGCCGCGGCCGACTGCTCGGCCGCGTGCGCGGCGTAGTGCTCGCGGGTGGACTCGGCCACCTCGGGTGCAGTCGATAGCGCGGCCGCCTTGTGGAGCGCGGTCACGCGTTCCTGGAGGCGGTCCGCGACGGGGTTGCCGCGGAGCTTGTCCGGGATCGCCTGCGGCTCGGACGGGTCGATGCGGTACTTCGTGCGGAGCACGTCGACCTCGGCCGCGGTGCGGTGCCAGTCGAACATCCGCCACGGCTCCGACGGGAGGCGTCCGAGATCCTGCGTCCACGCCGGCTGCTCGAGGGCGAGGTCTGCGCCCCGCTCGCGGAGGCGGACGCCGATGTAGTGGTGCCGTTCCGCGAGGTGGTCGCGCCACTCAGCGGGCAGGAGCTCGTCCTGGTGCCGGCAGTCGTCGGCGATCCACGCCGGGACGCCATCGACGGGCTCCCGGTCCACGAGTAGGACGGTCGGCTGGCCGACCCCTCGAGGGCCTGCTCGATACGCCAGTGCAGCACCGCAGGGACGTCGTCAGCGGTTCCGAGCTCACGCTGCTGGTAGGCGTCCTGCAGCGTCGCGATCGGGTCGTGGCCGTAGTCCTCCGCGTGCCGGAGCGATGCCGCGAGGGCACCCCACGACTCCTGCCCCTCAAGCGAGGACGCAAGCTCGACGCCGAGGGCGCGTTCCACGATCGCGCCGATACGGAGCTCGTCGGCACGGGCGGCGACGTCGGCGTGCTGGTCAATGAGCGTGACGAGGTCCTCGACGCGGTCCTGCTCGGCGCGGATCGTCTCGTGAGCGGACAGCATCCGCTCCGAGCGGGCCGCGATCTGCTCGAGGGCGTCGGGGACGGTCGCGGCGTCGTCGAGGGCGAGGTACAGGCGGTTGCTCTCCTTGCCGCGGGACAGGGCCGTGTAGGCGTCCTCGCGGCTCATGGTGGCGTCGCCGAGGACGTGGGTGTTGTCGGTGGTGAGGCCCTGGGAGCGGCTGATGGTGCGGGCGTAGCCGACCGCGACATGGCGGCTGACGTACCCGGCGGGGAGCTGGATCACGGCGCCGTGCTCGGCGTGGGCCACGTCGAGGGCGCCGTCGTCGAGGATCCCGGTGACGGTCCACAGGTCGCCAATCTTGACCCGGTCGCTGCCGCCCTGGATGCGGAGGTCTGAGCCGTTGCGGCGGGTGACGATGGTGTCGCCGACGTGCGTGGCGAGACCGTCACGGAGGTTCACCGACCGGGGGGTGTCGAGGTCGCCGGTGGAGATTCGGTACGCCTGTGCGCGGGCGTGGAGGTCCGCGACGGCCGTCGCGGTCGGGGCGAGCATCAGCGACCGCACGCCGTCGTGGGTGTCGTGCTGCCAGCCCTCGAAGACCGCGGCGGTCATCCGCTCGCTGCGCAACGGGCCGCTGGCCGACATCGTCACTGCACTCGAGGTCGCCGTCCGCGAGAGCCTCGACCCGGCGCCCGACGCGGTGCTGGTCGGGGGCGCCGAGCACTAGTCGAGCGGCCCTGGTCACGGTCAGCGGGCAGCGCCAGGATGCACTCGTGCTCGACGATGCAGACCGGGACCTCATGCGTGCCTTCGCACGCTTCCTCGACCACGCGAACGACCTCGCGGCGACGGAGCAGCGCGCCCAGCTGACCCCGATCGGCGAACGGCTCCGTGACCACCTCGGCGCCGACCCGCAGACCATCCCCGTGGTCACCGAGGAACTCGCCGACCACCGGCTGGTCGACGCCGACATCGCGCTCGACGAACTGACCGGCCCCGACCCGGACGCGCTCGTCGGCATCGCCGGGGACGACGGCCGCTTCCACAGCTCGATCAGCGAGTTCGTCGCGCACGCCCACACGCGCTGGTCGCTCGGTCCCGTGAGCTACGCGGCCCGCGCCACCGGCCCGGACACGACACGGCGGGTGGTGTCCTTCGGGCTGCGCCTCATCACCTTCGAGGGAGCGCCCGTCGTCGTCCTGCAGCGCGGCGCGAAGCCCGAGTACGGCCGGTCGAGCGCCACGCTCGAGGTGCTCGCCGTCGACCAGGACCTCGCGACGGCCTTCCTGACCCGGGTCCGCGCGCTGATGATCGAGCGGAGCGTGCTGCGCGGGCAGGTGCTCTCGTTCGTCCAGTCGCAGTACGGCGCCGACGCCGGCGCGACGTTCCTGCGGCGGCCGGACACCACCGCGGACGACGTCGTGCTGGCCGACGGGGTGCTCGACGAGGTCGTCGCGCACGTCGTCGGGATCGGCGAACAGCGCGAGGCACTGCTCGCCGCGGGGCAGCACCTGAAGCGCGGGGTCCTGCTCTACGGGCCGCCCGGAACCGGCAAGACCCTGACGATCCGGCACCTGCTGCACCGGACCGAGGGCGTCACCGCGGTGCTCCTGACCGGCTCGAGCATCGCCGCGATCGGTGCCGCGGCCGAGGTCGCCCGCACCTTCCAGCCGTCCATCGTCGTGCTCGAGGACATCGACCTCGTCGCCATGGAGCGTGACATGACGCCGCAGCCGCTGCTGTTCGAGGTGCTAGACGCGCTCGACGGCCTCGACGGGGACGCCGACGTGGCGTTCGTGATGACGACCAACCGGGTGTCGGTGCTCGAACGGGCACTCGCCGACCGACCGGGGCGCGTGGACCTCGCCGTGGAGGTGCCACTGCCCGGCCTGCCCGAGCGGACGCGGCTGTTCCGTCGCTACGCGGGCGCGCTGCCGTTCTCCGACGAGGTCCTCGCGCAGGCGGCCGAGCGCGCCGAGGGCACGACGGGCTCCTTCGCAAAGGAGCTCATGCGGCGGAGCGTCCTCGGTGCCGCCATGCGCGGCGCCGAGCCCTCGGACACCGACCTGCTCGACGCGCTCGAGTCCCTGCTCACGGCACGCTCGGCGCTGACGCGGAAGCTGCTCGGCACCCGCGGCGACGGCGACGGCGACAGCGACAGCGACAACGACAACGACAACGACGCCGACGGGGACGGCGGCCCGGACGACATCGAGCCTGAGGACGTGGTGGACTTCGCGTTCGTCGCCGGCCGGGGCGAGCCCGGCTTCCCGGTGATCGTGCCCGCGGTCATCGATGAGGACGAGCGCGAGCACGAGCACGAGGACGAGCGCGAGCGCGAGCGCGAGCACGAGCACGAGCACAGGGGCGACACAGGACTCGGAACCAGTCCGGACGATCGGCCTCCTGCCGACCAGTGAGCAGCGGCCGCCCGCCGCCAGCGCCGTGGTGCCTCAGCGCGCGACGACGGTCGACGACTGCGCGGACCGTCGGAACTGCGCGGACCAGGCCACCGCCACGGCGATCACGATCAGCAGGACGGCACTGACCAGCCCCGTGCCGACAGCGAGACCGCCCCGCGCGTGCGGGACCGCGACCCAGTCCGCGAGGGACGCCCCCACCGGCCGGGTGAGCACGTACGCCGTCCAGAACGCCGTGACGGGGCCGAGCACGCCGCCCACGCGACCGAGGACGACGACGGCCATGGCGGCGACGAAGACCATCCCACCGGCGAAGTACCCGAGGTGGAAGGTGCTGGCGAGCAGGTCGCCGGCAGCGGTGCCCATCGCGAACGTGGCGATGACTGCGGCCCAGTAGAAGCACTGTCGGCGCCGGCTGGTGATGGTGTGCACGTCGAGGCTTCCCTCGGTGCGGCGCCACACCACGAACACGGCGACGAGGCCGACCAGGAACACCGGTGCGGAGACCAGGTAGGGGACGCCGAGTGCGACGTGGGTGACGTCGGCGATCATCGTGCCGAACACCCCGACCATCGACACGGCCGCCCAGTACCTCCAGGGCGCGTACCGGGTCGCGGCGAGCTGCACGACGAGGACCACCGCGAAGAGCACCGCCGTGGCCAGGACCGTCGGGACGGGATCGAACCGCGTGACGAGGAAGTCGGAGAGCGCCTCGCCCATCGCCGTGGTGAGCACCTTGATGACCCAGAACGACGTCGTTGGGTCGGGCACACGGTTCGGTGCGATGCGGGTCGTCACGGTCATCCTCGTCGGTCCCGACCGGCCGCGGCGGGCTGGTCCGCCGGATCGCCGTCCGTTCCTGACCGGCGGCCCGTCCGACGGCGGAGCGCCCCGATCACGATCGGGAGCACCGAGACCAGGACGATCACGATCATGAGGACGTCGATGTTGTGTGCCACGAACGGGATCCCGCCGAGCAGCACCCCGACGGCGGTCAGGCCTGCAGCCCATGCGATCGCCCCGATGAGGTTGAACAGCAGGAACCGGCGGTAGTGCATCCCGGCGGTGCCGGCCGCGAGGGGGACGTAGGTCCGGACGACGGGGACGAACCGGCCGAGGACGAGTGAGAGCCCGCCCCACCGGGTGAAGAACGCCTCTGCCTCGTTGAGCCGAGCGGTGGTGAGCAGACGCGCGTCGTCCCGGAACCAGCGACGCCCGAAGCGCTTGCCGAGCCAGTACCCGACCTGGTCACCGGCGATCGCCGCGAGGGACGCGACGAGCGCGACCTGCCACGGCGTGACGCCCAGGGCGCTGCTGATGATCGCGGCGGTGACGAGCAGGGAGTCGCCGGGCAGGAACGGGAACAGCACCCCGGACTCGATGAAGATGAGCACGGCGATGCCCACGAGGACGTACGGACCGAAGGCGTGCAGCACGGATGCTGCGTCGAGGAGGTGCACGGCGAGGGGGACGGTGGCGGTCACGATGAGACACCCAGCTGCGCCTGCGGAGCGGTGGTGTCGCGACGCAGACGGATCGAGAGCCAGCTGATGACCGCGGCGATGAGGACCAGGAACACGATGCTGGTGGTGATGGTGCCGATGCCCAGGCCACCGTCCTTGACCGGCGACGAGAGCAGGTCGCCGGTGGAGGCGCCGAGCGGGCGGGTGAGGACGTAGGCGATCCAGAAGCACACGACCGGTCCGCGGTGCCCGATGAACCAGACGGCCGCGGTCAGGGCGATCGCCCCGGCGAACAGGAGCAGCGACGGGAAGTACCCGAGCCCGGTCTGCTCCGCGATCAGGTCACCGGCGGCGGTGCCGAGGGCGAACGTGAACAGGATCGCCAGCCAGTAGAACGCTTCCCGGCGGATCGTGTCGATGCTGTGGATCGAGATCGTCCCCTCGGATCGGTACCAGATGACGAAGACGGCTGCCAGCGCCACGGCGAAGACGGTCGTGCTGAGGGCCAGCGGGACGCCGAGCCCGTCCGTCAGGTTGTCCGTGATGCACGTGCCGACGATGCTGATCAGGACCACGGTGACCCAGTACAGCGGCGGCCGGTAGGCGCGGGTCCGGAACTGCAGGACCAGGAACACGACGAGCGCGACGGCCATGACCAGGGTCGTCAGCGGCAGGCCGAGCCCGACCGTGTCGCTGAGGAGGTCCGCCGCGGTCTCACCGACGGTGGTGGCGAGGATCTTGATGACCCAGAACGACACGGTCGGGTCCGGCACCTTGTTCGAGCGGACGCGGGTCCGCAGCCGGGCTGCAGGCGCGTGGGACATGACGTTCTCCTCGTCGGGACGGACCGGACCGCGGATGCGGGAGCGGCGATGCATCGACGCTAGGAACGCGGGGCCAAGACTTCACCAAGAAACGAGATCGGTCTCGGCGTGCGGCAGGATCGGTGCCGACGCACCGACGTCGGAACACCCCCGTGTCCCGGTGCCGGCGCCGTGGAGGGAGCACAGGTGAGGTCACCGTGGTGGTCATCGATCGCTGACGCAGCGGTCACGTGGTCGTTCCGTTCCGGACAGGAGCGTGACCCGGACCGGTTGGCGTACCGCCGGTCCGTCGTCGGCATCGCGTTCCAGGTCGCCGTCGTCTCCGCGGCGCTGGTCGCCGCGATCATCGCGCTGGTGGTCGGGTACGTCCTCTGGCAGCTCACCCCGGGACAGCTGCACGAGGCTCCGGGGGCGAGCGACGTCCGCATCTCCCTCGACACCGTCGACCTGAGCATCGCGGTGGTCGGGGTCGGCGGATTCTCGATCGTCCTCGCCGGCATCGCCGCGTGGAGGATCGCACGCCGGGCGGTGCGTCCCATCGCCGAGGCCGCCCGTGTCCAGCGCACGTTCGTCGCCGATGCCAGCCACGAACTCCGGACGCCGCTGGCGGTGCTGCATGCTCGCGTACAACGGCTGCACATGATGACGCCGGCGGACGACCCGCGGCACGCCGTCGTGGACGAGCTCCGAGGCGACACCCGTGTGCTGATCGACATCGTCAACGACCTCCTGGACGCTGCTGCGGGGAACAGCGGAGCGAGCGGAATGGCCGACCTCGCCGACGCCCTGGCGACCCTGCGGCGGGACATGACCGTCCTCGCGGTGGAGCGGGAGGTGCACCTCGACGTCAGGCCGGTCGACGCGGCACTCGCCGGGGCCACTCTGGCGGTGTCGGAGACGCAGCTGCACCGGTGCCTGGTCGCCCTGACGGACAACGCGATGGGTCACACGCGCGCCGGTGGACACGTCCGGGTGTCGACGAGCGCGAGCGGCGCCTCCGCCGTGATCCGTGTCACGGACGACGGACCCGGCATCACCGGAATCCCTCCCGCCCGCGTCTTCGACCGCTTCGCCCACGGCACGCCGACGGGGCCGGCGGGCGCTGCCGCTCCGCGCACCGGGTACGGCATCGGGCTCGCGCTGGTGCGCGACGTCGCCGTCCGCGCCGGCGGCGACGTCGCCGTGGAACGCACGGGTGCGGAGGGCACCGTGTTCGCGCTCCGGCTGCCGGTGCGACCCGGCGGACCATCCGACGACCGGGAGGGCCGCCCGTGACGCTCCGACTCCTGCTCGTCGAGGACGACCCACGACTCGGCCCCCTGGTCGCCGAGGTCCTGGGTGACGAATGGGAGGTGACACTCCGCGCCGACGGGGAGAGCGCACTGGAGGTCGCCGCCCAGCAGTACTTCGACGTGATGGTCGTCGACCGCCGGCTGCCCGGCATCGACGGCACCGAGGTGATCGCCACCCTGCGGGAGCGCCGCATCAGCACGCCGGTGCTCATGCTGACGGCGCTCGGGGCGGTCAGGGACCGGGTGTCGGGCCTCGACGCCGGCGCGAACGACTACCTCGTGAAGCCGTTCGACTTCGACGAGCTCACCGCACGACTCCGAGCGCTGACGCGGGACTACTCCGGCACGGGGGCCACGATCGAGATCGGCGGATGGGCCTTCCACCCCGACGACCACAGCATCACGTCCCCGTACACGGGCAGGGTGATGCTGACGGAGAAGGAGACCGCGATGCTCCGCCTGCTCGCGAGTGCACCAGCGCGCGCCTTCACCCGCCAGCACCTGCTCTCCGCGGTCTTCGAGCACGGCGAGCAGGTCGGCACCGTCGACACCTACGTGCACTACATCCGGCGCAAGACCGACCGCGACCTGATCACCACCATCCGCGGCGTCGGCTACCGACTCGGCACCCCGGCCTGAACACGACCCGCTGACACCTCCCGTCCGTCGAAGTGCGGACTGGTGCGCTCCGCCGACCAGGGTCAGGATGCAACCAGTTGCACACTGCAACGACCCTGCTTCGTCCGACAGAGGAGTCGTCATGAAGAAGTCCATCGCAGCCGCGTTCGCCGCGGTCGTCGTCGTCGCCGGTGGCGTGTTCGCCGCCGCCCCCGCCTCGGCCCTGACCGCCAGCCCCCAGGTCGTCGGCGGGGAGAAGGCGCCGTCCACCGCCTGGGACGTCCAGCTCCAGGCTTCCGGCGGCTCCATCCCGTCCGGGTACGTCAGCACCTGCACCGGCGAGCAGGTCTCCGCCTCGTGGGTGCTCACCGCCCGCCACTGCATCGACGGCATCGGCGCGATGAACGTCTACCACTCCAACTCCACGGTCAACCGCGGGACCCCGGTCGCGGTCGACCGGGTGAGCGCGGCCCCGACCGGGGACATCGCCCTCGTGCACCTGCGGAGCACCTACAGCCTGTCCTCGTACGCGCCGCTGGACCTGGCAGCGACCGCGAAGTCGACCGGCACGGGCACGATCCAGGGCTACGGTCTGCGGGCGAACGCCGTCCAGTCCGACGGTCTGTACCAGGCGAGCGTCTCCCTCACGGGTGCGAGCACCGACGCCTTCGGCGGTCGCGCGCAGCACGTCACGGGCGTGAGCGGCGCCTCCAACCACGGGGACTCCGGCGGGCCGCTGCTGGTCGGCGGCAAGGTCGTTGCGGTCTGCTCGACCGGCGACAGCGCTGACCCCGGCGCGAACACGTCGGCCGGCTCCAACTACGCGCTGCTCTCGCAGTCCGCGTCCTGGATCCGCTCCACGGCCGGCATCTGAACCACCTGACGGACTGGAGGCTCAGTGCCAGCCCGCGCCGAGCCTCCAGTCCGCCGTTCGGTCGCCTTCTGGTCGCGACCAGCTGGCTGGACGGCCGCCCCGGCGCGCTGAGCACACTGGGTCCATGAGCCAGTACGACAAGCGTGACCCGAACAGCCTCTACCCCGCCCCGCCGTTCCCGAAGCAGGAGCAGTCGCTCCCCGGAGCCGCCTGGAAGATGGACCCGAAGCCGGACCACGGCGAGGAGAGCTACGTCGGCCGCGAGCGCCTGACCGGCTACCGCGGCATCGTCACCGGTGCCGACTCGGGCATCGGCCGTGCCGCCGCGATCGCGCTGTCGCGTGAAGGCGCCGACCTGGTGCTGTCCTACCTCCCCGACGAGCAGGAGGACGCCGAGCAGGTCCGCGACCTGCTCGAGGGCGAAGGACGTCGTGCGGTGCTCGTGCCCGGGGACATCTCCGACGAGCAGTACTGCAAGGACCTCGTCCAGAAGGCCGTCGACGAGCTCGGTGGCCTCGACACCCTCGTGATGGTCGCCGGGCGCATGGAGAGCAACGAGGACATCCTCACGCTCGACACCGAGATGTTCGACTCGACGTTCAAGACGAACATCTACTCGCTGTTCTGGCTGACGAAGGCCGCCGTGCCGCACCTCGAGCCCGGTTCGACGATCGTCACGACCGGCTCGATCCAGGCGTCGTCGCCGACGCCGGACAAGATCGACTACGCCGTCTCGAAGGGTGCCATCAAGCTCTTCACCGAGGCCGTCGCCCAGCAGCTCGCGCCGAAGGGCATCCGGGTGAACTCGGTCGCGCCCGGCCCCGTGTGGACGCCGCTGCAGCCGGGCTCCGACGACGCCGAGACGGTGTCGCAGTTCGGTGGGGACTCGCCGTTCGGTCGCCCCGGCCAGCCGGCAGAACTCGGTGCCGCGTACGTGCACCTGGTCAGCCCGGAGTCGAGCTACCAGTCGGGCTCGACCATCACGATCGCGGGCGGGACCCCCGCCTTCTGATCGACCACCCGTGATGCGGGGTCGACGACGACCCCACATCACGGTGACGACGACCGGTCACCCGGCGCGGACGCCCTCGACTCCCAGCACACCGAGGAGTGCGAGGGCGTCGGCGTCCGGTGAGCCCGTCGGTGCCGTGTAGAGCACGAGCCACTGGCCGCGGTCGACCAGGGCGAGGCTGTCGCAGTCGACCGTCACCGGGCCGACCACGGGGTGGTCGAACGTCTTGGACAGCACAGTCGTCGTCGGGACGTCGTGACGGTCCCACAGCCGCGCGAACTCCGCGTTGTCCGCCCGGAGCTCGTCGACGAGCCCGACGACGGACGGGTCCTCCGGGTACTCCGCCCGGACGGCACGCAGCTGCCGGACGACGTGCTGGCGGAACTCGGCACCGTCGGAGATGCCGTAGGGCGGCACCGTGTCCTCGGGGTGCGACCCGGGCGGGAACGCCTGCCGGGCGAGGTTCCGCTCGGACGGGAGCCGCGCACCGAAGTCCTCCATGAGCGCGGCCGCGAGCGGGTTCCACGCGAGGACCTCGAACGTGGCGGAGAGCACGATCGCCGCCGTCTGCGGCAGGCGCTCGACGAGGGCGATGATGCTCGGCCGGACGTCGCGGCGCACCCGTCCGTGGTGGAGCGGCGCCGTGCCCGCCAGGGTGTGCAGGTGCGCCGACTCGACGGCAGAGAGGCGGAGCGACCCGGCGATGCCGGCGAGCACCTCGGCGGACGGCCGGGGCGCGCGGCCCTGCTCGAGTCGCACGTAGTACTCGGTCGAGATGTGGGCCAGGACGGCCACCTCTTCACGCCGCAGTCCGGGCGTCCGCCGTCGCGCGCCCGTCACGAGGCCGACGTCCGACGGCTGCAACCGCTCCCGCCGCGAACGGAGGAACGCCGCCAACTCCTGCTTGTCCATGCCAGGAGTCTGCGCCCGGTGCGCCGCTGCCGTCGTGGTACCGGTCGTACCTGGCTGCGCCGATCGACGCCGGGGGACGCTGACGCCATGACCGAGAACAGCATCCAGTCCACTCCCGACACGTCCACGACCGCTCCGATCGGCCTGCTCACCGGCAAGGTCGTGTTCATCACCGGCGCCAGCCGCGGCATCGGAGCCGCAGCGGCCCGGCTCTTCGCCCGGGAAGGTGCGGCCGTCGTGCTCGCCGCCCGGGACACCGCAGCGCTCGAGACCGTCGTCGACCAGGTCCGCGCGGCCGGCGGGGTCGCCGACGCCGTCCCGCTCGACCTCGCCGACCCGGAAAGCATCCGCGCTGCCGTCACGCGCGTCGACGAGCTCCACGGACGCCTCGACGGTGCGTTCAACAACGGCGCGACGATCCAGCACCCCGGGCCGCTCGACACGACGAGCGACGAGGACATCGACGCGCAGTTCGCCGTGAACTTCCGCGGGCACTGGGTCGCGATGACCGCTGAGGCTGCCCTGATGCGCCGGACGGGTGCCGGAGCCATCGTGAACACCTCGAGCATCGGCAGCCGGCGCGCGAACCCGGCACTCCCCGCGTACGGCGCCATGAAGCGGGCGCTCAACAGCATCACCGAGACCGCGGCCGTGACCTGGGCGTCCGACCGCATCCGGGTGAACGGGATCACCCCGGGCGGCACCGCGACCGAGATGATCGACGCCTGGGAGGCGGCGACCCCGGGCATCATCGAGCAGGTCAACGCCTCGATCCCGCTCGGACGGATGGCGGAGCCCGAGGAGGTCGCCGAGGTCGCCGCGTGGCTCCTGAGCGACCGTGCCGCGATGGTGACCGGCGCGATGATCCCCGTCGACGGCGGTGCGGGCGCCTGACGCGTCCGGCGGTGGGCCAGCGCGCCTGACGGCCAGCGGGCTCCCGCGACGTCCGCTGGACCCTGCCCCGCTGACGATCGCGCCACTGCACGCGCATCGTGACTGCGTGACGGGTTGGAGGCTCGGTACCAGCTGGCACCGGGCCTCCAGTCCGACCGTGGCTGGGTCCCCCCCCCGCGTCAGATGAACTGGCGGAAGTTCGTCGACGCCAGGTCGAGCAGCTCGTCGCCGCGTCCGTCAAGGACGGTGCGGATCACGTCGAGGGTGGAGCTCGGCTCCCGACACCCGGGGACGGAAGGCGCCCTTCGTCCCGTGGTCTGGGATGGTCGACGTGTGCGTCCATCGACGGTCCTCCTCACCTGCCTCACCGCGGTCTTCGGCATCGCGACGATCGTCCTGGCGGTCCGTGTCAGTACCGCAGGCGTCGAGGAGGTCCTCCAGGTGCTCCGCCTGGGTGGGATCGTCACGGTCGGTTTCGGCGCGGCGCTCCTCATCACGGTCGTGAACCGCCGCCGACGCGATCGCCTCCGGACGGCGAGCGAAGCGCACCCGGGCACCCTCTTCGTCAACGCCCACTCCACGGGCTCGACCGCCGCTGAGCTGGCGGCATGGAGTCCGGGCCTCCGGGTCGCGTTCCCCTGTGATCTCGGCTTCGACACGAACGGCCTGACGAGCTGGCCCACTCGTGCCGGCGAGGAGGGGACGCTGATCGCGACACGACGGGAGATCAGCGGTTTCGACGTGTTCGACGAGCCGACACCGCTCGGCAGTACCAGTCGCTGGGGGATCGCGGTCCGCCTGACGTCGAGCACCGCCGGTTCCGGCCGCGTGCACTTGTGGCTGCTCGACGGGGAGCCGTACGCGGACGAGTTCGCCATGCGGGCGACGATCGCACGCATCGAGTCAGCGCTCGGGCCGTGAGCCATGAGCTCCACCGGCTCCTCGACCTCGGCACGGAGTTCGCGCGCCCCGGCCTGGAGTCTCTCGGCATCCGCAGCGTCGAGCTCATGGACCTGAGGGCAACGAGTTCACTCTCGACGCCCGCACCCGTGTCACCTGACGGCCCGCTCGGCTGACCGGTTGCACCGTCAGGCGGACGGGAGGCTCGGTACCAGCGCGCGCCGGGCCTCCCGTCGCGTCAGACGAACTGCCGGAAGTTGGTCGACGCCAGGTCGAGCAGCTCGTCGCCGCGGCCGCTCAGGACGGTGCGGATCGCGTAGAGCGTGAAGCCCTTCGCCTGCTCCAGCGTGACCGCCGGCGGCATCGACAGCTCCTGCCGGTTCGCCTTGACGGAGACCAGGGCCGGCCCGTCATGGGCGAGGGCGGCGGCGAGCGCATCCTCCAACTGGTCGGATTCGTCGACCCGGAAGCCCTTCAGCCCGATCGCCTCGGCCACCGCGGCGAAGTCGGGGTTCGTCAGCTCGGTACCGAAGTTCACGAAGCCGGCGGCCTTCATCTCGAGCTCGACGAAGTTCAGCGACGAGTTGTCGAACACGACGATCTTCACCGGCAGCTTGTTCTGCATGATCGTGACGAGCTCACCGAGGAGCATCGTCAGGCCACCGTCGCCCGCCATCGCGATCACCTGCCGGTCGGGGAACGCGGTCTGCGCGCCGATCGCCTGCGGCATCGCGTTCGCCATCGATCCGTGCCAGAACGACCCGATCAGCCGCCGCTTGCCGTTCATCGTGAGGTAGCGCGACGCCCAGACGACGGGGGAGCCGACGTCCGGGATGAACACGGCGTCGTCGGCGGCGAGCTGGTCGAGGACCCTGGCGACGTACTGCGGGTGCAGGGGCTTGTGCTTCCCGGCGGGCACGGCCAGGTCGTCCAGCTTCTCCCGGGTCTTCCGGTGGTGCTTGCGGGCGTCCTCCAGGTGGTGCGCCGGCTTCGACGCGGTCAGCAGGGGCAGGAGTCCGAGAGCGGTGTCCTTCACGGTGCCGACCAGGCCGATGTCGACCGGGTGCCGCTTGCCGAGCTGTTCGCCGCGGATGTCGACCTGCACGTGCTTCGCCTTCGCGGGGAAGAACTGGGGGTAGGGGAAGTCGGTGCCGAGCATGAGGACGACGTCGGCGTCCTCCATCGCGCGGTAGCCCGACGCGAACCCGAGCAGCCCGGTCATCCCGACGTCGTACGGGTTGTCCCACTCGATGTGCTCCTTGCCGCGCATCGCGTGCACGATCGGGGCCTGCAGGCGTTCCGCGAGGGCGACGACCTCGTCGTGCGCGCCCGCGACACCGGCACCCGCGAGGATCGTGATCCTGTCGGCGCCGTTCAGCAGGTCGGCCGTGCGCTGGAGCTCGGCGTCGGAGGGGATGATGCGCGGCTCTGCGCGGTCGATCCGGACCGCACGGGCGTCCTTCGCCTCGGCGAGCAGGACGTCGCCGGGGATGACGAGCACGGCCACGCCACGCTTCTCGACGGCCTCGCGGATCGCGATCTCGAGCAGGCGGGGCATCTGGACCGGGTCGGCGACGTACTCGACGTAGACGGAGCACTCGCGGAAGAGCTCCTGCGGGTGGGTCTCCTGGAAGTACCCGGTGCCGATCTCCGCCGTGGGGATGTGCGCAGCGATCGCGAGGACGGGCACGCGGGATCGGTTCGCATCGTAGAGGCCGTTGATCAGGTGCAGGTTGCCCGGTCCGCAGCTGCCCGCGCAGACCGCGAGGTCCCCGGTCAGGTCGGCTTCGGCCGCCGCGGCGAACGCGGCCGCCTCCTCGTGGCGGACGTGCTCCCAGCTGATCGTGCCGTCCTTGCGGATGGCGTCGGTGAAGCCGTTGAGGGAGTCCCCGGGGAGACCGTAGACGCGGTGGACGTCGTTCTCGCGGAGCGTGGCGACGATGGTCTCGGCGACGGTTGGCATGCGGTTCCTCTCGTGGTGGACTCCTCCCGGTCTAGTCGGTGTCGGCGTCCTGAGTGTTCTCTGGCGTCCGGTGTCCTGGCGTCCTGTGTGTTCTCTGATCGGACCGAGCCGTGACTTCGCCCGTCGGGCTGGGACGATGGTCGGATGATCGACGACGCGCCGCCGCTCCGCCCCCGCCGACGAGAGCCCGACGCGAACGGCATCCTCGTCCGGTCCGCGTACCCGCTGTCGACGCTCGTGATCGGCATCGCCGCGGTGCTCGTCCTGACCGTCGTCGGGTTCTTCCTGGGCACCGTCGACATCGGTCTCGCGAAGGCCCTCAACGAGCTGCACACCGGAGCGCTCCGGGCGTTCACCGACGGCGTCTACCACGCGATCAGCCCCGTGCCGGCGATCATCGTCACCGTCGTCGTCACCGGGGTGATCTGGGCGGTGCAGCGGAACATCCGGCCGGCTGCTGCCTTCGCCGGGGTGGTCGCGATCACGTGGGTGCCGTCGGCGATCGTCAAGGAGCTCGTGCACCGCGCCCGGCCCGACGTCAGCGTGCTGCCGCACCCGTTCCCCGTGCAGCCGGACCCGGGCTACCCGAGCGGGCACACGGTGTTCATGGTGGCGTTCACCATCGCGGTGTGCTGGGTGCTGCGCGACACCCGGTGGCACGGGGTCGCCGTCGTCGTGGGCACGGTGGCCGTCGTCGTCGTGTGGTTCTCGGTGACGATCGACGCGGTGCACTACCCGACCGACGCGCTGGCCTCGGTGGCGTGGGCGCTCGCCGTGGCCCCGGCCGCCCGGCTCGTGTGGGTCGACTGGCTGATGCCGCGGCTGCCGGTGTTGCGTCCGGCGAGGCCCGTCGCGCGCTGACACGGGCGCGGGCGAGCCGGCAAAACACCGGCGTTCCTCGTTCACGCCGCGGATGTCCGCGGTGCGACTGACGAACACCGGTGTCTCGCGGCAGCTCAGGCCGTGCGCACGGTCCTTCCGCGCGCGGCCAGCAGCGCGAGCACCGCGACGACCGCCGCAGCGAGCATCACGATCGCCAGGGGAGCGGCCGTCGTGGACCCGCCGATGCTCACCAGCGGCGACACCAGCGCAGCGAGGCCGAACTGCAGCGCGCCGAGCACCGCCGACGCACTGCCGGCAGCGGACGGCACGGCTCCGAGTGCCAGCGCCGTCGCGTTGCCGAGCACCAGGCCGAGGCTGCCGACCGCGGTGAACAGCGGCACGGCCAGGGCGATCACCGGGGCGCTGGTCGCGACGAGCACGGCGAAGGCCACCGTCGACGCGAGGACGAGCACGATGCCGAGGGACAGCACGCCCCGCACGGAGTGGCGCTCGGTGAGCTTGGCGGACAGGATGCTGACGCCCATCAGCGCCAGGGCGTTGATGCCGAACGCGATCCCGTACTCGACCGTGCCGAAGCCGATCATCTCCTGGTACAGGAACGGCGACGCCGAGATGTACGCCATCATCACCGCGAACGCGAAGCCGAACACCGCCGTGTAGCCGAGGAACGTGCGCGAGCGGAGGGCCCGCAGCGGCGATCCGGTCGCCTGGCGCTCAGCGCGGACCTCGTCACGGCGGGAGCGCAGGTGGGTCTCGCGGATCACGGCCAGCACTGCGACGAGCATGACGACCGACAGCCCGAGCACGATCGTGAGCAGCCCGCGCCAGCCGATCGGACCGGTGAGCAGTCCGCCGAGCAGCGGTGCGACGACCGGGGCCACGCCACCGACGATCATCATGAGCGAGAACGCCCGTGCGGCGGGCTTGCCGGTGGCCAGGTCGGAGATGACCGCGCGGCTGATGACCATGCCGGCCGCTCCGCCGAGCCCCTGCAGCAGTCGGGCAGCGATGAGCACGCCGATGCTGGGCGCGAAGACCGCAGCCGCGCTCGCGAGGACGCACAGCACGGCCCCGGCGACGAGCGGGGGGACCCGGCCGAACCGGTCGGACAGCGGCCCGAAGACGAGCTGCCCGACGGTCACACCGACCAGGAACGCGGTCAGGGTGAGCTGCACGGTGGTCGCCGAGGTCTGCAGCTGGGTCGTCATCTCGGGGAAGGCCGGCAGGTACAGGTCGGTGGCGAAGGGTGCCACGGCGCTGAGCAGGCCGAGCACGAGCAGCAGGGCGGTCGTGATGCCCTGCTGCCGGGTCGTGGGTGTCGCGATGTCCGCGCGGATGGTACCGGTGTCCGTCGTCATGATGATGTGATCATAACCCAATTGGTTATGATTGCATAACCGTTGACGATCGGCGCTACAGTGCACCCATGGACTCCGCCGTGACCGACGAGGCGCTCGCCGACCTCGCGGACCTCGTGCTCCGGGTCTCGCGCGAGATCGACCCGAACGGCAGCTCGGCCCTCGACGTCGTGCCGCTCACCGGGACCGAGGTCCTCGTCCTGCGGTGGGTCGACATGCACCCGGGGACGTCACCCAGCGCCACGGCCGAGGCGACGGCACTGCAGCGGAGCAACCTCAGCGCCGCGCTCCGGTCGCTCGTGGCGAAGGGCATGGTCGACCGACGTGCCGACCCCCGCGACGCCCGGCTCGTGCAGCTGTTCGCCACCGAGCAGGCGGCCGCGAACATCCGGGTGTTGCGTGCGCACTGGGCGGGCAGGCTCCGTGCGGCGCTGGGCGACGCGACGACCGACGACTCGGGCCGGGTGGCCGACGCCGTCGCGCTGCTGACGCGGTTCGACGACGGGCTCCGACCGGCCGGGTCCTAGGCGGCACCCTCGGCGTGCTCGACGCCTTCCGCGCCCACCGCCCCCTCGTCGTCCTCGATCGGGAGCAGCCGTCGGGCGCCGTGCCCCTCGGAGCCGAGCGCGTCCCCGGGGTTCACGACCAGGCAGGCGTTGAGGGAGACGCACCCGCAGCCGATGCAGCGGGTCATCTCCTCCTGCAGCCGCGCGAGCTCGAGCTGGCGGGCGCGGAGTCGTGCCCGCCACCGCTCGTTCAGCCGGGCCCAGTCCCGCAGTGACGGCATCCGGTCCTCGGGGAGGGCCGCGAACTGGTCGGCGACCTCGCTCAGGGGGATGCCGAGCCGCTTGGCGACCTGGATGATGGCGATCCGCCGCTCCATGTGCCGCGGGTACAGGCGCGTGCCGCCGTCGGTCCGTTCGGGGCGGATCAGGCCCTTGCGCTCGTAGAAGTGCAGCGCCGACGCGGCGACGCCCGTCCGCGCGACGACCTCACCGATCGTCAGCAGGTCGGTCGGACGCGGCCCAGGGATCTCGACCATGGTGGAGATCCTACCGAGCGGCGTCAGCAGCGGCAGCGGTGACCGCAGCCGCAGCCGCAGCCGCAGCACGAGCACCGGTCGCAGCCCCGTCACCGCTGCTGGAACGACTCCCAGAGCAGGAACCCGGTGAAGGCGACGAACGGCAGGAACGCCACGAGGTTCAACCACCGGTGCTCGACGATGACCGCGATGAACTCCCGCAGGAACGCGCTCGGCACGTAGTACGGCGCCGTGGGCGAGCCGATCACCTGCGCCGGCAGGTCGAGCTGCCGGGCCAGCACCGCGGCCCGCAGCACGTGGTAGTTGTTCGTCACGACGACGACGTGGCCGTCCCGTCCCGCCTCGGTCTGCACCGCGCGCGAGAAGCGGAGGTTCTCCCGCGTGGACCTCGACGCGGTCTCGGGCAGGACGTCCCCGGGGTGCTGCGCCGTTCGCGAGCAGGTACTCGGCCATCGCCGTCCCCTCGGCCCGTGGTTCGTCGGAGCCCTGTCCGCCGGACGGGATCAGCACCGGACGCCGGCCGGCCGCGAGCTCCGTGCGGTACAGCGCGAGTGCCCGGTCGAGACGGCTCCGAAGCAGCGGCGGGACGTCGCCACGGACGAGCCCGGAGCCGAGCACCACGATCGCGTCCGGCGTCTCGCGGAACCGCATCCGCCCGTAGACGACGGAGTACACCGCGAACGCGACGAAGGCGAGCGCCACGTACACGCAGAGGAACACGAGCAGCACGACGGCCGACACCGCCACGGAACCGACAGCGGTCTGCTGACCCCCGGTGGCGACGGTGAACACCACGACGGCGACGGTCGGCAGCACGAACACGAGCACGCCGGCGACGAGCGAGAGCAGGTTGCCGAGGCTGCGGCCCTCGCGCCGGAGCATCTGCACGCCGTTCACGACGAGGGCGACCCCGAGGGCGACGACGGCGAGCGGGACGAGCAGCACCACGAGTCCGCTGACGACGCCGAACCCGGGGACGGCTGCGGTGAGGATCGACACCACCGCGGCCGCACCGAACAGGACGGCGGCGGTGAGGAAGACCCCGTTCCGCAGCATCCGCCGGTCGTGCCGACGGCACAGCACGTAGAGCAGCAGGAAGACCAGCGCGGGGACGAGCCCGGCGGCGGGAGCGATCACGGGGTGGCCGTTCGGAGCGCGGTCATGCCAGCACGGTACCGGTTCCGTGTGACATCTCGTACGGTGGATCGGTGCCCACCCGGGTGCCCCGTGCCAGGCTCGGAGCATGACCTACATCGCCAGCGACGACCGCTACGACTCGATGACGTACCGCCGGACGGGCCGCTCCGGCCTCGACCTGCCGCTGCTCTCCCTGGGCTACTGGCACAACTTCGGGGACGACATGCCCTTCGAGGACCAGCGGGCGATCAGCCGTCGCGCGTTCGACCTCGGCATCACGCACCACGACCTCGCGAACAACTACGGCCCGCCCTACGGCGCCGCCGAGGTCAACTTCGGCCGGCTCATGCGCGAGGACTTCCGCCCGTACCGCGACGAGATGGTCGTCTCGACGAAGGCCGGCTGGGACATGTGGCCCGGCCCGTACGGCCAGGGCGGCGGGTCGCGCAAGTACGTCCTCGCCTCGCTCGACCAGTCCCTGACCCGGATGGGACTCGACTACGTCGACGTCTTCTACTCCCACCGCCTCGACTCCTCGACGCCGCTCGAGGAGACCATGGGCGCACTGCACACCGCCGTGCAGCAGGGCAAGGCGCTGTACGTCGGCATCTCCTCGTACGACGCGGCCCGCAGCCGCGAAGCCGTCGAGATCCTCCGTGACCTCGGCACCCCACTCCTGATCCACCAGCCCTCGTACTCGATGCTGAACCGCTGGATCGAGACCGAGGGGCTCCTCGACGCGGCTGGCGAGCTCGGCTTCGGGGTCATCGGGTTCACCGCGCTGGCCCAGGGCCTGCTGACCGGCCGTTACCTCGATGGTGTGCCCGCGGACTCCCGCGCGGCCGCCGGCAAGACGCTCGACCCGTCGTCGATCACGCCGGAGGTCGTCCAGCACCTCAACGCGCTGAACGCCGTCGCCGAGGCGCGCGGCCAGTCCCTGGCGCAGCTCGCCCTCGCCTGGGCGCTCCGCGACGAGCGCGTCACCTCGCTCGTGATCGGGGCATCACGCGTCTCCCAGCTCGAGGACAACGTCGCCGCCCTGGCGAACCTGTCCTTCACCGACGAGGAGCTCCGGACCATCGACGAGCACTCCGTCGGCATCACCGACGTCGACCTGTGGGCAGGTGCGCGCTCCGGCGCCGTCTCCTGACGCACCCATGACGGACTGGAGGCTCGGTGCCAGCTGGCACCGAGCCTCCAGTCCGTCCCGGCGCACGTTCTGACCCATCGCGTCTGCGATGGTAAGTCGTTCCGCGCGTTGCGTGTCGGAAGGAACGACCTCCTACGCGCGTTTCGACCCACCACGTGCGATTCCGCACCCCACGCGCGGGACGACCCCCAGCGCACCCTCACACGCGGACGCGCCCCCGCAACCGCTCCCGGGACAGCGCCGCCAGCAGCACGCCGGTGTCCTGCTCGAGCAGGTGCGTCCCGGGCGCCACCACCGCGTCGACCGCGTCGAGCAGGTCGTCGTCGAGCACGACCTCGGCGGCCTGCGCGTAGGCGTCCACGTGCGACACGGTCCGCGGACCGACCACCACCGAGGCCACGTCCGGGTGGGTCAGCGCGAACCCGACGGCGAGTTCGAGCAGGGTGAGCCCGGCCTCGTCCGCGAGCAGCCCGAGCCGGTCGACGGCCTCGAGCTTCCGACGGTTGGCCGGCGCGCCGATGTCGTACTCCGCCGGCCGCGCGACGCTGTGTGGCGACCGCGGCTGCACGGTGCCGATCCGGTAGGCACCGGCGAGCCACCCGCCCGCGAGCGGTGCGCCGGCCAGGACCCCGAGGCCGAACCGCCTGGCGACCGGGAACACGGTCCGCTCGGCCGTCCGGGTCAGCACCGAGTACGGCGCGTGCGTCGCGGTGGCGCGCTTCGCCCCGGAGCGGAGCCACTGGGCCTCGACGAGCTCCTCGGCGGGGAACCCGGGGATCCCGAACGCCCGGATCTTGCCCTGTCCGACCAGGTCCGCGAGCGCGTCGAGCGTCTCGTCGAGCGCCGTCGCGGGGTCGGGCCGCGCGGGCTGGTAGAGGTCGATGACGTCGGTGCCGAGCCGGGAGAGGCTCCGCTCGACGGCTCGGAACATCCACCGCCGACCGGCGCCGCGGTGGGCGGGGTCGCCGTCGGTCGGGTCGCCGAAGCGGACGGACAGGAAGACGTCGTCGCGCCGGTCGGCGAGCGCAGCGCCGACCGCGACCTCGGCGAGCCCGCCACCGTGCGCGTCGGAGACGTCGACGGCGGTGATGCCCCGGTCGAGTCCGTCGACGACCAGCCGTGCCGCGCCGTCGAGGTCCCGCGTCGCGACCCCGGCGAGCGCCCGGGTCCCGAGGGTCAGCGCGCTGACGGGCGCACCCGACCGGCCCATCGTGCGCTGCTCCATGCGCGCCACGATATGGGCGTCGACGGGTGGTCGGGACGCCGGTGACGAACCGTGACGCGGACCGGTCGCAGCCCGTCCGACATGACGTCGGATGACGTCCCTGGAGCGGTTCCACGACGTCCCGTGACGGCGGGTTGCGGTGCGTGTCGGGAGGCTCGCGGTGCGCCCGCAGCACTGCCTACGGTCCTCGACATGACCCGATCCGACACCGTCCAGCCCGGCGCCCCGGCCCCTCGGCCCGGCCGCGCCGTCCGCCGTCGCGTGGTCGCCGCACTGGCCGCCGCCGTCACCGCCTCCGTGGTCCTGGCCGGCTGCTCGGCCGGTGCCGTCTCCGCGACCCGCGACACGGGTCCGGTGCGCGGCGGGACGCTCGTCTACGCGACGGACCGCGAGCCGACGTGCCTCGACCCGCACAACTCCGGGGACATGCCGCAGACGTACATCGCCCGGCAGTACCTCGACTCGCTCGTGTCCCTGCAGCGTGACGGCAGCGTCGTGCCGTGGCTCGCGACGAGCTGGCGGATCTCGGACGACGGCACGCAGTACGACTTCACGCTGAAGCGGGGCGTGGAGTTCACGGACGGCACCCCGTTCGACGCGCAGGCGGTGGTGGACAACTTCACGCAGATCCTCGACCCGGCGACGCAGTCGAGCACCGACCTGCTCTACCTGACCGGGTACTTCGAGAAGGCCACGGCCATCAGCGACCACGTCGTGCGGATCGACCTGAAGCGGCCGTACTCGCCGCTGCTCGCCGCGCTGTCGCAGGCGTTCTTCGGCATGGAGTCGCCGAAGGCCATGGCGCGGGGGCTCGCGGCGAACTGCGAGTCGCCGGTGGGGACCGGGCCCTTCGTCGTGCAGCGCTGGAACCACGAGCGGGACGTCGAACTCGTCCGGAACGCGTCGTACTCCAGCCCACCGGAGGACGCGAAGCACCAGGGGCCGGCGTACCTCGACGGCATCACGTGGAAATTCCTCAAGGACAACACGACCCGGTACGGCGCGCTCAGCTCCGGCGAGGCGGACGTGGTCTTCAACGTGCCGCCGGAGAGCGAGGGCCTGGCGAAGGCGGACCCGTCGATCAGCCTGCAGACCTTCGTGCACTCCGGGTCGCCGTTCAGCCTCGACATGAACACCACGAGCCCCGTGTTCAGCGACGTCCGTGTCCGGCAGGCCTTCGTGCACGCCTCGGACGCGAAGGAAGCGGTGGAGAGCGCCTACAACGGGGTGTTCCCGTACGAGGGCAACACCATCAGCTCCGGCACCCCGCACTACGACCGGGCGTACCACGAGCCCTTCCCGTACGACCCGCGCAAGGCCGCTGACCTGCTCGACGCCGCGGGCTGGACCGGGCGTGACGCCGACGGGTACCGCACGAAGGACGGCACGACCCTGACGGTCCGGCTGCCGTACAACGCCGACTCCGCCGAGACCCCGCCCGCCGACCTGACGATCCTGCAGGACGTCCAGGCGATGGAGAAGCGCGTCGGGATCAAGGTCGTGCTGCGCGCGCTCGACTCCTCGTCGATGAACGCGGTGTGGGGCGACCCGACGGCGTACGACCTGCTCGGGAACTACTGGAACAGCCCCACCCCGCACGTGATGTACATCAAGTACTCGAAGGCGACCTACGACGTCGACAACGGGCAGAACTCGGCCTACGCGTACGACGACGAACTCGACCGGCTGCTCGTCGCGGGCACGGCGACGACGGACCCGGCGCAGCAGGCCGACCTCTACAGCCGGGCGCAGGCGCGCATCACCGCGAAGGCCTGGAACCTGCCGCTCTACCCGATCCAGACCCGGCTCGGCATCGCTGACCGCGTCGCCGGCGTGTGGATCGAACCCAGCGAGGGCGAACCCGTCCTCAGCGACGCGTACCTGATCGACGGAGGCAACTGATGCTGGTCCGAGTCACCCGACGCGTCGTCGAGGCGGTGGTCCTGCTCCTCGCCGTCGGCACCATCGTGTTCTTCCTCGAGCACGCGGTCCCCGGGGACCCGGCGGTCGCCATCCTCGGCGGCGCCGCGTCGCACCCCACGAAGGAGGCGGTGGCCGCGGTCACCGCGCAGTACGGCTTCGACCGACCGCTCCTCGCGCAGTACGGCGACTTCCTCGCGGGCCTGGTCCGCCTCGACTTCGGGGAGTCGTACACGCTGAAGCAGTCCGTCACGAGCGTGGTCGCCGGTCAGATCGGACCGACCCTCGCCCTCACGGTGACGGCACTCGTGCTGGCGTGGCTGCTCTCCATCACGTCGACGCTCCTCACCGCGGGCCGTTCCGGTCTGCGCGGGCGGGTCGGCTCGGTGCTCGAGACCGTCGCCGCGGGCCTGCCGCAGTTCTGGCTCGGCCTCGTGCTGCTCCTGGTGTTCGCCGTGCAGCTGCACTGGTTCCCGGTGATCGGCTCGGGTCCGCTCGGCATCGTCCTGCCGGCCCTGACCCTCGCGATCCCGCTCGCCGGGTTCCTCGGACAGGTCACCCGCGACGAGTTCGAGGACAAGCAGCAGCAGCCGTTCGTGCTCTCCGCCCGCAGCCGTGGCACGTCCGAGGCCACGATCCGCGCGAGGGACGTGCTCCGGCACGCGGCGCTCCCCGGCGTCACGCTCTCGGGCTGGGGCCTCGGGTCGCTCGTCTCCGGCGCCGTCATCGCCGAGGTCGTCTTCGCCCGCCAGGGCATCGGCCAGGTGCTCGTCACCGCCGTGAGCGCGCAGGACCTGCCGCTCGTCATCGGCATCACGTTCGTCGTGGCACTCGTCTACGTCGTGGCGAACATCCTCACCGACATCGCGTACGTCGTGGTCGACCCACGGCTGCGCCACACGACCGGAGCCGCAGCATGACCACCGCGACCATCGCACCTGCCGAACCGACGGCCCTGGGCCCGGCCCCGGTCCCGGCCGCAGCCGGCCCACGCCGGGTGCGCCGAGCCTCCCACCCGTTCCGCCGCGTCTCCTTCTGGGTGGCCGCGACGTTCATCGCGCTCGTCGCGGTGGCGGCGCTCTGGCCGTCGCTGCTGGCGACCCAGGACCCCCTCGCGATCGACCTCGGGAAGAGCTTCGACGCCCCGAGTGCCCAGCACGTCTTCGGCACCGACCAGTCCGGGCGGGACGTGTACTCGCGCGTCGTGCACGGTGCCGGCCAGTCGGTGCTCATCGGCGTCGGTGCGACCGCGCTGGGACTGGCCGGAGCCGTCGTGCTCGGGGTCCTCGGCGGACTCGGCGGCCGGGCCGTCGACGCCGTCGTGACCCGCGTGATCGAGGTCCTGTACGCCTTCCCCGGCATCCTCCTGGCGCTCATCCTGATCGCCGTGTTCGGCAACAGCGCGGGCACGCAGATCCTCGCCGTCGGCATCGCGACCGTCCCCGGGTACGCCCGGATGGTGCGCGGACAGGTCCTCGCGGTGCGCGACGCACCGTACGTGCAGGCCGAGCGCGCCCTCGGCCACTCGGCCGGACACGTGCTGGTCCGCACACTGCTGCCGAACGCGTTCCGACCGCTGACCGTGCTCGTCACGCTCGGCATCGGGCAGGCGATCGTCTGGGCCTCCGCGCTCGGCTTCCTCGGCATGGGCGTCCAGCCGCCGGCACCGGAGTGGGGCGCGATGCTCAACGCCGGCCGCAACTACCTGCAGCAGGCCTGGTGGCTCGACTTCTGGCCCGGCGTGGTCATCGTGCTGCTCGCCCTGTCCCTGACGGCCGTCGGTCGCGCCGTCCAGACCACCACCCAGCCGGGAGGCCCCCGATGAGCTCCGTCACCCCCGTCGCCGCCGACGCGACCACCGTCCAGGGCCCCGATCGCGTCGGACCCGCCGGTCCGGTCGTCGACGTCCAGGGCCTCTCCGTCGCCTTCGGCGACCGGACCGTCGTGCGCGACGTCTCGTTCACGCTCGAGGCCGGCCGCTGCGTCGCCATCGTCGGCGAGTCCGGCTCGGGCAAGAGCGTGACCGCCCGGTCGCTGCTCGGACTGAACGGGCCCGCGTCGGTGACCACGGCCTCCAGGCTGTCGCTCGACGGCCGCGACCTGCGCGACCTGTCCGACGGTGCCTGGCGGCGGGTCCGCGGCAAGGAGGTCGGGTACGTCCTGCAGGACGCCCTCGTCTCGCTCGACCCGCTGCGGCGGGTCGGTGCGTCCGTGGCCGACGCGCTCCGCGCCCACGGCATCGGGCCGCGCGCCGAGCGGGAACGGCAGGTGCTCACGCTGCTGTCCCGGGTCGGGATCCCGTCCCCGGAGCTCCGCGCCCGCCAGCTGCCGTCGGAGTTGTCCGGCGGACTCCGGCAGCGCGCGCTCATCGCCGCCGCGATCGCCCTCGACCCCGCGGTGCTCATCGCCGACGAACCGACCACCGCGCTCGACACCACCGTGCAGGCGCAGATCCTGGCGCTGCTCGACGAACTCCGAGCCGGCGGCACCGGGCTCGTGCTCATCAGCCACGACCTCGGCGTCGTCGAACAGCTCGCCGACGAGGTCCTGGTGATGCAGCACGGCGTCGTCGTCGAGCAGGGCCCCGTCGCGGCCGTCCTCGGGGACCCGCAGCACGCGTACACGAAGCGGCTGCTCGCGGCGATCCCCTCGGCGCACGCACCCGGTGCCCGGCTGTCCGACGCGCCGCCCGCGCCGCTGGCACCCCGTCCTGCCTCGCGACCCGTGCCGTCGCCGGGGTCCGTCGTCCTCGCGGTGTCGCACGTCAGCAAGCGCTACCGAGGACCCGATCGGGTCGTCCGCACCGTCGTGGACGACGTGTCCTTCGAGCTGCGGACCGGGGAGACCCTCGGGATCGTGGGGGAGTCCGGGTCCGGCAAGTCCACGACGGCCGCGATCGCCCTCGCGCTGACGGCGCCGACGTCCGGGCGGGTGCTGTTCGAGGGCCGGCCGTGGTCCGACCTGCCGGAACGGTCCCGGCGGCCGGACCGTCCCCGGATCGCCACCGTGTCGCAGGACCCGCTCTCGTCGTTCGACCCGCGGCGCACCGTCGAGGAGCTCGTCGCGTCGGCGCCGTCAGCGCGAGGGCGATCGCGGC
>NZ_JALNUI010000020.1 GCF_026544205.1 Curtobacterium sp. GC_Cur_3
TGCTGGGCCGCCACCGTGTTCTGCTCGGTGTCCTTGCGCTGGAACTGCCGCATCATGCCGCCGATGAGCGACGGACGCCCCTGCGACTTCGAGTAGACGTCGAAGGCGACGGCCACGAGCAGGACCAGACCACGGATGATCTGCACCTTGTTGGACTCGAGGCCCATCAGCTGCAGGCCGTTGGACAGCAGCGCCATCACGAGACCACCGATGATCGAGCCGGAGATCGTGCCGACACCACCGGCGACGGCGGCACCACCGACGAACACCGCGGCGATCGCGTCGAGCTCCCAGCCGGTGCCGTCCGCGGGGCCGGAGGCACCCGAGTAGGCGACGAACACCATGCCGGCGACGGCGGCGAGGACGGACATGTTCATCATGACGAAGAAGTTGACCTTCTTCGCGCTGACACCGGAGAGGACCGCGGCGCTGGAGTTGCCACCGACCGCGTAGACCTGGCGACCGAAGATCGTGTTCTTCGTGACGAAGCCGTAGATGATCGTCAGGACACCGAGGATGATCGCGACGATCGGGACCGAGGTGCCGACGGGGCCGGCGCCGAACAGGTACGTGGCGACGAGCGTGACCGCGACGAGGATGCCGGTGCGGACGATCGAGACCCACAGCGGCGGGACCTCGGCCTGCATCTTGCGGCGACGGGCACGGCCGCGGGCCTCGATGATGATCAGCGCGGCGATGGTGACGAGCCCGATGAGCAGGGTGCCGTTGCTGTAGCCGAAGTCCGGACCGAAGTCACCGAGGAAGCCGGCGCCGATCGGGGTGTAGGCGTCCGGGACGGGGACCGAGGTCGAGTTGCCGATGATCTGGTTCACACCACGGAAGATGAGCTGACCGGCCAGCGTCACGATGAACGCCGGGACCCGGACGAACGCGACCCAGAAGCCCTGCCAGGCACCGATGAGCGCACCGACGGCGAGGCCGAGGATGATCGCGGTCCACACCGGGAGGTGCCAGACCGCCATGGACTGCGCCACGATGATGCCGACGACCGCCGCGACCGAACCGACCGACAGGTCGATGTGGCCGGCGATGATCACCATGACCATGCCGAGCGCCAGGATCAGGATGTAGGAGTACTGCAGGAACAGGTTGATCACGTTGGTGGGCTCGAGGATGAGGCCCTGGGTCGTGATCGAGAAGAAGATCAGCAGCGCGATGAGCGCGATGACCATGCCGTACTGGCCGATGCTGTTGCCCTTGCCGAAGAGCTGTTTCAGGTTGTTCATGAGGCTGTGGCGCCCTTCCGCGCGGAGGTCATGCTGCGCATGAGCGATTCAGGATCGGCCTGGTCGGCCGGCAGGTCAGCGGTGATCTGACCCTCGAAGATGGTGTAGATGCGGTCGGAGAGCCCGAGGAGCTCGGGGAGCTCGGACGAGATGAGGATGATGCCCTTCCCCTCGGCCGCGAGCTGCTGGATGATGCCGTAGATCTCGAACTTCGCGCCGACGTCGATGCCGCGGGTGGGCTCGTCGAGGATGAGCAGGTCGGGGTCGGTGAACATCCACTTGGACAGGACGACCTTCTGCTGGTTCCCGCCGGAGAGCTTGCCGACGTTGTCCTCGACGCTCGGCACCTTCGTGCGGAGCATCTTGCGGTACTTCTCGGCGACCGAGTACTCCTCGAGCGAGTCGACGACACCGGCCTTCGAGATCTTCCGCAGGTCGGCGGCGACGGTGGAGCGCTTGACGGTGTCGAGCAGGTTCAGGCCGAGGGCCTTGCGGTCCTCGGAGACGTAGCCGATGCCGTTGTCGATGGCCTGCTGCACGGTGTTGACCTTGATCTCGCGGCCGTCCTTGAGGACCGTGCCGCCGAGGAAGGTGCCGTACGAGTGGCCGAAGAGGCTCATCGCGAGCTCGGTGCGCCCGGCGCCCATGAGCCCTGCGAAGCCGACGATCTCGCCGCGCTTGACGTGGAAGTTCGAGCCCTTGCACACCAGGCGCGAGGAGTCGAGCGGGTGCTGCACGGTCCAGTCGCGGACCTCGAAGAAGGTCTCGCCGATCTTCGGGGTGCGGTCGGGGAAGCGCGACTCGAGCGAGCGGCCGACCATGCCGCGGATGATGCGGTCCTCGTTGACGCCGTCCGCCTTGACGTTGAGCGTCTCGATGGTCTTGCCGTCACGGATGATCGTGATGCTGTCCGCGATCTGCTCGATCTCGTTGAGCTTGTGGCTGATGATGATGCTCGAGATGCCCTTGGCCTTGAGGCCGACGATCAGGTCAAGCAGGTGCTGCGAGTCGTTCTCGTTCAGGGCCGCGGTGGGCTCGTCGAGGATGAGCAGCTTGACGTCCTTGTGCAGCGCCTTCGCGATCTCCACGAGCTGCTGCTTGCCGACGCCGATGTTCTTGATCTGCGTGTCCGGGTCGTCACGGAGGCCGACGCGGGCGAGCAGGTCCTGGGCGCGCAGCTGAGCGGCGGTCCAGTCGATGGTGCCGAACCGGCCGGGCTCGTTGCCGAGGAACAGGTTCTCGGTGATCGAGAGCTCCGGGATCAGCGCGAGCTCCTGGTGGATGATTACGATGCCGGCCTGCTCGGACTGCTTGATGCCCGAGAAGCGGACCTCCTGGCCCTCGAAGACGATGTCGCCGGTGTAGGTCCCGTACGGGTAGACGCCGGAGAGGACCTTCATGAGGGTCGACTTGCCGGCCCCGTTCTCGCCGCAGATCGCGTGGACCTCGCCGGCGCGGACGTTGAGCGAGACCTCCGAGAGGGCCTTGACACCAGGGAACTCCTTGGTGATCGAGCGCATCTCGAGGATGGTCTCGGGTGCTGTGATCGACCGGGTCTCGAGTCCGGTGTCGATCGGGGTTGACGCCACGGTGCATCTCCTTCTGCCGCTGCGATGCGGCAGTCCTTCGGGTGGTCCTGCTGCGGCAGCGAAGGCGCAGGAGGCCTGCGTGGACTTCGTTGTCGCGTCCAGTGCCCCAGCCCGTGTGACGGTGATGTGAACGGTCACATCGGCTGGAACGGAGGTAATACTACGCACGGCTACGGCACACGTGTCAATTCGTCACTGTCGCGTTTCGGTAACGGTGCCCGTGTCGGTGGGATCGCGGACATGTGTTGTCCCCCGATCTGGGGTCCGGACCTGCGTTCTCCGGCCACTACCCGCGGTGACGGGGAGCGCTGGTCGACGCCCGGACGACCAGCTGCGGGACGATCTCGACGGCGCGGAGCACCTCGTCCTCGTCGGGCAGGAGCAGGTCGACGCAGCGTCGTCCGAGCTCGGCGAAGTCCACCTGCACGGTGGTCAGCGGCGGCCAGAAGTGCTTCGCCTCCGGGATGTCGTCGTAGCCCACGACGGACAGGTCACCCGGCACGTCGAGCCCGTACGACCGGGCGGCGTGCACGACCCCGAGGGCCATCGCGTCGTTCGAGCAGAACACCGCGGTGCAGTCGCGGTACCGCAGGAGTTCTCGGCCCGCGTGGTAGCCGAAGTCCGCGGTCCAGTCCCCGAGGATCGGCGGCTGCACGGGCTTGTCGCGGTCGGACATCTCGCGGAGGAACCCCTGCATCCTGGCGTCGGCCTCGATCCAGTCCTGCGGGCCGGCGATGTGGCGGACGTACTCGTGGCCGAGGTCGAGCAGGTGTGCGGTGGCGAGCCTGGCGCCCTCCATCTGGTCCACCCAGAGGGCCGTCGGGTCCTCGCCGATGCTCGAGCGGAGGGTGACGTAGGGCGTGCGGACGCCGAGCTCCTCGATGAGGTCGAACACCCGCTGCTGGGGCGCGATCACGATCATGCCCTCGACGTCCTGGTCGAGCAGGTGCCCGAGCCCGTCGCGCACCGCGGTGTCGGTCGGTTCGGCGATGTTCGCCGTCGTGACGGAGTACCCGCGGGCGACGGCGGCGTCCTCGATGGCCTGCATCGTGACGGCGGGGCCGTAGTGGGAGCGCTGGGCCGTCAGCACCCCGATCGTCCTGGTGCGGGACGTGACCAGTGCGCGGGCGGCCCGGTTCGGCCGGTACTGCAGCTGCTCCATCGCCGCGAGCACGCGGTCGCGGGTCTCGGCGCGGATGGCGTCGGAGTTGTTCAGGACCCGTGAGACGGTCTGGTGCGACACACCAGCCACCCGCGCGACGTCGCGGATGCTGGGCGATCGCGGTGGCTGTGTCCGCGTCGACGCCATTGCTTGCTCTTTCCCGCTCGGTGTCGTGGCACGCCCATGTGCACGTTCACATTCCGAGCCAGATCATTATGCACGCCCACCGCCCGGGCGCCAGCCGGGAGGTTCGCGCGGGCGCCGCGCGCGGGCGGTCCCGGGCGCGGGACAGTGCCGCGCGCCGGGCGGCCCCGCGGTGCGAGCTTGCGCACCCGGTGCGGCCAGACGGACCCGCACGGGGTGGTCAACCTCGCACCGGCTGAGGGAACGCGCACGGTGCGAGGCCGGCGAAACGCACGGACACGCCCACGACGCGCCCGGAGGGGTCAGTCGAGCGCGTTGACCGGCAGCTGCTGGAGCTGCCACCCGAGCCATGGACTGAACGCGAACGGCGCCGCCGACACGGCACTGCGGAGCGCGTGCTCGGAGAGCCACTCGTACTCCGAGACCTCGTCGTCCGCGGGGGCGGGGAGGTCGTCGGTCACGGCACGGAACACCGGGCAGACCTCGTTCTCCACGATCCCGGAGGCGTCGACCGCCCGGTACCGGAAGTCGGGCAGCACGCTCTGCACGTCCCGCACGGTGATGCCGAGTTCCCGCGCAGCACGGCGGGCGATGGCGTCCTCGAACGTCTCGTCCGGGCCGGGGTGGCCGCAGAAGGAGTTCGTCCAGACGCCGGGCCAGGCCTTCTTCGACAGCGCACGGCGCGTGACGAGCAGGTCGCCGTCCGCGTTGGTGACGTGGCAGCTGAAGGCGAGGTGCAGCGGCGTGTGATCGGTGTGCACCGCGAACTTGTCCGCGGTGCCGATCGGGGTACGGTCTTCGGCCAGCAGCACGACGGTTTCAGGGAAGTGGTTCATCTAGTTCGATAGATTAGGCCAATGACGGACGAAGCGGCCACCGTGGCGCACATCGACCTCGCCCTGGTCGACGAGTGCCTGGAGCGCTTCTTCGTCGTGTCCTCGGCTCGGGCGCAGGCCTTCGGCCGCCCCTCCGAGGAACTCTGGCGGGTGCTCCGCAAGGCGAGCATGGGCGGCAAGCGCTTCCGTCCCCGCATGGTCCTCACCGCGTACGCCGGCCTCGGCGGCACCGACGTCCACGCGGCCTCGCACGTCGCCGCCGCCTACGAACTGCTGCACACCGCGCTGGTCGTCCACGACGACGTCATCGACCGCGACTGGTCCCGGCGCGGGCAGCCCAACGTCGCCGGGTCCTTCCGCGACACCGCCACGACGGGCGGCCTGCCGCTGCCGACCGCCGAGCACCGCGGGATGAGCGCCGCGGTCATCGCCGGCGACCTCGCACTCTCCGGCGCCCCGCGCTTCATCGAGTCGAGCGGCGTGGACGGCGACCGGCGCACCCGCCTGCTCGACCTCTTCGACGACGCCGTCTTCGCCAGTGCCGCCGGGGAGATGGCCGACGTCGACCTGACCCACGGCGTGATGCCCACGGTGGACGAGGTCCTGGCGATGGAGCGCGCGAAGACGAGCGTCTACTCGTTCGAGGCCCCGCTGCAGTCCGGCGCCGTGCTCGCCGGGGCCGACGAGTCGATCGTCACTGCGCTCGGTGCCTTCGGCCGCGAGATCGGCATCGCCTACCAGGTGGTCGACGACCTGCTCGGGGTCTTCGGTGACGAGGCCGCGACGGGCAAGACCGCGATCGGCGACCTGCGCGAGGGCAAGCGCACGATGCTCATCGCCTACGCCGCCACCACCGAGTGCTGGGCCGAGCTCGCCCCGTACCTCGGGGACCCCGACCTGACCGAGGAGCGCGCCGCCGAGATGCGCCGCCTGCTCGTGCACTGCGGGGCGCACGACGCCGCACTCGTCCGGGTCCGCGAGCACACCGCGCTCGCCCGGGCGGAGCTCTCCGCGCTGCCCTTCGACCTGGCCGATCGTCTGGAGACCCTGGTGTCGGAACTGGTGGAGCGCGTCCGGTGACCACGAGCACCACGAAGGCCGGCAGCGGGCACGCCGCTCGGCTCCCGCTGTACGACGCCACCGCAGAGGCCGCGTCCTCCGTCGTCATCGACCGCTACTCCACGTCCTTCGGACTCGCGTCGCGCCTGCTCACGAAGGACACCCGCGAGCACATCAAGAACGTCTACGCCCTGGTCCGCGTCGCCGACGAGGTCGTGGACGGACCGGCAACAGAGGCGGGGCTCGACCCGGCCCTCGCGCGCACGGTCCTCGACGAGCTCGAGGTCGACACCGAGCGCGCGATGGAGCACGGCTTCTCGGTGAACCCGGTGGTGCACGCGTTCGCCAGGACCGCCAGGACGACCGGGTTCGGTCCGGAGCTGACGAAGCCGTTCTTCGCGTCCATGCGGATGGACCTCGAGCAGACCGAACACGACCAGGCCTCCTTCGACACGTACGTGTACGGCTCCGCCGAGGTCGTCGGCCTGATGTGCCTGCGCGCCTTCGTGTACCGCGCCGGCACGCCGACGTTCGACGCCACCGTGCTCGTGGACGGCGCCAGGGCCCTCGGTGCCGCCTTCCAGAAGGTCAACTTCCTCCGTGACCTGCACGCCGACTTCGAGGTGCTGGGCCGCTCGTACTTCCCGGGCGTCGACCTGCGCTCCTTCGACGAAGCCACCAAGGCCCGCCTGGTCGACGACGTCCAGGCCGACCTCGACACGGCGGCACGCACCGTCCCGCTGCTGCCGAAGGACGCCCGCCAGGCCGTGGGCCTGGCCCACGCCCTGTTCCAGGAACTCAACGACCGGATCGCGGCCACCCCGGCCACCCGGCTCATCACCACCCGTGTGCGCGTCCCGAACCCCGTCAAGGCGCGGCTCGCCGCGCAGGTGCTCGCCGGACGCGCGCCGATCACGTCGCGCAGGGTGACCAGCCGACACACAGGAGGCCCAGCATGAGCCCGAAACGAGCCTCCCGTCCGGAGTCCACCCGCAAGGTCCCCGTGCGCCGCGCCGTCGTCATCGGCGGCGGCATCAGCGGACTCGCGTCCGCCGCGTTGCTCGCGCGGGACGGCTTCGCCGTCACCGTGCTCGAGCAGCGCACCCAGCTCGGCGGACGTGCCGGCACGTGGGAGCAGGACGGCTTCCGGTTCGACACCGGACCGTCGTGGTACCTGATGCCCGAGGTCTTCGACCACTTCTTCCAGCTGCTCGGCACGAGCGCCGACGAGCAGCTCGACCTGGTCAAGCTCGACCCCGGCTACCGGGTCTACAGCGAGGGCTACGACGAACCGATCGACCTCCGGGCGACGCGGGAGGACAACCTCGAACTGTTCGAGTCGATCGAACCGGGTGCCGGCAGGCGGATGGCGAAGTACCTCGACTCCGCTGCCGACACGTACGAGATGGCCGTCCGCCGGTTCCTCTACGGCACGTTCCAGGACTTCCGGAAGCTCGCCGCTCCCGACGTGCTGCTCCGCATGGGCAAGCTCGCGCGGCTGCTGCTCGAGCCGCTGTCCACCTTCGCCGAGAGCGCCGTGCGGGACCGCCGCCTGTGGCAGGTCCTCGGCTACCCGGCCGTGTTCCTCGGCACCAGTCCGTACTCCGCGCCGAGCATGTACCACCTGATGAGCCACCTCGACCTGGCCGACGGGGTGCTCTACCCGAAGGGCGGCATCACCGAGGTCATCTCCGCCGTCGAGCGCGTCGCCCGGGCCGAGGGTGCCCAGATCATCGCCGGCGCGAAGGTCGAGCGGATCACCGTCGAGGGCGACCACGTCACCGGCGTCGTACACCGCGACCGGGACGGCGTCCAGCACGTCGCCCCCGCGGACGTCGTCGTCAGTGCCGCCGACCTCCGCCACACCGAGATGCAGCTGCTCGACCGCGAGCACCGCACGCACGACCAGTCGCACTGGGACAAGCGCGACCCCGGGCCCTCCGCGGTGCTCGTCTACCTCGGCGTCGACGGACCGGTCCCCGGGCTGCTCCACCACACGCTGATGTTCACCGCCGACTGGAAGGCGAACTTCGGCGCGGTCTTCGGCGACGACCGGCACGTGCCCGACCCCGCCTCGATCTACGTGTGCGCACCGTCGGAGACCGACCCGACCGTCGCCCCGCGCGGGTCGAGCAACCTGTTCATCCTGGTGCCGCTGCCCGCCGACGTCGGCATCGGCAAGGGCGGGATCGACGGCGCCGGCGACTGGGAGGTCGAGCGCATCGCCGACCGGGCCATCGACGTCGTCGCGGAGCGCTCGGGCGTCCCGGATCTCCGCGACCGGATCCGCGTCCGCCGCACGATCGGCCCCCGCGACTTCGCGGACGACTACAACGCCTGGAGCGGCTCCATGCTCGGCCCGGCGCACACCCTGAAGCAGAGCGCGTTCTTCCGCGAGGGCAACGCATCCGCCAAGGTCGACGGCCTGTACTACGCCGGGTCCTCGACGATCCCGGGCATCGGGTTGCCGATGTGCCTGATCTCCGCCGAGGTCCTGCTGAAGCGCATCCACGGCGACACCTCGACCGAGCCCCTGCCGACGCCGCTCGAGCGGTCCGCCGGTGCCCCGCCGCGGGTGACCACGGCGGGGTCGACGCGGACCCCCACGCCGACGGCCGCTGGGTGATGCACGGGCTCTACCTCCTCGGGCTGCTGGTCTCCCTGACCGGCATGACCGTGCTCGACGCCCGGTTCCGCCTGTTCTTCTGGCGGGCACCGTGGCGTGCGGCGGCCGTCATGGCGATCGGCGTCGTGTTCTTCCTCGTCTGGGACGCGCTCGGCGTCGCGCTCGGCATCTTCTTCATCGGCCCGACCCGGCTGCTGACGGGCGTGCTGCTCGCTCCGGACGTCCCGCTCGAGGAGCTCTTCTTCCTGCTGCTGCTCTGCTACACGACGATGAACCTGTTCGGGGCAGTCCGGCCGATCGTGGCGCGCGCCGCCGACCGTCGGAGCCGCTCGTGAACGGGTCGGGCGTGTACGCGCTGCTCGCGGTGCCGTTCCTGCTCACCGCCCTCGTGCTCGCGGTCGTCGCCGGCGTCGTGGCCGACCGCCGTGCCCGGACGCGTGAAGACGCTGCCCGACGCCGACGGGTCACCGCCGTCACGGGCATCGTCGCCGGGGTGGCGCTGCTCGTTATGACGATCGTCTTCAACAACGTCATCGTCACGCTGCGCATCGTGGCGTACGACCCGGCGCGCATCACCGGGCTCCGGATCGGGGCGTTCCCCGTCGAGGACCTGGCCTACGCCATCGGCGCCGTGCTGCTGCTCCCGTCCCTGTGGGTCCTGCTCGACCGCGACCACCGCGCCGAGCTCACGACCCGACCACGTCCCGAACCGGAGGACCCGCGATGACGGCGACCCCTGCCTCCCGGCAGTCGACCCTCGGCGCACTGTTCGTGTCGTCCCGGCCGATCAGCTGGGTGAACACCGCCTACCCGTTCGCGGCCGCGTACCTGCTCGGAAGCGGCGTCGGCGTCGACGGCGGTGGCGGCTTCTCGCTCGTGGCGCTGCTCGTCGGTGTCGTGTACTTCCTGGTGCCCTACAACCTCGCGATGTACGGCATCAACGACGTCTTCGACTACGAGTCCGACCTGGTCAACCCGCGGAAGGGCGGGGTCGAGGGCGCCCTGCTCGACAAGAGCGTGCACCGCACCACGCTGTGGGCCGTCGTCGTCACGAACGTGCCGTTCCTCGTCGCGCTCGTGCTGCTCGGTGGTGTCGGCGGCAACGGCCCGTGGTCGTGGCTCGTGTTGGCGATCAGCGTCTTCGCCGTCATCGCGTACTCGGCACCCGGGCTGCGGTTCAAGGAGAAGCCGTTCCTGGACTCGCTGACCTCGTCGACGCACTTCGTGTCCCCGGCGGTCTACGGGCTGGCGCTCGCCGGACCGCACTGGACCGGGCAGCTCGTCGCCGTGTGCGTGGCGTTCTTCCTGTGGGGCGTCGCCTCGCACGCGTTCGGTGCCGTGCAGGACGTGCTCGCGGACCGGGCCGGGGGCATCGGCTCCGTGGCCACGGTCATCGGTGCGCGTGCCACCGTGCGCCTGGCGTTCGTGGCGTACGTCGTCGCGGGCATCGCGCTGCTGTTCTCGGCGTTCCCGGGGCCCATCGCCGCGGTCGTCGTGATCCCGTACGCGCTCAACGTGCTGCCGTGGTGGAACGTCACCGACGCGGGCGCGGAGTCGGCGAACGCGGGGTGGAAGCGGTTCCTGTGGATCAACTACCTGGCGGGGTTCATCGTCACGATGGCGCTCATCGCGTACGCGTTCACGCACTGAGGCGTGCGCGCGCAGAGCGGGCCCTTTCGCGCGTAGCGAGTCGAAACGCGCGTAGGAGGTCGTTCGTTCCGACCGTCAACGCGCGATCCCGCTTCCCACTGCGAGTGTGATGGGAAGGAACGCGCGTGCGGGCGACCCCCACGAGGCGCTCCCCGGACCACCTCGTCGGCGGTCCCTGCCAGGATGGTCATGACGTCGAGGTCGGCGTCGACGTGAACACGAGGGAGTGCACACATGACGGTCCGCATCATCCACGTCGGTCTCGGAGGGTGGGGCGGCAGCTGGGCCCGCGTCGCGCTCCCCGCGGTGTCGGAAGTCGAGGTCGTCGGGATCGCCGACCCGAGTGCCCCGACGCTCGAGGCCGTGCGGAAGGACCTCGGCCTGCCGGAGTCCGCGGCGTTCCCGTCCCTGACCGCGGCGCTCGCCGAGGTCGATGCCGACGCCGTCGTGATCACCGCGCCCGCCGTCACGCACGTGCCGCTCGCGCTCGAGGCCCTCGACGCCGGCAAGCACGTCCTGGTGGAGAAGCCCTTCGCGAACTCCGCGGCCGAGGCAGCCGAAGCCGTGCACCGCGCCGAGGAACGCGGCCTCGTGCTGCAGGTCAGTCAGAACTACCGGTTCTACCCGGCACCCCGCGTGACGAAGGACCTGCTCGCCGCGGGCACCCTCGGGGAGCTCTCCGCGATCAACATCGACTTCCGCCAGTGGGACAACGACGCGGCCTTCGAGGACAACCCGCACTACCGGTTCCCGCACGCGATGATCAACGACATGGCGATCCACCACCTGGACCTGCTCCGGATGGTCACGGGGAAGGACGCCGTCCGGGTGTTCGCGAAGGCGACCTGGCCGTCGTTCAGCAAGTACCAGGACGAAGCGGTCGCGTCGATGCTCATCGAGATGGAGGACGGCCTGGTCGTCAGCTACCGCGGCAGTTGGTTGAGCCGTGCCGAGCACACGCCGTGGGCGGGGGAGTGGAGCATCCAGGGCGAGGACGGCGAGATCCGGTTCACCAGCCGTGCCGGTGAGCCCGGGGACGTCAGCGGTGACCTCGTCACGGTGCGCACGGTCAGCGGCAGCGCAGCCGAGGGTCCGAAGGAGACGTCCGTCGAGCTCCCGACGGCCGAGCACCACGACCGGCAGGGCGGGTTGCAGGCCTTCGCCCGGGCGGTCGAGGGTGGGCCGGCGCCGGAGACGAGCGGGCGCGACAACCTCCGGAGCCTCGCACTCATGGAGGCGGCGACCCGATCCGCCGCGTCCGGCATGCCCGAGGACGTGGTCGTCCCCGACTGACGCGCTGCGGCGCCCAGTCGGGCTCGAATCGGAACGACAACGTCGCTGTCGTACGACGTCGACCTTGTCGCTCGAGCCGGCCAACGCCGTCACGCCAGCCGGGCTCGACTCGGAACGACAACGTCGCTGTCGTCCGACGTCGACCTTGTCGCTCGACCCAATCGGTAGCGTCCATCCGCGCCGCGTCCCGCACCACCGCGAGCGTCAGGCCGCCCCGGCCGCCCGCCGCGCCTGCGCCACCGCGCCCCGCACGCCCCACGACCACGCCGGCCCGTGCCCGGGCAGCACGTGCCGCGCCTCGGTGTCCTCGAGCCGCCCGAGCGACGCGACCGCGGTGTCCATGTCGGACGTCGCCGCCGGTGCCACCACCCGCGGCCCGATCCCGCCCGTGTACGGGTCGAAGGTCACGAGCGCGTCCCCGACGACCACGGCGTCCCGGTCGGCGAAGTGCAGCGCCACGTGCCCGTCGGTGTGCCCGGGCGTCTCGATGATCCACGGCGACCCGGGGACCTCCGCGCGGGACTCGAGCGGCACGGTGTCCTCGATGCCGTCGACGGTCGCGGCGCCGGCGAGCAGCATCCGGCCGAGCGGGGCGAGCCCACCCGGGTGCGCGAGCACGAAGCCGAACCGGTTCGTCTGCGGCTGGTACGAGTAGGGGTGCGCCGCCAGGTCCCGGTCGCCCGGGTGCACGAACACGGGCGTGCCCCACTCCCGGTGCGCGCGGGCGGCGGTGCCGACGTGGTCGAAGTGCCCGTGGGTGAGCAGGAGGCCCTCGACACGGTCGGGCGTGTACCCGAGGTCGTGCACGGCGAGCAGCAGGTGCGGCCACGACGCGGGGAGCCCCGCGTCGATGACGATCAGCTGGTCGCCGGTCTCGACGAGGTACTGGTTCGTGTGGGCGATCTCGAGCCGGTGGATGCCCTCGGCGACGTCTCGGTACAGCATGCGCGGGACGGTGGACGCGTGCCGCTGGAAGCACTGCCGGGGTGGTCGCACAACGCGGTCCTGGGGTGTCGAGGCCCGGAACCGTGTACGAACGACGTATGGCGAACGACAGTCTCCCCGAGCTCGAGCTCGCGAACGTCCGCACGCGCGAGCGGATCACCGACACGGTCGAGCGCATCAAGCAGAAGGTCGACGTGCCCGCGCGCACCCGACTGGCCGTGGCGAAGACCCGGCAGCGCTGGCACCGCGACCCGACCCCGCTCGTCGCGCTCGCGACGATCGCGGCCACCGGCGTCGTGGCCATCGTGGTGGGCACGCGCATCGGCCGCACCCCGGCCGGTCATCTCGCGGCACCGCCCGCGTCGACCGCGTTCACCGCGCTCCTGCCGTTCGGCGCGCGCGGCGACGAGTCAGCGCCCGGCCGCAAGGGGCGCAAGGCCCGCAAGGCCGGCCGGAAGGCTCGGCAGGCGCAGCTCGAGCAGGACCCGGGCTACCAACTCCGGACGAAGCAGCGCCGTCGGCTCGCACCCGTGCAGGCGCAGGCCGCGAAGTACCGCAAGCAGGCCGCCAAGCGAGCGAAGAAGGGCTGACCCATGGCGCGCGAAGACACGAAGCCGGCACCGGACGACTCCCGGAAGGCCGACAGCCCCACCGACCTGAAGAAGCCGACGGTCGTCTACACGCTGAAGAAGACCCTGCGTGAGTTCACCAGTGACCAGTGCACCGACCTCGCGGCGAGCCTGACGTACTACACCGTGCTCGCGCTGTTCCCCGGACTGCTCGCCGTCGTCTCCATCCTCGGTCTTGTGTCCGACCCGAAGGCGACCATCGACACGCTGCTCAAGATCATCGGCAACGTCGGTTCCCAGCAGGTCGTCGACCTCATCAAGGGCCCCGTCGAGAACCTCGTCCGGTCGCCCGCCGCACCGGTCACCTTCATCGTCGGTCTCCTCGGCGCGCTCTGGTCGGCCTCCGGCTACGTCGGGGCGTTCGGCCGCGCGATGAACCGGATCTACAACGTCCGCGAGGGTCGCCCGATCTGGAAGCTCCGTCCGACCATGCTCGGCGTGACGGTCACCACCGTCGTCCTGCTGGTCCTCGGCCTGCTCGTGCTCGTCAGCGGTCCGCTGGCGCGCAGCTTCGGCGACCTCATCGGCCTCGGTGACGCCGCTGCGACGGTCCTGCTCATCGTGCAGTGGCCGATCCTGCTGGTCATCGCGATCGTCATCGTCGCGGTGCTCTACTACTGGTCGCCCAACGTCAAGCAGCCGAAGTTCACCTGGGTCGGCGGGGGCTCGATCGTCGCGCTGCTCATCTGGATCATCGCGAGCGTCGGCTTCGGGTTCTACGTCGGCAACTTCTCGAACTACAACGCCACGTACGGCTCCCTCGGTGGCGTCATCGTGTTCCTGCTGTGGATCTGGATCACGAACAACGCGCTGCTCTTCGGCGCCGAGTTCGACGCCGAGATCGAGCGGGGCCGCGAACTGCAGGCCGGGATCCGCGCGGAGGAGGACATCCAGCTCCCCGAGCGCGACACCCGCCAGATCGACAAGCAGGACGAGAAGCGCGCCCAGGACGTCCTCGAGGGCATCCGGATCCGCCAGGGCGTCGACAACGACTGACCCGTGAACCGGAACGAGGACGTGGGCGCCGTGGCGCCCACGTCCTCGTCGTCTCAGTGGAGGAACGCGCCGATCAGGGCGGCGGCGACCGTGCCCACGACCCCGAGCGCTCCGGCGCCGATCGCGCCGGCGGCTCCGACGATGCCGGCACCGACTGCGCCGATGAGTCCGATGATGGCGATGAGCATGCTGGATTCCCTTCGATCTGCCGACGCCTCGCCCTGCGAGGTGTCGGTCCGGTGCGTCGCTGACTGCCACGCGGAGCCAGCGTGACATCCGACGTACCAGATGTCGAAGCCCGGAACGTCGATACGCACGATCAGGGATCGGCCGGGAGGCTCGCCCCGGCATCCGTAGGCTGGCCTGCGTGACGCAGACACAGCCTCCAGTCCGTCCGGTCGCCCTGGTGACCGGAGCCACGCGCGGCATCGGCCGCGCGATCGCGGCCGACCTCGGCCGCACCCACCACGTCCTGGTCGGCGGGCGCAGTGCCGATGCGGTCGCCGCCGTCGTGGCCGACCTGCCGAGCGCGGAGCCCTTCGTGGGGGACCTCGGCGCCGGCGAGGTCCCGGACCTGCCGGAGTGGCTCGACGTCCTCGTGCACTCCGCCGGGGTCGAGCAGGGCACCCGGGTCGCGGACACCCCGCGCGCCACGTGGGAGGCCGTCTTCGCCACCAACGTCTTCGCGGTCGCCGAGCTGACCCGGCTGGCCCTGCCGGCGCTCCGTGCGTCGCGGGGCATCGTCGTCACGATCAACTCCGGCTCGGGGTTCGTCTCCGGCCCGGGCGGAGGTGTGTACGGGGCGTCGAAGTTCGCGCTCCGGGCGTTCGCCGACGCCCTGCGGGAAGAGGAGCGGGACGCCGGCGTGCGGGTGTCGAGCGTGCACCCGGGCCGGACGGACTCGGACATGCAGCGGCAGCTCGTGGAGAAGCTCGGCGAGGACTACGACACCGAGTACTACCTCGCGCCGTCCGACGTGGCCGACGCCGTGCGCATCGTCGTCGACCTGCCCGAGCGCGGCACCGTCGAGTCGCTCTCGATCCGCCCGACCCGGAAGCGCTAGCCCGCCCCCGGCAGCAAGCCGGCGCCCGTCGTCACGCCAGCTCCAGCCGGACGTCGGGCGCCAGCCGTCCCAGGAACGACTCGTCGTGACTGACGACGACGACGGCTCCGCGGTAGGCCTGCAGCGCGTCGACGAGCTGGTCCACGCTCGTCAGGTCGAGGTCGTTCGTCGGTTCGTCGAGCACCAGGAGCTGTGGCGGCGGGTCCGCGAGCACCAGACCGGCCAGCGCGACGCGGAACCGCTCGCCGCCGGACAGCGTGCCGACCGGGCGGTCGACCGTGTCCCCGCGCACCAGGAACCGTGCCAGGCGGTTGCGGAGCTCGGCGGCCGGCACGTGCGGCGCGCTCCGGTGGACGTTCTCGAGCACGGTGGCAGTGTCGTCGAGCGAGTCCTTCCGCTGGGGCAGGTACCCGACGTGCTCGACGTGCGCGACGGCTCCCGTGGCGGGGAGGGGGTGCTCCCGCGCGGTGGAGACGCCGACCAGTTGTTCGAGCAGGGTCGTCTTGCCGACGCCGTTGTCCCCGCCGACGGCGACCCGCTCCGGCCCCTGCACGACGGTGTCCCGCCCGCGCAGGGTGATCGTGGCGATGCGGCGCGACGCGGGCACGTGCGGGTCGGGCAGCTCGACGTGGATGGCCTCGTCGTCGCGCAGCCGGAGTTCGGCCTCGCGCTTCGTCGCCAGTGCCGCGGCCTCGTCGTCGGCGAACCCGACGCGGAGCCGGCCGGCGGTCTCCTGCGCGTGCTTGCGCATCTCGTTCGAGAACGACTTCGGCATGGACCGCCCCGCCTTCTCGCCCGCCTTCGCACGGCGGGCGATCGTCGTCTCGGCGGCGATGCGCTGCCGTTTCTCGGTGCGGTGCCGCTGGTCGGCGACGCGGACCTCGCGCTCGACGGCCGCCTGCTGCACGGCGAGGTGCTCCTCGTAGGCCGAGAACGTGCCGCCGAAGACCGTGACCGACCCGGTGCGGAGCTCGCACGTCTCGTCGACGTGCTCCAGGAGCTCCCGGTCGTGGCTGACGAGCACCAGGGTCCCGCGCCAGGAGTCCACGACGTCGAGGAGCATCGCGCGCGCCCGGCGGTCGAGGTTGTTCGTCGGCTCGTCGAGGAACGCGATCGGCCGACCACGCAGGCGGATGCCCGCGATGGCGACGAGCACGGCCTGCCCGCCCGAGAGCGTCGACACCGGGCGGTCGAGGTCCAGGCCGAGGGGGTCGACGGCTGCGGTGGCCCGCTCCTCGACGTCCCAGTCGTCACCGAGGACGTCGAAGTGCGCGGGGTCGGGGTCCCCGCCGAGGATCGCCCGGAGCGCCGCGAGGGACGGTCCGACGCCGAGCAGGTCCGCGACGGTGTCGGTCGCCCGCGCGCCGTCGGCCACGGCGAGCAGTCGCTGGGGCAGGACGTCGACGGGACCCGACGTCTGGACCGAACCGGACGTGGGCTGGAGCCGACCGGTGACCAGCCGGACGAGCGTGGACTTGCCGGCCCCGTTCCTCCCGACCAGACCGGTGCGGCCCGAGCCGAAGGCGGCGGTGAGGTGGTCGAGCGCGACGGTGCCGTCGGGCCAGGTGTAGCTGAGGTCGTGCAGGACGACGGATGGGCTGCTGGGCATGGAGGTGTCTCCCCGGTGTCGGTGCTGGGCGCACGACACCGAGCCACCGCGGTGCGGTGGAGCGCCCGACGAGGCGCGCGATCACGGTGTCAGCGCGTGGGCTGAGCAGGACCGGTGATCGAGAGCAATCCGTCGTCTTCCGTCGGGGACCCCCGTGTCCGCCATCCGAGCCGCCGGTCGGTCTCCCGCCCCGGGGGCCTCGTGATGACGACGAGGTGGCACCACGGTAGGCCCGGTCGCCACGCGGGCGCAAGGGATGACAGGGTGGAGGCATGCCCGAGAACCTGCTGCCGACCCCGTCGGCCAACCCCGAGACCCTGCTGCCCGCCGACCCGTCGGTGGACGACGCCCTCGCCGCGAACGCCCCCGTGGCGTCCGTGGTCGTCGCGCACCCCTCGTCGAGCCTGGCGTGGGCGCTCCTGGCGGACGAGGCCTGGGCCCGCGGCGCGACGCTGGAGTCCTACGCCTACGCCCGCGTCGGGTACCACCGGGGGCTCGACTCGCTGCGGAAGGCCGGCTGGCGCGGTGCCGGGCCGGTGCCGTGGTCGCACGAGCCGAACCGCGGGGTGCTGCGCTCCCTGTTCGCCCTGCGTCGTGCGGCGATCGCGATCGAGGAGCCGGGCGAGCCCGAGCGCCTGACCGACTTCCTGAACGGTGCCGACCCCGCGGCGCTCCCCGCGCTGGGGGCGTAGGCGGCGGCAGGCCCCTTCGCAAAACACCGGTGTTCGTCGGTCGCGCCGCGGTCTTCCGCGGCGCGGAGCACGAACACCGGTGTCTTGCATGGCCGGCGGCCGGGCCGCGCCAACTGTCCGGCGTGCAGGTATGACCAGGCGTGCGGGGTCTCAAGCGATTGCATCAAGGCGCCGTGAACGTGCGACTTCGCGCTCGTCCGAGTGACGATGCGCCAGGCGGAAGATCCTCCAGGACATCGCATCTCGTGGCTGCCACATGAGGACCAGCATCGCGCCGAGCATGGAGATCTCGAACGTGATCAGTCCGAGGACCACCGAGAAGACCAGGTGAAGTGCCGCGGAGACTCCGAGCGTCAACAAGCGAGGCGTTCGACGTCGAGCTGCGAGTACCGAGAATGCGAGGACGTACTCAGTGACGATGACGCCCCACGTGACCGTGTGCAGGAGAGGGGCATGCGACAAGACCCATTCGAGGAGGTCACGAACCTCAGGGCGGGCCCCGAAGTTCGGTTGTTGCACCCAGAACCACAGCGCACTTCCGTCTGCCCAGATGGGATGCACCTGTTTCACTGTCGCTGCTTCGAGGTACACGTACGCAAGCTGTAGCTTCAGCGCGAGCAGCAGGACGTGCGCTGGGATGTACCGCAGCCGGGGGAGCGCCGTGCGACGCGGGCGCCAGCCGTTCCATCGTCCGTCCGTACAACAGACGCCAGCCAAGACGACCGTGATTGTGGTCTCGAGGTAGTCGCCGCCCTCGATCCCCACGGTGTTCGACGCGAGGCTGAATGCAGCGTAGGCGTGCAGAGGCGCTGCGACCGCGGGCAGGATCCCGAGCAGTGTGGGGATGCACATCGTCACCAGGAGCCACCGAACGAGTTCGACAGTGTCCTGAGGAGCGGCGCAGAACGCGCCCAGTGAAGCCACGCCCGTACAAGTCGACGGGGTCACCCCTGGTCGCGATGGGTCGTGGAGCAACACCGATGTTGGGTTCAGCGCGAGCACGAGGAAGGTCGACAACGCAAGTACCGACCGTCCGAGTGTCAGCTGGAAGCCATGGGGTGACCGAGCCCAACTGAGCAGCACTCGATCACCGCAGCGATCCACCAGACGACCTAGGCGGAGCACTTGACGTCCAGCGCCAGGACAGCGCCTGGAGGGGCAACTCGGAAGCGGGAGAACGCGAACGGGACCGGAGGCTGACGGGTGAGGACCACCGTTCCGCAGAGCGACTTCGACGAACTGTGAAGTCTGAGCTCCGGGGCACTTCGTAACTGGGTCTTCGTGAGACAGGACACGGGTTCGCTCACGGTCCGGCAGTCGGTCCAGCGGCTTTCGGCAGGTACGTTCTCAAGCAAGAAGGACAGGTCCTGGTCGAAGTTGCGGGATCGGCGGGACAGGCCGAAGAGGTTCTCCCTCATGGAGGTGACATTCTCGTCGGACACTTGCCAGCCGTGATCTTCTAGGTGAGCGACACGGACGATGTCCTCGCGTGCGTCGCGGGTGAAGAAACCCCAACCTTGTCGGAACAGCTGCGCGACGGGCTGCTCGTCGAGCTGCCGCCCTGTCGGATCACTCACGGTCTGCGACGCCTTGTTGCCGATGAACGAGAGGAGCGTGAGGATCAGGGCTCCAACCACCGCGACGACGGCAACACCAAGAGCGGTCCTCGACCTGCGAGCGTCCATTGTCTACTCGAAGACGGTCGCCACTCGTGCGGCGACCTCTGACTCGACGAGGTGTGGGTACTGCTCAGCGATGCGTGCGGGATCGGCGGTTGGGAGATTGCCATCGTCGCTCGAACTGGATCGTGAACTGAAGACGCCGTTGTTCGACCACAGGCCATTCTGGTTGACGACCATGTTGACGTTCCCCGCGACGTTGAAGTTGACGGCAGCGAGTACGGTTCCGACCGCGATGACCGCAACGATCGCTGCTGCACAGACGGTCGGCCCACACACCCGCGGTTGCGTCGCTTCCGATCGCTCCGCGATTGCCTCTGGGTACTGTGACCGCAGAGATTCCTCGAAAGCGTCGTGGAGTTGATCGAAAGCTGACAGCACCTGGTAGGGATCACCAGATCGCATGGCCTTGATCGACCTGTTCGTTCCGTAGGACGTGTTGCGGACGAGATCGAGAACGATGTTGTCCGTCACCTCGTCGTACTTCTTCAGCTCGGGTTCACTGAGCTCCTTGGGAAGCTCCACTCTGGTCTTGATGCGATCGGCGAACTCGCCCTGGCCGAAGACAAGTCCACGAACGATCTGCTCATCAGAGAATGACTCGTGCTGGGCGGCGTGCGCCGCTGTCGCGCTGCCAACGGCGATCGTTGCGGTGAGCGCAATTGCAGTGGCGATCAATCTCATGGTCTACCCCTTTGTGAGATGGTGTCTGGTTCTGATGGTCTTCTGAGGCGGATCATTCGCTGCGCCACGCTGTTTGCCTCGATACGTCAGTCGTCGAGGATCGAGGTTTCGGACCGCCGAGCCGCGCGACTCGCGACGATGGCGCTGAAGATGAGGAAGCAGAAGGCGACCGCCAAGCCGATGGGGAGCCAGGTGTCAACGATTCGTTGTGGCGCCAGGATGCTCAGCAGTCCGGAGCCGACCAGCGCCGTAGCGGCTGCGTGGAGCCATGCCCGGGCAGCGCGATGGCCGACCTTCCAGGTCGATTCCGATCGCATGACGGAGGCAATGCGGATACCGGCGCCGCCGTTCGGGCCGACGATTCCTCGTGATGTCAGCTCGGCAATGACCGAGATGACCGACCCGCTGGCGATGACCATCAGAGCGGAAAACAGCATGGAGATACTGAAACGTAGTATTCCGGCCTTTGTCAAGGGCGACGCTGTCGATGTTCATGATCGCGATGGAGGGGCCTGACCGCTGTTGCCTCTCGTTGTGTCATCGGTAGCTGGAGGGGGCAGCGCCCAGGGGTGCCTCAGCGTGACGAACACCCCGGTCTCCGCGGCCGGGGAAGCGCGCCCCGTCGTCGCCGCGTACGCGATGCCACGGCGATGGGTGCATCGCCGGGTGTCCCCGTCGCAAAACACCGGTGTTCCGGCTCCGCGCCGCGCAAGAACGCGGCGCGACCGACGAACACCGGTGTTTTGCAGACCCGGCGGGCCCGCCCCCGCCTACCCCAGCAGCACGCTCCACGCCGTCGTCGCCGGCCACAGCTGGTGCTCCGGCAGCACGTCGAGCCCGCACGCGCGGGACCCCAGCCCGTGCTGCGCCGCGTCGAGGTACAGGTACAGCGCATCCGACGCGGGCAGCTCGTACGGGTGCCCCGCACGACCGACCTGCTGCGCGGTCCACGGCGTCAGCGTGAAGCCGGTCCGCCGTGCACCGACCGACGAGACCGTGAACGGCCCCACCGTCAGTGAGCGCAGGTCCGGACGGTGCCCGGTCTCCTGCGGCATCGAGTAGTTGACGTTCAGCAGCGACACCGGCGCAGCGAACCGACCGACGTGCGCCGCGTGCGAGGAGTCCGCGTACGACTCCAACGGCCCGGTGCCGAACCACTCCGCCGACTCGTCGACGAGCGACGCCGGCAGGTCGATGCGGACGCCGATGCGCGGCCACGTGATGCCCCAGGCGCCGAACGGGACCGCCGTGGTGTCGAGCTGCAGCCCGGCCTCGGTCAGGGTCCAGCGGTGCGTCACCTCGACGCCCGCGCCGCTGTTCGCCGCCGAGACGCGGACACGCTGCACGAGGCCGTGCTCCGTCCGCGACACCGAGACGAGTCGGTGCGTCAGCCGGTCGAGCCCGTGCGCCTCCCACTTCGACGCCGACGACGGCGCGTCCGGGTCGCCCACACCGTGCGTCAGCACCGGGTCAGCGGTCTCGTACCCGCCCTGCGAGGCCAGCCGGTCGTTGTCCGTCGGCGCTCGCCAGAGCTCCAGGCGCGGCCCGGCGACGGGCAGCTCCTTCCAGCTCGACAGGTCTCCGCGCGCCGTGAATGTCGCCTCCCCGAGCCGGTCGCCGTCCCACCCCGCACTGGAGGCTCGTGGGGCCTCCGCCGGTCGGCTCGCGACGAGTGTCTGGGTGCGTGCCACGACGTGGCCGGTGTCCGCCCAGGCCGTCGGTCCGGCGAGCTCGGCGACGACGTCGAACCAGAGTTCCTCGCCGGGGGCGAGGGGACCGGCCGCGGCCGCGAGCACCTCGCTCGGCACGGGCACGGTGGCCGACTCCCGCGGCGGCACGACGCCGGGCGCCAGGCGTCCGGTGGCCTCGACGACGCCGTTCCGCGCCAGGGTCCACGTGAAGCGGAGCCCGGAGGTGGACGCCGAGTGGAACCGGTTCTCGACCAGGACGGTGCCGCCGCCCGCGGTGGTCGCACCGTGCAGCGGCGACACGGACAGGCGCACCGGGGCGACGACGGCCGCGAACTCCGCCAGGCCCGGGGTCGGGGTGTCGTCGGGCAGCACCAGGCCGTCCATCACGAAGTTGCCGTCGTGGACGACCTCGTGGAAGTCGCCGCCGTAGGCGTAGTAGGGGGTGCCGTCGGGGGTGTGCGCGAGGAGCCCGTGGTCGCGCCACTCCCACACGAAGCCGCCGTGCAGCCGCGGGTAGCGGTCGACCAGGTCCTCGTACTCCTGGATCTGCCCGGGGCCGTTGCCCATCGCGTGGACGTACTCGCAGTGGATGAACGGCTTCGACCGCTGGCGTGCCGCCTCGGCCGGGCCGCACTCGAGCAGCGGAGTCGCCGGACCGCCGCCGATCGACTCGGTCTCCTGCAGCGTCGGGTACATCCGCGAGTACACGTCGGTGTACTCGCCCGTGTAGTCGCCCTCGTAGTGCACGGGCCGTTCGGCGTCCCGGGCGCGGACCCACGACGACATCGCCGCGAGGTTCCGCCCGGTGCCGGACTCGTTGCCGAGCGACCACATCACGATCGACGCGTGGTTCTTGTCCCGCTCGACGGTGCGCGCGATGCGGTCGAGGTAGGCCTCCTCCCACGCCGGGTCGTCGGAGGGGTTGCCCACCCAGTCGACGAAGAGGAACCCGTGCGTCTCGAGGTCGCACTCCAGCACGACCCAGAAGCCGAGCTCGTCGGCCAGGTCCAGCACGCGCGGGTGCGGCGGGTAGTGCGAGGTGCGGATCGCGTTGACGTTGTGGCGCTTCATGAGCGCCATGTCGGCACGGGCGTGGGCCTCGTCGAACACGCGGCCGCGCTCGGGGTGGGTCTCGTGGCGGTTGACGCCGTGGAACACGACGCGCTCGCCGTTGACCAGGAACCGGTCACCCTCGATCGTCACCGTGCGGAAGCCCAAGCGGAGCGAGACCGTCTCGCCGTCCGAGGACAGCGTCGCGTCGTACAGCCGGGGGAGTTCGGCGCTCCAGGGGTCCACGCCCTCGACCGTGATCGGGGCGACGTCCTCCGCGGAGTCCCAGACGACGGACACGCCGAGCTCGGGGACGGCGAACCGCACGGGGAACACCGCGTCGAGCGTGGGGACGGAGATCGTGCCGGTCCCCGTCGCCGGGCGACCGGACGCAGCCGTCCCGGCCGAGGCCGCGTTCTCCGTGGCGGCCGTCCAGCCGGCGCGCACGAACACGTCGTCGATCGGGGCGGCGGGACGCGCGAGCAGGGTGACGTCGCGGAAGATGCCCGGCAGCCACCACTGGTCCTGGTCCTCCAGGTACGACGCCGCGGACCACTGGTGCACCCGGACGCGGACCTCGTTCGAGCCGGGCCGCAGCAGCGACGTCACGTCGAACTCGGTCGCGAGCCGGGAGCCCGTCGACCACCCCACCAGGGCGTCGTTCAGCCAGACGCGGAAGTGCGACTCCACGCCGTCGAACCGCAGCAGCACCCGGGCGGCCGTGTCGAACGACGTCGGCAGCGAGAAGGTGCGCCGGTAGTCGCCCGTCGGGTTCTCCTCGGGCGGATGCGGCGGATCGATCGGGAACGGGTACTGCAGGTTCGTGTAGCTCGGCGCCCCGTGCCCGTGCAGGACCCAGTGCGCGGGGACCGGCAGGGTGCCCCAGCCGTCCGGGTCGTCGAAGTCCGGGGCGTCCGCCACCGGCGACCAGCGGAAGTCCCACTCCCCGTTCAGCGTCAGTGCGGGTGCATCGGTGTGCAACCACGCCCTCGGTGCCAGTCGGGACGCCGATCCGGGCGTCGTGGCGTGCAGGTCGTCGGTGGCGGTGGAGGTCAACCCTTGACCGATCCTTCCGTGAGGCCCCCGCGCCAGAAGCGCTGCAGGACGATGATGGCGATGACGAGCGGGATGACCGAGACGAGCACTCCGCCGGTGGTGAGCTGGTAGAACTCTGGCAGACGGTCCACCTGGGACCGCCAGTTGTTCAGTCCCAGTGTGATCGGGTACAGCTTCTGGTCTGCCAGCATGATGAGCGGCAGGAAGAAGTTGTTCCAGATGCCGACGACCTGGAACAGGAACACCGTGACGAGCGCCGGCGTCATCTGCCGGAGCGCGATCGTGTGGAAGATCCGCAGTTCACTGGCGCCGTCGAGCCGCGCGGACTCCATCAGGGCCGTGTCGATCGACGCCGAGGCGTAGACCCGGCAGAGGAACAGGCCGAACGGCGAGACCAGGCTCGGGATGAGCACGCTCCAGTACGTGTCGGTCAGGCCCATCGTCGAGAACAGCAGGAACAGCGGCAGCGCCGTCGCGGTCCCCGGCACGAGCACGCCGCCGAGGATCGTCCCGAACACCAGCTGCCGACCGCGGAACTCGTACTTCGCGAGCGCGTACCCGCCGGCCGCCGCGAAGTAGGTCGCGAGCACCGCGCCGACGCCGGAGTACAGGATGCTGTTCGCGATCCACCGGACGAAGATGCCGCCGTCGTACGTGAACACCTGCTGCAGGTTGCTGAACAGCGCGAAGTCCCCGCCGAACCAGAACCCGTTCGTCGAGAACAGCGCCCCGGTCGTCTTCGTGGCGGCGATCACGACCCAGTACAGCGGCACCAGGAAGTACAGCGCGACGACGACGAGGATGCCCGTCACCACGATCTGCGACCGCGGTGAGCGGTCGAGCTTGCGGCGCTGGTGGGCAGTGATCGACGTGGTGTCGACGGGGACCGCGGTCTTCGCCGTGGCCGGCGCTTCGATGGCTTCGCTCGTCATCGGTCAGTCCCTTCGGTGGTCGCGACACGACCGGACGGGAGGCCCGGGTCGGCTTGGGTGGTGACCACCGGTCGGGCGGTCGCGCGCGTCTGGAGCGCACGCCGCGCCTCCAGGCCGTCCTTCCTGGACCGCTTGCGCTGGTCGCGCTCGTCCTTGGGCGGACGGTTCGTCAGCGCCAGGAACGTGAAGGACAGGATGAACGCGGCCAGCGCGATGATGACCGCCTGCGCACTTGCGACGCCGTACTCGTTGAACGCGAACGCGTTCGTGTAGGCGGCGTAGTTCGGCGTGTACTCGGTGTCGATGGCGGGGGCGACCGTCGACAGGATCTGCGGCTCGGCGAAGAGCTGCAGCGTGCCGATGATCGAGAACACCGTCGTCAGCACCAGGGCCGGCGCGATGAGCGGGATCTGGATGCGCCACGCGACCTGGAAGGGGCCGGCGCCGTCCATCTTGGCGGCCTCGTAGACCTCGCCGGGGATCGACTTCAGCTGCGCCACGATGATGAGCATGTTGTAGCCGGTGTAGGTCCACGTCACGATGTTCGCGATCGACCACAGCACGCTGTTCGCGCCGAGGAAGTCCGGCTGCAGCCCCATCGACTGCAGCAGCGACACGATCGGCGACAGCCCGGGCACGTACAGGAACGACCAGAGGATCGTCGCGATGACGCCGGGGACGCCGTACGGCATGAAGTAGATCGCCCGGAAGAAGCCCGGCCAGCGGGCGCTCGCCGACTCCAGCAGCAGCGCCAGGATCGTGCAGGCGATGATCATCACCGGCACCTGGACGATGCCGAACAGGAGCATGCGGCCGATCGAGGCGACGAAGCCGTTGTCGTTCAGCGCGGTGACGTAGTTGTCGAAGCCGGCGAACCGGCCGGTCACGCCGTCCTCGCCGAACAGGCCCTTCCGGTCGACGGTGGTGAAGCTCTGGAACAGGGCGCTGATGATCGGGATGACGAACGTCAGGACGAAGAGCGCCAGGAAGGGTGCGAGCAGCATCCACGGCGCACGCTTCTGCGCCCGGGTGGCCTTGGTGCTCGTGCGGAAGGTCGGTTGCGTGCGCTCGGTGGTGCGCGCCCGGGTGGGGGTCTGGGTGCTCACGATGCCGTCCTGACGCTGAGGCCCTTGTCCTTGAACGACTGCACGATCTCGCGCTGGGCGAGTTCGACGGCGTCGCTGAGCTTGAGTCCGCCGGTGATCTTGCGGCGGAACTGGTTCTGCAGCGACGTGAAGGCCGACTGCGTGACGGGGGACCAGGACCAGTCGATGTTCTGCTCCTTGGCCGCCGGGGCGAAGACGTCCTCGTTGTAGTTCTGCCCCGAGAACCAGGCACTCGGCTGCTCGCGCTGGGCGCCGATGTAGTCCTTGGCGGGGGACCAGCCGATGCCGCAGTGCTTGATCATGGCGTCCACGCCCTCCTTCGAGGTGGTCATCCACGTGATGAAGTCGAGCGCTTCCTTCGGGTGCTTCGCGTTGGCGAGCACCGCGGCCGTCGAGCCACCGATCGCGCTCGACCCGAAGCCGTCGGCGCTCCACTTCTGCATCGGGGCGACCTTCCACTTGCCCTTGCCGCCCTGGATCGACTCGATGAGGGCGTCGCCCCAGCTCGCGCTGGTCACGGCGGCGATCCGACCGCTGGCGCACGCGGCGTACCAGCCGGGGGAGTAGGCGCCGGCGCTCGTGTCGACCAGCTTCTCGTCGATGCACCCGTCGAAGAAGTCGGCCACCTCGAGCGTGGCGTCGTCGGTCATGTCGACGACCCACTCGTCACCGTCGACCTTGAACCAGCGCGCGCCGGCCTGTTGCGCGTAGGCGGCGAACGGCGAGGCGTCGGCGACCGGGAAGACCTCGAGGTAGTTCTGCTTGCCCGTCTTCCGGACCTTGTCGGCCAGGACCTTCCACTCGTCCCACGTCGTCGGGGGTTCGCCGCCGGCCTGCTCGAGGATCGCGGGCTGGTAGTAGAAGCCCATCGGGCCGGTGTCCTGCGGGATCCCGTAGACGCCGTCGACGAAGGAGACCTGGGCCCAGGCGGCCTCGTCGTACTGGTCCTGCACGTCCTTCGCGCCGTAGCGGGCCAGGTCGACCAGGCCGTTCGCGAGCATGAACTCGGGGATCTGCCGGAGCTCGACCTGCCCGATGTCCGGGCCGCCGCCGGCCGCGAGCGCCGAGTACATCTTCTGGTACCCGCCACTGTTGCCGCCGGGGATCCAGTTCGCCGTGACCTGCACGTCGGGGTGCTTCGCGTTCCAGATGTCGCAGACCTTCTGCAGGTCCTTCAGCCACGCCCAGTAGGTGAGCTGGATGGTCTCGCCGCCCGCCGCCGCGGGGACGAGTGCCGCCTTGTTGACGTTCGTCGAGCCGGGCACCGCGCAGCCGGCGAGGAGACCCGTCGCAGCCGCTCCGATGCCGAGCCCGAAGAGCTGGCGTCTGGTGATTGGTGGTCGTGATGATGGCGTCATTGCCTGCACTCCGGTTCGTCATTGATCGGGGTTGCGCCTCAGCAAACCACGGAACCCGAGTGCCGGTGGGTGTTCGCGGCTGGGTGTTCGCTCCGACCTTGGAACGACGTCAGGTCGGAGCGCGGACGGTGGGGGCTCAGAGCAAGCACGAAGGCCGCCGACGGCGATCGCCACCGGCGACACGAACGGGAGGAGCACTGATGGCTGAACGCGGGAACACCACCCACCGGCCAGAGCTCGACGAGCAGCTCGCGCACGAGGCGCAGAGCATCGTCCAGGGCCACGGCAGCAACAGCCACGTCGAGGAGTTCCGGCAGTCCGAGCCGGTCCCCGACGACACCGACGACGCCGAGACGCTGCAGGCGTCGGGCTACGACGGCGAGCTCGAGGGCGAGCTGCAGGACGACAGCACGGACGTCCTCCCCGAGGACGACGCCGACGTCGTCACGGACACGGACGGCCGCGGAGCGATCGGCGGGGGTGCGGTCGCCGGCGACACCGTGGGTGGCGACGACACCGTCTTCACGACCGAGACCGGCGAGGAGACCGAGAACGAGGTGGTCGACGGTGGCACAGACGACGCGTGAGACCACGGCCCTGCAGCCCGACCTGGTCGAGGCGCTGCAGGCTCCCGGGACCTGGACCTGGGCGTACGTCGACGCCTCCGGCAACCGGGAGGACCCCCGTCGGTTGGCCGCGCTCCAGCGGCGCACGGTGTCGGACGCGCTGCAGCAGCAGGGCGGCTCGAGCCGGGCGGTCGAGGTCATCGAGGAGGAGCTCGTCGAGCAGCCGGGCGTCCCGGCACCCGTCGCCCGCTACGTGCTCGTCCGTGACGACGAACTCGTGCTGAGTGAGGTGCTGCCCGGTCACCTGCACGGGCAGGAGTCGATGGGCACCGGCGCCGTCCCCGACCTGCTCCCGCTGTTGGCCCACCGGCCCTTCGACCTGCCGTTCCTCGTGGTCCAGGTCGGCCGCGAGGGCGGTGGCTTCCGCGGCTACCGGCTCGGACACGCCCCGTCCGGCGCCCCCGAGGACGAGCAGCGCGTCCAGGGCCGCACGGACACGCTGCACAAGGTGAAGTCGGGGAACGGCTGGAAGCAGTCGCACTGGCAGCAGCACACCGAGGAGATCTGGAAGCAGACGGCCGGTGAGGTCGCCGCCGCGCTGGAGGAGGCCGTGCGCACCACCTCGCCGCGGCTCATCGTCGTGGCGGGGGACATCCGCGCCCGCGAACTGCTGCGCGGGGAGCTGTCCGCGGCCACCAAGGCGCTCGTGACCGAGGTCGCCGTCGACCCGCGGGCCGACGATGCGTCCGAGAAGGCGCTCGTGCAGCACGTCGACCTGGCGCTCGCGCGGCTCCTCGCATCGCGGCGGCACGACGTGCAGGACCTCCTGCGCACGCACGAGGGCCGCGGCGACAACGAGAGCGTCAGCGGGATCGGTCCCGTGGTCGACGCGCTGCAGCAGGCGCAGGCGGCCGTGGTCGCCCTCGACGCCGGGGCGCTCGGCGACCGCACGCTGTACGCCCTCGCCGCCGCACCCTGGGTGGCGACGGCGCCCGAGCAGGCGGCCGGGGTCGAGGTCCTCGGGCAGGTGCCGGCGGTGTGCGCCCTCGTCCGGGCGATCGTGCTGACCGACGCCGAGCTCGTGCTCGTCAACGCGGCGTCGTTGCCGAGCGGGGCTCCCGCGTCCGCGCTGCTCCGCTGGCGGGTGGGCCCGGCCGTCCCGGCCTGACGCGGCGGCGCGCGCGAGGCGCGGCGCGGCTCCGGCGCGGGGTCCGGCTTCGGCTCCGGCTCCGGGTCCGGGTCGGGTGCGGTGGGTCGTTCCGCGCGTTGTCGGTCGGATCGTGCGCGGCAGGTCGGATCGCGCGTGGTGGGTGAGTTCTTCCGACCCCCTACGCGCGATCCGACCTCCCATCGCGGGCGTCATGGGTCGGAACGCCCGCCGGCCTCACCCGGTGGAGCGGTCGGAACGCGGGACCAGCGGCAGCGCCAACAACGGCAGCACCGCCACGATCCCGAACGACGCCGCGAAGCCGAGCACGCCGACCAGGGCGCCGATGCCCGGGCCGACGGCGCTCGCCGCGATGAACTGGCCGGTGTTCTGCGCGCCGAGGGCCCGCCCGGACCAGAAGGGCCCCGCTGCCTCGGCGACGGACGTGTACGCGAGCCCGTTGTCCGCCACGGTCACACTCGTCGCCACGACGAGGAACACCGCCGCGCCAGCCAGGTGTGAGACGTCGACGAGCGCCATGACCGCCATGACCACCGCCGCGCTCACGGCGACGACCCGCAGCGGACCGACCCGGGAGCGTGCCCGGTCGCTCCACACCCCCACGAGGATGCGCCCGATCGCCCCGACGAACTGCGACGCCCCGACGAGCAGCCCCGCCGCGGCCGTGGGCCACCCGAGCCCGACGAGCCACACGAGCCCGTACGTCGACAGCGTGAACTGCGGGACCACGAGCAGGACGGACACCGCGTGGATCCGCCACAGGAAGCCCGACGTCCGGTAGGGGTTCGCGACGTGGGCCGCGGGAGCGTCACCCCGTGCCGGTCGCGGCGGGTTCGCGATGCCGATCGCGCAGAGCACGGCGAGCACCGCGCACAGCACGATCGGCAGCACGAGCGCCGCCCGGATGCCGGACGTCTCGGCGAGCTGCGGCACCGTGACCGCCGCGAGCGTCACCCCGAGCGGCTGCGACATCTGCCGGATGCCCATCGCCAGGCCCCGCCGCTCCTTCGGGAACCACCCGACCACGACCCGTCCGCTGGCCGCGTTCGTCGACGCGCTCGTCATCCCGCCCGCCAGGAACGCCAGCCCGAGCAGCACCGGGTCCCCCGCGGCGAGCCAGGCGCCGACCGTGGCGAGGGTCGTGAGGACGAGGCCGCCCGCGATGACGACCCGCTCGCCGATACGGTCGGTGAGCGCTCCCCAGGCGATGAGCGTCAGCACCATGCCGAAGGTCGGCGCGGCGGCGAGCACCCCGGCGACCGGCAGGGGCGTGCCGTGCGCGTGCAGGTAGGGGATGAGCAGGGCCGGCGCTGAGACGACGAGCGTGCCCGCGGCCTGTGCGGCGACGCCGAGCGCGAGCATCGACCACGCGCGGGCGGTGGTCGCGGGCGCGGAGGAAGTCGTCGTCATGAGCATCGTTTCGTCGCGGAACGGTTTGGTATACCAAAACGGTATACCATCCGGTCCACTCCGGCGCTACGCTGGTCCGTCGTGATCGAACCGACCGACGCAGCGCCCGTGTCGCAGACGGCCCAGCTCTACGACAACCTGCGCGCCGCGATCCTGACACTCGAGATCGCGCCGGGGGAGCGCATCTCCGAGCGTGGGCTCGAAGCGCGGTTCCACGCGTCGCGCACCCCCGTCCGTGCAGCGCTGTCACGACTCGAACGCGAGGGGCTCATCCTGCACGAGGGCCGCTCGTGGACGGTCACGCCGATCGACCTCGACGAGATCGCCTCGCTCGCCGAACTGCGCGGCGTGCTCGAGCCCGCCGCCGTCCGGTTCGCGGTCGAACGAGCGGACGCCGCGGCGCTCGCCGAGGTCCGGTCGCACCTCGACGCCCTGCGCCCGACGCCCGACCAGCAGGCCGGCATCCGGATGGGCTCGACCTTCCACCTCGACCTGGCGGCGCTCGGCGGCAACCGGTTCGTCACGGACGCCATCGGCGACGCCCTCACCCGACTCGAACGCACGCGGTGGATCGAGGTCCGCACGCCAGAGGCCCGCGACGCCGCGTGGGACGAGCACAGCGCCGTCCTCGACGCCGTGCAGGCTGGGGATGCCGACCGCGCGGCGGAACTGCTCGCGGCGCACGTCGCCGGGACGAACGACCGCCTGATCGCCTGGATTGCCCAGGAGCGCCGACGCCTCCGGGGGGCCGGCATGGCGATCATCGGCGCGACCGACCGGACGTCGACCACGCACTGACCGACGCGTGCGCCGTGCCTGCGGTCCGGGCGGCTCGAAGTGCCCGCGGTCTGGACGCGACCGCGCGCGGAACCCGACCCGCCCTGTGGGGGCGAGCCGGGCCTCCTGGCTGTGCCGCGTCCTGATCCGGCCGCGGCGCGGCTCACTCGATGCGCGTGAGTCCGTCCGCGCCGTCGAGCTGCGCGAAGGCGGCTGCGCCCTCCCGCGGTTCGTGCGTGCGTTCGAGGAGGGCCTCGCGCACCTCGGCTTCGTCCAGGCTGACCCTGACCGCGTCGCGGCGTCCTGACTGCGTCGACTGTGACATCTCGTTGGTCCTTCCCGTAGGCGGGCTCGGCCCGCGTCGATGCGGGCACCGCCCGCTGGTTGCGCTTCCTCACGGGACGTACTGAGGTCGCCCCAGTGTGATCCGCTGCTGCCGTCCGCCGCAAGGGCCTGGCGGCGCTTGTGGAGAAGTGTGTCGAGACGGGTTGCCTAGGATGGTCGGCGGTCGGGGCGGCTCGCCTCCGGCGCGCATGAGCGGACGGACGGGAGGCCCTGGTTGGCCGAGCAGCGCACCGCACCTCCCACGGTCTACGACGTCGCGGCCGCCTCCGGGGTGTCCATCGCCACCGTCTCCCGCGTCCTCCGCACGCCGGACGCCGTCCGCGAGGGCACACGCGACCGCGTGCAGGCCGCCATCCGACTCCTCGGGTACGTGCCGTCGGGGAACGCCCGGGCGCTGGCGGGCAAGCGGACCGGCGTGATCGGGCTCCTGCTGCCCGGGTTCGACGTGGTGCCGGACGAGCGACCGGGACTCGTGACGGACGGCGGAGTGCGGGTCGTCGACGACCGCCGCCACGTGACGCAGCCGTTCGCGTCGAACCTGTACTTCGACGAGGTGCTCCGCGGCGCCGAGACCGAGGCCTGGCAGCGCGGCCTCGCCCTCATGGTCGCCGCCGGGCGCGGTCCCTCCCGAGACGTCATCGTGAACGACGTCGCCGGGCGCGTGGACGGCCTCGCGGTGCTGGCGCAGACCGTGCCGGACGAGCTGCTCGAGCACGTCGCCCGCCGGGTCCCCGTGGTGGTGCTCGCGGACGACCGGCGCTCGCACGGGTTCGACTCGGTCAGCGTCGACAACGCCGCGGGCATGCGCACGCTTGCTGCGCACGTGATCGGGCGGCTCGGCATCCGGTCGATCGCCTACGTCGCCGGCCCGATCGACTCCCCGGACGACCAGGAACGCTCCGCCGGGTTCCGCCAGGCGCTCGACGACCACGGGGTGGAGCCGCGCTCCGTCCGGACCGTGCACGGGGACTTCGGACGGGCTCGGGCGCGGGAGCTGGCGGTCGCGCTGCTGGCGGACAGCCCGCCGCGGGCCATCGTCTGCTCGAACGACCAGTCGGCGCTGGGGGTGCTCGACGCGGTGCTCGCGGCGGGGCTCCGGGTGCCGGACGACATCGTCGTGACGGGCTTCGACGGCATCGACGCCGGTCGGTTCTCCGCGCCGAGGCTCACCACCGTGCACCAGCCGATGGGGGAGCTCGGGCGGGCCGCGGTGGTGGCGATCGTCGATCGGCTGGAGCGCCGCGAGGGGCCGCCGCGTGCCGTGCGGCTCCCCGTCGAGGTGCTCCTGCGTGAGAGCTGCCCGCCGACGCTGTAGCGCGGGGTGCTCGCACCGTGCGCGGTTCTCCGCCCCATGCGAGCGCACCCGGGCTCGCACCGTGCGCGCTCTCCCGCCCCGTGCGAGCGCACCCGGGCTCGCACCGTGCGCGGTCTCCTGCCCCGTGCGAGGTTGCACACCCCGTGCCCGCCCGCAGCGCCGCACGGTGTGGTCAACCTCGCACCAGCTGCTCGCCGCCACCCGCCCGCCACGCACCCGCCACACGCCCCCACGCGACTTGCGCCCCGCGATGTAAGCGCATACATTGACCCTCGTACCCACTCGACACGGAGGTCGACCGAGCAATGACGCTTCCCCCACAGCGCACCCCACGGCGCACGAGGCGCGGGCCGTGGCGCACGCCGAGCACGCCGAGCATGCCGAGCATGCCGAGCACGCCGCACACGCGGCGCGGTCGCCTCGCCGCGGCCCTCGCCGGCATCGCGGTCGTGGCCCTCGCGGCGACCGGCTGCAGCATCCAGGTCCGATCAGAGCCGGACCCGAGCATCGGCAAGGACACGATGCTCATCAACGCCGACCACGGCAACCCGCTGTTCGACCGCAACTTCAACCCGTACATCACGAACGCCCGCACCGCGTCGAAGTGGATGTACGAGCCCCTCATCGAGGTGAACCCACTCGACGGCAAGCGGAACCCCTGGCTCGCCAGCTCGTGGGAGCAGCCGGACGCCCGGACGATCGACATGACGATCCGCAAGGGCGTCGAGTGGTCCGACGGCACGCCGTTCACCGCGAAGGACGTCGTCTTCACGTTCGACCTGTTGAAGCGGTTCCCCGCGATGGACGTCAAGGGCGCCTGGCAGCACATCGCCACCATCGAGCAGCAGGGCGACCACGTCGTCTTCCACCTGAAGTCCGACGACGTCCCGAGCCTGACGATCATCGGCCAGACGTACATCCTCGGCGAGCACCACTGGGGGAAGGTCAAGGACCCGACGACGTGGCGTGACCCGAACCCGGTCGGCACGGGCCCGTTCGTCCTCGGCAACTACTCCGACCAGCAGTACTCGATGGACAAGAACGCGCGGTACTGGCAGGCCGGCAAGATCGCGATCAAGCACCTCGTCCTGCCCGCGACGAACACGCAGCTCGACACCGTCACCCGCGGCTACGACTGGGCGTACTCGTTCATCTCCGACGTCAAGGGCACGTGGGGTGCCGCATCGGACACGAACACGTACTGGTTCCCACCGGGGGGCGTGATCGGCCTCATCCCGAACCTGACGAAGGCGCCGTACGACGACGTCAACGTCCGCCGAGGGATCTCGCTCGCCCTCGACCGCGACGACATCGCCGAGACCGCCACCGAGGGCAACCTCACCGCGGCGGCACAGACCGGCCTGATCCTGCCGAACCAGGAGCGGTACGCGAACCCCGACATCCCGGACAAGGGGATGGTCACGCAGGACGTCGCCGCGGCGAAGGCGTCGTTCGCGAAGTCCGGCTGGGTGGAGCAGGGCGGCAAGATCGTCAAGGACGGCAAGCAGCTCGAGATCACCATCACGACCGCCAACGGCTACGCCGACTGGCTCCGCGCCGCGCAGGAGGTCCGCCGTGACCTCACCGCCATCGGCGTGAAGGTGTCGATCAGTGCCCCGCAGCCCGCCGGCTACCAGCAGGCGATCAACAACGGCACCTTCGAGATGGCGATGGGCGGCATGGGCAACGGCGACGTCTACCAGGCCTTCAACTCGCTCATGTCGACCGACTTCTACCAGCCCGTCGGCAAGTCGACCGTGAACAACTACGAGCGCTACCGGGACCCGGCGACGCAGCGACTGCTCGACGAGTACAAGGCCACCACGGACACGACGAGGCAGCAGGAGATCCTCGACCAGCTGCAGACCATCGTGTACGACCAGCTGCCCGTCATCGGCATGTACCACGGCGGGCTCTGGGGCCTGTTCAACACCGGCAAGTTCGTCGGCTGGCCGAGTGCGAAGGACCCCTACATGGCGCCGCAGAACTACGACTCCGCGCCGCTGCTCATCTTCACCAAGCTCCGGCTGCGCGACAGCGCCGCCGGGCGCGCGATCGTCGCAGAGAGCGAGCAGGGCAAGTGAAGTACATCCTCCAGAAACTCGTCCTCTTCGTCCTGACCCTCTGGGCCGCGGTCACGCTGAACTTCGTGCTCCCGCGCCTCATGCCGGGCAGCCCGAGCGACGCGGCCCTCGCGAAGCTCAGCCAGAACGGCCCGGTCACCGACGCCACCAAGAAGGCCATCGAGGCCCAGCTCGGCGTCCCGACCGGCAGCCTCTGGGCCCAGTACGGCAGCTACCTGCACCAGGTCGTCACCCTCGACTTCGGCACGAGCTACACGTTCTACCCGCAGCCCGTCGGTGACCTCGTCGGCAAGGCCCTGCCGTACACGCTGATCCTGGTCGGGGTCGTGACGATCCTGGCGTTCGTCCTCGGCACCCTGATCGGCATCGCGGCGGCCTGGAAGCGGGGGACCTGGCTCGACTCGCTCCCCACCCTGTCGGGATCGTTCATGTCGACGTTCCCGTACTTCTGGACGGCGCTGCTCCTGCTGTTCTTCCTCGGCTACGTCCTGCACTGGTTCCCGACCACCGGCGCGTACTCGGCGACGACCACCCCCGGCCTGAACCTGGCGTTCACCGGCGACGCGCTGCAGCACGCGGTCCTGCCGGCGGTGACGATCCTCGTGACCAGCCTCGGCGGCTGGATCATCGGCATGCGCAACGCGATGATCAACACGCTCGGCGACGACTACGTCACCTTCGCCGAGGCCAACGGCCTGCGCGGTCGCACCGTCGCCATCCGCTACGCCGCCCGGAACGCGATCCTGCCGAACCTGACCGGCTTCGGCCTGGCCCTCGGCGGTGTCGTGGGCGGCTCGGTGCTCGTCGAGCAGGTGTTCGGCTACCCGGGCATCGGCTACCTGCTGTTCAACGCCGTCATCGGGCAGGACTACCCGCTCATGCAGGCGCTCTTCCTGATGATCACCGTGTCGGTGCTCATCGCCAACTTCATCGTGGACGTGTTGTACGGCGTCCTGGACCCGAGGACGCGCCGATGACGAACACGAGCACACCCGACGCAACCGTCGCAGTCCGCACGCAGGACGCACCGGAACAGCAGGCCCCGTCCAAGCTCAGGTCCGCCGCCCGCCAGTTCGGCGTCGTCTGGTCCAACACCAAGGCCCGCATCGGCATCGTCATCCTCGCGGTGTTCGTCGTCGTGGCGATCGCCGCACCCCTCCTGGCCCCCTACGGCGCCAGCCAGAACGGCTTCGCCCGCAGCGAGGACGCCACCTGGGCCCACTGGATGGGCACCACCGCCGCCGGCGAGGACGTCCTGTCCCAGCTCATCTACGGCGCCCGCATCTCGGTGATGGTCGGCGCGGTCGCGGGCATCCTGTCCACGCTCGTCGCGGTCGCGATCGGCCTCAGCTGGGGTTACGTCCGCGGCTGGGTCGCCGAGGTCATCGGCTTCGTCGTGAACCTGTTCCTGGTGATCCCGGGCCTGCCCCTCATGATCGTCATCGCGGCCTACCTGCAGAACGGCGGTATCGCGGTCATCATCGCGGTGATCGTCGTCACCGGCTGGGCCTGGGGTGCCCGCGTCCTGCGCAGCCAGACGCAGTCCCTCCGCGGTCGCGACTTCGTGACGGCCGCACAGTTCTCCGGCGAGGGTGCCACCCGCATCGTCTTCCGCGAGATCCTGCCGAACATGACCAGCCTCATCGTCGGCAGCTTCTTCGGCGCCGCGACGAGCGCGATCCTCGCGGAAGCCGGCCTCGAGTTCCTCGGCCTCGGGGACTCCTCGATCGTCAGCTGGGGCACGATCCTCTACTGGGCACAGAACTCCAACGCGCTGCTCACCGGCCAGTGGATCCTGCTCTTCGCCCCCGGCCTCTGCATCGCCCTCCTCGCGATGAGCCTGACCCTCATCAACTTCGGCGTCGACGCCGTGTCCAACCCGCGGCTGCGCGAAGGCGCGCGGCCCCGTAAGGAGAAGACCGCATGAGCGGCGCACGTCAAGTCCCCACCACCGGACTGGAGGCTCTCACCGGCGCCGCCACGAGCCTCCCGTCCGACGGGTCCACCGCCACCGACGTCCTGCTGGACGTCCGCGACCTGTCGGTCGTCTACGAGTCGTCGGGGCAGACCGCCGTCCAGGCGGTCGACCACGTGTCGTTCTCGCTGCGGAAGGGCGAGTTCGTCGGCCTGGTCGGCGAGTCCGGGTCCGGCAAGTCGACGCTCGGCTACGCGCTCACCCGGCTGCAGAAGCCCCCGGCACGGACGAACGGCGGCAGCATCGTCTTCGCGGGGAAGGACATCCGCGACCTCGGCGACGAGGAGCTCCGGCAGCAGCGCCAGGGCGGCTTCGCGATGGTGCTGCAGTCGGGCATGAACGCGCTCAACCCGGTGCGCACGATCCGCAACCACTTCATCGACGTCTTCAAGGCCCACGGCCACGTGCCGCGTGAGCGGTGGGACAGCCGGATGCGGGAGCTCGTCGGCAAGGTGAAGCTCCCCGACTCGATGCTGGCGCGGTTCCCTGGGGAGCTGTCCGGTGGCATGCGGCAGCGCGTGTCGATCGCCCTCGCGCTGTCGCTCGAACCGCAGCTCATGGTGTTCGACGAGCCGACCACGGCGCTCGACGTCCTCGTGCAGCACGCGGTGATGGACACGATCATCGAGCTGCAGCGTGCCGAGGGCTTCACGGCCGTGCTCATCAGCCACGACCTCGGCATCGTGCTCGAGGCCACCGAGCGTGTCCTCGTGATGCACGAGGGCAGGATCGTCGAGGACGGCGGTTCGCGCGAGGTGCTCCGTGCACCGCAGGACCCGTACACGCAGATGCTCCTGTCGCACTACGCCGACCCGCGTGCTGCGGTCGTGAGTCTCCCCGGTTTCCCGGACCGCTCGCTCCGCGCCGAACACGGCGAGAAGCGGCAGGAGGCCACCACCTCCCACGCCACGGTCGGCTCGCGGGAGCGCAGCGCGGCGAAGAACCCGATCGTCGTCGACCACCTGGTGAAGACCTACGCCCCGCCCCGTCGTGGTGAGGACCCGGTCCGGGCCGTCCGCGACGTGTCGTTCACGCTCGAGCCGGGGCAGTCCCTCGCGCTCGTCGGCCAGTCGGGCTCCGGCAAGTCGACCATCGCGAAGCTGCTCACCGGCGTCGAGAAGCCGAGCTCGGGCACCGTCCGGTTCGGCGACCTCGACGTGGCGAAGCTCGGGCGCCGGGGCATGCGGGACCTGCGCTCCGAGGTGCAGATGGTGTTCCAGGACCCGTACTCGGCGCTCAACCCGCTGCACACGGTCGAGTACACGCTCACCCGTCCGGTCGTGAACTACACCGGGCTCCGCGGCAAGGACGCTCGGCGCCGTGTGCTCGAACTCCTCGAGACCGTGGGCCTGACGCCCGTGGAGCAGTTCGCGCAGAAGCTCCCGCACCAGCTCTCCGGCGGGCAGCGGCAGCGTGTGGTGATCGCCCGCGCACTGGCGAGTGACCCGCAGGTGATCATCGCCGACGAGCCGGTCTCGATGCTCGACGTGACGCTCCGCGCCGGGGTGCTCGCGCTCCTCGAGGACCTGCGCGAACAGTGGGGCGTCTCGCTCCTCTACATCACGCACGACCTGCTCAGCGCACGGCTCATCACCGACGACATCATGGTGCTCCACGACGGCGCGGTGGTCGAGCGCGGACGGACCGCCGACGTGCTGCAGCACCCGCAGGACGACTACACGGTCGCGCTGCTGGACGCCGTGCCCAACCCCCGTCGCAGACTGGCCTCATGACGAACCTGCACGCGTTCCCCACCGTCCCGCCGTTCGGCCACCTGCCCACCCCCGAGGGCGTCGACGTCGTCGGCATCGACCTGCCCATCGGCCGGCTCACCGCCTACCGCGTCGTCCCGTCGGGGGCGTCGAAGGGCACGGTCCTCGTCGTCCCCGGGTACACCGGCTCGAAGGAGGACTGGCGCACGTTCATGCCCCTCCTCCGTGACGCCGGCTGGACCGCGGTCGCGATCAGCCGCCGCGGCCAGGCGGACTCCGCGGCGCCGACCGAACCCCGGGACTACTCACTTGACGAGGAAGCCGCCGACGTCATCCGCGTCGCCCGGCTGCTCGACGACGGCGCTCCCGTGCACCTGGTCGGGCACTCGCTCGGCGGCGTGATCGTCCGCGCCGCCGCGATCCAGGACCCGAGCGCCTTCCGCGACGTCGTGCAGTTCTGCTCCGGTCCGTACGGCTGGCCCTACCGCAAGGTCACCGAGCTGACGATCATGCACGACACCGGCGGGAACAACCGCACGCTGTTCGACGCCACGAACCCGCTCTGGGCCTACCGTCCCGACGAGGAGCTCCCCGACGACGTCCGCATGGTCCGCGAGCGCTTCGACGCCACGAGCCCCCTGAGCATCGTCGCCGGTGGCCACGTCCTCGAGGACCACACCGACAGCTCCGCCGAACTCCGCGCCACCGGGCTCCCCGTCCTCGTCACGCACGGGGAGTGGGACACCGCCTGGCCGATCCCGTGGCAGCGGACCATGGCCGAGGACACCGGCGCCGAGTACGTCGTCATCCCGGAGAGCTGGCACGGCCCCCAGATCGAGAACCCGCAGGGGACCGTCGAGGTCTTCGACACGTTCCTCAGCAAGCACTGAAAGGCACCATCATCACTTCGCTGCACTTCCCCGACGGCTTCCTCTGGGGCGCCGCCACGGCCGCCCATCAGATCGAGGGCAACAACGTCAACAGCAACTGGTGGGTGCACGAGCACGAACCGGACACCACGATCGTCGAGCCGTCGGGTGACGCGGCGGACAGCTACCACCGCTACCGCGAGGACATCCGGATCGCCGCCGACCTCGGCCTGAACTCCTACCGGTTCAGCATCGAGTGGTCCCGCATCGAGCCCGAGCGGGGCTTCGTCAGCCGTGCCGAGGTCGACCACTACCGCCGCATGGTCGAGGCCTGCCACGAGTTCGGCATCGAACCGATCGTCACCCTCATGCACTTCACGGTGCCGCGCTGGTTCGAGCGGGACGGCTTCTGGCGCGCCCCCGACGCCGCCGACCTGTTCGCCCGGTACACCGAGGCCGCGCTCCCCGTGGTGCAGGACGGTGTCCGCTACGTGTGCACGATCAACGAGCCGAACATCGCCGCGATGCTCGCCGGCGGCGAGGACGCGGCCAACCTGGTGGCCTTCGGTCTGCCGAACCCGGACCTGCAGGTGGCCGACGCCCTGCTGGCCAGCCACAGGCGGTCGCGCGAGGTCCTGGGACAGGTGTCGGGCCTCCAGTCCGGCTGGACCATCGCGACCCAGGCGTTCCGCGCCTCCGGCGAACCGGGCTCGGAGGAGATGCTGCGGGAGTACGGGTACCCGCGCGACGACTGGTACCTCGAGAACGCCGCGGGCGACGACTTCCTCGGGGTGCAGGCCTACACCCGCACGTTCATCGGCCCCGACGGGCCGCTGCCCGTGCGGGACGACGTCGAGACGACCCTGACCGGCTGGGAGTTCTGGCCGGAGGCATCCGCCGAGGGTCTCCGCAGCGCGTGGGAGCTGTCCGGCCACGTCCCGCTGATGATCACCGAGAACGGCATCGCCACCGCCGACGACACCCGGCGCATCGCCTACACGCAGGGCGCGCTCGAGGGCATCCACCGCTGCATCGAGGACGGCATCGAGGTCCTCGGCTACCAGCACTGGTCGCTGCTCGACAACTACGAGTGGGCGTCCGGCTTCCGGCCGACCTTCGGTCTCGTGGCGTGGGACCGCGAGACCTTCGTGCGCACCCCGAAGCCGAGTGCGCACTGGTACGGCGGCGTCGCGGCCGCGAACGCCCTGGCCGTCTGACGGTCGGACGGGAGGCTCGTCCCGCGTCCGTCGCGCCGGCTCGGTCCGGCCGTGGCCGGCCCCGGCACCTCGTGTCGGGCGCCCGGTCTCGCCCGATCGGGTCGGTCCGGTCCGGTCGCTAGTCGGTCGCGTCGGGGGTGAGGAGGTCCGCGATGGCGCCGTCCCGGAGGAGTCCAGCCCGGTCCGCGGCGGTGGAGCCCTCGTCGTCCTCGGCCGCACGGTCGACGTCCAGGGCGAGCACCGCGCGGACGGTGTCCACGTCCGCGGAGTCGACCGCCGCGATGAGCAGCGTCGCACCCCGCGAGCCCCGGGCGCGGACGTCGGCGCCCGCGGCGGCGAGCAGGCGCACGACCTCGGCGTGGCCACCCCATGCAGCGCGGACGATCGGGGAGTTGCCGTCGCCGTCCCGAGCCTCCAGGTCGGCACCCGCCGCGACCAGCACGCGGAGGGCCCGTCGTGCGTCGCGGTCGACCGCCAGCGTCAGCGGCGTCCGGCCCTCGGAGTCGATCAGAGCCAGGGTCGCACCGCGCCGGAGGAGCTCCTCGAGCATCTCGGGCCGGTCGAACCACGCGGCGGCGTGCAGCGGGGCGAAGCCCCAGCGCGGGTCGACATCGTCCACGTCACTGGCGTCGTCGGCGAGGTGCAGCCCGCCCAGGTCCCCGTACGCCGCAGCACGGACACCCTCGGTCGCCCACTCCACCCAGCCGTCGGGGACCGGGCCGTGCCAGCCGCGCGTCGGGCGGTCGCCGAGGACGTCGTAGGCGGACTCGTCGACGCTCTGCACCGCGACCTGGGCGTCCCGGAACCGGATCGCGACCTCGCCGACGGGGGAGACGAGGAGTCGGAGTTCCCAGGCGTCCTCGCCGGCCACGTGGTCGAGCTCGCCGCGGGCGATGTGCGCGTCCCCGGCCAGCACCGCGCCGGCGTCCACATCGGGCGGGTCGATCACGGCGTCGTCGAAGCGTAGGGTCACCCGTGCGTGGTTCCAGCGCCGCCAGAGCCCGTCGGCGGTGTCGAGCACCTCGTCGTTCCGGACGACGACCTCGGCGTGCACGACCACCGGGTCGGGCAGGCCGTGCCCCGGGATCGCCGCCGTGTCGTCCGTGGTGCCGTCGGTGCCGTCCGTGCCGTTCGACGCGTCCTCGGATGCGTGTCGGTGAGCCGCTTCGCTGCGCAGGGTCGCGACCCGGGCGTCGGTCCAGCGCACGGTGGCGAGGGCCGCGACCGGCGGGGGAGCGTCCTCGAGCAGTCGTGCGATGTGCTCGGACTGTCCGTCGAAGTCCTCGAGGGACACGTAGCCCACCGAGGGCCAGTTCACTCGACTCCAGCGCACGGGGTCGAGACTACCCGGGGGCCCGTCGTCGTCCGCGCCCTCGGCGGTCGAGCCCTCCGCGCCCGCCCTGGAGCAGCCGGATGACCGGTCGATCGACCGCGAACCAGACCACGACCGACGCTGCGACGGCTGCACCGACGGCGGCGGCCCCGACGAGGACCGGCGCGGACGACCCGGAGGCCACCGCCGCGATGACGGCCACCGTCGTCGGTGCGACGATCGGGTGCGTCAGGTAGAGCGCGTAGGACGCGTCGCCGAGCGTGGTCCCCACGAGGCCGACACGACGGCCGATGAACGGTTCCGACGCGACCGTCAGCGCCAGTGCCACGGCCGCGATCGGCAGCAGCATCAGGGCCCCGGTCGATGCTTCCGCGATCGTCCCGACCACGGTCCACAGCGCCGTGATGGCCACCAGCCGGAGGACCGCCGTGCGGGTCGACCGATCGATCGCCCAGCGGCCGATGGTCATCCCCACCAGGAAGCACAGCACGACGCGGTCGCCGTGGAACTGCCAGGTGGGCCACCCGGCCGGGGCGCGGAACGCCGATGCCGCGGCGAGGACGACGAACACCGCCGAGGCGAACCGGAAGGGGTCGACCCGGACGGCGAGCGCGACCGTGACGACGACGTAGAAGAGCAGCTCGAACGCCAGCGTCCACGTCACCGTGTAGAAGGGCTGCACCACGCCGTCGGCACCGCGGCCGGGCAGGAACAGGTACGACAGCGCGATGTAGACCGGTGAGGTCGACGCCCGCTCGAGCGCGCCCGGTGCCACCAACAGTGTGAGCAGCTTGACCGTCATGACCGCCCACGCCAGGGGCACGACCCGGACGAGCCGTCGTCGGAGGAAGTGCTGCCAGGTCGGCGGCGGTGACCGGTGCGTGACGAGGACGGCCACGAAGCCGCTGATGGCGAAGAACACCGGCACCCCGACCTGCCCGGTCGGGATCACGACGAGCGGTGCGCCGAGGCGGTCGTGCAGGTACGACGGCAGGTGCGCGAACACGACGAGGAGTGCTGCGACGAATCGCAGTGCCTGGACGCCGAGGAACTTCGATCCGTTGACTGCCATGGCACGAGCGTGGGCCGGATCATCACGGGATCGGCAGTTGTCCACATGTTGTGTTTCAGTGAGGCCGTCATGCACAGGGCGATCGTGACCCAGAGCAACGGCGTCGAGAGGTCCGGCACCGAGACCACCTTCGCGATCAGCAGGGCGCCGAGCGTGGCCACGGCGGGGAGGGTCGCACGCTGTCCGGCCGCTCGCCGCACGACGAGGGCCACCGCGACGATGAACAGTGCGGTCCCCGGCACCCCGACGGTCGAGAGCAGGGTCACCAGGAACGACGACGAGCGGTTGCTGCCGAGTCCCGCCCCGATGCCGAGGGTGTCGGACGTGACCCGCAGGCCGATGGCGTCGGCGGCCGTCCGTGAATCGAACGACTGACTCCCGACCTTGTCCTCGATGACGTCGAGGAGCGGCGTCGTCACCGTGTCGCCGGCGACGAGCAGCACGCTCGTGACCGTGATCGCGCCGAGCACGAACCAGACGACCCCGCGACCGTCCCGCAGCACGGTGCGGACCACGACGACGACGAGAGCGAGTGCGACGACGGCGCCGGACGCGATCACGGCGGTCCCGGAGACGGATCCCAGGAGGTTGCCGAGGGCGAGGGCGCCGAGGACGAGCGGGGCGATGCGGCGGCGCCCACGCGAGGTGAGGGCGAGGACGACCGTGCCGGTCATGACCGCCAGGGTGAACGTGGCGAGTTCGCTCGGCTCCGAGAACACCCCGCGGAGCCGAGCGTCCCCGTCGGTGTACGAGGCGTTGAGGGTGTCGAAGACCGGCGCGAGTGGATCGGTCCCCGCCGAGCGGAGCACGTTCCGCACGGTGCTCAGGCCGATGCCCGTCCACGCGGCGACCGACAGCGCCGTCCTCGCGGTGCCGGTCGCGGCGAGGTGCAGCACCACGACCAAGGCGATGACGAGGTAGCCCGCCTGGGCGATGTTGCTGATCCCGAAGGCGAGCGGCGTCAGCGCGCGGATCTGTTCGTCGATGCCGCCGCGGGGCTCGAGCACCGGGGTTCCGGCGAACGCCCACGGGCCGATCGCCGTGACGGCGATGCTCCAGGCCGCGAACGCGACCAGGGTCGACGCCACGGCCGATCCGGGCCCGCGGGGCCGGGTGGCCAGCCAGGAGACGACGGCGACCAGGCCGACGCAGCTGAACACCGGCACGGCGACGGCTCCGACGACGATGCCGGCCGAGGCGGGGACGCCCGCGCCGAAGCCGAGCGCGATCGCGATCAGCTTCGGACGACGGCGCGCCGCTCCGATCAGGGCGCAGGCCAGCGCCAGGACTCCCAGCAGGGTCATGATCACCTTCCAGTTGATATGCAATACAGCGTACGCTATATTTCACATCGACACGCCAACCCGGAAGGCTCTCATGACCCTGCAGCAGTTCCTCACCGTGCTGAGACGCCGACGGTGGTGGGTCGCGCTCATCACGCTCCTCGGCGTCGGCACCGGAGTGGGCGTCTCCCTCGTCATGACGCCGGTCTTCCGCGCGACGACCTCGGTGTTCGTCTCGGTCAGTGGTGGGGCGAGCGTCACGGACCTCAGCCAAGGCGGCAACTTCTCCGAGGCGCGAGTCGCGTCGTACGCCGAACTCGTCTCGGCCCCACGGGTGCTCCGCGCTGCCGCCGAGCGCGCCGGTGTCGACCGGTCTGTCGCTGACCTCGAACGCACGGTCTCCGCGACGACCTCGGCCGACACCGTCATCCTGACGCTCTCCGTCGCAGACCCGTCCGCGAAGGACGCCGCTGCCCTGGCGAATGCCGTCGCCCGCGAACTCATCCACGTCGTCGACCAGATCGAGACGGCGGACGACACCGGCTCGGCGCTCGTGAAGCTCAGCGTCTACCAGCCGGCCGACCGCCCGACCGAGCCGGTGTCGCCACGCGTTCCCGTGAACATCGCGCTCGGGGTGTTGCTCGGCCTCGGTGTCGGGATCGCCGCCGCCCTGCTCCGTGAGACCGTCGACACGAAGGTGCGGTCCGTCGATGCGCTCCGCCGCGTCACCGACGCGAGTGTCCTCGCGGAGATCCCGCTCGACGACCGGACGTCACGCACGCCGCTCATCGAGGCGGCGAACGCCTACTCCGGCCGGGCAGAGTCGTTCCGGCAGCTCCGCACGCACCTCACGTTCACGAACCTGGAGGGCGGTTCGCAGAGCGTCGTCGTGACGAGTTCCGTCCCCGGCGAGGGGAAGTCCTCCACGGCGGTGGACCTCGCGCTCATGCTGGCGCACAACGGGCACCGCGTGGTCCTGATCGACGCCGACCTCCGACGCCCGGCAGCGAGTGGGTACCTCGGTGTCGAGAGCAGCGTCGGTCTCTCGACCGTGCTGACCCACCAGGTCGAGCTCGAGGACGCGCTCCAGGTCGTCGGCGAACGCGGGCTGCACGTGCTCGCGGCCGGACGCGTCCCCCCGAACCCGAGCGAACTGCTCGGGTCGCGTCAGATGGAACTCCTGCTGAGCACGGTCCGCGAGCAGTACGACTACGTCGTCATCGACGCGCCACCCGTGCTCCCCGTCACCGACCCCGCGGTCATCGCGGCGCTGTCCTCCGGGGTGCTGTTCGTCACCTCCGTGGACGGCCGCGCGACGACCGGCGAGGTGGCTCAGGCGCTGTCGACGCTCGAGTCGGTCGGCGCCCGCGTGCTGGGCGTCGTCGCGAACCGCGTCAAGGGCCTCCGCCCGTCCAACTACTACGGGTACGCGCCGAGTGCCGAACCCACCGAGAGCCCGCGACGTGCCAGTCGCCGCGCGCGCGGAACGGAGACCGCCCGATGACGTCGTCCCCACGCCGCATCCTGTTCGTCTGCGAGGGCAACGTCTGTCGCTCGCCGTACGCCGCGATGGCGTTCCAGCAGCAGTGGCGAGCCGTCCCGAGCGCACGGCAGACCGTGACGGCGAGCGCTGGGACGCGTGCGCCCTCTGGTGCCCTGGCGCACGAGCAACTCCGGACGCTGGGGCTGGAGGCAGCCCCGCTCGACGTCCATCGGGCACGGTCCGTCGACGACGTCGACCTCCGGCAGCAGGACCTCGTCGTCACCATGGAGCGGCGGCACCGGCAGGCCGTGCTCGAGCGTGCTCCGCAACTCGTCCGCCGGACCTTCACGCTCGGCGAGGTCGCGCGGATCGCCGAGCCGCTGCTCGCGGGCGGGATCGACACGGCAACGGCGCACGACGAGTTCCACGACCTCCTCGCGCGCTTCCGGCTCGCCGCTCCGGCTCCGTCATCGACGGGGCCGAGCGACGACGTCCCGGACCCCGTCCGCGGGGACGGTGCTGACTTCCGCCGGATGGCAACACGCATCGACCACGACCTCGACCTGCTCGTCACGCTGCTCGTCCGCTTCGACGCCGTTCTCGCCGACGACACCAGGAACCCGGGGGCGGGGCGATGAACCGCGGTCTGATCGTCCACGAGTGGATCGAGCGCGTCGGGGGTGCCGAGCGAGTCCTCGACGAGTTCGCCGCGGCCTTCCCGGATGCGGACATCCTGTGCCTCTGGAACGACCATCCCGGGCGGTTCCGTCCTGGGCGGGTGCACGAGAGCGCCGTCGCGCGGACACCGCTCCGGGGTCGGAAGGCCGCTGCACTCCCGCTCATGCCGCTCGTCTGGCGGCGGTCTGCCCGCCCCCTCGGCACGCATGACTGGGCGCTGGTCAGCTCGCACCTCTTCGCACACCACGTCCGGGTGCCGGGTGTCGACCCGCGCCGGCAGTTCACGTACGCGCACACGCCGGCGCGCTACCTCTGGACGCCCGAACTCGACGAACGCGGGCGCTCGCTCCCCGCCCGAGCCATCGCGCCGATGTTCCGTCACATCGACCGTCGGAGCGCCGTCGCGCTGCAGAACCTCGCCGTCAACAGCGCCTTCGTCCAGGAGCGTGTCCGGCGCACCTGGGGAGTCGACTCGGTCGTGATCCACCCTCCGGTGGACATCGAACGCGTGCGCCGCGCCGTGCTCGACCTCCGTGCTGCCGATGCCGAGGACCAGGCCGTCCTCGAGTCCCTCCCTGAGGGCTTCGTCCTCGGCGCCTCGCGCTTCGTCCCGTACAAGCGCCTGGACACCGTCATCGCGATGGGAGCAGCGACCGGCCGTCCGGTCGTGATCGCCGGCTCCGGCCCGGACGAATCGCGCCTCCGCGCGCTCGCCGCGGCGTCCAACGCCGACGTCCGCTTCGTCATCGCTCCGTCGGACGCCCTGTTGGCGAACCTGCTCGATCGAGCGTCGGTCCTGGCCTTCCCCGGCGTCGAGGACTTCGGCATCCTGCCGGTGGAGGCCCTCGCCGTCGGCACCCCCGTGGTCGTCGCCGACCGCGGAGGCACGAGGGAGTCCGTCTCGGACCGCAGCGGTGTCCGGCTGCCCGACACCGAGCCGTCCACACTGCGGGACGCCGTCGAACGCGCGGTCGTGCTGGACCCCGACGACTGCGCACGCGATGCCGACCGCTTCGCCGTGCCCACCTTCCGACAGGAGCTCCGCGCGTGGATGTCGATCTGACCGCACGCGACCACCGACCGGTCGTCGCCTTCGTCACGCACTCGGCAGAGCTCTCCGGGGCTGAACTGTTCATCCTCCGCATCGCCGGAGCCACGCGCCGCGTCCGTCCGCTCGTCGTCCTCGGCGAGCACGGTCCGATCGAGGCCGCCCTCCGCGCTGCGGGTGTCGAGCACGTGGTCATCCCCCTCACAGAGACCGTGGCGTCGCACACCGAGCAGACCGGTGGGGGCGTTCGCGACGCGTTGGGGAAGGTCTCCGGGGCGGCGGCGACGGCCGTTCGCCTCGCCGGGCTGCTCCGCCGTCACGAGGTCGCGCTGGTGACGACGCACTCGGCGAAGGCGCATGTCTACGGCGCGCTCGCCGGACGACTCGCACGGGTGCCCGTAGTCGCACACGCGCACAGCGTCGTCGGGAAAGAGGACGACACGAGCTGGAACGCGCGCTTGCTCCGCGTGGTGTTCGCCGTCCTGCCGCACGGCAGAGTGGCGAACTCCCGTGCCACCGCCGCGTCGCTGCTCCCGCCACGTCGTCGGACGACCCGGACCAGCGATGCCGCGGTCGTCCGGTGTCCGGTGTCACTGCCGGACCGGGTCGCCGACGCGCCCGCGCGGACCCTGTTCGTGCTCGCCGGACGGGTGTCCGAGACGAAGGGGCAGGACGTCGCCCTGCGGGCGTTCGCACTCGCCCGCGCAGCAGGGATCGACCCCGACGCACGGCTGCGCATCGTGGGGGAGGCCCTCTTCGACCGCGACCGGGCCTTCGCGGCGGCACTCCCCGCGCTCGCCGTGGAACTCGGCATCGCCGACGCCGTCGACTTCATCGGGCACGTGGACGGCGTCGCGCAGGAGTTCGCCGCGGCCTCCGTCGCGCTGCACGCCAGTCCCGTCGCCGAGGGCTTCGGGCAGGTGGTCATCGAGGCCATGGCGTCCGGCCGACCAGTGATCGCGAGCGCTGCCGGTGCGCCGGGCGAGATGATCGTCGACGGGGTCGACGGCTTCCTGGTGGCACCGGGCGACGCAGCCGCGATGGCCGACGCGATGCTGCGGCTCGCGAGCGATCCGGAGCTCCGAGCCCGAGTGGGTGCCGCAGCGCGCGTGAGCGCGGAACGGTACCGGCTCGACCGCGTGGTCGAGGACTGGGAGCAGGCGGTGACGCCGCACCTGCGGTGAACGCGACCACGAACGGGAGGCACGGTGCGGGTCCGACCCGCACCGTGCCTCCCGTCCGTGGTCGCGTCTCAGCCCGCGGAGGCCGGCTCCGGAACGCGGTGCAGGACGACCCTGCCGACGCCACGCAGGGTGCGGCGCGTGGCCGGGATGACGAGTAGGAGTGCCACCCAGAGCCCGGCGGCCACCGCAGCGCCGACCACGAGCGTGATCAGGGGTGCGGCCTCGAGCGGGACGACGACGGCAGCGACTCCCGCGGCGCAGACGACCGCGATCCCGGCCGGCGCGATGAGCGGGACCAGGAGGTCGCGGAGGCCGAGGCCGCTCCTGCCCGCGATGACGAGGTACCCGGGAACGACGAGCAGGACCGCCGAGACGGACGAGCCGGCAGCCACGCCCTGCACGCCCCACACGGCACCGATGCCGTAGGCGGCGATCGTCCCCGGGCGGCTGACGAGGCACTCCCAGAGCGTCTGTCTGCCGGCGAGCCCGTGTGCGAACGCCACCACGACGGTGATGCCGGCGACGACACTCGCCATCGCCATGGGGATCATGGCGCGGAACAGCGTCGCCGAACCCGACCAGGCAGGGCCGAAGAGCGTGACCACCACCGGTTCAGCCAGGACGGCGAGGACCGCGAACACCGGCCACAGGACGCTGCAGGAGAGCGTCAGCAGTGCCCGGTAGGCGGCGCGGAAGCGGTCGGGTTCGTCGATCATGCGGGCGAGTGCCGGAACGGCGACGCGACGCAGTGGACCGTTGACCTGCTCGATCGGCAGCACCGCGAGCTGTGCTGCCTGGACGTAGAGACCAGCTGCTGCGTTGCCGAAGAGCGCGGCGACGATGATCCGGTCGATGCTCCGGACGGCCCAGTCGAGCGCCTGCGAGACCGTGGCGTTCCCCGCGAACGCGAGTTCGCTGCGCAGCGTTCGGAGCTGTGCTGGCCGACCGGGGCGCCACGGGCACGCCGTGACCACGATGCCGCAGAGCACCACGGCGTAGGACGCCGACTGGACGAGCAGCGCCGCGGCACCGCCGCCGGTGGCTGCGATCATGACCGCGACGACGCAGGAGACGACGGCTGCGCTGACCTCGGCGGTGCCGATCAGGCCGAAGCGCAGGTTCCGGGCGAGCAAGGCCGTCGGCACGGCGCTGACGCCGGCCGCGAGGAACACCACCGCCAGTGTCGGGAACGTGAGCACGCCGGCCGGCAGCGCATCCGGGGGCACGATGCACGTCAGCACGGCGAACACCGCCGCGACGGCCGAGCCCACCGTGACGGTCAGCCGGTGCAGCGTGCTCACGGCGGCCGCCGTCAGGGTCTGCGCTCGGCCGATGAGCCAGGTGATCCCCCCTGACCGGACGAGTTCGGCACCCATGACGGCGACCAGGGCGGTCGCCGCGGCGCCGTAGTGCGCCGGGCCGACGAGGCGCGCCACGATGACCATCGTGGCGAGCTGGACCACGAACCGAGTCCACGTGGAGACCGCCGAGGTGAGGGCACCGCGGGTGGCAGCGGTGCCCAGGCTCCGTGTCTCGGCCCAGTCGGCTTCTGTGGTTCGTCGGTGCATGGTGCGTCCGGTCACGGGGGAGTCAGCGCGCGTCAGCGCTGGACGGTGTTCTGCTTGCCCTTGTCGTCGACCTCCGGCTTCGAGGCCGTGGTGATGCGGTTGCCGTCACCGTCGATCGTGAGCTTCTCGACGGACTTGACGTCGATGCCGTTGATCGCGCCCTTGACGGTCAGGGACGTGACCGCACCGAGGTGGATGATCGCGTTGCTCGACTCGACGATGACGGTGGTGCAGTCGCCGACGGAGACTTCCTTGTTGTTCATGTCCGCGATCGTCGCGGTTCCGTCAGTGCACTCCGCGGCGCCCTGCTCCAGCGCGGGGCGTGTCGCCTGTGACGTGGGGTTCGCGCTGGCCGAGGTGGAGGGCTTCTGTGACGTCGTCGAAGTCGGCGAGCCCGACGGTCCGTCGCTGCGGTCAGTCGAGCTGCAGCCGGTGAGCAGCACAGCGGTGGTGACGGTGACGACGAGGAGGGAAGCGAGGTGACGGGCGTTCATGGAGAACCTTTCGATCGGTTGACATTGATATTCTAGCAGTTGAAATGCAAAACGGGGCGCTCCTTCCGGAGCGCCCCGTCGTCGGTGCTGGTCGGGCTACCGCTGCACGGTCACGTTGATGCCGGCCATCTGGTACTTGCCGCCCTTCGTGTGCTGCGAGGCCCAGAACTGGTAGGGGCCCTCACGCAGGTCGAGGGTGGAGGCCAGGGACCAGCTGCCGTCGACGACAGTCGTGGAGCCGAACGGCGTCGAGTTGCTGAAGTCGGTCCCGGAGACCTGGATCTCCGCGCCGGTCAGGCCGGTGCCGGTGAACGTGAAGCCGCCCTGGCCGCTCACCGTGGAGAGGTTCTCCGGACTGGTCACGGCGAAGTCGCCCTGGACCCCGTAGTCGAGCTCCACCCCGATGCCGGTGGACGTGCTGCCGTTCAGCGTCTGCGTGACGGTGAGCTGCTGCTTGCCCCACCCGACCTTCGAGGGGTCGATGCCGAGGTCGTAGTAGCCGTTCGGGTCGGTGATCGTCGTGGTGGCGATCTCCGTGCCCGAGGCGTCCTTCACCGAGATCGTGGCACCGGTGAGGCCCTGGCCACGAATCGCAGCCCAGGCGTTGACGTCGGTCTTGAAGTAGCCCTCGGCCGTCGGGGCCGCGGTGCGTGCCTGTTCGACGGTGACGTTGGTGCCCTTCACGACGACCTTGCCGCCCTTGGTGAACTGGCCGAGCCAGAACTGGTAGTTGCCCGTGGTGAGCGTGATGTCCGTGTTGGAGACTGCCCAGGCGTCGTTCGCGACCGTGGTGGATCCGAGCTGGGTGTCGTCACCCGTGCCGAGGTCGTTGCCCCACACCTTGAGCAGGCCGCCGGTGTTGCCGGTGCCGGTGAAGGAGAGGTCCTTGTTGCCGATGGTGGACCCGTTCTCAGGCGTCGTGAACGCGGGGTCGTTCTGCCCGTAGTCCAGCTCGACGGTGACGGCGTCGGAGGTCGCACCGTTCAGGGTCTGGCTGACCGAGAGGTCCTGCTTGCCGAAGCCGACCTTCGACGGGTCGATCGCGACGCTGTAGATCCCGGACGGGTCCGTGATCGTGGTCTCGGCGACGACGTTCCCGGCGGTGTCCTTCACCGTGACCGTTGCACCAGGGGCGCCGGTACCGCGGACGCTGGCCCACTGGGTGACGTCCGCCGCGAACTCACCACGCGCCGTCGGGGCCGCAGGGCGTGCCTGTTCGACGGTGACGTTGGTGCCCTTCACGACGACCTTGCCGCCCTTGGTGAACTGGCCGAGCCAGAACTGGTAGTTGCCCGGGGTGAGCGTGACGTCCGTGTTGGAGACTGCCCAGGCGTCGTTCGCGACCGTGGTGGATCCGAGCTGGGTGTCGTCACCCGCGCCGAGGTCGTTGCCCCACACCTTGAGCAGGCCGCCGGTGTTGCCGGTGCCGGTGAAGGAGAGGTCCTTGTTGCCGATGGTGGACCCGTTCGCGGGCGTCGTGAACGCGGGGTCGTTCTGCCCGTAGTCGAGTGAGGCTGCGGCGCCCGTGGACTCCTGGCTGTCGACGGTCTGGGTGACGGTGAAGTCCTGCTTGCCGTAGCCGACCTTGGACGGGTCGATGACGATGTCGAACGCGCCGGTGCCGTTGGCGGTGCCGGTGGCGATGGTGTCGCCTGCGGCGTTCTTCACGGTGATGTCTGCGTTGGCCTCGCCCTTGCCCCGGATGCCGGCCCACTGGGTGACGTCCTGGCTGAAGTAGCCCTCGACCTCGGTCGGAGCCGACGGTGCGTTGCGGTTGACGGTGATGTTGGTGCCCGTGACCTCGACCTTGCCGCCCTTGGTGAACTGCGCGGCCCAGAACTGGTAGGGCCCGGTCGGGAGGGTGAGGTCGGAGTTGGTGATGCTCCAGGCGTCGTCGGCCACGGTCGTGGTGCCGATGTCGGTGCTGTCGGAGAAGTCGTTGCCCGAGAGCACGAGCTTGCCGCCGGTGTTGCCGGTCCCGGTGAAGCGGAAGTCGGTGTTGCCGATCGTGGAGCCGTCAGCGGGGGTGGAGATCACCGGGGTGTTCTGCCCGTAGTCCAGTTCGACTGCCACCCCGTCGGACTCCTGGTCCTCGACGGTCTGGGTGACGGTGAGGTCCTGCTTGCCGTAGCCGACCTTCGACGGGTCGATCCGGACCGTGTACGCGCCCGAGCTGTTCGCCGTGGTGGTGGCGATGGTGTCGCCTGCGGCGTTCTTCACGGTGATGGCCGCGTTCGCCTCGCCCGTGCCTCGGATGCCAGCCCACGCCTCGACGTCCGCATCGAAGAAGCCGGTCGCACTCGGAGCAGCGGGACCGTTCGCCTCGATGGTGGTCGCGGTGGTGCTCGTGGTGTCGTACGACCCCTCCGTTGCCGTGCCCGTGAGCTTCGTGCTCATGGAGGGCTTCCCGGCCGCTGCACCCTCGGGGGTGTTCACGTCGATGTTCCAGCGCATCAGCGACGCGTCGGGGAGGTTCCAGGTCGTGGTGGTGGTCGCGAAGTCATAGGTGTACTTCGTGCCGTCCTCGGAACGAACCCCGTTGGTCAGGGTCATGGCGGAGTTCGTCCAGGCATCCTCACCCGGCTTCTTGAACGAACCCTCGATCCTGCCCTGGTCCTCGGCGAACGTGGTGCCCTCGGGCGCGGTGAACTCGACCTTGCCCTGCGGACGGCTGATCGAACCGTTGGTCTTGAACAGGGACTCCACCGAGGTGACCTCGCCACGCTCGAGCGTGATGGCGGTGCCGTCCTGGCCGGAGATCGTGGCGTCGTTGATGACGACCTCGAGGTCCTTCGAGTCGTGCTCCTCGCCGTCGATCTCCTGCACCACGTGCAATGGGTTCGTCCCGCGGTCGAGATCGTCGACCGTGATGCTCCACGCACCGGTCTCAGCGTCGGCTTCGACACTCTTGTCGCCGATCGTGATCGTCGCGCCTGGGGTTGCGGAACCCGAGATGACCGCGGTCTTGCCTGCGTGGTCGATCGAACCGATGTTCGCGACCAGGTCGACGACCGAGGTGCCGACCGTTGTGGTCGTTGAACCCTGCGCACGGAAGTCATTCGTGCTGCTCGTCCCGCTGAAGTCGAAGTCCATCGCGCTCGAGCCCTCCGGGGCGTCTGCGGCGGCCGTGACGTCGATCATGAAGCGGTACTGCTGGTCTGCGGCGCGCTCGCTTGCCCAGTCTGCGTCGAACGTGAGGGTCGTGTTGTCGTCGGACAGACGGCCGTTCGAGAGCGGGATGGAGGTGGAAGCGTTCCACGCGGTGTTGCCGACGCGCCGCCACGAACCCTGGACGGTGTCCTGCTCCGAGAAGGTCGCGCCGTCCGGAGCGGTCAGCGTGACTGTGCCCTTCGTGCCGGTGCGAGAGACGCGGTTCTCGACGACGAACGGCACCTGGGTGGTCTCGCCACGCTTGAGTTCGACGGGCCCCTGATCGACGCCGAAGAGGCCGCCGCCCTCGACGATCGTGGCGGAGACCGTCTTCCGGTCGAACTCGGTGCCGTCGATCTTCTGGATCGCGACCAGGTCGCTCTTGCCCGCGGCAAGCCCGCTGACTGTCATCGACCACTTGCCATCCGTGCCGACGTCCGCGCTTTGCTCACCGATCGACACCTTCGCCCCCGGCGTCGCAGTCCCCGACACCACCGCGGTCTTCGCGAGGTTGTTCACGGTCCCCACTGCCGCGGAGAGAGCTCGCTTCTCGCTGGCTTCAACGAGCTCACTGACGCCGGAGAATTCGTAACAGCTGCCACCGAGGAACATCTTCTGCAGCCCCACGGACGGTGCTGCAGCGCCGGTCCTCATCGTACCGAGCGCTTCGTTGTAAGAGACATTGGTGAGTCTCCCGGAGTCCGAGATCCGGAACTGCCCTGCGGCATTGGTGCACGGCGAAGTCGTGACGCTGGAAGAGGAGACTCCGATGCCCTTCCCGAAGACTGCGTTGTCGTGCACGGCCATGTAGACGCATCCGTTGTTGTTGTCCTTGAAGGACACGGATCCGTCGTCGAACTTGTAGACGGTGACCCGGGGGGCGGCGGCTTCCGCAGCTGCCTTGGTTGTGTAAGTCCGCAGTTGCCCGTAGAAGCCAGCTTCATACGGCAGCGCCGCGTCGCGGAGTGCTGCATAGCCGGAGCCGTACTTGAAGTAGAACGGCGCAGTACCGAGGCTCACCGGTGATGCGGCGCTCACCGTCGGTTCCGCGAGCGCAGCGGGCGCTCCGAAGGACAGGCCGGAGACGATGGTGGCTGCGGCCAGTCCGGCCGCACCCATGGACTTGAGGGCAGTTGACGCCCTCTTCTTGTGAGACATGTGCATCTTTCAGGACAGGCCGCATCGAGCGCGGCTTGCGGGAAGGGAGCAGTTGCGCCTCTTGCGGTGCAACGTGTGTATCAAGAATATCATTTGAAATACGAACGGACAGCCACGCCGCAACCGCTTGGAAACTGGAGAGTTGAGTCCGGTCGACGCAACTCTTGCGACCTTGACTTGACGCACAGGCGGTCCTGAGTAGAGTTGAGTCCATCGGACGCAAGTCCAACGACTTACCCCTAGCAAGAAGGAGCACCCACACATGGGACGTGCAGTAGGCATCGACCTCGGAACCACCAACTCGGTCGTCAGCGTGCTCGAGGGCGGCGAGCCCACGGTCATCGCCAACGCCGAGGGACTCCGCACCACGCCGTCGATCGTCGCGTTCACCAAGGACGGGGAAGTCCTCGTCGGTGAGACCGCGAAGCGTCAGGCCGTGACGAACGTCGACCGCACCATCGCCAGCGTGAAGCGCCACATCGGCACCGACTGGACGACGGACATCGACGGCAAGAAGTACACGCCGCAGGAGATCTCGGCGCGTACCCTCGGCAAGCTCAAGCGCGACGCCGAGCAGTACCTCGGTGAGGACGTCACCGACGCGGTCATCACCGTCCCGGCGTACTTCAACGACGCCGAGCGCCAGGCCACGAAGGACGCCGGTGAGATCGCCGGCCTCAACGTCCTCCGCATCATCAACGAGCCGACCGCGGCCGCTCTGGCCTACGGCCTCGACAAGGGCAAGGAAGACGAGCTCATCCTGGTCTTCGACCTCGGTGGCGGCACGTTCGACGTCTCCCTGCTCGAGGTGGGCAAGGACGACGACTTCTCCACGATCCAGGTCCGCTCGACGTCCGGCGACAACCGCCTCGGTGGCGACGACTGGGACCAGCGCATCGTCGACTACCTCGTCAAGAAGTTCAAGGACGAGCACGGCGTTGACCTGTCCACCGACAAGATCGCGAAGCAGCGCCTCAAGGAAGCCGCTGAGCAGGCCAAGAAGGAGCTCTCGTCGCAGATGTCGGCGAACATCCAGCTCCCGTACCTGACGCTGACGGCCAACGGCCCGCTGAACCTCGACGAGACCATCTCGCGCGCGCAGTTCGAGCAGATGACCTCTGACCTGCTCGACCGCACCAAGAAGCCCTTCAACGACGTCATCAAGGAAGCGGGCGTGTCGGTCAACGACATCGCGCACGTGGTCCTCGTCGGTGGCTCGACCCGCATGCCCGCCGTGGCCGAGGTCGTCAAGTCGCTGACCGGTGGCAAGTCGCCGAACCAGGGCGTCAACCCGGACGAGGTCGTCGCCGTCGGCGCCGCACTGCAGGCCGGTGTCCTCAAGGGCGAGCGCAAGGACGTCCTGCTCATCGACGTCACGCCGCTCTCGCTCGGCATCGAGACCAAGGGCGGCCTGATGACGAAGCTCATCGACCGCAACACCGCGATCCCGACCAAGCGCAGCGAGACCTTCACGACCGCTGACGACAACCAGCCGTCGGTCGCGATCCAGGTCTTCCAGGGCGAGCGCGAGTTCACCCGGGACAACAAGGCGCTCGGCACCTTCGAGCTCACCGGCATCGCGCCGGCTCCCCGTGGCGTCCCGCAGGTCGAGGTCACCTTCGACATCGACGCCAACGGCATCGTGCACGTGTCCGCGAAGGACAAGGGCACCGGCAAGGAGCAGTCGATGGTCATCTCCGGCGGTTCGTCGCTGCCGAAGGAGGACATCGAGCGCATGGTCCGCGAGGCCGAGGAGCACGCGGCCGAGGACAAGGCCCGTCGCGAGGCCAACGAGCGTCGCAACCAGGCCGAGCAGCTCGTCTACTCGATCGAGAAGCTCATCAAGGAGAACGACGAGAAGCTCCCCGCCGACGTCAAGTCCGATGTGCAGGCCGACGTCGACGCGCTGAAGTCCGCCCTCGCGGGTGAGGACGACGACGCGGTCAAGACCGCCTACGACAAGCTCAACGAGTCGCAGGGCAAGCTCGGCCAGGCCATCTACTCCCAGCAGGACGCCGGCGCTGCCGGTGCTCCGGGCGCTGAGGGTGCCGGCGAGCAGCCGCAGGACGGCAACGACGAGGACATCGTCGACGCCGAGGTCGTGGACGACGAGGACGACAAGGACAAGAAGTAAGCGATGGCTGACGACAAGAACGCCAACGACGACAACGTCCAGAACGAGCCGGAGCCCCAGGTCGAGGGCGACGCCACCAACGCGGAGCAGCCGGAGGACCTCATCGAGGCCGAGGGTCCCGACGTCGAGGTGCCGAGCGACCTGAGCCCGGAGGACCAGGCCCTGCTCGACGACGCCGCCCGTGGCATCGCCGAGGACGGTCTGTCCGCGAGCGACCGGGACCTCGTCGCCGAGATGCGCACGGACATGCTCCGGGCGCAGGCCGAGCTGGTGAACTTCCGGAAGCGCGTCGAGCGTGACCGCGAGGCCAACCGCGAGGTCGCCATCGCCGAGGTCGTGCGTGCACTCCTCCCGGCGCTCGACGACCTGAGCCGCGCCGAGGCGCACGGTGACCTGACCGAGGGACCCATGCAGGTCATCGGCCAGAAGATCCGCGGCGGCTTCGAGAAGTTCAAGCTCGTCCAGATCGGTGAGAAGGGCGAGGCCTTCGACCCGAACATCCACGAGGCGATCGTCCAGCTCCCCACCCCGGGTGCCACCGGCCAGACCGTGGCGGACGTCGTCGAGCCGGGCTACAAGCTCGGTGAGCGCGTCCTCCGTGCGGCCAAGGTCGCCGTGGCGGTCCCGGCCTGAGCCGGGGAGCGCTCGGACATGGAAGAAGAAGGTAGGTAGCCGTGGCCAGTCAGGACTGGTTCGACAAGGACTTCTACGCGGTCCTCGGCGTCGACAAGAAGGCGTCAGACGCCGACCTGAAGAAGACCTACCGCAAGCTTGCGCGGCAGTTCCACCCGGACTCCAACCCTGGTGACGCTGCGGCCGAGGCGAAGTTCAAGGAGATCAGCGAGGCGTACTCGGTGCTCTCCGACAAGGAACAGCGCGCCGAGTACGACCAGGTCCGTGCCATGGGCTCGGGCGCCCGTTTCACCGCGGGCGGCCCGGGTCAGGGCGGCGGGTTCGAGGACGTCTTCGGCGGCATGTTCGGCGGCGGCGGCCAGCCTGGCGGTGGCGGGCAGCGCGTCCGCTTCGGCCAGGGTGGCGGCTTCGAGGACATCCTCGGCGGCATGTTCGGTGGCGGCGCCGGCGGGGCTGGTTTCGGTCAGCCCTCCGGCGGCTACCGCGGCTTCGGTGGTCCGTCCAAGGGCCGCGACGTCACGGCGTCGACGACGCTGGACTTCACGACGGCCATCGCCGGCGACACGATCAAGCTGTCGCAGGGCAACGGCCGTCCGGTCAACGTCCGCATCCCCGCGGGTGTCGCCGACGGGCAGAAGATCCGGTTGCGCGGTCGGGGCGAGCCCTCGCCCGACGGCGGCGACGCCGGTGACCTGGTCGTGCTGGTGCACGTCCGCAAGCACCCGGTCTTCGAGCGCGACGGGCAGCACCTCCGTGTGGCCGTCCCCGTGACGTTCGTCGAGGCAGCGCTCGGCGCCACGATCCAGGTGCCCACGCTCGGCGGTGATCCCGTCAAGCTCCGGGTCGCACCGGGCACGCCCTCCGGTCGCGTCCTCCGCGTCAAGGGGCGCGGCGTCGCGACGAAGGACGGCACGGGCGACCTGCTCGCCACCGTCCAGGTCGCGGTGCCCTCGCACCTGTCGGACAAAGCGCGCGAGGCCGTCGAGGCACTCGCCGCCGCACTGCCCGACGAGGACCCCCGCGAGGACCTGCTCGCCAAGGCGCGCAGCTAGACAGACGCAATACCAGCAGTAGACCCGGCCTGGAGGCTCGGTGTGGCTTCCTGACGGACGCTCGCCGGGCCTCCAGGCTGTTCCACGACCACGCGAACGACGGAAGGAAGCCCCATGACCGACATGGACGAGAACTCGCCCGTCTTCGCGATCGCCGTCGCCGCTGAGCTCGCGGAGATGCACCCGCAGACGCTGCGGCAGTACGACCGGCTCGGCCTGGTCGTGCCTGGGCGGACGCGCGGCGGGTCGCGTCGGTACTCCATGCGGGACGTCGTCCAGCTGCGTGAGATCGCGCGGCTCGGCTCCGAGGGAGTGTCGCTGGAGGGCATCCGGCGTGTGCTGGAACTCGAGAACGAGAACAAGGTGCTGCGCGACCGGGTGCGCGAACTCGAGCGTGCACTCGCGGACCAGCTGATCAGCCGTCCGGGCGCTCGCGTGTTCGCGGCGACCGCCTCCGGTGCGGCGATCTCGCTGCGGGCGGGAGCCCGGCCGCAGCGGAACACGCAGATCGTGTTGTACCGCGGACCGCACGCCTGAGCACCGTCCGCAGCATGTGACACGGCCGGGTCGGTACGCTGACGCGGTGCCAGACCTCGCCGACCTCTTCCGCCGGGACCCCGACGACGAACCGGACCTCATCGCCATCGACGGCACAGACCGCTTCATGCTCGACGAGGCCCCACACGTGCACGGGGACGCCCTCCGTGCCCCGGGTGCCGTCGTCGTGGTCGACGACGTCCGCGGGTTCCTCACGCTCGGCCTCATCGCCCTGCACGGGGCCTCGAAAGTCCGGGTCGTGCAGGACTCCCTGGTCGGACAGCGTGCCCTGCAGGCCAACGCGGGGACGTTCGGCCTGCGCGGGTTCCACCACCCCGACTCGTTCGAGGACGCCTTCCGCGACGCCCGACTCGTGCTGCTCCGGCTCACGAAGTCGCACGACCGCCTGGACGAGATCGCCCGCGCGGTGGCACGCTTCGCCGCCCCGGACGTCGTGCTGCTCGCGGGTGGGCGGACCAAGTTCATGACGCTGTCGCAGAACGACGTGCTCCGGAAGTCGTTCGGCGACGTCGTGGCGTCACGGGGCCGCGCCAAGTCCCGACTGCTCGTCGCGCAGGACCCGCTGACCGCCGCTGCGAACCGTGCCGCCCTCACGTCCCCGTGGCCGAAGCAGGTGCACCTGGACGAGCTCGGCATCACGATCGCGGCACATGGTGGGGTCTTCGCCGGAGCGTCGCTCGACCTCGGTACACGCGTGCTCATCGAGGCGATGGACGCCGCGGTGCCGACCGCCCGCGTCGCAGTGGACCTCGGCAGCGGCAACGGCGTCATCGCGACGGAGATCGCCCGGCGTCGTCCGGCGATCCGGGTCATCGCGACGGACGTGTCGTCAGCGGCGGTGCGGAGCACCCGGATGACGGCGGACCTCAACGGCGTGGGCGACCGCGTCACCACTGTGCGGAGCGACGCGGGCGACGAGCTCGACGAGGGCTCGGCGCAGCTGGTGCTGTGCAACCCGCCGTTCCACGCGGACACCACGGTGAGCACCGACGCGGCCGAGGCGATGTTCCGGAACGCGGCCACGATCCTCCAGTCCGGTGGTGAACTGTGGTGCGTCTGGAACTCGCACCTGCGCTACCGGCCGGTGCTGGAGAAGGCCGTCGGACCGACCCGTCAGGTCCTGCGCACCGACCGCTTCACGGTCACGGCGTCGCGCCGACCCTGAGCGACCGGGTCCGGAGTGGGCCCCGGGAGATGCCGAAGGGCGGCTGCGCAGATGCGCGGCCGCCCTTCGTCGTCCCGCCGGATCAGGCCGGGACGTAGTCGAATGTGTCGGGGTCGGGGCCCGTGCGGTGCCCCTTGTCGAGCGTGGTGATGTCGGTCATGTCCTCGTCGGACAGCTCGAAGTCGAAGATCGCGAAGTTCTCCTCGACACGAGCGCGGGTGACCGACTTCGGGAAGACGATGTCACCGCGCTGGATGTGCCAGCGGAGGACGACCTGCGCCGGGGTCTTCTCGACCGACGACGCGATGCGGACGATGGTCTCGTCGTCGAGCACGAGGCCCTGGGCGATCGGGGACCAGGCCTCGGTCGCGATGCCGAGCTCACGGTCGACGGCGCGGAGCTCGTCCTGCGCGAGGTACGGGTGCACCTCGATCTGGTTGACGGCCGGCGGCACGTCGGTCTCGGCGATCAGGCGACGCAGGTGGTGCGCCTGGAAGTTCGAGACGCCGATGGAGCGGGCGGTGCCGTCGGCGTAGAGCTGCTCGAAGGCCTTCCACGTGGGGACGAAGTCCGACACGGTCGGGAGCGGCCAGTGGATGAGGAAGAGGTCGGTGTACCCGCCGAGCAGGTCGGCCGACTTCTTGCCGTTCTCCAGCGCGAGGTCGTGGTCGTGGAAGCCGTTGTTGAGCTTCGAGGTGACGAAGATCTCGGAGCGGTCGATGCCCGACTCCGCGATGGCCTCGCCGACCTCTTTCTCGTTGCCGTACATCTCGGCGGTGTCGATGTGGCGGTAGCCGACCTCGAGCGCGGCCAGCGTTGCGGCCTTCGTCTCGGAGGGATCGATCTGGAACACACCGAAGCCGAGCTGCGGGATGGTCTTGCCGTCGTTGAGTGTGATGTTCGGAACGGTCATGGGTCCAGACAACCAGCCGGTACCCGACGCGCACCCCAGCAAACACCCAGACTCAGAGCTCGAGGGGGCGAGGGGATCGGCTGCTACGCCAGCGCCGCCGCGATGTACGCCGCCAGCGCCTGCCCGTAGGCGATCGCCGGGTCCTCGGCCGCGAACGTGCGGTCGACCCCGCCGATCGTCGCGGTGACGGTGTGCACGACCCGTTCCCCGGCGGCGACCCGCGTCAAGCCGATGAAGGCCGGCCCGAGGAGCTCGCGCAGCTGGTCCTCGCGGGGCAGCCAGAGCGACTCGTCGGCGGTGACGGAGTCGAGGGCCCACTCGGTGGTCCCGTTGAAGCCGAGGATGGTGCCGGAGGGGTGGTCGTGACGCTCGACGGTCATCTCGGAGACGGTGTAGACGTCCTCGTCCACGCCGGGCTTGTCGATGACGAACCGGTCCCCGGTCTCGGGGTGCCAGCGGAGTCCTGCGTCGCGGAGGGTCTTGGCGAGTTCGACGGTGATCACGACACCAACCTGCCACGCTCGGGCGGTACACGTGTTCCGGATGGCAACCCGTACTAGCATCGCGGAGCACCCATCGTGCGCGGGCCGTCGACGCCCCGCGCGCGCGACGCGACGACGCCCGGACGACCGGTGCCGTGCCTCCAGGCCGTTGACCGGCCCCGGGACGGAACCGAGACGGGCCCGACCGCGGCGGACCGCACCAGCGGCCCGTCCAGAGAAGGACCCCGCATGACCCTCGACCGCGAGGAACTCCGCGACGCCTGGACGGTCTCGATCGTCGAGGACAGCGCCCCGGCCGGCGTGCCCGCCGAGGTGCGCGACGCCCTCCGCGGCGCGGGGATCACGGCCACCGTCCCCGGTCAGGTGCACACGGACCTGGAGCGGGAGGGCCTGCTGCCGGACCCGACGCACGACCGGAACGAGGCCGCGACCCGCTGGGTCGGGCGGTCGGACTGGACGTACCGGCGCACGGTCGACGTCGACCCCCGCGGGCACGAGCGTGTCGACCTGGTCTGCGAGGGCCTGGACACCGTGACGGAGCTGACCGTCGACGGCGTGCAGATCGGTGCCACCAGGAACATGCACCGGCGCTACCGCTTCGACCTGCTCGACGCGACGGGCGGCAGCAACACCGCCACCGAGCGTGAGCTCGAGATCCTGTTCGAGTCGCCGTACCGCGAGGCCGGCCGGGTCGCCGCCCGCGCCGGCAGCATGCCCGGCCCGTACGACGAACCGTTCCCGTACGTCCGCAAGATGGCGTCGAACTTCGGCTGGGACTGGGGTCTGACCGCGGTGACCAGCGGCCCGTGGCGGGACGTCGCGATCGAACGCTGGTCGACCGCTCGCCTGCGCGACGTGCGTCCACTCGTCGACGTCGAGGCCGGCGAGGGGGTGCTCGACGCCCACATCGCGTTCGAGCGCTCCGGCATGAACGACCTCGACCAGGACGGTGAGGACGACGACCTGGTGCTCGTCGTGACCGTGTCCGGCGAGACCGTCGAGGGCACGAAGACGCGCCAGCGATCCCGCGCGCAGGTCACCCCGAAGGAGAACGAGACCGTCGTGACGGTCCGGATCCCCGAGGCGCGGCTGTGGTGGCCGCGGGGCTACGGCGCGCAGCCGCTCTACGACGTGTTCGTCGAGCTGCAGACCGTGGAGGGCGAGGTCCTCGACCGACAGACGTTCCGCACCGGCTTCCGGTCGACGCGGATCGACACCACGCCCGACCAGATCGGCCGCCCGTTCAACATCCACGTCAACGGCACGCTCATCGACGTGCGCGGCGTGAACTGGATCCCCGACGACGTCATCGTGTCGCGGGTGGACCGGCAGCGGTACCAGGGCCGTCTCCTGGCGGCCGCCGACCTCAACGCGAACCTGGTGCGGGTGTGGGGCGGGGGCGTCTACGAGTCGCACGACTTCTACGAGGTCTGTGACGAGCTGGGCCTGCTCGTGTGGCAGGACTTCCCGTTCGCCTGCTCCGCGTACCCCGAGGACGAACCGCTCCGCAGCGAGGTCGTCGCCGAGGCCCGCGACAACGTCGCCCGGCTGTCCCGGCACCCGTCGCTCGTGGTCTGGAACGGCAACAACGAGAACATCTGGCTGCACGACGCGGACGGCTGGGGCGACGAGCTCGGCGACCGCGGCTGGGGCCTCGACTACTACCTCGACCTGCTGCCGACGATCGTCGACGCCGTCGACCCGTCGCGCTTCTACACGGTCGCGTCGCCGTGGTCCGGCTCCGAGTCGTTGCCGGCGAACGACGTCGACCACGAGACGCACCACTCGTGGGACGTCTGGAACCGGGTGTCCGACGACCACTACCGCGACTCCGTGCCGCGCTTCGTCTCGGAGTTCGGCTGGCAGGCGCCGCCCGCCTGGCGCACGCTCCGCGACGCCGTGTCGGACGACCCGATGACGCCGACGTCGCCGGGGGTCGTGCACCACCAGAAGGCCGCCGACGGCATGGGCAAGCTCGCCCGGGGCCTGGAGCCGCGCTTCGGCACCGTCCCCGACGGCGACCTGGACCGCTGGCACTGGCTCACGCAGCTCCAGCAGGCCCGCGCGATCGCGACGGGCGTGGAGCACTGGCGCTCGCACTGGCCGCGGAACACGGGCGTCATCGTCTGGCAGCTCAACGACCTGTGGCCGGTGTCGTCGTGGTCGGCGATCGACTCGGCGGGGCGGCTGAAGCCGCTCGCGCACGAACTGCGTCGCCTGTACGACGACGTCCTGCTCGCCATCCGTCCGGTGTCGACGGTCCGGGTCGCGCCCGGTGGTGCGCCCGCGGACACGGCAGGCCGGTCTGGAGGCTCGGACCAGTCGACCGCGTCCCTGCCCGTCCCCGACACGGCCGGGTCCACGGCCCGTGGGGACACCGCGGTGATCGACCGTCCGGTGGCACCGATCGAGGTCGTCGTGCGCTCGACCCGGCGGGGCCTCGACAGCGTCGTGCGGGTCCGACGGATCGACATGGCCGGACAGACCCTGGCCGAGGTGCACCTGCCCGTGCGGCTCGACGGCGCCGGCGTCGGGGTCGTCACCCTGCCCGAGTCCGTCGGCATCGTGCAGGACCGCACCGGCGAGCTCGTCGTCGCGGACATGGACTGGCGTCGCGCGGTGTGGACCCCGTCCGCGGACCAGGACATGCGGTGGCAGCCGGCGCACTACCGCGCCGCGTTCTCCGAGGCGGAGGACGGCGACGGGCTCGAGCTCGTCATCGAGGCCGAGTCGCTCGTGCGGGACCTGCTGCTGCAGCCCGACCGCGTGCAGTCCGAGGGCACGGTCGACCGCGGGTTCATGACGCTGCTGCCGGGGGAGCGGGTCTCCTACCGCCTGCACGGCGTGACCGAGGCCGACGTCCCCCGCCTGATCGAGGGCCCCGTGATGTGGACACTCGATCGGGCACTCGGCCGTTGATGTCCGATATTCTGCGGTGATATCCTGGGTGCTGCGCCGCTGGTGACCAGCACCCCGTGGTCTCGGCGCACGGGACGGACGACCTCCTTCCCGCTCGTAGGAGGTCCTCGATGTCACTCGCCGTCCGCACGGTTCCCCAGGCACGGCCCGAGACGCCTCCGCGCCCGCCCCGCTCGCCCCGACGTCGTGCCGCCGGTGCCGGTGCGGGTGTCGCCGTCGTCGACCTCGTCCTGCTGCTGATCGCGTTCACCGTCGCGCACTTCGCCCGGTTCCCCTGGGAGCTGTCCCGGGGCGCGGTGGACGCCGGGCACCTGGAGGTCCTGGTGGCCCCGGCGGTCGTCGTGGTGTGGATGGTGCTGCTCTCCGCCTTCCGGACGCGTGACCCGCGCATCGCCGGGGTGGGTGGCGACGAGTACCGCCGCCTGGTCACCGCGAGCCTGGTCACCGGTGCCCTCGTCGCGGTCACGGCCTACGCGGCGAGCATCGACATCGCCCGGGGGTACGTCGCGATCGCGTTCCCGGTCGGGCTCCTGCTGCTCGTCGTCGGGCGCAAGGTCGTCCGGGCGCGGCTGGCAGCACACCGCGCCGCCGGCCGCCGGCTGATGGACGTCCTGCTCGTCGGCGACCTCGAAGACGTCCGCTACGTCGGCCGTCGGATCGCCTGCAGCCCGGGCGCCGGGTACCGGGTCAGCGCGGTCGTCACCGACTGCGAGCCCTCGGGGACCGCGGTGGCGCTGGGGGAGGCCACGGCGCCGGTCGTCGGTCGGGTCGCCGAGGTGCTCGACCTGGCGCGGACCTCCGGTGTCGCCGCGGTGGTCGTCGCCGGAGCGATCGCCGGCGGGCACGAACGACTCCGGCGGCTCGGGTGGCAGCTCGAGGAGCACGGCGTCGAACTCGTCGTGTCGTCGCCCATCGCGGACGTCGCCGCCGGTCGGGTCCACGAGCGACCGGTCGACGGCCTGCCGCTGATGCACGTCGAGACGCCCGTCTACACACGTCGGTTCGGCAAGCGGATGCTGGACGTGGTCGGTGCCGGCGTCGGGCTGCTGCTCCTCGCGCCCGTCTTCGCCGTGGTCGCGCTCGTGATCCGGCTCGACGACGGCGGCCCGGTGTTCTTCCGACAGACGCGGGTCGGCCGGGGTGCCGCGGAGTTCTCGATCCTGAAGTTCCGGACCATGTGCGTGGACGCCGAAGCGCGCATGGCTGCCCTGCACCGCGAGAACGAGGGCGCCGGACCACTGTTCAAGATGAAGGACGACCCCCGCGTCACGCGCGTCGGGGCGTTCCTGCGACGGACCTCGCTCGATGAGCTCCCGCAGCTGTGGAACGTCCTCGTCGGCACGATGAGCTTGGTCGGACCCCGTCCCGCGCTTCCCCGGGAGGTCGCCCTGTACGAGGACTTCGCCGACCGCCGGCTCCTGGTCACGCCGGGCATCACCGGGCTCTGGCAGGTGAGCGGCCGGTCCGACCTCGACTGGGCCGACGGCGTCCGGCTCGACCTGCACTACGTCGAGAACTGGTCCTTCGTGCACGACCTGGTGATCCTCGCGCGGACGATCCCGTCCGTGCTCCGGTCGCGTGGCGCCTACTGACCGGGTTCCTGAGCGCGAGGTGACCGTTCGACCCCCCGTTCTGGGCATCCAGCGTCGACCGAGTTACCATTGGTCAACACGGGCTTCCGCCGGGTGGATCGACGATGACCCACTGACGGCGAACAGTTCCAGAATCAAGGAGTCATGATGCTCGGAAACCTCACCGGTATGCACCTGCTGATCATCCTCGGCATCGTGGTGCTGCTGTTCGGTGCGACGAAGCTCCCGGCCCTCGCCAAGGGCCTCGGCCAGTCGATCAACATCTTCAAGAAGGAGATGGACATCGACGACAAGAAGACCAAGAACGCCGACGGCACGGTCCAGAACACGACCGTGGACCCCACCGTCCCGCAGGCGCCGGTGGTCTCCCAGGCCCCCGTCGTGAACCCCGGCCCCTCGGCCCAGCCGAACGCCACCACAGACCACCGGATCTGATCCGGCCCTGCCCCGTTGCTGAAGCCCCGGTGATCCCACACCGGGGCTTCGTCATGCCCGGGTGACCTCTGACCGCCAGGACCACGCGGTCGGGGTCCAGGGGGCGGATGATGACGGGATGACCTCCTCGCCCGCCCCGGTGCACACCGCACCACTCCGTGACGACCGCCGCGTGGTGCTCGTCGTCGCGATCCTGTCCTCGTTCGTGGTGGGACTCGACTCGAGCGTCGTGAACGTCGCGCTCCCGGCGATCCGGACGGAGCTCGGCGGGGGACTGGTCGTGCAGCAGTGGACCGTCGACGCGTACCTGGTGACGCTCGGGTCGCTCATCCTCGTCGCCGGCTCGCTGTCGGACCTGTTCGGCCGGGTGCGGATCATCACGTGGGGGCTCGTCGTGTTCGGCATCGCCTCGATCGTGTGCGCGATCGCCCCCACCGGCGAGGTCCTCATCGTCGCGCGGGCGCTGCAGGGCGTCGGCGGTGCGCTCGTCACCCCCAGTGCCCTCGCGCTCATCGTGGCGGCGTTCCGGGGTGCGGCGCAGGCGAAGGCGATCGGCACGTGGACGGCGTGGTCGAGTGCGGCGTCGATCCTCGGCCCGGTCGTCGGTGGGCTGATCGTGGACGGCATCGGCTGGCGCTGGATCTTCGTCGTCACGGCGGTGCCGATCGCGGTGACGATCCCACTCGTCCGGCGGATCTCCGGGGACGTGGTCGCCGGGCACCGACCCCGCGTGGACGTCGTCGGTGCGGTGCTCGCCGTGGTCGGGGTCGGCGGGGTGGTGCTCGGGCTGATCGAGCAGGAGCGCCTGGGCTGGGGCTCGCCGGTGGTGGTCGCGGCGCTCGTCGTCGGCGCTGCGGCGCTGCTGGCGTTCGTGCCGTGGGAGCTGCGGGTGACGCGGACGTCCGGGGCCCCGCTGGTGCCGCTCGGGCTGTTCCGCGCCAGGAACTTCGCGGTGGGCAACATCGCGACGCTCTCGATCTACAGCGCCCTCGGCATGGTGTTCTTCGTCATCACCCTGTTCCTGCAGGAGGTGTGGGCGTTCCCCGCGTGGCTCGCCGGCCTCGCGACGCTGCCTCCGACGGTGGTGCTCCTGCTGCTCTCCACGACGGTCGGTGGCCTGGCGGGACGCTTCGGTCCGCGGTGGTTCATGGCGGCCGGGCCCGCGGTCGCCGCCGCTGGTGCACTGCTCATGCTCACGGTGGGCGACGACCCGTCGGGGTACTGGTTCGCGGTCCTGCCGGGGCTGGTGCTCGTCGGCCTCGGCATCACCCTCATGGTCACACCCCTGACGAGCGCGGTGCTCGGGTCCGTGCCGCAGTCCGAGGCCGGCGTCGGGTCCGCCGTGAACAACGCGGTCGCTCGCATCGCGAGCCTGGTGATGGTGGCGCTGGCCGGTGTCGTGCTCGGCGGTGAGGTCAGCGTCGGCGGGGTCCACCGGGCCATGGTCGTGATGGCCGTCCTGCTGCTGGCGGGGGCCGTGGTGAGTGCCGTCGGCATCGTCAACGTACGATCGCGCGAAGCGGAATGAACAGCCGCGTTGTAAACTTGAGCCAGTAGGACTCAAGTGAGTCCGAGGACTTCGTGACCACACGACCACCGCAACGAAAGGACGACAACGCATGGCGAACCTCCAGGGCGCTCCTGACTCTGCGGAGCAGCAGAAGACCGCCCTCGAGCAGTACGGCGTCGACCTCACGGCGATCGCGAAGAGCGGCAAGCTCGACCCCGTGATCGGCCGCGACGCCGAGATCCGTCGTGTCTCGCAGGTGCTGACGCGCCGCACCAAGAACAACCCCGTGCTCATCGGCGAGCCCGGCGTCGGCAAGACCGCCGTCGTCGAGGGACTCGCGCAGCGCATCGTCGCCGGGGACGTCGCCGACTCCCTCAAGGACAAGCGGCTCGTCTCCCTCGACATCTCCTCGCTCATCGCCGGCGCGAAGTACCGCGGCGAGTTCGAGGAGCGCCTCAAGGCCGTGCTCAAGGAGATCAACGACTCCGACGGGCAGGTCATCACGTTCATCGACGAGCTGCACACGCTCATGGGCGCGGGCGGCGGCGAGGGCTCCGTCGCCGCGTCGAACATGCTCAAGCCGATGCTGGCGCGTGGCGAGCTGCGGATGATCGGCGCGACGACGCTCGACGAGTACCGGCAGTACATCGAGAAGGACGCCGCCCTCGAGCGTCGCTTCCAGCAGGTCTACGTGGGGGAGCCGAGCGTCGAGGACTCCGTGGCGATCCTCCGCGGGCTCAAGGAGCGCTACGAGGCCCACCACAAGGTGACGATCAACGACTCCGCGCTCGTGGCCGCGGCGAGCCTGTCGAACCGGTACATCTCAGGGCGCCAGCTGCCCGACAAGGCGATCGACCTCATCGACGAGGCAGCGTCGCGCCTGCGGATGGAGATCGACTCCAGCCCGGTCGAGATCGACGAGCTCAAGCGGAGCGTCGACCGCTTGCGCGTCGAGGAGTTCGCGTTGAAGCAGGAGCGGGACGACGCCTCCAAGGCCCGCCTCTCGACCCTGCGCACCGAGCTGCAGTCGCGCGAGGAGCGCCTCCGCGAGCTCGAGACCCGCTGGCAGGCCGAGCGGGCGTCCCTGAACCGCATCGGTGAGCTGAAGCAGCGCATCGACGAGCTGAACATGGCCGAGGCCAAGGCCAACCGCGAGAACGACTTCGAGACCGTGTCGCGCATCCGCTACGCCGAGCTCCCGCGGATCGAGGCCGAGCTGGCCGCCGCCGAACAGGCCGAGTCCGCCGACCGGATGGTGAACGACAGCGTCACCGACGAGGACATCGCCGCCGTGATCGCGCAGTGGACGGGCATCCCGCTCGGACGCCTGCTGCAGGGCGAGACCGAGAAGCTCCTGCACCTGGAGAGCGAGCTCGGGCGCCGGATCATCGGGCAGCGCACCGCCGTCAGCACCGTGTCCGAGGCCGTCCGTCGCACGCGCGCCGGCATCTCCGACCCGGACCGTCCGACGGGGTCGTTCCTGTTCCTCGGGCCGACGGGTGTCGGCAAGACCGAGCTCGCCAAGGCGCTCGCGGAGTTCCTGTTCGACGACGAGAAGGCCCTCGTCCGCATCGACATGAGCGAGTACGGCGAGAAGCACTCGGTCGCGCGGCTCATCGGCGCCCCGCCCGGGTACGTCGGGTACGAGGCCGGCGGGCAGCTCACCGAGGCCGTCCGGCGTCGCCCGTACTCCGTGATCCTGCTCGACGAGGTCGAGAAGGCGCACCCCGAGGTCTTCGACGTGCTGCTCCAGGTGCTCGACGACGGGCGGCTCACCGACGGGCAGGGCCGCACGGTCGACTTCCGGAACACGATCATGGTGCTGACGTCGAACCTCGGCTCGCAGTTCCTGACCGACATGTCCCTGACGCCCGAGCAGCGCGAGAGCGCCGTTCGCGAGCTGGTCCAGCAGGCCTTCCGGCCCGAGTTCATCAACCGGCTCGACGACATGGTCGTGTTCCAGGCGCTCACGGAGGAGGACCTCGGGCAGATCGTCTCGCTGTACGTCGACCGGCTGGCCCGCCGACTCTCCGATCGCCGACTGGAACTCGCGGTCACCCCGCAGGCCCGCGGCTGGCTCGCGGAGCGCGGGTACGACCCGGTGTACGGGGCGCGGCCGCTCCGCCGGCTCATGCAGCGGCAGATCGACGACCAGCTGGCGCGGGCGATCCTGGCCGGGGACGTCCGGGACGGCGACACCGTCCGCGTGGACGTCGCCGCCGGCGGCGACGCGCTGCTGGTGGAACCGTTCGAGCTCGCGGAGATCGTCGAGGAGTAGCGCTCGGACGGGAGGCCCGGTGCCGGTCCCTGGGACCGACACCGGGCCTCCTGGCATACGGTCGGCACCATGCCTGAGATCCGTGCGTTCCGTCGCCTCACCGACGCCATCGAGGGCGCGAGCATCCTCGACACCGCCGTCGACTTCGACCGCAAGCTCGTGCAGCTGACCGCCAAGCCGCGTGCGCTCCGCCAGCTGCTGCACGGGGTGCCGTTCGGGCACCCGATCCACCCGCTCATGGTGCAGGTGCCGCTGGGTGCCTGGATCTCCGCTGCGGTGCTGGACCTGCTCGGGGGCAAGGGCAACGCGAAGGCCGCGACGACCCTGATCGGCGTCGGGATCACGTCCGCCGGTAGTGCGAGCGTCGCCGGGTACGTCGACTGGTCGGAGCTCGACCGGGAGCAGCTCCGCACCGGATGGGTGCACCAGGCCGTCAACTGGGTCGGCATCTCGCTGTACGGGCTGTCCTGGCTGCAGCGGAAGGCCGGCAACCACGGGGCCGGCAAGCTCCTCGGGTTCGCGGGTCTGACCGTGGTCAGCGTCGGCGGGTACCTCGGCGGACACCTGGCCTACCGGCAGCGCGCGGGCGTGAGCCAGCACGGCGAGGTCCCCTTCGACGCGTCGCGTTGACGCTCCCCGGCTGCTGATGTCAGCCGGTTCAGAGGTATGTCACGTGCAATGTGCGCATGCGCATCCTCGTGGTCGACGACGAAACCGCCCTCGCTGACCTCATCGCGACGGGGCTGACCCGGCAGGGCATGGCCGTCGACGTGGCACACCGGGGCGACGACGCCGACGAGCTGCTGACGGTGAACGACTACGACGTCGTCGTGCTGGACCGGGACCTGCCCGGTGTCCACGGCGACGAGGTCACTGCTCTCGTTCGTCGGCGGGATCGCCGGCGTGGTCATCGGCGTCGGGGTGACGGTCGTGTTCGCGGTCGGTCAGGGGTGGCCGGTGGCGATCCCACCGTGGGCCGTCCTCGGCGGGCTCGGTGCGACGGTGGTCATCGGCGGGGTGTCCGGGTGGTACCCCGCGGCGCGCGCAGCGCGCATCCCGCCGGCGAGTGCACTGGCCGCCGTCTAGACACATGCCCTTTGAACCGCCCGGAGGCCCGGTACCGGTCTGCGAGACCGGCACCGGGCCTCCAGGCAGTCGCGTCCGGACCACGATGCGAACTGCGGATGATCGGTGGTCATGACCAGTTCGTCAAGCGTCGGCGACGATTCGTTCGCCATCCGTGATCCCCCGGAAACACGCGGATCACGGGTGTCCACAGGGACCGATCCAACGGTTGACACGGGGCGTCCCAGGGTCTTCTATTGCGGAATACGCAACGACCTTTCATAAAGGCCGGACCTAGGGAGTCAACGTGACACGCACGCGATTCACCGCACTCGGTGCGCTCGGCCTGGCGGCCGCGCTCGCCCTCACCGGGTGCTCCGCAGGGAGCAACGGCGCTTCCGACAGCGGCACGAAGTCCATCGGGACACCCGATGGCAAGGGCAAGACCATCAACGTCTGGATCATGAACGGTGACCTCAGTCCGAAGATCCTGTCCGTCGCCGAGCAGCAGTTCACCAAGGCCACCGGCGCGAAGGTGAAGCTCCAGCTGCAGCAGTGGGACGGCATCACGACGAAGCTCACCACCGCGCTCGCCCAGAAGGACGCGCCGGACATCGTCGACCTGGGCAACACCGACGTGCCGGTCTACGCGGCGACCGGTGGGCTGATGGACCTGACGCCGTACAAGAAGGAACTCGCGGACGGTCAGACCTGGCTCTCCGGGCTCGAGGGCCCCGCCACGGTCGACGGCAAGCTGTACGGGGCGCCACTCTTCGCCGGCAACCGGGCGGTCATCTACAACAAGAAGACCTGGTCGGACGCGGGTGTCACCAGCGCACCGACGTCGTACTCCGAGCTCACGGCCGACCTCGACAAGGTCAAGGCGGCGAACCCGGCGGCCGACTTCTCCGCGTTCTACATGCCCGGGCAGTACTGGTACGGCGGGCTGCAGTGGGTGTGGGACGCCGGCGGGCAGATCGCGACGGAGAAGGGCGGGAAGTGGACGGGGACGCTCGACTCCGCCAAGGCCGTCAAGGGCCTCACCGCCTGGAAGGACTTCCAGAACGCGTACTCGGCGACGTCGACGCAGGACATCAACACGGACAAGCCGGCCGAGAGCGACGTGTTCGCACAGGGGAACGCCTCGGCGATCCTCGGTTCGGCGTGGGAGATCGGCTCGATCACGACCGCCAAGCCCGAGCTCAAGGACCAGATCGGCACCTTCGCGTTGCCGTCGACGACGGCGGGCAAGAACACGCCGGTGTTCCTCGGCGGCTCGGACCTCGGCATCCCGGCGAAGTCGGCGAACCAGGACCTGGCGCTGTACTACATGAAGATCCTGACCTCGAAGAAGTTCCAGCAGGACCAGGTCTTCGGGGTGGACGGCTGGGAGCCGAACTCCACGCAACTGCTCTCGGCGGTCGCCGGTGACGTCGACGCGCTGCACAAGCCGTACTTCGAGGCCGCCTCGACGAGCCGTCCGACCCCGGCGACCCCGGGCTGGTCGACGATCGAGGGCGACGCGAGCTTCCAGTCGATGTTCGCCGACGTGGCGACCGGCCGGAAGACGGCGGAGGAGTCGGCGAAGGACTTCTCCGAGCACCTCACCTCGGCGCTCAACGCGAGTCTGTAGTCGATGACCTCGACCGCTGACACGGCGACCGGTCCGGCAGCTGCCGGGCCGGTCGCCGGCGCTGACGCCGGTGGTGCCGGTCTCGCTGCCGGTCCTGGCGCCGGGCGCTCCGGTCGTCCGGGTCGCCCGGGTCGCACGGGGCGGCTCGGTCGTCCGGGGTCGGGCCGGCGTCGTCCGGTCACGGCGTCGCGCGCGCCGCTGGTGCTCCTGGCCCCGGCCGCCGTGATCCTGCTCGCGCTCGTCGTCTACCCGCTGGTCCGGCTCGTCGTCATCTCCTTCCAGGAGTACGGCCTGCGCGCGATCTTCACCGGGCAGGCGGGCTTCGCCGGGGTCACGAACTACACGAACGTGCTCACCGACGCGAGCTTCTGGCCGGTCATCCTGCGCACGGTCATCGTCACCGCGGCGATGGTGGTCGGCACGCTGCTGATCGGGATGGCGGTGTCGCAGCTGCTCACGCGGCTCGGCGTCGTGATGCGCACCGTCGTGAGCGTGGTGCTCGTGCTGGCCTGGGCGATGCCGAACGTGGCGTCGAGCCTGGTCTGGCAGTGGCTGTTCCAGCCGTTCTACGGCGTGCTCAACTGGGTCGTCACGCAGATGCGGGTGTTCGGGGACCACACGCAGGACAACTGGGCGTCGCACCCGGCGCAGGCGTACACGATCGTGCTGACGCTGGTGATCTGGCAGGCCGTGCCGTTCGTCGCGCTGACGCTGTACGCCGCCCAGTCGCAGATCGCGCCGGAGTACTACGAGGCGGGCTCGCTCGACGGCGCCACCACGTGGGCGATGTACCGGGCGATCACGCTGCCCGCGCTCGCGCCGACCCTGCTCCTGGTGACGATCCTGTCGGTGATCTGGGACTTCAACGTGTTCAACCAGATCTGGTTGCTCACCCGCGGCGGTCCCGAGGACGCCACCCTGACGCTCGGCATCTGGACCTTCGTGAAGTCGTTCGTCTCCAACGCCTACGGGCAGGGCGCGGCGATCGCGGTCATCTCGACCGTCATCCTCGGCGTCTTGTCCAGCTACTACATCCGTCGGCTCGTCCGGAGCGGGGAGGAGGACCTGTGACCGACACCGAAGTGCGTCCAGCAGTCGGTTCCGCGGCGCGGCCCGTCGTCCGGCGGCGGAAGCAGCGCCCGCGGGTGCTCGCGAACACCCTCGCGGTGCTGTTCTGCCTGGTGTGGGTGTTCCCGATCTACTGGATGGTGAACACCGCGTTCAAGCCGGCGGACGAGGTCACCACGATGACCCCGATCTGGTTCCCGCTGCACCCGACGATCGAGAACTTCACCCGCGCGCTGACGCAGGAGCACTTCCTCGGCTACCTCCGCAACTCCGCGATCGTCGTGGTGGCGGCCGTGCTGCTGTCGATCGTCGTCGGGTTCCTGGCGTCGGCGGCGCTCTCGCGCTTCCGGTTCCGCGGGCGTCGGGCGATCCTCGTCGGGATCCTGTTCGTGCAGATGATCCCGTCCGGCGCCCTGCTCATCCCGCTGTTCCTGTCGTTCCAGTCGCTCGGGCTGCTCAACAGCTACCTCGGGTTGATCCTGGCGTACGTCGCGAGCGTGCTGCCGTTCTCGATCTGGGTGATGCGCGGCTTCTTCGTCGCGGTCCCGGTCGAGATCGAGGAGGCGGCGAAGACCGACGGTGCCGGGACCTTCCGCATCATGTGGAGCGTGCTGCTGCCGCTCGTCATGCCGGGGGTCATCGCCACGAGCGTCTTCGCGTTCATCGCGGCGTGGAACGACTACCTGACGGCGTACGTGATGCTCAAGGACCAGGCGATGTACACGCTGCCGGTCTGGCTGGCGGGCTTCTCGACGAACAAGGGCACGGACTTCGGCGGGCTGATGGCCGCGAGCGTGCTGTTCTCGCTGCCCGTGGTCGTCTTCTTCCTCATCGTGCAGCGCCGCCTGGTCACGGGGATGACGGCCGGTGCCGTGAAGGGGTAGCGCCGGACGGGAGGCACGGTGCCAGCTGGCACCGTGCCTCCCGTCCGGTGGTGCGCCCGCCGCCCGCCGCTGAGATCGCACTTCGTGTCGGGTCCCGCTCGTCCGAGCCGACACGAAGTGCGATCTCAGCGACGTCCGGGGGTCGGGCGTCCGCAGGCGGGCGTCTTCCGGTGTGTGGGGTTCGGCGCGAATGGTTGCGTTTGTGTTGGTTGTACGCGTATGGTGCTCGAAACCAACGGGAACGAAGGAGTTCGGGCATGTACGCAACGGAGCGCCACGACGCCATCGCCGCCGCCCTGCAGGACGCCGGCCGGGTCTCCGTCGCCGACCTCGCCGAGCACTTCGACGTCACCACCGAGACGGTCCGCCGCGACCTCGACCTGCTCGAGACCGCCGGGGTCCTCCGCCGCGTGCACGGGGGAGCGGTCCCCGTCGGGCGTTCGAGCGTCGTCGAGCTCAGCGTCGCCGAGCGCGAGGGCCAGCACGGCTCCGCGAAGTCCGCGATCGCCCGGGCCGCGATGCGCCTGGTCCCGCCGACGTTCACCGGCTCGATCGCCCTCGATGCGGGGACGACCTGCGCCGCGGTCGCGTCGGAGCTGGCGCGGTGGGAGCCCGCTGAGGCCGGCGCCACCATCACCGTCGTGACCAACTCGGTCCCCATCGCCGCCACCCTGCAGCACTCCGCGAACGTCGAGCTGCACCTGCTCGGTGGCCGTGTCCGCGGGGTCACGAGCGCCGCGGTCGGCACCGCCACCGTGCAGCAGATCGGTGCGCTCCGCCCGGACATCGCCTTCGTCGGCACGAACGGCCTGTCCGCCGGGTTCGGTCTCAGCACCCCCGACGAGTACGAGGCGGCGGTGAAGGGCGCCTACGTGCTCGCCGCCCGTCGCAGCGTCGTGCTCGCGGACGCGGCGAAGCACGGCGTCGAGGCGTTGATGCGGTTCGCCCGTCTCGACGAGATCGACACGCTCGTCACGGACGAGCAGCCACCGGCAGACCTGGCCGAGGCGCTCGCCGAGTCCGACGTCGAGGTCGTCGTCGCATGAGCACGCGCATCGTCACCGTCACGCCGAACCCCTCCCTCGATCGCACCATCGAGCTCGCCGGCGAACTGCAGCGCGGGGCCGTGCAGCGCGCGACGCGGTCGACGGCCGAGCCCGGCGGCAAGGGCGTCAACGTCTCGCGGGTCGTCGTCGCCAGCGGCGGGGACACCGTGGCCGTGCTGCCCGGGGACGACCTCGACCCCGTCCTGCTCGGCCTCGCCACCCGCGGCATCCCGACGGCAGCGCTGCCGATCGGCGCGCCGCTCCGCTCCAACGTCACCGTGACGGAGCCGACCGGCACGACGACGAAGCTCAACGAGCCCGGCCCCTCGCTCGCCGGACGCCTCGACGACCTGGCCGCCCTCGTCGCGGACACGGCCGACGCCACCCCGACCGGCCCCCGCGCCCGCTGGGTCGTCATCGCCGGGTCGCTGCCGCCGGGGCTGCCCGACGACGCCCTCGCCGTCCTGGTCCGCGCCGTCCGCGCCCGACACGGCGACGCGGTCCGGATCGCGGTCGACTCGTCCGGCGTCCCGTTCACCGCGCTCCTGCAGTCCGGGGAGCGGCTCGACCTGCTCAAGCCGAACGCCGAGGAGCTCGCCGAGGCCGTCGGTGGGGACCCGGACGCGTACGAGCGCGACCACGACCTGGCGGTGGCTGCGGCCGAACGGCTCCGGGCACGCGGGGTCGAGACCGTGCTGCTGACGCTCGGCAGCGCGGGCGCGGTCCTGGTCGGACCCGAGGGCGTCTTCATCGCAGCGGCTCCCCGCATCGTCGCCCGTTCGACCGTCGGCGCCGGGGACTCCGCCCTCGCGGGGTACCTCCTCGCCGAGGTCGCCGGGGAACCGCCCGAACGGCGTCTGGCGCAGGCCGTCGCCACCGGAGCCGCTGCGGCCGCCCTGCCCGGGAGCGACGTCCCGGCACTCGACCACACCGACCCGGACGCGATCGTCGTCGTCCGGCGAACCCCCACCGACACGAACGACACCCCCACCGCAACGCCACTCGCGTCACTGCAAAGGAGCACACCATGACCGCTGAGCGAACCACGAGTCCGGGACTCATCAGCGTCCCCCTCGTCGGCCTCGACGAGGACCTCGGAGCCACATCGGCCGACGTCATCCGCGTCCTCGCCGACCGCGTCGCCGCCAGTGGCCGCGCCGCCTCGGGCGAGTCCCTCGCGGCCGACGCCATCAAGCGCGAGGCATCGGTCGGCACCGGCGTCCCCGGGGGCATCGCCATCCCGCACGCCCGTTCGGCATCGGTCACCGAGCCGACGCTCGCGATGTCCCGCCTGGCCAGGACCGTGCCGTTCGGCGCGCCCGACGGCGACGCCGACCTGGTCTTCATGATCGCCGTGCCCGAGGGCGCCGACAAGGACCACCTCACGGTCCTCTCGACCCTCGCCCGTGCCCTCATCCGCGAGGACTTCACCGCCGCTCTCCGCGCCGCGACCACCCAGCAGGAGATCGTCGACCTGGTCGACCGCGAGGTGACCGGTGAGGTCGCCGACGCCGGCGTGACGGGCGCACCCCGAGCCTCCAGTCCGGCCGCACCGACCACGGCACCAGCCGCCGGCCGGAAGGTCATCGTGGGCGTGACGGCCTGCCCGACCGGCATCGCGCACACCTACATGGCCGCCGATGCGCTCGTCGCCGCGGCACAGCGTGCCGGAGCCGAGATGCACGTCGAGACGCAGGGGTCGTCGCAGGTCGAGCCGCTCGACCCGGCGCTCATCGCCCGCGCCGACGCCGTGGTCTTCGCCGTCGACGTCGACGTGCGCGACCGCTCCCGGTTCGCCGGCAAGCCGCTGGTCTCCGGGCCGGTCAAGCGCGGCGTGGACGAGCCCGACGCGATGATCGCCGAGGCACTCCGTGCCGCCGACGACCCCAACGCCGCCCGGGTCTCCGGCTCCGCGGCCGAGACCGGCACGAGCACCGCGTCCAACGAGCACTTCGGGCAGTCGCTCAAGCGCTGGCTGCTCACCGGCGTCTCGTACATGATCCCCTTCGTCGCGGGCGGTGGGCTGCTCATCGCGCTCGGGTTCCTGCTCGCCGGGTACGGGATCGCGCTGACCCACGGCAACTCGGGCCAGAACAACGCCGTGTTCACGCTGACCAACTTCACGCTCGTGAACCTGCCCCCGCAGGGGCTCGGGTACTACCTCGGCGCCGCCGCGTTCGAGATCGGCTCCGTGTCGCTCGGGTTCCTGGTCGCTGCGCTCGCCGGGTACATCGCGTACGCCATCGCCGACCGGCCCGGCATCGCGCCGGGCTTCGTCGCCGGGTCGATCGCCGTCTTCATGAACGCCGGGTTCCTCGGCGGGCTGGTCGGTGGTCTCATCGCCGGTGCCGCCGCCTACTGGATCGGGCGCATCCCGACCTGGCGCTGGCTGCGCGGCCTGATGCCGGTCGTGATCATCCCGCTGTTCGCGTCGGTCATCGCTTCCGGCCTGATGCTGCTCGTGCTCGGTGGGCCCATCGCGTGGCTGATGACCCAGCTGACCGAGTTCCTCAACTCGCTGTCCGGCGCTTCGGCGGTGCTGCTCGGGATCATCCTCGGGCTGATGATGGCGTTCGACCTCGGCGGTCCGGTGAACAAGGTGGCCTACGCGTTCGCCGTCGCCGGGCTCGGCGCCGGTACCGCGACGAACGTCGTGCCGTTCGAGATCATGGCCGCGGTCATGGCCGCGGGCATGGTCCCGCCGCTGGCCCTGGCGCTCGCGTCGACCGTGCTCTACCGCCGCGGGTTCACGAAGCCCGAGCGGGAGAACGGCAAGGCCGCGTGGCTGCTCGGTGCGTCGTTCATCTCCGAGGGTGCGATCCCGTTCGCCGCCGCCGACCCGCTGCGGGTCATCCCGGCGTCGATGGTCGGTGCCGCGGTCACGGGTGCGATCTCGATGGCTGCCGGGGTCACCTCGCGGGCGCCGCACGGTGGGATCTTCGTGTTCTTCGCGATCGGGGGCATCTGGATGTTCATCGTCGCGATCCTGGTCGGCACCGTCGTGTCGGCGCTCGTGCTGGTCGCGCTGAAGAAGTGGGTGCGTCGGGCGCCGGCCGCGGACGGTGATGGTGCTGCGGCTGCTGCTGCCGACCAGGCGGCCGTGGCTGGCGAGACGATCGGGCAGCGGGCACCGGTGGCTGCGTAGGGCTGCTCGTTCCGCCGGGTTCGGTGAGGG
>NZ_JALNUI010000021.1 GCF_026544205.1 Curtobacterium sp. GC_Cur_3
TCCGCGTCAACGCCTTCCGCATCGGCTTCATGGGCGGGATCGGCGTCCTCGTGGCGCTCCTGGCCGGGTCCCTCATCGGGCAGCTCTCGACGGTCCTCGTTTACATCGGCGTGGCCCTGTTCATCGCGCTCGGCCTCGACCCCCTCGTCACGTTCATGGAGCGGTACGTCCCGCGCTGGCTCGCGATCCTCGCGGTCGTCGTCACCGTGCTGGCGGCGTTCGCGGGCGTGGTCTTCGCGGTGGTCCCGATCCTCATCACCCAGGCCACGAACCTGGTGCAGAACTTCCCACAGATCGTCGAGGACCTGTCCGGGCAGCCGTGGGTGCAGGACCTGTCGAAGCAGCTCAACGGGTCGTTCGACGTCAACCACGCGCTGCAGTCCGTGCAGAAGTTCGCGGAGGACCCGGGCAACCTGCTGAGCCTCGGCGGCGGCATCCTCGCCGTCGGCAGCGGGATCCTCTCGGGCATCACCGGCGCCCTCATCGTGCTCATCCTGATGCTCTACTTCCTCGCGTCGATGCGGGGGATGAAGCGGATGATGTACCGCTTCGTCCCGGCGTCGCGCCGCGAGAACTACATCGCGGTCAGCGAGGAAGTGACCTCCTCCGTCGGCCGGTACGTCGTCGGGCAGATCACCCAGGCCGGCATCAACGGCGTGCTGAGCCTCGCGCTGCTGATCATCATCGGTGCGCCCCTGCCCGTGCTGCTGGCGACGTTCGCCTTCCTCGGCTCGCTGATCCCGCTCGTCGGCACGATCAGCGCCGCCGTCGTGATCTCGCTGCTGTGCTTCTTCGCCTCGCCCGCGACCGCCCTGACCGCCGCGATCTACTACCTCGTGTACATGCAGGTCGAGTCGTACATCATCTCCCCGCGAATCATGTCGCGGGCGGTCCAGGTCCCCGGTGCACTCGTGGTCATCGCCGCCGTCGCCGGAGCCACCATCGGCGGGGTGCTCGGCGCCCTCGTCGCGGTGCCGGTCGCCGCGTCGGTGATCATCATCGTGCAGAAGGTCATCTACCCCCGGCAGGAACAGGCATGACGGACTCCGACGCCCGCGACCGCTGGGCCCGCAGCGCCCGCGGCCCCCTCGCGCTCGTGAACGCGCAGCACGTCGACCAGCCCCAGCAGGTCTGGCCCGTCCCCGGGACCTGGGCACCGGCCGTCGGCGGGCTGCAGGTGACGGCGACCGAGGCCGACGGGATCACCGTGGACGGCCTCCCGGTCGACGGCACGGTCCTGGTGGCCGGCGACGACGCCGTGGTCGCATCCACGGTCGCCTTCCCCGACGGCATGGCCGGCACGGTCGCCGCCGTCCGGGGCGGCCACACCCTCCGCGTCTGGGACCCGTCCGCCGACGCCGTCGGCCGCTTCGCGCGGATCGACCGGTTCCCGTCGTCGGACCTGGTCACGTCCGGCACGTACACCCCGGTCGACTGCCAGGAGGCTCGGGGGAGCGTCCTCGACGCCGCCGGCGAACCGCTCGTGGTCGCCGGCACGATCGACACCACGATCCGCGGCGTGGATGCCCGGCTCCTGGCGGTCCGGTCGGCACCGTTCGGCGGATCGGCACGCCTGCAGCTCATCGTGCAGGACGCCACCAGTGCGCTGCCCGAGGACGACCCGGGCAGCTCGTACTCGATGGGCCGGTTCCTGTTCATCGCCGACCCGGGCGGCCCTGCCGAGGTCACGCTCGACTGGAACGACCTGGTCCTGCCGCCGTGTGCGTTCTCCTACCAGTACGCGTGCCCGATCCCGCCGCCCGAGAACCGCCTGGCGGTCGCGCTCGACGCCGGGGAACGGCACCCGCTCGACGTCGACGGGGCCGTCTTCCACTGATCCGCCCGGCGTCCTTGCCGTACACAGGCGCAGGCCTGCATAATGGGCGTGTCCGCGAGGACATCACAATCGCATATCGATGGTTCCGTGGTGCTCTGCACCGGGTCCCTCCAGCACAGGTCGATGGGGAAGTCGCACCTGATGATCGGAGGAACCATGACCGGGACTGCGTCGGGAGTGCTCTACGTGCACTCCTCCCCGCGCGCGCTCTGCCCCCATGTTGAATGGGCAGCAGGTCGCGCGATGAGTCGCGCCGTGAACTTCTCCTGGTTGGACCAGCCTGCGCAGGACGGCTCGCGACGCACCGAGTACACGTGGACGGGCGCGGTCGGCACGGGTGCTGCGATCGCTTCGGCCCTGCGTGGGTGGGAGCACCTCCGGTACGAGGTCACCGAGGAACCCACCGCTGCTTCTGACGGCGGCCGCTGGATGCACACGCCCGACCTCGGTGTGTTCTACGCGCAGACCGACGTCACCGGCAACATGGTGATCCCCGAGGACCGCGTCCGCTACGCGATGGAGGTCGCCGGCAGCAACGCCCTCGAGCTCCACCGTGAACTGCGTCTGGCGCTCGGGCAGGCCTGGGACGACGAGCTCGAGCCGTTCCGCCACGCTGCCGAGGGCAACCCCGTCGTCTGGCTCCACCGCGTCGGCTGACACCCCCGTCACGCCGAGACACCCCCGTCAGGCCGAGACGCCCCCGTCAGGCCGAGACGCCCCCGTCAGGCCGAGACGCCCCCGTCTCGCCGAGACGCCCCCGTCTCGCCGAGGAGTCCTCCTCCCGACGACGCCGAGACACCCCCGTCACGCCGAGACGCCCCCGAACCCGCGAGACGCCGCCGAAAACGGCGGCGTCTCGTGCGTCCGGGGGTGTTTCACGCAGACAGGGGTGTCTCGCGCAGACGGGCGTGTGTTTCGCAGCGCTCGAGAGTTCGCCAGACAGGGGTGTCTCGCGCAGACGAGCCTGTCTCGCAGCGCTCGAGATCTGCCAGACAGGGGTGTCTCGTGCAGACGGGGGTGTCTCGGGGAGGCGAGCCAGACGCCGGGGTGGGGCGAGCCTCCCGGCGGGACAGCAGAACGGCCGCAGCCCGCGCGGGCTGCGGCCGTTCGTGGCGTTGGTCAGACGGAGCGGAACGCGACGACGGCGTTGTGGCCGCCGAAGCCGAACGAGTTGCTGACGGCCAGCAGGTCGCCCGCGGGGAGCTCGCGCGGCGAGGTCGCGACGTCCATCACGATCTCCGGGTCCTGCTCGGTGAGGTTGATCGTCGGCGGTGCGACCCGGTTGTGGAGCGCGAGGGCGGTGAAGACGGCCTCGATCGCACCAGCGCCACCGAGGAGGTGCCCCGTCGACGCCTTGGTCGCCGAGACGATGACCGAGTCGAGGTGGTCGCCGAAGACCCGGCGCATGGCGTGGTACTCGGCGATGTCCCCGACGGGCGTCGACGTGGCGTGGGCGTTGACGTGGACGACGTCCTCGCGCGATGCACCGGCGTGTTCGAGCGCCATCAGGACGGCACGGGCGGCAGCGCTGCCCTCGGGGTCCGGAGCGGTGATGTGGAAGGCGTCCGAGGTGATGCCGGCACCGGCGACCTCGGCGTAGATCTTCGCACCGCGGGCCTCGGCGTGCTCCTTGGTCTCGAGGATGAGCGCCGCAGCGCCGTCCGCGAGCACGAAGCCGTCGCGCGTGACGTCGTACGGACGCGACGCGGTCTCGGGGGAGTCGTTGCGGCGGGACAGGGCCTGCATCGCGGCGAACGAGGCGAGCGGCATCGGGTGCAGCGCGGCCTCGGCGCCACCGGCGATGACGATGTCGGCCTCACCGGTCGCGACGTGGCGGTAGGCCTCGGCGAGGGACTCAGTGGAGGACGCGCACGCCGAGAGGTAGGTGCGCGCGCCACCACGGGCGCCGAACTCCATCTCGATGGCGGCGGCGGGGCCGTTGGCCATGAGCATCGGCACCGTCATCGGGAGGACGCGGCGCGGGCCCTTCTCACGGAGGGTGTCCCAGGCGTCGAGCAGCGTGTTGACGCCGCCGATGCCGGTCGCCCAGTCCACGATGAGGCGTTCGGGGACGACGGTCTCGGCGTCGATGCCGGCGTCGGCCCAGGCTTCACGCGCGGCGATGAGCGAGAGCTGCGACGACGGGTCGAAGCGCTTGGTCTCGGGGCGCGTGAGCTGGTCGGTGATCCAGTGGCGTGCCTGGCCGGCGAACTCGACGGGGAGCTCGAGCGCGGCGAAGCGCGGGTCTTCGATCCTGGTGATGCCGGACTTGCCCGCGAGCAGGGCGTCCCAGGTCTCCGTGGCAGTCGCAGCGAGAGGGGTGATCGCACCGATCCCGGTGACGACGACGGTCTTGTTGGTCATGGAACGACTTGTCTCTTCAGTGGTGGACATGGAGAACGCCGTGGCCGGGGACCGGGAGGTCGAGCCGGACCACGGCGTTCAGGGAAGTTCGTGTCAGGCCTGGGCCTTGACGATGAAGTCGACGGCGTCACCGACGGTCTTGAGGTTCTTGACCTCTTCGTCCGGGATCTTCACGTCGAACTTCTCTTCGGCGTTCACGACGATGGTCATCATCGAGATGGAGTCGATGTCGAGGTCGTCAGTGAAGGACTTGTCCGACTGCACCGTGTCGGTGGCGATGCCGGTCTCGTCGTTGATCAGCTCGGCCAGGCCGGCGAGGACTTCTTCGTTGGACAGGGCCATGATGGTGTCTCCTTGAGGGGGGTGTCGTTTGACCGTTGATCAGCCTAGGGCACGGGGTGGTCCCGCGCCCGCAGCCGTGCGGGACTGTGCGAAAGCGGATGTCCTACGGGAGGACGACGACCTGCGCCCCGAAGACGAGGCCGGCGCCGAACCCGATCTGCAGGGCGAGGCCGCCCGACAGGTCCGGGTGCTCCTCGAGCAGGCGGTGGGTGGCGAGCGGGATGCTCGCCGCTGAGGTGTTGCCGGTGGTCGTGATGTCGCGACCGATCATCACCGAGTCCGGGATGCCGAGCTGCTTGGCGAACTCGTCGATGATGCGGATGTTGGCCTGGTGGGGGACGAAGGCGGCGAGCTGGTCCGGGCGGACGCCGGCGGTCTCGAGCGCTTCACGAGCGACCTTGACCATCTCCCAGACAGCCCAGCGGAAGACGGTCTGGCCGGCCTGCCGGATCGTCGGCCGCGCGGCCCCGGCCTGCCACTCGTTGAACGTGGCGGTCATGCCGATCGCGTCCCACTTGGAGCCGTCGGAGCCCCAGATGGTGGGCGCGATGCCGGGGAAGTCGCTCGGGCCGACGACCGCTGCGCCGGCACCGTCACCGAGGAGGAACGAGATCGAGCGGTCGGTGGGGTCGACGATGTCGCTGAGCTTCTCGGCGCCGACGACCAGCACGTGGTCGGCGATGCCGGACTTCACGAACGAGTCGGCCTGGGCGATGCCGTAGGCGTACCCGGCGCACGCGGCGCTGATGTCGTACGCGGCGGCCGGCGTGGCACCGATGCGCTCGGCGAGCAGCGCGGCCATCGACGGGGTGGCGACGGTGTTCGTGACGGTGCTGACCAGCACGACGCCGATCTGGTCCGGGGTGAGACCGGCCTTGGCGATGGCCTCGAGCGAGGCGGCCTCGGCGAGGTCGACGGCCTCGACGTCAGCTCCGGCGCGCATGCGCGTGACGATGCCGGTGCGCTGGCGGATCCACTCGTCGGACGAGTCGATCGGGCCGATGAGGTCGTCGTTCGGCACGGTGAGCTCACCGCGGGCGGCGCCGAACGCCATGATGCGGCTGAACTCGTGCCCACGGCGCTGCGCGAGCACGGGGCGATCGGCAGCGTCGGGCCGGGCGGTGGCGTCGGGCTGGGTGGAGTCGGGGGTGAGGGTCATGCGGGTACCTCTTCGGTCGTGAGGAGCTCGATCGCGGCGGGCAGGTCCTCGGGGGACTTGACCGCCACGGTCGGGGTGCCGCGGAGGCCGCGCTTGGCGAGCCCCACGAGGGCACCGGCGGGTGCGAGTTCGATGATCCCGGTGACGCCGGCCTGCTGGAAGGACGTCATGACGGCGTCCCAGTGCACGGGGCTGGCGATCTGCTGGACCATGAGGTCGACGAACCGACGGCCGTCGTCGACGCGGGAGCCGTCGGCGTTGGTCCAGATCGGCAGCGTGGGGTCCGCGACGGCAGCGGCGGCGGCGACGGGAGCGACACGCTCGACCGCTGGGGCCATGTACCGCGTGTGGAACGCACCGGCGACGGCGAGGGGGATCACACGGGCCTTGGTCGGGGGAGCGGCGACGAGTGCGGCGACGGCGTCCGCACTGCCGGCGACGACGGTCTGGCCCCCGCCGTTGTGGTTCGCCGGCACGAGGCCGTGGGTCTCGAGCGCCTGGGCGACCTCGTCGGGGTCGCCACCGAGGACGGCAGCCATCGAGGTGGGTTCGAGGGCCGCGGCGTCCGCCATGGCCCGGCCGCGCTCGGCGACGAGGGCGACGGCGTCGGTGGGCTGCAGGATGCCGGCGACCGCGGCGGCGGTGAACTCGCCGACCGAGTGACCCGCGACGCCGCCGACGTGGGCGCGACGACCGTCGGCCAGCAGGGCGTCGGCGGTGATGAGCCCGGCGGCGACGATGAGCGGCTGTGCGAGCGCGGTGTCCTTGATGGTCTCCGCGTCGGACTCGGTGCCGTGCTTCGCGAGGTCGACGCCGATGGCATCTGACCACTTCCCGATGCGGTCACGGACGGCGGCGTCCTCGAGCCAGGGCGCGAGGAATCCGGGGGTCTGGGAGCCCTGTCCGGGCGCGACGACGACGATCACCGGACAATCCTTGCCCTCGGGGAGAGCCGCGCCCGTGTGGACTCCCGACACGAATCGGGTCGAGACATTGTGGGACCCCTACCGTCGGCCGACGCGGCGACGACCGGCGGTCGACTCGGACATCGCCCCGAGGATGAGCGCCGACTGCACGATGAGGGCGTCGCGGGCGTGGGTGGCGTCCCACCCGATGATGTCCGCCACGCGGCGCAGGCGGTAGCGCACGGTGTTCGGGTGCACGAAGAGCTCGCGCGCGGTGGCCTCGAGCGAGCGCCCGGTGTCGAGGTAGCACCAGAGGGTCTGCAGCAGTTCGGTGGACTGGTCCTTCAGCGGCACGTAGATGCGCTGTACGAGGGCCGACCGGGCGAGCGGGTCCCCGGCGAGTGCCCGTTCGGGGAGCAGGTCGTCGGCGAGGGCCGGACGGGGTGCACCACGCCACGCACGGGCCACGGCGAACCCGGCGAGGGCGGCCTTGGCGGACGTGGAGGCGTCGACGACCCCGGTGACCTCGTTGCCGAGCACCAGGTGTCCCTCGCCGAAGAGCGGTTCGAGCGACTGCGCGATGGCGGTGAAGGACACCGGTTCCTCGCCCTCGGGGACGTCGTCCCGCGGGGTGGCCCGGCCGATGACGACCACGAGCCGGGAGCCCTGCACACCGATGAGCACGTCGGCGTCCATGTGGCGGGCGGTCCGGCGGACCTGATCGACCTCGAGCTGCTTCGGGGCGGTGCCGACGAGCACCGCGACCTCGCCGTGCCCGTGCCAGCCGAGCGCGGCGATGCGCGAGGGGAGCTCGTCGTCGTACTCGCCGGAGAGGATCGAGTCGACAACAAGGGCCTCGAGGCGGGCGTCCCACAGCCCGCGGGCCTCTGCCGCCCGGGCGTAGACGTCGGCCGCGGCGAAGGCGATGTCCCGCGAGTACTTCAAGATGGCCTCTTGGAGCATCTCGTCGTCCTTGGCGCGTTCCTCGACCACGGTCACGACGACCCGGATGAGCTGCAGGGTCTGCTGCAGGCTCACCGAGCGCAGGAGCTCGCGGGGCGCGGACCCGAACACGTCGGCCGCCGCGATCCACGGCGTGGACGCGGAGCCTTCGAGCCAGGAGATGAACGAGGTGATGCCGGCCTGCGCCACCATCCCGACCGCGGAACGGCGCCCCGGTGGCATCTCGCTGTACCAGGGGAGCGTGTCCTCGAGCCGCTTGATGGTGGCGGTGGAGAGCTCGCCCGACACCTGCCGGAGCCAGGAGAGCGCCCGTTCACGGTCGTTCTCCCGGCTCGCGGCATCGGTGCGGACAGTCGTCACCGGGTGATCAGCTCTCGCCGCCGGCGCTGCCCGTGGTGCCCGCGGTCACGTCGTGCAGGCGGTACTTGTCGATGGCCTGCTGGACGAGCGCCGCGTCGACCTTGCCCTGGCGGGCGAGCTGCTGCAGCGTCCGCACGACGACCGAGGGGCCGTCGATGTGGAAGAAGCGGCGGGCGGCCGGGCGGGTGTCGGAGAACCCGAACCCGTCGGCGCCGAGCGTGGCGTAGTCCGTCGGGACGAACGGGCGGATCTGCTCCTGCACGAGGTGCATGAAGTCGCTGACGGCAACGACGGGGCCCTCGGTGCCGAGCAGGCGCTCCGTGACGTACGGCGTGCGGGGCTGCTCGTTCGGGTTGAGGAACGCGTGCTGCTCCGCCGCGACACCGTCGCGGTACAGCTCACCCCAGCTCGTGACGCTCCAGACGTCGGCGGAGACGCCCCAGTCCTCGGCGAGGAGCTGCTGGGCCTCGAGGATCCACGGCACGGCGACACCGGACGCCAGGAGCTGCGCCTTCGGGCCGTCGTGGTCGCTGCCCTTGAGCAGGTACATGCCCTTGGTGATGCCCTCGACGTCGACGCCCTCGGGCTCGGCCGGCTGCACGATCGGCTCGTTGTAGACCGTCAGGTAGTACATGACGTTCGGGTCGTCGTGCTTCGGCGAGCCGTCCTCGTTCGTGCCGTACATCCGGTCGAGGCCGGCCTGCACGATGTGCCCGATCTCGTAGCCGTAGGCCGGGTCGTAGGACACGACCGCGGGGTTCGACGCGGCGAGGAGCGGCGAGTGGCCGTCGGCGTGCTGCAGGCCCTCACCGGTGAGCGTGGTGCGGCCGGCGGTGGCCCCGATCATGAACCCGCGGGTCATCTGGTCACCGGCGGCCCAGATGGCGTCGCCGGTGCGCTGGAACCCGAACATCGAGTAGAAGACGTAGACCGGGATGAGCGGCTCGCCCTGTGTCGAGTACGAGGTGCCGACGGCCGTGAAGGCAGCCAGGGCGCCGGCTTCGTTGATGCCGACGTGGATGATCTGGCCCTGCGGGCTCTCCTTGTAGGCCAGGAGCAGCTCGCGATCGACCGACGTGTAGTGCTGGCCGTTCGGGTTGTAGATCTTCGCCGTCGGGAAGTAGGCGTCCATGCCGAAGGTGCGGGCTTCGTCCGGGATGATCGGCACCACGCGGTTGCCGAAGTCCGGGGAGCGGAGCAGGTCCTTGAGCAGTCGGGCGAACGCCATGGTGGTGGCGATCTCCTGCTTGCCGGAGCCCTTCTTGACGACCTGGTACTTGGCGTCGTCCGGCAGGGTGATGGACGTGTACTTCGTCCGGCGCTCCGGGACGTACCCACCGAGCGCGGCGCGGCGCTCGTGCATGTACTGGATCGCCTCGTCGTCGTTGCCCGGGTGGTAGTACGGCGGCGTGTAGGGGTTCTCCTCGAGCTGGGCGTCGGAGATCGGGATGCGCATCTCGTCGCGGAACTGCTTGAGGTTGTCGAGCGTGAGCTTCTTCATCTGGTGGGTCGCGTTGCGGCCCTCGAAGCTCGGGCCGAGGCCGTAGCCCTTGACCGTCTTCGCGAGGATGACGGTCGGCTGGCCCTTGTGCTCCGACGCGGCCTTGAACGCCGCGTAGACCTTGCGGTAGTCGTGGCCGCCGCGCTTGAGGTTCCAGATCTGGTCGTCGGTGTAGTCCTTGACCAGCTCGAGCGCCTTCGGGTCGCGCCCGAAGAAGTTCTCGCGGACGTAGGCACCGTTCTCGGCCTTGTAGGTCTGGTAGTCGCCGTCCGGCGTCTGGTTCATCAGGTTGAGCAGCGCGCCCTCGGTGTCGCGGGCGAGCAGCTCGTCCCACTCGCGGCCCCAGACGACCTTGATGACGTTCCAGCCGGCTCCGCGGAAGAAGGCCTCGAGCTCCTGGATGATCTTGCCGTTGCCGCGGACCGGTCCGTCGAGCCGCTGCAGGTTGCAGTTGATGACGAAGTTGAGGTTGTCGAGGCCGTCGTTGGCAGCGACCTGCAGCTGGCCGCGGGACTCGACCTCGTCCATCTCGCCGTCGCCGAGGAACGCCCAGACCTGCTGGTCGGAGGCGTCCTTGATCCCGCGGTTGGTCAGGTACTTGGCCTGCTGCGCCTGGTAGATCGCGTTGATCGGGCCGATGCCCATCGACACGGTCGGGAACTGCCAGAAGTGCGGCATGAGGCGCGGGTGCGGGTAGGACGACAGCCCGCCGCCGGCGTGGGACTTCTCCTGCCGGAAGCCGTCGAGCTGGTCCTCGCCGAGGCGGCCCTCGAGGTAGGCGCGGGCGTACATGCCGGGGGAGGCGTGGCCCTGGAAGAAGACCTGGTCGCCACCGGAGGCGTGGTCCTGCGCGCGGAAGAAGTGGTTGTAGCCGACCTCGTACATGGCGGCGCTCGACGCGTAGGTCGAGATGTGCCCGCCGACCGCGATGCCCGGACGCTGGGCGCGGTGCACCGTGACGGCCGCGTTCCAGCGGATCCACCGGCGGTACCGGCGCTCGAGTTCCTCGTCACCCGGGAACTCGGGCTCGTCTTCTGGAGCGATGGTGTTCACGTAGTCGGTCGTCGGGACCATCGGCACGCCGAGGTGCAGCTCGTTGGAGCGCTTCAGCAGGCCCTGCATGATCTCGCGAGCCCGCTGGTGCCCCTGGGCCGCGACCAGACCGTCGAGGGACTCACGCCACTCGGCGGTCTCCTCCGGGTCCTGGTCCGTTCCTGCGGTGTTGCGCGGGTCCTGGTCGTTCACCGTCACCGTTGACCTCGTTCGTTCTCGTGGTGGGGACATGGTCGGCCCACCGATCGATCGGGTCGCGACCGGCGGCGGGGGCCTCGTCCACCTTAGGCCCCACGGCAGACAGACAGCCTGGGTGAACAGGTCCTTGCGTTCACGTGTCGTCGGCGTACGATTGCCGATCGTGCCTGCCGCAGACCGTGCGCGGGCGTGGATCGACGGGCACACCCGCAGCCCGAGGAAGAAGCACACGCCTGATGGCACTGGATGTCGGCTCGCTCGCGCCGGACTTCGAACTCCCGAACCAGTTCGGAGAGCACGTCCGACTCAGCGACCACCGCGGCTCCCGCCCGGTCGCACTCGTCTTCTTCCCCCTCGCGTTCTCGTCGACCTGCACGAGCGAGCTCTGCGAACTCCGCGACAACATCGCGATGTTCCAGGACAACCGCATCGAGCTCATCGGCATCTCGGTCGACTCGAAGGCCACGCTCCGGTCGTTCGCCGACCAGAACGGCTACGACTTCGACCTGCTCGCCGACTTCTGGCCGCACGGCGCGGTGTCGAAGGAGTACGGCGTGTTCCTCGAGCACAAGGGCTTCGCGAACCGCGCCACGTTCGTCATCGACGTCCAGGGCCGCATCCGCGCCTCGATCATCTCCGAGCCCGGCATCGCCCGCGACGTCACCGAGTACCGCGCGGCGCTCGACCGCCTGGCGGCCTGCTCCACCCCCGTCGCGGTCGGCTAGGCAACCGCAGACGGTCCGGCTCCGAATCCTCCGGGGGCGCAGATGCGCCGGACTGGAGGCACGGTGGACGCCATCGACACGACTGACGCACCCGAGACGGGCGCGTCCACGGCCTACGCACCATTCCCGGTGACCTCCGACCCGGTCCCGTGGTCGCTGACCCGGATGGTCGTGCCGACCGCCGTCGGCGACGTCGTCGTGCACGCGCGGCTCGGCGAGCGGCCCCTGCTGCTGCTCCACGGCGTCGCGGGCTCCTGGACGACGTGGACGCCGCTGCTGGGCGCCGCAGACGGCTTCGACGGCCGCGGCCTGGTCCTCGTCGACCTGCCCGGGTGGGGTTCCTCCCCGGCGCCGGCGGTCCCGCTCTCCACCGACGACGCGGTGCACGTGCTCGCGGAGGTGCTCGACGCCCTCGGGATCGACGCCGTGGACGTGGTCGGGCACTCGATGGGGGCGTTCGTGGCGATGCACTGCGCCGTCACGATGCCGGAGCGCGTCCGGTCGGTCGCCCTCGTGTCCGGAACCACCTTCGCCACGGCCCACGCCGCCCGGCACCCGCTCTTCGGGCTCGTCACGCTGCCGGCCTTCACCCTGCTCCGCGCCGGCCTCGCCGTGACCCGGGGCGCCGCGGTCCCGCTGCTCCGCGCGCTGGCGGGGGTCGGGCTGCTCCGGCTGCTCGCCGCGCCGGTGTTCACACACGTCGGGTCGCTCGACCGCAGCGTCCTCGACGCCTTCGTCGAGGAGCTCCGACCCGAGGGCTTCCTGGCGGCCGCCCGCTCCGGTGCCGCCTACGACACCGACCGCTGGCGCGGGATCACCGTCCCGGTGACGGCGATCGCCGGGCGGGACGACGTGTTCGCCCGGGTGTCCGACCTGGCGCGTCTGGTCGGTGTCCTGCCGCGGGTCCGCACCGTGCTGCTCGAGGACTGCGGGCACTTCGCGCACGTGGAGCACCCGGCCGCGGTCGCCGAGGCGCTGCTCGCCGCGGACGCCTGCGCTGCCGGCGACGTCAGTGGTACTGCGGCGGCCAGTCGAACGCAGCCGGTCGTCGGGGCACCTCGCCGATCGTCGTGACCACGAGGTCGACCTGCTCCAGGTCCCGCAGCGGGATCGAGCGCGGGTTGCCGTAGGAGCGGTGCCCGTCGACCCAGACGGTCAGGTCCCCGTGCAGGCCGCCGACGTGCGCCGGACCAAGGGAGACGCCCCACTCGTCGAAGAACTGCCCGAGGGTGAACGTCCGGCGGTCGGGTGACTCGACGTGCACGATGCCGGACGTGTCGTGGGTGTGGACCTCGGCGGCGAAGTGGTCGGCGGCCGAGTGCCCGATGTCCCCCGGGACAACCACCGGCTGGTCGCCGTCGGTGATCGTCACGTGCGTGTGGACGTGCTCCGCGAGCCGCTGTCCCCAGACGTCGCGCAGCCCGGCGTCCTGCGCCCGCGCTGCGAGGTCGGTCGGCCGGGGCCACGGCGGCGCCCCCTGGGGAACGGCGCACCCGGCGAGGAGCACCACGACGGCCAGCCCCACCGCCGCTGCTGCCGCTCGTCGCACGGGTCCTGCCTACTCCTGGCGGCTCAGGCGTGGACGGGGAAGGCCTCCCGGACGCGGGAACGGACCTCGTCGATCACGGTGGCGCGCATCGCGGGGGAGAACAGCGAGTGGTCGCCGTCGACCACGTGCACGAGCTCCACGCCGCCGCTGCGTCCGCCGACGGGGTACCGCCGGAGGGCGCGCTGCCCGCCGAGCCGGTCGAAGAGCTCCGCGTCGCCGTCGGCCACGATGACGACGACGTCGGTGCCGTGCGTCACGAGCGGCTTCACGTGCTCCATCACGCCGCCGGACCGGTCGCGCCGGGCGATGCGGTCGCGGAGCCACTCCGGGACGACCACGTTGTAGCGGTCTCGGATCCACTGACGTGCGGGGGACGGGGCGTCGATCGCGCGGACGGCGTCGCTGTAGGCACCGGGGAGTGCGGGGCGCCGGCGGTAGTCGTTCGGGCTGATCTCCACGACGAGGCGCGGTGTCTCCTCGTGCGCGCGTCCGGCGACCCAGGCGCCGGCACACATGCCGACGACGACGAGCTGTTCAGCGGGCGCAGCGAGCGCCGTGACGATGGCCGACTGGTCATCGACCCACTCCTGCGCGAACAGGTAGTCGCGTTCGTCGGCGCGCACGACCGAGCTCTCGCCGGTGCCGCGGCGGTCCACACGCACGACCCGGGCCCCGTCGCGGGCGAGTCGCCGGGCGAGCGTCACCTGGTAGTCCGAGGCACCGACGCGGTGTTCGGCGGCACCGTTGTGCAGCACGACCACGGGGGCGTCCGGGGACTGTCGCGACGACACGCTCTCGACGGCGAACAGCCGTTCGGGGCCGAGCAGCACGATCCGCTCCGAGACGCGGTGATCCACGTCGACCAGGGGCTCGAGGGCGGGCGCGGTGGTGCGGACGGTCGTGGTCGGTGCCCAGGCGTCGATCCACGCGACGACCGCGTCGAGCGCCTCACCGGGGATGCGGGCGTGGATGCTGGTGCCGTCGAGCAGCTCGGCGCTGCCGGCTGCCTCGGCCGTGGCCACTTCGCCGAGGGCCTTCGGGGCACGGCCGCCCGGGCGCACGAGCGCGAGCGTCGGACCGGTGCGCGGGGTGAAGCGGAGCGCGGACAGGGCCTGGGCCTCGTCCGGGGTGACGTCGATGCCGATCAGGCTCTCGACGCCGTCCACGACCCGCTCGCCGCCGACCGTGATGGTCGCGAGCGCGCGCTGTCGGCGGAGCCAGGCGCGGCCGGAGTCCGGGGCGTCCCAGAGCACCAGGGCGTCGTCCTCGGTCGCGGCGGCGGCCGCGACGACGGCCGCGGACGCCAGCCCGACGAACGCGACCTGCTCGACCCCGGTCGCGCGGAGCAGGGCTGCCGCGCGGACGGCGGACCGGACCTGCGCCTCCGGGTCGGGGTCGGCGGTGGAGTCACCACGTCCGGACGGGTCGTAGCGCACCGAGGCGACGCCACGAGCCTCCAGGCGGTCGGCCAGCAGGCGGAGCGTGCGGTACGCGATCACGCCCTCCTGCCCGAGCGGCGGACAGATGACGACGCCGGCGCGCGCCGACGGCGGCGACTGCACCGACGCGCGGATGGCCGGGGACCCCGACCACCCGTGGTGGGTCGTCACAGTGCGAGTGCGCGACGGACGTCGGCCGGCCAGGAGGCCGGGTCGGTGCCGTGCGCGGCGAAGAGGGCGATGGTGATGCGCTCGAGCCCGAACGCCAGGCAGGCGCTGTGGGCGGTCTCGCCGTCGGCGGTCGTGATCGAGAACGAGGTGCCGAAGTGGTCCTCGTGCAGGTTCGCGGAGCTGATGGCGGTGGCCTCGCCGGCGTCGCCGTAGACCGGGGTGACGAACTCGTACTTGAGCGAGGCCTCGACCTGGTTGCGGGCGAGGATCTTGCCGACGCGACCGAAGAAGGGGTCGTTCGCCGGCACGACGTCGATCTCGAGCCCGAAGCCCTCGAGCAGCGACCGCATCGCCGGGATCCGGCCGTCGCGGTGCGCCTTCGCGGAGTCCGGCGTGCCGATGTGCACGAACTCGTGCATGTGGAAGGCCTGCAGGCGCATCGGGTCGAGCGACGGCTCGCGGCGGAAGGAGTCGCCGACGATGTCGAACCAGAGTCCCTGCTGGGGGATCGTCCCGGTGACCAGCCCGTAGACCGGGTGGCAGACGGCCGGCGCGAGCATCAGGTCGGCGGGCTCGAGGAAGGACTCCCAGCGCTCCCCGCGCTCGCGGGCAGCGAGCAGCTCGCGGTGCGCGCGGTCGCCACCGGTGAAGGCGGAGATCGACGCGGCGAGGTCGGGGAACGACGCGATGTAGTCGGTGCGCTCGAACGCGGCCAGGGGCTCGACCGGCGGGAACCGGAGCACCGAGGACTGCAGGTCGGCCATCGAGCGGACGGCGGCGGCGTCGACCGCGGCGTACACGTGCTCGAAGACGCCCGTGCGGCCGTAGAGCCCGGGGGAGCCGAGGTCGATGAGCACGCGGTCCTCGAGGAGCGTCGCGCGCAGCGCTGCGCGAGCCCGGTCCAGGGCGGTGGGTGCGGTGGTGGGTTCGGTGATGGTCACAGGATTGCTCCGGTCATGATTGCCAGTCCGGCGTCGTTCTGGAGGAGACGGTCGTTGCTCACCATGACGGCGGCACCGTGGGCGTCTCGGAGGTGTCGGGAGATGCTCATCGGACCCGTCGCGGCGTACCCGGCGATCCCGACGATCCGCAGTGCTGCGGTGACGATGTCGGTGACCCGCTCGGACGCACCGATCTTCAGGGCGTTCGCGGCCAGGGCCGACGCGCTCGACTCGAGCGTCTCGGGGTCGTCGGCCACGGCGTCGAACCGCTCGGCCGCGTGCCGGACCGAGTCGGCCAGCAGCTGCAGGTCGACCAGCAGCTCGGCCAGGCGGAGTGCCCCTGGTGGGGTCGTCCCGACGCTGGCGCGCGCCTGCTTGCGGACGGCGGCGCGGGCGCGCTCGGCGGCGGAGGCCGCGATGCCGACCCACACCGACGCCCAGAGGACGTGGGAGACGGGGAGGACGGTGCGCGCCGAGATCGCCGCGTAGTCGTCGCGGAGGACGGCGTCGGCGGTGGTCTCCGCGTCGAGGATCCACCCGTTGCTGCACGTGCCGCGGAGACCCATCGTGTCCCACGTGGAGGTCTGCGACAGCACGATCGCGTCGGTCCGGCAGATCAGCAGGCGCTGGTCGGACGCGGGGGCGTCGAGGTCGCGGCGCGCGGTGACGAAGACGGCGTCCGCCTCGGTCGCGTAGGAGATCACCGGCGCGTCCTTGCGGAGGCGGATGCGGCCGTCCTCGGACGGCTCGATCGCACACGTCGACCGGCGGGCGTCGCCGCCCACGCCCTTCTCGGTCGTCGACGACGCCACGAGGGCACCGTCGCGCACGGCCTCGATCATCGCGAGCACGCCGGCACCGTCGCCGCCGTGCCGCCAGAGGGCCATGACCTGTCCCTGGTGCATCGCGAACACCATGCCGGTGGCGGCGCACGCGCGACCGAGCTCGGTCGCGATGACCGAGAGCTCGGTGACGGTGGCGCCTTCGCCGCCGTGCTCGAGCGGCACCGCCGCGGCCAGCAGACCGTACTCGCGCATCACGGCGATCGCCTCGCGCGGCGGTCGGGCGTCGCGGTCCACCTCGTCGGCGAACTGCGCGGCGACCGCGGCCACGGCGGCGGTGCGCTCGGCGAAGCGGTCCGGCGACGTGCCGAGGACCTGGACCGGGGCCGTCGTCTCGGCGACGTCCGTCACTGCGGTGTCCGTCACGCTGCCGTGGCCAGTGCCGCCGCGGCGACGATCGACTCCACCGAGGCGAACGTGGCGCGGTTCAGGACACTGTCCGGGAACTCGGCGTCGAGGTCGTTCTCGATGGCGAGCATCACGTTCACCGTGGCGTGCGACGTCAGGCCCAGGGCGTACAGGTCGGCGATCGGTGCGACGTCCATCGCGTCGACGGTCAGTCGGCCGTGGTCGGCGAGCGCGCGTCGGACGGCCTGTTCGGCCGTCGGGTCAGCGAGCGCGACGGGCATCGCGGCGGTGTTCGTGTCCTGGTGCATGCCAACCACGGTAACGAGGGGAGCGGCCCGGAAAGCCGCCGTGCGGGTGCGGGAAACCGCACCGACGAACCGTGCGCTGTGTGGATGTACAGGAACGGTCGTCCCGCCCCGTGCTCAGTGCTCAGCGAGAGCCACGGCGGTGGCCAGCGCCAGCCCCCGTTCGTGGGACAGGGACACGTCGATGCTCGTGATCCCGGCCGCCGCGGCGAGTTCCTGGGCAGCCCCGGAGAGCTCCACACGGGGTGCGCCGTGCTCGTCCGAGACGATCGCGACGTCGTGCAGGGGGACCGCGTCGGTGCGGGTCGGGCGGAGGAGCTTCACGACCGCCTCCTTGCCGGCGAAGCGGGCGGCGAGGCGCTCCGGGTCGTCGCCCGTGTCGGCGCGTTCGCGGAGGGTGAAGACGCGGGCGAGGTACCGCTCGCCGTGCGCCTGGATGCCGTCGAGGACGTCCTGCACGGCGGCGAGGTCGCAGCCGGTGCGGATGGCGGTCATGGTCGGAGCATACGGGGGCGTCGTCGGCTCGTGCGTGGTGGGAGGGGCGCCGCTGCGCTCCGGCGGGGCGTTGCCGCGCTCCGGCGGGGCGAGCGGCGGCGGCCCGTAGGATGTCGGCGAAGGGCCTTTAGCTCAGCTGGTAGAGCGCCACGTTTACACCGTGGATGTCGTCGGTTCGATCCCGGCAGGGCCCACCACGAAGACCCCTGATCAGACAGTGACAGCGTTCGTTCTCCTTGCCGCCATCGCCCTTCTGTCGAGGTGCTCGGCTCGTGCCAGCGCGGAGGGGCCTGCAGCTAGTGGACTTCAGTGGCGATGAGGTCGAGCAGCCGCTGCAACGTCGCCCGCTCCGCTGGGGACAACTGCGCCAGCAGCTGGTCCTGTGCCGCTGCGAAAGCGAGATCGAGGCGCTCCAGGAGCTCCGTTCCCGCAGAGGTCTTCTCGAGCAGGTTCCGTCGCACGTCTGCGGGGTCAGGACGCCGCGTGACCAAGCCGAGGTGCTCCAGGCGCGCCGCATACCCCGACAGGTCCTTGCGGTCGATCCGGACGCGACGGCCGACCTCGGCCTGGCTGAGTGGACCAGCCTCCTCGAGCACGGCAAGGATCGGGTACGCCGCCTTCGGGACGCCGGCCTTCGTGGTGAGCTCTGACACGATGCGAGATGCGCGCGCCGCGGCCTCGACGAGCAGCCAGCTCGGAAGCGAACGCAGTCGCTCCGGGATCTCTCGCTCCGTCATGGTCTCCACGGTAGGCGACATGCCCTCCTGCATGTATCGTTGGGGATCCAACGTTGGGGTTCCAACGGTGAGTGCTCGACATCACGAGAGGCGTCTCATGTCTTCCATTCCGTCCGACATCATCTCCCGCATCTTCGCTGCCATCGACGACCACCGCTTCGACGATCTCCACCGCATGTACGCGAGCGACGTGGCAGCGACGACCGTCATGGGCGTCACGGTCGGCGCAGACCTGGTGGTCGAGCAAGTCCGCGCCGTCCACGAACCCATCGCCGCCACGCAGCACCTCGTCTCGGGCGTCGTGGCCGACATCGCGGGAGACCGAGCGGACGTCCGCGGCAACGTCACTGCGATCTTCTGTGACGAGGCGCACACGCCGGCGTTCGAGGGGTCGAACATCTGGCGCGGCCGACTGGTGCGTCACGGCGACACCTGGCTCGTCACTTCGTTCTCCATCAACCTCGTCTGGGCCCGCGGAACGTTCCCCCAGCTGCAGGCGTGACCGCCGCCCCTGCGCGCTGAGGAACATCGCAACGAAGGCGGTGCCTGGGTCTTCACGCTCATCTCAGCGAAGGAGCTCGGGTCGCGCGGTGTCCGTGTGGATGCGATCGCACGCAGCCCCTCGGACTGAGGGCACCAGGGCAAGTGGCGTCGTCGGTTCTGCCCTGGAGATCGCCTCGGTCAGCGCGACGCCGCTGGGCCGCGCCGCTCCCCGGATGACAACGGCCCCGTCGCCGTCTTCCTCGCCTCAGAAGCGTCGAGCGTCTCAACTCAGGAGATGCGCTCGGAAGAAGGTGTCCAGGGTCTCGACTGCTTCAGCAACGTACTTCGGCTCGTCGTACATCTCGTAGTGGCCAGCTCCCTCGACGACGTGGAAGTCCTTGGCGTTGGGCGCTTTCTCCCAGAGCGCGAGCCCGTCGGAGTGCGAGAACGTGGTCCCGAGTCGACCGCCGACGATGACCTGGAGCGGTTGCGTGAGGAGCTCATCGACGAGGTTGAAGGCGTCATAGCCGAGCATCATGGCGTCACTGGTGAAGTGGCGGCGGTTGGTGGAGTTCTCGTTGTGCCCGCGCGGGGTCCGGTAGTACCGCACCGCCTGGAGCGTGTCGACGTCGGTGATGCCGAAGCTCGCTGCCTGGTCTTCGGTGTCAGGGATCCACACGTTGCGGTCGACGTGTTCGCCGGCGGCCGCCGCCGTGCGCTTGGCGCCCACCGCGTCGATCATCGCGATCGCGGAACCCTTCGAGGAAGTGTCTGCCTGGCGGAACGCTCGCCCGACGTTGACCGGCACGACCGTTCCGAGCGCCCTGATTCGATGGTCGGTCATGGTCGCGCTGACCGCGTAGCCGCCGCCAGCGCAGATCCCGAGAGCTCCGATCTGGGAATTGTCGACGTACCGCAGTGTGGTGAGGTAGTCGACGGCGAAGCGGATGTCGTCGACTCGTGCTGCCGGGTTCTCGAGGTCGCGCGGGTGGCCGCCGCTCTGGCCCTGGAAACCAGGGTCGAAGGCGAGGGCGACGTAGCCGCGGTCAGCGAGGCCTCGGCCGTAGTTCGCGCCGATCTGCTCCTTCACGCTGCTGCCGGGGGTTGCGATGGCGATCGCCGGGTAGGTGCGGTCCTCGGTGAAGCCATCGGGCAGGTGCAGCTGACCGGCGAGGTCGAAGGTGTCGTTGGAGAACGTCACGTTGAGCGTTGAAGACACGGTGAGGAGGGCCCTTCCAGGAGGAACGCGGAGTGCCACTAAGCTTCTTCCGAAGCGAGGCACTACAGAATGCAGGTTGTTCCAAACGGAACTAGTACGAGACTGTACCACTTAGGGAAGGATGCCGCTTGCTCCCGTCGAACGCTGCGCGGATCTGGTCGCTCAACCACCAGGTGCTCACCCGAGTCATGAACGACTGTGCTCCCGACATCGAGGCACTCGGGTTGGAGGCGAAGGAGTTCTTCGTGCTCGGAGAAGTCGACGACTGCCGGTACCCCGCGGAGCTGGCCGTTCGGCTCGTCCTGCCCAGGGCGAGCGTGACCGTGTACCTCAAGAGCCTTGAAGCGAAGGGATTCGTTCGCCGAGAGATCGATCCCGCCGACCTCCGACGCCACCGCCTGGCTGTCACCCCAGACGGTGTACAGACCCTCGACAAAGCACTCGAGATCCTCTCGGCGAAGTTCGACGAGTGGCTCGTGCGCCTCGATGCGGACGAGCAGGCGGAACTCCAGCGGCTGCTGGGCAAGCTGCTCGCCTAGAGATATCCAGAGCTGCAAGCCGCGACAGCCAGCGCGAGGGACTTCGAACCCCCAACCGCCGTGTCCGGTGGCCGATCCGTCAAGGGGCAGCCCGGTGCGAGCTCGGGTGTAGCGTCCCGGCATGGCTGCCGACCGAGAGAGAAGTCGCGGGGCAGAAGCGACTGAACTCGTCGTCTCGCTCGCAGCATTCGTGGTGTTCGTCGTCCTCGCGCTTGTGGCGTTGTCGGTGGAGGCGAGTGGTTCAGTCATCGGCCTCATGCTCGCGTCGGCAGCGCTGGCTGCGTGGCGAAGCGTCGCCCAGTGGCGATCCAAGTCCGAGTCCCGGTAGACGATCGTCTACCGGAACAGGAGTAGTCAGCTGCTGCGGCGCGCGCGATGATGACACCGTGAAGGCTCAGGTGCGGTCTGTCTCGACGAACGACGGTGAAGCCCTCGACGACGTTGTGCTCGAGGATCCAGACGACGTCGACGTCTGGATCACCGTCATGGCCGGACCCGTCAGCGAACCAGGGGAGGAGTCCTTCCAACTGCGCGTCCGCAGCCCCGCATCCCTGGCGAGGGAGCTGTACCAGTGGGGTCCGCTCCACGAGCGTCACATGGTGGTCGTAGCCAGGTGGGACCCGCATCAGATTCGGTCCTTCATCGACCGGTTCTTCGCGGAGGTGGAGGGACGGGACTGGCACGAGGTCGGAGAGAAGCTCAGCCGGCTGGGGTACTCGGAGTTCGAGGACTACAGGCCCTGATCACGTCGGCGCAGGAAGCGACAGCACGAGGTGCAGTGGCTCCCCGTCCGGTAGCCGATCCCGTGACGGGCGCTCATGTGAGCGAGCTTGTGCTGCGCCGCTTGACGTCCTCGACCGTTCATCGTCATCATGCACGTACGACGGCGGTCGGCTGTCGGCACCCTCAAGGGAGACGGCCCCCATGCCCACCATGATCTTCGTCAACTTGGCCGTCAGCGACCCGTCCCAATCGCGGACGTTCTTCGAGGCGCTCGGGTACTCGATCAACGAGGGCTTCAGCGACGAGAACGCCGTGAGCGTGGTCATCAGCGACACGATCACCGTGATGTTGCTCACTCGGGAGTTCTTCGCCGAGTTCACGAGCAAGTCGATCATCGACGCCACCACGTCGACGGAAGTCCAGCTCGCGCTGAGCGCCGAGAGCAAGGAGGAGGTGGACGCGGTCCTCGAGAAGGCCCTCGCCGCCGGCGCGACTGCGGCTGGCGAGCAGGACCACGGGTTCATGTACTCGAAGAGCTTCGACGACCTCGACGGCCACCACTGGGACTTCGTGTGGATGGACCCGGAGGCGGCGGCCGGTGGTGCACCGGAGATGACCGTCGACGAGATGCGGGCGAACACGACGCACAGCTGACCCGCGCGCTGCGGGGGGCGGTCGCGGCGACCTCTTGACGGCTGGTGGTCGATTCTCGGCTGTGGATGAGTCTGCCGGTGCCCGATGAGTTCATGGGTGACCCATCGGTGGTGCATGGTCTCTGCGGTCAGGCTGGGTGATCCCAAGCCCCGCACGAGAACGGTGACCGGCCCATGTCGCACCCCCTGCTCGAGAGGCGTGCGCACGCTCGCCTCCCGCATCAACGACCCGTCACACCCCCTGACGCTTCCCGCACCCGCCGGTGGCGGCAGGTGTCCGCTGGCGTGTCCGCGGTGGTCTTCGGCGCTGCACTCGTGGTGGGTGTCAGCCTCGGCCTCGGAGGACCGGCGGTGTCACCCGTGGCCCCGCCAGCCCCGGCAGCTGCTGCCGCGCCCGCGGTCCCCGACCCTGTCGCAGGTGACGGTGACGGTGACGGTGACGGTGACGGTGTCGATGGTGGTGCTGGGCGTCTCGACCGCGATCAGAGAGGGGACGACCGTGACTTCCGGACGCGTGGCGACCGTCGCTGATCCCCTCCACCAGCCGAGCAGCACGAAGCCTCGGGGCAGCGCGGTGTCGGCCGCGACCGCGTTGGTCCTCGTGGGTCTCGGCGCGGTCGGTGTGGCGCTCCTCGCCATCGCTGGTTCCCCGTCACCGCTGATGGTGGACCTGCCGCTCGTGGCGCACGTCGCAGGGCTCCTGGGCGGCTACGCGGTCACGGTCATGATCCTGCTGATGGCGCGCGTCCCTGCCCTCGAACGTGGCGTCGGCGCTGACCGGATGGCGCGCTGGCACGGGCGTGTCGGCCGCACCACGCTGATCCTGATCCTGATCCACGCGGTCGCCGCGACCCTGGCCTGGGCCGGTGCCCAGGGCATCCCGCTGCTGACGGCGTCGACGCAGGTGCTCGCGATGCCGGGCCTCTCGGCCGCGACCGTCGCGACCGTCCTGTTCATCGTCGTCGGGCTCCTCTCGGCCCGCGCCGCCCGGAGACGCGTCCGGTACGAGACGTGGCACACGATCCACCTGCTCACCTACGTCGCCATCGGGCTGTCGTTCTCCCATGAACTCGCCGGCCCCGATCTCGCAGGGAGGCGGTTGGTCCAGGTGGCGTGGAGCGTCGTCTTCACGATGAGCTTCGCCCTGCTGCTGCGGTACCGGGTCATCGCACCGCTGTTGCAGGCATCCCGCCACCACCTCCGTGTCCTGCGGGTCGAGCGCGCCGGGCCCGGGACTGTCAACGTCATCGTGGGTGGCGACGACCTCTTGGACCTCGACGCTGAACCCGGCCAGTTCTTCCGTTGGCGGTTCCTGACGACGCGCACGTGGCGGACGGCCCACCCGTTCTCGCTCTCCGCGCCGGCGACCCACGGCACTCTCCGGCTCACCGTCAAGGCGGTCGGCGACGGCACGCAGATCATCCAGTCGCTCCGGCCGGGCACGCGGGTGCTCGCTGAGGGCCCGTACGGAGCGATGACCCAGCGTCGACGCACCCGCAACGGTCTCCTGCTCATCGCGGGCGGTGTCGGGATCACGCCCATGCGGACGCTGTTCGAGACGATGGCGTACGCCGGAGGCCCGCTGACGCTCCTCTACCGGGCCCCCACCATGGAGGACATCCTCTTCCGGCGCGAGCTCGAACTCATCGCCGAGACGAGGCGCGCGCACCTCGTCTACCTGATCGGGTCGTCGAAGGAGCCCTGGAACGCCATGACGCCGGAGAACCTGATGCGGCTCGTGCCCGGTCTGCAGCACCGGGACGTCTACATCTGTGCCGGGCCAGCACTCTCGCGAGTCGCTGTGACAGCGCTTCGTCAGGCAGGACTACCGCGCCGGAACGTGCACCGCGAGGACTTCTCCTTCTGACTCGGCAGCGGTGCGGGTGGGTAGTCCGCGAGGACCTGGCGGTCGCGGCCACACCGGCTCCTGACGCCACGGCCGTGGTTGCCCACGGCGACCACGTGCGTCAGTTCGGTGACGCCGCCGGCGCGGGCTGCCCCGAGCGCCACGAGTTCGGCACAGGGTCCGCCCGTGAAGTGATGGACGTTCACGCCGGTGGAGATCCGACCGTCTGCGGCGCGAACAGCTGCTCCCATGGTGTGCACACCGTCGTCATGCGGGCCGGCATGAGTGACGCCATCGAAGGTCGGACGAGCTACCTCGACGAGGGCGCGGTCCTCGTCTGTGAGGGCGGCGGCGGAGGGCGGAAGGGCACCCGAACATGCTCCGACTCCAAGGCGCGGAGAACCGTCCGGAAGGGGATCACCCAAGGGGCTGTCCATCGCGACGAACCGAAGTGACGAGGAACCCCGTTGCCGCCATGAGCATCGCCCGCGCCCCCCGGATCGTGTCCAGCGAGTGAACACTGTCGGCTCTGGGCGAGCCTGAGGAGCCTCGAATGGCACCGAAGGAGGCCGGGCTGCTTACGTTCGATCAGCTCCAATTCCGGAGCACAGAAGGGGGAAACTCATGCGTCAACGGACCGGAGTCCAGATCGGCATCACGGCAGTGGTCGCGGCGGTGTTCGCGCTGGCGTCACCGCTCTCGGCGTCTGCCGATTCATTCACGGGGAACAACGTCAACGCCGAGATCGGGACGAACCAATGCACGGCGGTCAGTGTCGTCACGGTCGAGGAGGGGAATCCGGGCCAGAACGCGGAGATCTACGTCCAGCTGAAGAACTCCCCGCACGGCGCGGACAAGTGCGCCTCGGCCGTCGCGCTCATGTACGTCAACACGAAGGGCGTCCTGTACGAGACGCCGTTCCGGACCGCCACGGGGAGCGGGGACAACTCGGTTTCTGCAGTCGGGAAGCGGTGCCAGACGATCACCGAGGTCCGCCGGAAGGACGGGTCCTACTACACGGTGCGGCAGAACCGGTCGTCGACGCTCGCGGCCTGCTCGGGGCTCGTCCACCACGAGTGACCGGCTGACGATGCCGGGATGCCGACGCTCGGCGACCGCCTGAACCGATCGGTGATGCACAGGATCGGGGCAGCAAGTCGCTCCGAGCGCGAGCGGCCTGGTCCAGGTCGGCCCGCTGACCGATCGGTCAGCGGGCCGTTCCGGCCCTCTGCTGGCCAGGCGCTGCAGGTGGACAGTGCTGCTCGGGCGAGGCACGGAACGCGTCGACGGTCAGTGTGGCGAAGCGCTGCGCGACCGCGACGCGATCCGCGGCGTCCGCGGTGGTGACTGCTCGGCCGGCGAGCAACACGAGGACGAAGTCGTCGATGACGAAGTCCTGACGGAGCCGACCCTGGCTCTGTGCACGCCGAGCGATGCGCATGATCTTCGAGAGGAGGCTCCGGCGGTGCTCGGCTGTCACGGTGCTCTGCCGCTCGGCGGCCATGAAGGCGTCGACGAAGCCACGGTTCTCTGCGTTGAGGACGATCAGTCGCTGCAGGATCGCCACGAAGCCGTCCCAGGGGTCCGCATCGGCGGCACCGTCATCGACGATCTGACGGCACATCCGAAGCTGGACAGCGAAGGCCTCGTCGATGAGTGCCCGCCGTGTCGGGAACCGGCGGTAGAGGGTGGCGGGTCCGACCTCGGCTCGGCGGGCCACTTCGCGCATCCCGACGTCGAGGCCACGCTCTGCGAACAGCTCCCGAGCCGCAGTGACCACCCGGTCGCGGTTCTCCTGCGCGTCGACCCGGAGTTTCCGAGGCAGATCCGTGCTCATGGTCCTCACTTCGCCGAAGTGGACGCACCCGTCCACTAGCGTCCCGATCGTACCTCGACCAGACGACGAGCAGGAGAAGACGTGCGTGCAGTGACGATCCAACAGTTCGGTGACCCGAGCGGGATGGAGCTCCGGGAGGTCCCCGATCCGGACCCTGCAGCCGGTGAGGTGCTGATCCGGGTGGAGGCCGCCGGCGTCGGTGGAGTCGACGCGATGATCCGGCGGGGGACTCTCGGCTCGCACCACCCGATGGGGATGGTCCCGGGCAGCGAGGTCGCGGGGACTGTCATCGTCGTGGGCCCGGGAACCGACCCTGAGCTCGTCGGGCGTCGCGTCTGGGCGTTCACGGGCATCGACGGCGGGTACGCCGAGCTGGCCCTGGCCCAGGTCGGCGACGTCCTCGTGCTCCCGGACGCGCTGTCGTCGGTCGATGCGGTGACGCTGGGGAGCGCGGCGACCGTGGCGCACTTCGCGCTCGCCCACGCCCACACGCGAGCCGGAGACTCCGTGCTGGTCCGCGGAGCAGCGGGCAGCATCGGGATCGCAGCGGTGGAACTCGCAGCACAGCTCGGCGCCCGCGTCGCCGTCACGACGTCGTCGGAGGATCGCGGTCAACGGCTCCGGGCCCTCGGTGCCGTCGACGTCCTCGACCGTGCCGGGACCGGGCCAGAGGGAAGTGCGGTCACGTTCGACGTGGTGATGGACATCGTGGGAGGGGCCGACGTCCCGACGTTCATTGATCGGCTCGCGCCGAACGGCCGCTTGGTTCTCGTCGGCGCGGTCGCGGGGTTCCCACCGACCGACTTCGGCATGGCCCTGATGCAGTCGTTCCAGGCGTCGCGCTCCGTCGGGACGTTCAGTCTCGACTCGGTCCCTCCGGTCGAGCGGGACCGGGTCCGCGCCGCACAGTTCGCAGCGGCCACCCGCGGCGAACTGCACCCGGTCGTCCATGAGGTCATGCAGCTCGAGAACGCAGCGGACGCACACCGTCAGATGGACACGGGAGCCGTGTTCGGACGGATCGTTCTCGTTCCCTGACGGCCACGTCTGACGTGTCTCTGGTCGAAGTCCGCGGCGGCGTCTTCGACACGTCTCGATGGCCGGTCCCCGTTCGGGTGCATCGTTGCGGCTGAGTGCTGTTCGTCTGGACGGATTTGGTGCCGTGGTGCCAGGTGTCCTCCAGGGAGGGCGGGAGATGGTCGATGGGCGGGCGCGTCGGTGCCGGAGACGGACGGGAGGCTCGGTGGCGGACGCGCGCCGAGCCTCCCGTCCGTCTCCTGGTCACCCCGTGACCGCGCCGGCGGTTGCGCCGGACGTCGGCACGAGATCAACGGTGATGTACTCACCCCAGGAGTACCGGTTCGGGCGTCACCGTTGGTGTCGATCACCCGCGGCTCGTGGGTGAACCGGGGCCTCGGATGCGATCCGGACGAGCGCGGTTGCTGATCGTGCTGCTGCGGCGACGATCGCCGCGTCGTCGAGGTCCGTCTTCACTGCTGCCTGCACCGCCGCGTTGATCGCGAGCAAGCCCATCCGCAGCAGGAGCACGTTCTCGTCAGAGGGATCCGGGAGGAGCGCAGCCAATGCATCCGCGACGGCGTTCACCTCATCGCCGATCCGCGCCGCGCCTGTTGGCGCACTCTCTAGTACGAGTGGATTCGCCGCGAGGAACCGGATCCCCTGCAGCTTCTCCACGGTGAACGAGCCCACCCACCGTTGCACCGCCACCTCGAGCAACGCCGGCTCGGATGGCTGCTGCTGCACCCAAGCGAGCAGTTCCTCCGCTTCATCGCCACGCTGTTCGAACAGGGACTGCAGGATCCCCTCCTTGCCGTCGAAGTGGTAGTACAACGACGCTTTGTTGATCCCGAGCTCGTCGGCGATGTCGCGCAGCGATGTCCCCTCGTACCCTCGCTGTGTGAAGAGCCGAAGTGCCACGTCCTGCGCACGCTTCCGAGTGTCGGCGCCCGATGTCCTGGCCGCTCCGGTCTGTCGTGGTGCCCTCATGCCGACAGTTTACCTACCGTGAGGTAGACAATCTACCGACCGGTAGGTAGGTTGCGTGAACAAGGACAGGAGCACCAATGACTGAGTACACGATCACGCACGACTACCCCTACCCGATCGAGGATGTCTGGAAGGTACTGACCGACCCGGCGTACGTCAGGCAGTGGACGACCACCGGCCAGGGCGGACGGCCGGAGGGGTTCGAGCCCACGGTCGGCACGGAGTTCACGTTCATCGGCAAGCCCACGATCGGTTGGGCCGGGGTGGTGTACTGCAAGGTCATCGCGATCGACGCGCCACGATCGATGGTCTACACGTGGAAGGGCGATGAGGACACCGACAGTGTCACCACCGTCACCTACGCACTCGAGCAGACCCCCACAGGCACGCGGTTCACCTGGCACCACACGGGCTTCACCGGCCTCGGCGGGTTCGCGATGGCGAAACTGCTCGGGAACGTGCGACGGAAGATGCTCGCCGAGGGGGTCACCGGGGTGCTTGCCGCCTCCCGGCCGGAACAGGCGTGACCAACCCCGTTGCGGGCTTCGTCATGCTCGCCGCGGCAGCCATGCACTGGTGGATGTTCGTGCAGGAGAGCATCCTGTTCGCCCGGCACTCCAAGACGCAACGCATGGTCGGCGTTGCTCCCGCGGCGGTGCAGGCGGTCCAGCTGTGGGCCTTCCACCAGGGCGTGTACAACCTCCTGCTCGGCGCTCTCGGAGCAACGGGCTCGCTGTTCCTGCTCCTCGGCCACACCGCCACCGGCACAGCACTGTTCGTCGCAGCAGCAGTGAGCATGATCGCCGCCGCCGGAGCGCTCCTCGCCGTCGACCGCCGGCGGCAGCGCCTCCCTGGCTTCGCCGCACAAGCGCTGCCTGCGATCATCGCACTCACCGCGCTGCTCGCCCCCTGACCCGGGCAGGCGACGCGAAGGTCGATGTCACGGGAGGGACTTCCAGAATCCCAGTGTGGATGGCGTCCGATGTGCGATCGGCTCGTGCTCTCAGGTCGCGTGGTCCTGGGACAATCGGAGGCATGACGAACGCTGCTGACGACGCCTGGCCAGAGCTCGTCGCCCTCGTCGCAGCTGCACCAACCGCCCGGATCCTCGAAGGCGGGTCTGAGGGCGACCGTGAGGTCCTCGGCCTGACGAAGCGCTCGTGTCTCGGTGCGGTCATCGGCAACTCCGGCGGGATCACGGTGGACCAGGGGTGGCTGCGACTCCTGGGCGGGACTGGAAGTGGCCTCCCTTCGCTCGTTCAAGCGAACACGAAGTCGTCCGGACTCGTCGTCGTCGGCTTCGATGTCCTCGGCGGTGTCTTCGCCCTCGATGGCGGTGCGCTCGGCGCAGGCGACGGATCAGCCCAGTACTTCGCTCCAGACACCCTTGAGTGGGAGGGTCTCGGCACCTCCTACAGCGAGCTCGTCGCGGCGATGCTCGCCGGCTCCATCGAGCAGTTCTACGAGCCCTTCCGATGGGCAGGCTGGCAGGACGAGGTCGGAGGACTCGGACTCGACCGCGGGATGTCGTTCTACCCGCCGCTGTCCACAGCGGAAGGAAAGGACCCGAGCGTCAGCAGCAGGCGTGCTGTCCAGATGCGGGAGTTGGTTGGTGACCTCTGGCCTCTGGCAACCGGACGCCTCGGTCAACCCGGCGATTCTGCAGGCGTATCTCGACAGCCGCTCCTGAAGTCGGAGTCCGAACGCCGTGTGCGAGGCTGGCCGACATGCCAACAGCGGCCGACTTCGGGCTGAACGACGACGAGCTGGACCTCCTGCGCGCAGGTCTCCGTGAGTGGGGCGGGTCAGCGCGCCTCCCTCACACTGTGGCCAGAGCGATGCGTTTCGAGAGCGAGGCGGACTTCACCGTTCAGCGCCGAAGGACGGAACGGTCGCTGAGCCAAGGGGAGCCGATGTCGTTCTCGGACTGGCGGAGGGTGCTCCTGGCCACCGAGGTCGTCTTCGCCTCCGACGTTGTCGGGTCCGGTCTACGGGCAGGGCCGACGAGGTCGCAGTCAGGCGAGTGGAGCTCTGCAACGTCCGGATGGCTGGTCTCGCTGCTGAGTCAGTCCTCGTCCTGATCGGGCGCCCGTACGGCTCGGACGATCTGCCAGATCGAGCAGGCGACCACGCCGGCACCGGCAAAGCCAGCGATCCAGGAGCCCGCGACTCCGAGCATCGGCTGGGTCGTGCAGAAGCTCGTCACTCCGGCTCGGGCAGCGTCGGCGCAGCTGCTCACCTGGACCAGGGTCAGGAACAGCACCACCACGGTCACGACGACGGCAACGGTGCTCCATCCGATCGCTCGATCCACGATGCGCTCCCTCCATGAATCGACCAGGTGCTGCCACGGTGGCACTTCCCGCGGTCGCGCGCCAGTCTCGACCCCGCGACGGGATCATGAGGTCACGACATCCTGGGCGCGGCTCGGAGCTGTGCGTCCGGTCGTGGATCGGTTACCGGGCGTCGCCGCTGGCCATGATGCACGCCAGGACGGCGGTCCTGATGTCCACCGCTTGTTCCGCGTAGTGGTTGACGAGCAGGCCGTACATGCCAACGGAGCGCGCGCCGACGATGTCGTGTGCGGGGTTGTCTCCGACGAACAGACAATGGGCGGCATCGACTTCAAGCTCGCGCGCCACGGTCAGGAACGCCCGACTGTCCGGCTTCTGAAAGCCGATGCGCTCGGATGTGCAGACTGCGTCGAAGGCGCCGTCAAGACCGGTGCGTGCAAGTTTGTCGAGCTGTTGCTCTTCGGTACCGTTGGTGAGCAAGCCCAGGCGGTATCCCCGCCCACGTAGCTCTCGCAGCAGTGACAGGCCCTCGGGGAACGCTCGCCAGGACGCGCGATACGAGCTCAGGTAGCTGTCGAACAACGAGTCCAAGCCGACCTCATCCGCCGGCGGGTGATAGCCGAGCGGTGGCAACACGGTGCGGAGACGCTCACGTCGTTGCTCCTTGAAGCTGAGGTGCCCGGACCGCCACCGCTCGAACTGCTCCTCTTCGGCGGCGAACCACGCGTTGAGCGCAGGCCCCGACGCCGTGAGCCCCAGGCTCTCGAAGAAGCGCGTAGCACCCGCTCGGGCTGACCCCGCGTGATCGAACAGCGTCCCGTCCAGGTCGAAGCAGACTGCTCGCAATGCGCCCACGCGCTCAGACTAGAACTCGCCCCGTCCGGTAGACGTTCCGCTACTGAAGGGGTGTCTGATCCTTCTTCTGGTCAAGCCAGCTCGGGTCGGCGGCGAGGCCGGCCACCTCCGTGATGAGGCGGGAGACGTGGAAGCCGTCGACGGTTGCGTGGTTGCCCTGAACCGCCAGCGGCATGAGCGTCTTGCCGTCGCGCTGTTCGTACTTGCCGATCGTGAAAATCGGTGACAAGTGGGTCCACGCGTCCTTGAGTTGCAGCTCAAGGCTGGTGAACGAGGTCCAGGGCACGCTGGACACGTCGAACGTGTTCTCGGGGACGTCGCGTTGCGGGACGTACGAGGTCGAGTTCCGGTACTCGGTCAGGAGCGGAAGCGCGGTGCCGTGGAACACCGCAAAGTCTGGGTGGTACGGAGCCCAGACCGTGGAGAACGTCTCCGCCTTCGGGTTGAAGACCGTGAAGAACGGGTGCGTGACGTCCCAGACGGCGAGGTCGCCGGCTGCATCGATCACCATCCGGAACTCGTCGTGACGGTTGACGACCTTGGCGAGCATCCAGAGCTGCGCGATGTAGGTCTTCCGTCTTGAGGAGCTGAGGCGAGCGGCCAGCTCTGAGACGTCGACGTGCGCGGTCATCGACCAGAGGCAGGGGCTCTTGCCGGAGAAGTGTTCAAAGTGCTCGCGACGGGGCCAGCGATCCATGTCGACTTTGGTCAGTCCCGGACTGTTCACCCTGCAACCGTAGGCGCGCCGCTTGGGCCGGAGCGCGTCTCAGTCACCGATCGGTCAACGGACGCAGCTGGAAGGCGGAAACAGCACTGCCCCGACGGGCACCGTGGGCAGGGACAACCTGACGGATGATTGCTGGGTGAACCGCACCGATCGTCTCTACGGCCTCGTCGAGGAACTGCGGGCGGCGTCACCTCGTCCGCGGAGCGCCCGCCGTCTCGCCGAACGGTTCGAGGTGTCGGTACGGACCATCGAGCGGGACATCGCCGCGCTGCAGCAGACGGGCCTGGCGATCTGGGCGGAACCCGGTCGGACAGGCGGGTACGTCATCGACGCGGCTGCGACCCTCGGCCCGGCCGGCTACACCCTCGATGAGGCCCTCACCGTGCTGATCGGTCTCGGCGCGCTCCGGCACAGTCCCTTCCGGCACGCGGCCCAAACAGCTGCCCGGAAGATGCTCGCAGTGATACCTGACGAGGACGCCGCACGAGCAAGCGCGCTCGCTTCCCGCGTGCACTTCCTGGAGCGCGAGGACGAGCCCGTGGTGCCGGCCGCGTTCGCCGAGGCCCTCGCATCGGACCGCGTCGTGCGGCTTCGCTACCAGGACGGTTCCGGCGAGGAGTCCGACCGTGACGTCGAACCGCTGGGCTCGATCAGCAGGGAGGGGCAGTGGTACCTCGTCGCCTGGTGCCGACTCCGCCAGGGTGTCCGAGCGTTCCGTGCCGACCGGATGCTCTCGATCGAGGTCACCGACGAACGGCCGCCCCGGCGCACCGTCCGGTCTGAGGACCTCGCGATCCAGTACGGGCGGTTGCGATCAGTCGTCGACGAGTAGTCCGGTGCTGACGACTTTGCGGAAACACCGACACCACGGTGTCGGGACGAGCCGCGAAGGTGGAGCTCCGACGTCACCAGCCACCGGAGGAATCCCATGTCGTTCGCATCCGTCCGCATCGTCACCGATCGTCTCGATGAACTCGTTGCCTTCTACGAGCGGGTCACCGGCCAGCAGGCCGAGCGCCCTGCACCGGTGTTCGCCCAGTTCAGCGGACCCGGCGCGGTCCTCGCCATCGCCAGCACCGCCACGGTCGCGATGCTCGGCGGCGCTCTCGTACCCGCGATGAACCGTTCGGTGTTCATCGAGTTCGAAGTCGTCGACGTCGACGGCGACTTCGCACGGCTCCACCCCGAGCCGGAGGACGTCGTCCTCGAACCGACCACGATGCCGTGGGGCAACCGCTCTGCGCTCCTGCGGGACCCTGACGGCAACATCGTCAACCTCTTCAGCAAGCCCGCGACCTGACGGGTACACGACGAGTGAGCGGCCGACGCGTGCTGCGCCGGCCGCTCTGCGTCAGGCCAGGGGAGTCCCGTCCGAGGTGGTCGGATCAGAGCGCGCTGATCACTGATTCGAGTCGGAGCTCCCCGCTGCGGGTCTGCATCCCGGCGGCGAGCAGGACGTGCGCGCGGTCGGCGGCGGCCGGCGTGAACAGCGGGCCGAGGAGCGCGTTCTCCGCAGCCAGGCCCGTACGGGTGATCGCACTCGGGGCAGCGTTCACCGCCTTCTTGACGGCAGACACGACTGCGGGCTGCAGTCCGCCGATCCGACGGGCCAGTGCGTCGACGAAGGCGTGGATCTCATCCGCCGGGAGTGCCCGGTTCACGAGGCCGTAGCGCTCCGCGAGTTCGGCATCGACGAGCTGCGCACCGAGGAGGATCTCGAGTGCCCGCGCCCGCCCCACGAGTGCGGTGAGGTACTGGGTGCCTCCACCGCCGGCCATGATGTCCATCAGCACCTCGGGCTGCGCCTGCCCGGCCGTGCCGATGGCGGCGAAGCGCATGTCGAGGGCCATCAGGAACTCGTTGCCGCCGCCGCGCGCGAGGCCGGTCAGCTTGCCGATCGTGACCTGGGGGAGCGAGCGGACTTCTTCGTGGACGACCTGCATGAGGTTGAGGTCGGCGGGGAACTCCGCGTCCGGGTTCGCCTCCATGGTCGCGGCGCCCGCCGTCGCCAGGGCGTCGGGTTCGGTGATGAACCGGGTGTCTCCGTGGGCGATGAAGAAGTCCGGGTCAGCGCTCTCGAAGACGATGACACGCACGTCCTCGTCATCACGGACCTGCGCGACGAAGCGGCGGATCGACGGCAGCAGGGTGCCGTCGGAGAGGTTCAACGGCGGGTTGTCGATGGCGACGTTCGCGACACCGTCGGCGACCGTGATGCGCAGAGCGGGCAGGTTGTAGGTCATGGGACTTCTTCCTCGGGAGACAGGGATCATGCATGGCATCGGGAGTGACACTGAGTGTCACAGTAAGCACTCCGTATCAATACTGCAAGTGAGTGCACTTGCTCGTAGGATCGACGCATGAACGCGATGAGCACGCGAGCGATCGGACGAGCGGCGGTACGGGACGAGCTGGGGACCATCGGGTTCCGTTGCTTCGTGGAGTCCGGTTTCGATACCGTCACGTTCGAGGACCTGGCCGGTCACGCAGGGGTCTCCAGGAGCACCTTCCTGCGCTACTTCGGCAGCAAGGAGGACGTCGTCCTCCACGTGTTCGACCCCCTCGGTGAGCAGATGGCGCAGGCACTCAGGGAGCGCCCTGACTCGGAGGGCACGTGGACCGCGCTTCGTCACGCGGTCCGGCCCGCAGTGGCGCTGATCGAGGACGACGCAGACACGGGGCTTGCCCGACTCGACCTGGTCTGGTCGACGCCCGCGTTGTGGGCCCGGCTCCACGAGAAGCAGGGGGCCTGGCGAGGAGGACTCGCTGCGCTGCTCGCTGAGCGCGAGGGCAGCAGTCAGTTGCGGCCGATCGCGGTGCAGACTCTCGTGATGGCTGCCCTGGGTTGCGTCATGGTCGCGTACGACGGATGGGTCGAGAGCGGCGGAGCCGGGCGCCTCGGGGACCTCGCAGAGGACGCGTTCGCAGCCCTCGCTCCGGGAACGGCGCTGCAGCACCAGGGGACGGACGACGCGGTGGCGACACAACGCAGCGGCACTCCCGCCGACGGCGGTCAGTGACCACGAGGGGCAACGACATCAGCAACCCGATCGTGAACAGCTCCGCCCTGTTCCGGCCCGCTGGCAATCCGTGGGTCAAGAGGACACGTCCGTCGCGGTCGAGGCCCACCCGTGTCCGGCAGCCGAACTCCCACCGGACACGGCGAGGACGTCACATGGTCGTCCCGTCCGGCTTTGCCGGAGGGTCATCGCGGAGGGCGCTTTCACGCGGCCGTTCCGTATCGGCATGGCGGTGGCGACTGAGTCAGGTCCGCTTGCGCTGCCTCCTGGAAGGTCAGCGCACCTCCTCGCCGGCGATCCACACGCGGCGGATTTCCTGAGTGGCGAGGATGTCACTGGTGGGGTCGCCATCCACGAGGAGGAGATCGGCACGCAGTCCGGGCGAGATCCGACCACGGTCCGTGAGTCGGAACACGTCGGCCGCGGTTCCTGTTGCGGCCTGGAGTGCGGCGGCCGGAGCGAGGCCGGCGTCGGCCAGGAGTGCCAGCTCCTCATGGAGGGAAGCGCCGTGCTCGATCGTGTTCGGTGCGGTGGGATCACTGTTGGCGTCCGTGCCGACGAGGATCGTCGCACCGACGGACTGCAGCATCGTCACGAGCTGGACCGGGTTGGCGTACTGGATCTTGCTCGGCTTGATCGGTGCAGGGAAGTGTTCGACGAGCTTCTTCATCATGACCAGCGTCGGCGAGGTCGCTGTGCCGCGGCGGGCGAGATCCTGTGCCTGCTCTTGGCTGAGAGTGCCGGCCAGGGGGGCGTGTGTGAGTACGTCGGCTCCCGCTCGGGCGGCGAGTTGGAAGCTCTTGACCGACGTCGCGTGGACGCAGACCAGCAGCCCCGCCCCGTGCGCGGCGTGTACCAAGGCCGTCACGGTGGCCTCGTCGAGGGGCTTGGGCTGGAATGGCAGGCTCTCCTCGAGGACGATCTTGATGTGATCGACGCCGTCGGCGATGCGGTCTGCGACGAAGCGGGCAGCATCCGCAGGACCGTGCACGGCGCTCCCTGGGGGGTAGCCCATCTTCCGCACGGCGATCCCCTTCGGGGCGCACGCGATCGCACCAGCGCTGCGGAGCGATGCGACCCCGGGGAGGTTCCTGAGTCTCGAGGTCTCCGACCAGCTGGCGGTCCCCATGTCCAGGACCGTGGTGACGCCCCATCTGCCGTACGCGAGCAGGTGCTGCCTGCTGTCCACGTGGGCGTGGGTGTCGATGAGACCCGGAAGCAGCGTGCCGCCTGCGCCGTCGATGCGAGCCGCTTCGGTCGGCGCCGTCGGCACGATGCGTCCATCGCTGACGAAGACGTCCCGCGGACTGCTGAGGGAACCGTCGGTGAAGACGCGGACGTCGTGGACGACGAAGCTCTTGATCATCCCTGGACCCTAGTGCAAACAGTGTTTAGATATCCGTCGTCCTGCAACGGGGCGACGAGAGAGCGGGAGAATCGATGAAACGGGACGACATGCGCCGTGTACTGCTGGATGCTGCGGAGGGGGTCTTGGTCGCGGACGGTGCCCGAGGGGCGACGGTTCGGGCGATCACGTCCGAGGCCGGCGTCAACGTCGCGTCCGTCACCACGGCGTTCGGCGGCCGGAGCGCGTTGCTGGCTGACCTCTTCGTCCGCATCATGACGCCGATCAACGCAGAGCGGGAGCGACGCTACGCGGGACTCCCCGCGCCCCGGAACGTCGATGGGGTCATCCGCGCATTCGTCGAACCGCTCGAGATCCTCGCTCTGGACTCGAACTCTGCGATGCAGCCCCTGATGCACGCGATGGTGCTGGATGCTGATGGCGTCGGCCATCCCCTCGAGCGGGTGCTCATCGACCCGGGAGTGACCCGGCTCGTCGACGAGCTGGAGTCGTGCTTGCCCGAGCTCGACAGTGGAGAAGTCCGGGCCCGGGTCCGGCTCGCCGTCGCGACGATCCTCGCCGTCGTCACGTCACGCTCGGAATCGAGCGTCTGGCACCGGGCTCCCTTGGACGCACTCGTCCGCTTCGTCGGCGCGGGACTGCGATCAGGGGTCACGACCGGCAGCCAGAGCTGACTGCTCACCATGAGCCCGCAGGCGGTCAGCATCGTTGCGGGTGTCGACGATGGAGCCTCCTGTCGATCTCGTTGTTCGCATCCGGACGCCCCGGTCAGCGCAGGAACCGTTCCGCCGCTGTCAGCATGGTGACGGCGTGACCGGCCCGGCCGAGGAGCTCGTCGAACGCGGCCGGATCAGCGTCGACTCCGTCCTGGAACGCCGTCAGGGTGGGCCACCACAGCTGTCGGGCCCCGAGGAACGCGGCGCTGTCACCGTGCACCTCGGCGCTCGGCCGGTTCACCGCGTGGCGGAGGGCTCCGATCCGGAGACCGAGCTCGGCGTCGTCAGTGCCGACCCAGTCGGGATTGCCGTCGCGCTGTACGAACTGCAACAGATGGATGCTCGTCGGCCGCTCCAACACGTCCCATTGCCGATCAACCGCAGCGCCGACGCCGATGGGAGGCCGCGACACGAGCACCTCCTCCTCGGTGATGAAGAAGATCACTCTCGACAGGTCCTGGAACAGCGGCTCGTCGGGGCGGATGTTCTCGACGAACAAGGGCTCATCGACGAGTGCGTCGGCGTCCTCCGCCGAGTCGAACGAGGGCATGGAGACGGCATCGAACTCGTCCTGACCCGCGCCGAGGCGATCGGTGTCGAACTGGTGCGCCTGGACGTAGGTGAGCATGCCTGGGATCTGGCGGCCCATGGTTCCGTGCGGGTGGCGCAGGTGGTCGTGGAAGCGCTGGCGGTCGATGTCGGGACGGCGGGGGATGAGAGAGAAGAAGCGGATCACGGAGAGCTCCTGACGTGGTTGGTCCGGTGACGCTCAAACGGTAGGAGTCCCTGCAACGCAGCCCCAGTGCCCTCTCCAGACCGGGGTCCAGGAGGACCCCCTCTCTCATGGTCTGTCCCGTCTGTGCGGTCCTACGCTTGGCGCATGGATGACGTGTCGAACCCGCTCGGCGCGTTCCTTCGCGCCCGACGGGAGCTCGTCACGCCCGAGCAGGCCGGGGTCCCGAGCGACGGAGTGCGGCGCGTACCAGGACTCCGGCGAGAGGAAGTCGCCATGCTCGCTGGCATCAGTGCGGACTACTACCTGCGACTGGAGCGAGGCCGCGACCGCAGCCCGTCCGTGCAGGTGCTCGAGTCGATCGGCCGGGTTCTCCAGCTCGACGACGAGCACCTCGAACACCTGCTTGCACTGGTGGTGGAGGTGCCCCGGCGACGACGCCGCCGGCCTCCGAGGGAGGCGGTGCCCGCCGGCGTGCTGAGCATGCTCCACTCCCTCGTCCAACCTGCCTTCATCGAAGACCGGTCCTTCGACATCCTCGCCACCAACCCGCTCGCCCACACGCTCTCCCCCGGTCTCAGCGTCGGCCGGAACCAGCTCCGCGATCTCTTCTTGGACGCCGAAGAGCAGGCCCGCTACCCGGACTGGCTGGGCATGACGGAGTGTTTCGTCGCGAGCTTCCGGCAAGCGGTCGGCACCGACATCGACGACCCACGCTTCGTCGAACTCACCAGCGAGATCTCGCTCGCGAGCCCACGGTTCCGAGAACTCTGGGCACGTCACGACGTCCGCGCGCAGCGCGGCGCCCTCATCCGCTTCGACCACCCACAGGTCGGCGTGCTCACCCTGAACCGGGAGGCGATGACCATCGGTGGCACCAACGGTCTGACACTCGTGGTCTACCACCCGGACCGCGGGTCCGCCGACGAGCAGAAGCTCGCCCTCCTCGCCTCTGCGGATCTGCCATCCGCCGAGGTCCACCGGACGGCAGCCCGCTGGAGCCCTGGATCTCCTCGGCCGCGGGCCGCGGAGTCATGACGCGACCCACCCGTCTGCTGGGGGACCGGCTTCCCGGACGCGGGCGCCTCGTTCGGGCGCCCTGACCAGAGGACGCGTCTTCCCCACCGCCCGCCGGACGCGTACAGTCCCACCCAACGGACGACTGGCGGGCGGGGGACGCGATGCGACTGATCATGGGGACGTCACTGGTGGTGGCGCTGACAGCAGCGGCGCTGGTCGGCCCGGCGCTGCCAGCGGTCGCGGCTGGGACGGGAACGATCACCGTGCAGCTCGCAACGCCGGACGGCACGGCGATCCGGCTGGCGGACGTCGAGCTCGCGGCGATCGGGATCGACGTCGTCGTCGGGAACGCCACCACCGACGCCGACGGCACGGCGACGTTCACCGGCATCCCCGCCCCGGACACCGTCACGGTGACGACACGGCAGCTCCCGCCGCACGGAGCGGAGACGTACGCCCCCGGACTCCGATCGGACATCGCGGTCCGCGGTGGTTTGACGGTCGCGGTCACCGTGCCGCTCGTGGTCGGCGCCACCGTGCAGGGCGGCGTGGTCGGACCCACGGGCCCCGCTGCCGGGCGCCTGATGTACGCGTGGAACGAGGACACCTCGCAGGTGTTCCGGACGACCTCGGACAGCGCCGGCCAGTACCAGTTCGTCGGGTTGAGCACCGGTCAGTACCGCATCGAGGCCTACGCCAGCGGCACGGTGCCGCCCGCCGTGTGGAAGACGCGGGTGTACCAGCAGCGTGGGACGCTCCCGGCGTCACAGGTGACGTTGTCGCGGCACTACGCGCACAGTGACTACGACCTGGCCGTATACGCGGCCACCGCGTCCCGCACGCGGTCAGCCGAGATCAGTGGAGCGGACGTCGTGGTGACGAACGTGACGACCGGGGTGTCGTTCTCGACCCGGTTCTCGACGCTGCTCGACAGCGAGCAGATCGCGCAGTTCCAGATCCCCTCCGGGCAGTACACGGTGGAGCTCCGGACGACGGCGACGACCGCGACGCCCGCGCGGGTGCTGTGGCTCGGGCGTCCTGGCGGCGTGTACCGGTACGTGGGCGACCGGGCGCAGGCCGTTCCGGTCAAGGTCGTGCTGGGTGGGTTGAACTACTGGGGTGGGGCGCTGCCCGACCCAGCGTCGCGCTGAGCGCTGGACCCACCGCGCACGGCACGGACGGGAGGCTCGGTGCCAGCTGGCACCGAGCCTCCCGTCCGTCGTGGGGGAGAGCGGGGGCGGTGACGCCCCCGCGACCGGTCAGCAGCACCAGCAGGCCCGACAGGTGCCCCTGTGCAGATGCGCACAGATGCCGTGTCGGTCTGCGCCTGTCCGGCGTGCGTCCTTCGCCATAGCGTGCAGGAAGGTCCCGCCGACACCGGGGGGATCGTTCCCGAACCACCGGTCATTGGAAGGACCACCATGCCTCTTGCGCGCATCGACCTCCTCGAGGGCAAGTCACCCGAGTACCGCCGCACCATCGCCGACGTCGTCTACGAGCAGATGAGCATCCACCTCGGCGTGCCCGAGGACCGTTTCCAGGTCATTAACGAGCACAAGGCCGAGAACCTGATCGCGGATCCCGACTACCTCGGCATCCGGAGGTCGGAGAACATCATCTTCATCCAGTTGGTCTTCCTCGACGTCGCGACGCCGGAGCAGAAGGGCGCGTTCTACAAGGCTGTCGTCGACGAACTGCACGAGCGGCTCTCGGTCCGGACCGAGGACGTCTTCTTCAACCTGCAGACCGTGCAGCCCGCCGACTGGTCGATGGGCAACGGCATCGTCACCTATGCGGCAGGCGTTCCGGCTGACCGACTGGACCCGAACAGCGTGCCGGCTGACTTCGCGTGGCCGTCCATCCAACACTGACGGGACAGCGCGGCGACCGTTCCGTCGGGTGGCGTCACGGACATGGCCGAGACGACGGAGCGCAGCGTCCTCGAACGGATGATCGGGAGGCCCCTCCCGTGGCTCGCGTGGGCATGGGCCGCCCTCGCGGTCGTCTGGATCGTCCTCGCTGTCGTCGAACCGTCCGGGTTCCACACCTTCATGGCGATCGCCTGGACGGTCCTCGCGGCTGTGCAGCTCGGCTCCGTCGCCTTCGCCCGCCGACAGGAACGGAACCGCGCTCAGAACGCAGACGACTCCGTCGCTCGCTGAGCGGCGATCCGGTCCGCGGGTGGGCGGTTCCGTCGTCGCGTCGTGATGGATCCGGTTCGCAGATCCCCGGGATCGCGAACCGGACCCGTCACGGCCGGATCGGAAGTCCCCGGGGAAGGCCTCGCTGAGCGCGGCATCAGGGGTGTGCCCAGTCAGCGATCGCGATCCCGGACGAGGTCACGCACGGACCGCTCGGGCGATGAGTTCGCGGCTCTCCGCGATGTAGCGGTCGCTGAAGGCGGGGTCGCTGACCTGCTTGGAGGCCAGCATGGGATCGCCGTTCTCGTCGTGGTAGGTGCCGGTCGCGGGGGAGGTGTCGGTGAGGATCGTCGCGATGACGCGGCCAGCGCGCTTCGACGTCGTGAAGTGCGGGAACACCGTGAGCAGGGGCGCGAGTGCCTTCGAGACCAACCGGAGGGGCGCGGGCAGTTCGCCGAGGTTCGAGCCGGGGTTGACGCCTGGTTCGACGGCGCGGAAGTGCAGGTGCGGGTGTTGCCGGCTGAGGCTGAACACGGCGGCGAGGTTCCCCTGTTTCGAGGTGGCGTAGGCGTCCATGCCGGCACGCTTCGAACCCCCCGGCACGTACTCGCCGCGCGCAGCTGCGTCAGCGGAGATGTAGCGACCACCGCGGAAGCCCGTGCGGACCGCCGCGAGCCGCTCGGGGTCCTCGGCGGCTGAGGTGATGAACACGACGTTCGTCCCCGCGCACAGGTGCGGGATGAGCGTGTCGGTGAAGGCGAGCGGGCCGAGGTGGTTCGTCGCGAACGCCAGCTCCCAACCCTGACGGCTCGTCGCGGGCTGGGAGAGCATGACGCCCGCGTTGTTCAACACCCCCCGGATCGGCATGCCGAGCGCTGCGACCTCCGCCGCTGCGGCGCGGGCGCTCTCGATGTCGGACAGGTCTGCGACCACCGGGGTGGCAGCGCCGCCGCGGCGCTCGATCTCGGCCTGTACAGCGGTGAGCTTGCTGGCGTTCCGGCCGACGAGGATCACCGTGCCGTGGGCAGCGAGTTCGAGGGCGGTGGCGCGACCGAAGCCGGAGGTCGGGCCGGTGACGACCCAGGCGGGGGACGATGCGGGCATGCGCGGTTCTCCTCGGAGTGGATGTGATCAGCCGGCGAGCGCGCGCCACATGGCGTCGAACGCGAGGGCGCTGCGGGTGCCGGTCGGGTCAGGGGTCGTGATGAGGTCGTTGATCGTCGCGTCCGCGATCGCGGACAGCAGGGTGGTCACGAACCCCAGCGGAGCGTCCCGCATCGGCCCGTCAGCGGTGATCCTCCGGAGCAGCGCGGCGATGTCGGCGTAGGCCGAGCCCACCGCCTGGTGGCTCGCATCGGTGATGTCCTCGGCGACGGCGAGGTGCGCGAGTGCGTTCTGCCGGTCGGGTTCCTCGGTGGCCCAGACGATCCAGTTCGACCAGAGGCGCCGGAGTTGCTCGCGCGGCGTCACGTCGGTCGAGAGGCCGGCTGTCGCGACGCGGCCCATCTCGGTCTTCAGCGACACGTAGAGCTCGTTGACCAAGGCCGTCTTGCTCTCGAAGTGGACGAAGAGCGTCCCGGTGGAGACCCCAGCCGCCTTGGCGATGACTGCGGTGGACGCGCTCAGCCCCTGTTCCGCGATGGTGCGCGTCGCTGCTGCGAGCAGTGCCTCGCGGTGAGCCGGGTTCTTCGGTCGTGCCATCGCACCAGCATATGAATGAGTGAGTAGTCAGTCAAGCTTTCGGTCCGTGGTCCCTCAGTGGTGGTGCGTGGCTGGCGTCACCGAGAACGCGTCGACGTTGCCGATCGCTTCGTGCACGTGTTCTGTTGCGTGGTCGGCGATGTGTGACGCTGCGTGCAGGTCGGTGGTGTCGACCTCGATGGTCGCGGACCCGGTCAGGCGGTGTCCGATCCAGCGGAGACGCAGGTCGCGGACGCCGTGGACGCCGTCGGTGCGCTCGAGTGCGCGTTCGGCGCGGGAGTACAGGTCCGGGTCGATGGCGTCCATGAGTCGAGCACCGATGGACTTCACCGTGCCCCACAGCAGCATCAGGATCGAGACGGCGATGAGCAGGCCGATGACGGGGTCCGCGAGCGGGAACCCGAGGAGGACGCCGACCGCGCCGACGACGACGGAGAGCGAGGTGAACCCGTCGAGCCGGGCGTGGACACCGTCGGCGACCAGCGCTGCGGAACTGATCTCCCGACCGACTCGGATGCGGTGGATCGCGACGATCTCGTTGCCGGCGAACCCGATCACGCCGGCCAGGACGAGGAGCCAGGGGTTCTCGATCGGGCGCGGGTGGATGAACCGGTCGATGGCCTGCCAGCCCGCGACGACGGCGGAGAGCGCGACGACGAACACGATGAACATGCCCGCCAGGTCTTCCGCCCGCCCGTAGCCGTAGGTGTAGCGCTTGTCGGCGGCGCGGCGTCCGAGGACGAACGCGATCCACAGCGGCACCGCCGTCAGTGCGTCAGCGAAGTTGTGGATCGTGTCGGCCAGGAGTGCGATCGACCCGGTGAACGCGACGATCACGGCCTGCAGCACCGTCGTCGCGAGCAGGATGAACAGGCTGGTCTTCAGCGCCCGGACACCGGCGGAGCTCGCTTCCATCGCGTCGTCGATCGAGTCCGCCGCGTCGTGCGTGTGCGGGACGAAGAGGTCGTAGAGGAACCCCTTCACGCCGCCGTGCGGATGCGGATGGCCGTGCTCGTGGCCGTGCTCGTGCTCGTGGTGGTGTGGACCCTCGTGATCGTGCGTGTGCTCGTGGGGAGCGTGCTCGTGCGTGCTCATGCGCTTGCCTGACCGCCTCGGTGGTGCGGGGCTGCGCCGACGACGTGTTCAGCCTGCCTGACGGCGTCCATCACGAGTTCCGAGGCGTGCTCGTCCGTCAGCCGGTAGAAGACGGTCGTCCCCTCGCGCCGCGTGGAGACCATGCGGGTCAGACGCAGTTTCGCGAGGTGTTGCGAGACCGCTGCCGGGCTCTTGTCGACCGCGTCGGCGATGGCGTTCACCGACATCTCCTCCGCGCTGCGCAGCGCCAGGATGATCTTCACCCGCGTGACGTCGGCCAGCATCGCGAAGACCTCCACCGCCAGTTCGACGTACTCCGACTCCGGGTCGAGCTCGCCCATCTGCGTATCCAAGTGCATACGCAGATTCTAGCGTTCCACGACCCGGGTCCCGACGGGCACCGGAGGAACGCGGGTGTTCGTCGGCGACGGGGACGACCGAGGTCTCGGTGTCAGTCGGTGTAGTGGCCGGCCTCGAGGTCCTCGAGGAGCGTCGGGCCCGACGGCTCCCATGACACGAGCTGCCGGGTGGTGACGGCCGATGCGGGCTGGTCCCCACCGAGGAGCGCTCCGAACACCCCGAGCTGCTCGGGGTCCACCGCGGCTGCAGGAAGGCCCGTCTTGGCCGCGATGACGTCGGCGACCTGACGCATCGGGACGCCCTCCTCGCCGACGGCGTGCAGGACCGAGCCGGTGGGAGCGCTCTCGAGCGCGAGGAAGAAGAGCCGAGCGGCATCCGAGATGTGCACGGCCGGCCAGCGGTTCTGCCCGTCTCCGACGTACGCCGCGGTGCCCAGCTGGCGGTCCAGGCCGACGAGCGCGGCGATGAGCCCGTTCCGGTCGCCCTTGCCGTGCACCGAGCGTGGCATGCGGACGAGTGCGGAACGGATGCCCTTCGCGGACAACGCCAGCACAGCGGACGCGGTGCGAGCACGCGGCCCGGCGGGACCGGCCGGGTCGAGCACGTCGTCCTCGGTCGCGACCTGGCCGAACAGGATCGGGGTGCCGGAGGCGGCGATGACGGCCTTGCCCGTCCCCTCCAGAGCGGTGCCGATCTTGCCGATCAGCTCGACCTCGTTGTCCACGGTCTCGTCGAACTCGGCGAAGTCGAGGGTGAACGCGAGGTGCGCGACGGCATCCGCCTGCATGGCCTCCGCGACGATGAGGTCGTGGTCCTGCATGTCGCCGCGGACCGCGGTTCCGCCCGCGGCGGTGATCTTCTCGGCGGACGCCTCGGACCGAGCCAGGCCCGTGACCTCGTGTCCCGCTGCGATGAGTTCGGCGGTCAGGGCCGATCCGATCCATCCGGATGCTCCGGTGATGAAGACGCGCATGGTGGTGCTCCGTTCTCGGGGGCTGCGGCTGAGATCGCCACGAGGCCTGTGATGTGACTTGGTAACATCACCCTACACGTGATGTGACCGAGTCGCATCACTAGGATGGTCGGCATGGGTCGTTGGGAACCGGATGCGCGCGGCCGCCTGCTGCGGGCGGCGATCGAGTTGTTCTCCGAGCACGGGTACGACGCGACGACGGCCGCACAGATCGCCGCGCATGCCGGGTTGACGAAGACGACGCTGTTCCGACACTTCGCCGACAAGCGCGAGATCCTGTTCCAGGGGCAGGATGCGCTCGTCGCAGCGGCGGTCGCCGGGGTCGTCGCTGCCCCTGCTGACGCATCCCCGAAGGGGCTCGTGCGCGCAGGGATCGCCTCGCTGTGCGCCGCACACTCCGACGACCTCCGCGACGTTGGCCGGTTGCTCGACCCCCTCCTGGCTGCGACCCCCGAGCTCCGCGAGCGCGCCACCTTCAAGCGATCCGCCATCACCGAGGCGCTCGAGGGGGCGCTCGCCGACCGGGTGGGGGACCCCCGCCAGGCCGGGCTGCTCGCCGACGTGGGTGTGCGGGCGTACTACGAGGGCTATGCCGCCTGGATGCTCGGCGACGGCTCGAACGCTCTGGTCGACAGCGTCGACGACGAGCTCGCGGCCTACGAGTCCGCTTCCCGTCGACTGCACGACGACCACTGACGTCGTGCTCGACGTGCTCGAAGGACCGGTGCGGTGTCGTGGGTGACCATCGCGGCGTCTCGTCCACCGCTCCGATGCGCATGTACGGTCGTGGCACGCTGAGCGCACGCCCGTCGAACGAAGGGGACCCCATGCCGGTCGAACCGTCCATCCAGTCGGACGTGGCGTCGTGACCGTGGCGGGCCTCCACGGCGTCGGGAACGTCTTCTACTTCGTCGACGACCTCGACGCCGCCGTCGCGTGGTACTCCGCTCGGCTCGGTGTCGAACCCACGATCCGGGGCGGTGCCCTCGTCGCGTTCGACGTCGACGGGACGCGGTTGACACTGCACCGGCGTGACGAGCTGAACTCGCCCGGGCCCGCGGGGACGAGTCCCTACTGGACCGTCGCGGACGTCGACGCGTTCGTCGACGACTGGACGGAGAACGGGGCGACTGCGCACCGGGGGCCGAAGACGGTGTTCACCGGCGAACGGCTCTGCCAGCTCCTCGACCCGTTCGGCAACCTCTTCTCGGTGCGGCAACCCGCGGCGAGCGAGAGTGCCGTCGACACCGCGCCCGCGTCCGTGGTGCTCACGGCGGACCAAGCGGTGCAGGCGCTCCCGGACCGCGCCGCAGCGTTCTACAGCACCCTGCAGAACGAGCACTTCGTCCTGGAGTCGGCGCGCAGCATCACCGTGAGCGAGTCGAGCAGCCGGGCATCGCTGTACCTGACGACGCTGTCGAGTTCCCTGGTCGCCTTCGGCTTCCTCGCCCGGACCGAGTACGCCGTCCAGTTCCTGTCCGTCGTCATCCCGGTGGTCTTCCTGCTCGGGCTCTTCACGTACGAGCGCCTCGTCGAGACCTCCCTCGAGGACGTCGCCGCCCTCGAGTCCATCCAGCGGATCCGGGGTGTCTACGCGACGGTCCTGCCGGGGGCCGCGAAGTACTTCCCCCGGCCCGACGGCCCGCACGGACCGAACGAGATGCTGCCCATCGGCCGGAGGGCGTCGTGGATCGGGGTGTTCTTCACCACGGCGACCGCGATCTCCGTGGTCAACGCGATCGTCGGGGGCGCAGGAGCCGCCATCCTCACGGTGCAGCTGTCCGGGGAGCCGACGCCGTCGATCCTGGCCGGCGTGGCCACCGCCGTGGTGCTCGCCGTGCTCCTGGGGCTCTACCAGGAGCACCGGTACGGGGCGCTCCGACGATCGCTGCGCGCGACGCCCTCGACGGCCACCTGACCGTCGCGCGGAGTCGCGGCACGCGACCAGGAGACGGACGGGAGGCTCGGCACCGGCCCGCACCGAGCCTCCCGTCCGGCAGTTGGGTGCCGCGCGCGCACCGCGCGGTGCGGTCCGTCAGGCGAGCGCCACCGTCACCCGCGGGCGACGCGGAGCACGGTGTCCACCAACCGGCTCGTGTCCTTCGCCGGGTCGAGGGGGGCGCCGAGCTGTGCCCAGAGGTACGCGGGGGCGATCACGAGCTCGATGCACCCCATTCCGTTGATGGCGGTGACGTCGGCGGCGTCGAGCATCGCCTGGAAGTCGTCGACCCGCGGCTGGACGAGCTCGGTGACCGCCTGGAGGTCCGGCGCTGTCCGTGACGCAGCGAGGAGTGCCCGGAGCAGGCCGAGCGCATGTGGGCCGCGCAGGCTCGTGAGGAGCTGGTCGACGTACCGCGTGAGGTCCGCGTGGAGGTCGCCGGTCGCCGGGACGGGGGAGGCCTGCCGGACGTCGCTGACCATGACGTCGAGCAGGAGTGACTCGATCGTCTGCCACCGCCGGTACACCGTGGTGGCGTGCACGCCGGCGCGGTGCGCGACGGCGGGGACGGTGAGTTCCGCCGCGGGGTCGGCGAGGGTCTCGCGGACGGCGGTGAGCACGGCGTCCCGCGTGCGGGCGGTGCGCCCACCCGGGCGGAGGGAACCGGCGACTTCTGGCATGCGACCAGCCTATTGCACATTGCGCTGCGTTAGGTATGCTCCGTCGTACTAACGCAACGCGAGTTGCAAGAACGGAGCACCATGGCACACGCGCTCATCGTCGGAGCCGGCATCGCCGGCGACACCCTCGCCCGCTGTCTCGCGCGGGACGGGTGGCGGGTCACCGTGGTCGAGATCGCACCCGCGCTCCGCACCGGCGGACAGACCGTCGACCTGCGGGGCGACTCCCGGCAGGTCCTCGTCGACCTCGGGGTCATCGACGCGGCACTCGAGCGCCTGGTCCCGCAGCGCGGCATCGCCTGGATCCGCGCCGACGGCAGCCGGATGGCGGAGATGCCGGTCGAGGCGTTCGGGGGACAGGGGTTCATCTCGCACGAGGAACTCCTGCGAGCCGACCTGGCTGCGCTCCTGCACGACGAAGCACGGGCCGCCGGGGTCGTGTACCGGTTCGCGGACACGATCGACGCGTTGACGGACACGGACGGCGGGGTCGACGTCCGCTTCCGGTCCGGGCACTCCGCGGTGTTCGACCTCGTCGTCGGGGCCGACGGCACGCACTCCCGGACGCGAGCACTGCGGTTCGGGCCGGAGTCCCGCTACCGGAAGCCCCTCGGGCTCGCCCACGCCTGGTTCACGCTCCAGGAGCAGCCCGGGACCGCTCGGCTCGACGGGTGGGCGCTGTCGTACAACGAGCCGGGGCGCCGCGGTGTGACGGCTCGACCCGGGCATGACGGCCAGCAGCAGGTGGGATTGACGTTCGCGGCATCCACCGTTCCCCGCGACCGCGACGAGCAGTTCGCGCTCCTCGACACCGTGTTCGCCGGCACCGGGTGGCGCACGGCCGAGTTCCTCGACGCAGCACGCACCGCTCCGGACTTCGCGCTCGACACGTACGACCAGATCCACATGTCGGACAGCTGGTCCGACAGCCGCGTCGTGCTCATCGGCGATGCCGCGTGGTGTGCCAGCCCCCTCAGTGGTCTCGGGACGGCGCTCGGGCTCCGCGGAGCCGCGGAACTGGCCCGCGCCCTCCACCAGGAGGCCGTGCACGAAAAGGCGTCGAGCGCGCGGGTGGCCGCAGCGCTCGGGGCCTTCGAAGCGGCGATGCGACCCCGGGTCGCTGCGGCGCAGAAGCTCCTGCCGGGGCGAGTGGCCATGGTCGCGCCCAAGCACCGGTGGGGCGTCCGGGTGAACGCCCTGGCGATGCGGATGCTCCAGGCGCGGGCGCTCCTGCCCCTCGTCGAGAAGCTCGCCGGCGGCCGCGGCCACGAGCCGGCCGTCCCCGTACCCGTGGGCGTCGGACGGCAGCCCGCGCCGGACGGGCGGTGACGGGTCGGGCGCCCGCGGCGGACGGGCGCTGACGGGTTGGGCGCCCGCGGCGTCGACGCGGCGAGCGCCACGTGCCACGATCGCCCCATGGCCACACTCGTCAGCGGGAACCCGGGTTCGGGGAAGTCGACCATGACTGCGCTCCTGCGGGGACGAGGCGTCCGCGCGCTCGACGCCGACGAGGTGCCCGGCCTGGCCGCGTGGATGGACGCGAACGGTGACGTCGTCGGGGACGGCTCCCTCGAACCCACACCCGAGCTGCTGGCGACGTGCTTCTGGGGGTGGAACGGCCCAGGGGTCGAGCAGGTCGTGGAGGAACTCGGTGCGGAGGGCGTGCTCCTCGGGATCGCGGTCAACCAGTGGGACTTCGTCGACCGGTTCGACGGCCTGGTGCTGCTCGAACTCGACGCTTCGACGCAGCGGGACCGCGTCACTTCCCGCGATCCGCTCTTCCGGGAGCAGATCGCCGTCGGTCTCCCGGTGATGCAGGCGCAGATGCGTGCGCACGGTGCGCGGGTGGTCGATGCGACGCAGGACCCGGACGACGTCGCACGAGACCTCGCCGCGTTGCTCCACAGCTCCCGATGACCCGGTGTGCCAGGATCACCACATGGGGGCACACAGCAGTCAGATCATCAGCGCAGTCGTCATCGGCGCCGCGACCGTCGTCGCACTCGCGGGGTGTTCCGTGGGGGAGCCGGAGCCGACGAAGACAGTCACCGTGACCGCGACGCCTCGCGCACTGCAGCCCGGGGACGCGGACACGAGCGTGCCGGCGGTCTGCGGCCAGGTGAGCGCCGTCGAGACCATCACCGTCAACGCGGGAGCGGCGCACGAGCGCGGCGAGCTCAGCGACGAGGCCTACCGGTCGCGCCTCGACGCCGCCCGGTACGTCTACGCGAACCTGCCCGCGACCGACGCCGTCGCATCAGCTGTCGGCGCCCTGCAGTCCTGGTTGACGCAGCACCCGACGAGCGCGGCGTCGCTGCCCCTCGACCCCGACGACGCTGGCCTGCAGGACGCGATCGGCGCCGTCGGAACCGCATGCCGCGATGCCGGGTCGCCCATCGGGGTCTCCGCCGCGTACGGCGGCTGAGCCTCACCGGGGCGCTGATGGACGAGGTCTCGCAGACCAGCACGACCGAGCGGCACAGGCGTCCCGGCCGCGCCTGGCTCCACGCGCTGACGGCCCTGGTGATCGGTCTCGGAGCTGCCCACTTCACGCACGCCGCGACCGTCATGGCACTCCTGACCGGCGTCCCGGGACTGGTGGCGGTCCTGGTCGTGGGCGTGGTCACCGGGGTGGCGCTCGCCGTGGCCGCCGTCGCTGGCACCGGGAAGCGTGGAGGCGCGTGGCTGGGGCTGACTGCGCTGGTCGTGGTCCCCGCGGTGCTCGTCGCGGAGGTGGTGCTGGGGATGGTCAGCGCGCTCGGGGGCGGATCCGGCACGGTGGACCTGTCGCCGACGCCGTTGCCCTACGTCGTCGGCGCGGTCCTCGCGGCGGTCCCCGCGCTGCTGGTCCACCCCGGCCGCCCCAGGGCACTCGGCCTCGTGTTCGTCGGGGCGGGAGTGCTCGCGCTCATCGTGGCGGCCGTCGTCCTCGGACCGCATTCCCGGTAGTGCTGACGCGGGTCCGTCCCGGTGTCAGGCGCCCGTGCAGCCGATGTCGGCCTCGTCGTGGCCGACCCCGATCCCCACGCCGAACGACGTCGGGTCGGTGACCGAGCGGGTCGTGCCGAGCGGTCCGTCGGTGGTGACGACCAGACCGTGGAGTCGTCCGGCGTCCGCGCCGTCGTCGAGCACGACACGGCCGACGACGTCGAGCTCGCCGTGTGCCGGCACCACGACGCCGCTGTCGAGCGGCACCGTGCGGCCGTAGCTGCGGGGCATGGCCGGGTCGGTCGTGACAGTGAGTCCCGTGCTGTCCATGCTCGGGTTCGTGGCGATGGACAGGTGAGAGAGGGCCACGTTGCGGAGTTCCCCGGCGCGGACGTCACGGACGCGGATGCCGTGCCCGGTGTCGTTCCGGAACGACGTCAGGAACCACCCAGCGGCCGAGGTCGCCTCCGCCGGGTAGGTACCGCAGACGCCACCATCACCTCGGGCGTCGGTCGAGAGCGTGCTGCCCGGTGCGACGACCACGCCGAAGCCGACCGCCAGCACGACGGCACCGAGTGCGCTCGCGCCGAGGAACGCCCGTCCGATGTCCACGCTGCTCACCGTAGGGGATCGCCGCTCCTGCGGGCCAGGAGGCGCGTCACGGCAGGTCGGAGCTCAGCGTTGGGCTGCCGGTCGCACGACGATCTCGTTCACGTCGACGTCCGGTCGCTCGGCCACGGCGTACGCGACGGCTCGGGCGATCGCGTCGCTGGGGATCGACTCGGCCCGGTAGGCGACCATCGCTGCGGCGGCCGTCGCGTCGGTGATCGTGGTCGCCAGTTCGGACTCGGTGACGCCCGGTGCGACGGTCGTCACGCGGATGCCTCGCGGGGACTCCTGGCGGAGCCCCTCGCTGATCGCGCGTGCTGCGAACTTCGTGCCGCAGTAGACCGCCGCCGTGGGGGAGACGTCGTAGGCCCCGACCGACGCCATGGTCACGACGTGGCCTGTGCCCTGGGCGAGCATCGTGGGCAGCGTCGCCGCGATGCTGTTCAGGAGCCCGCGGACGTTCACGTCGATCATCTGGTCCCACTCGTCGACGAGACCAGCGGACAGGGGAGAGAGCGGCATGACGCCGGCGTTGGCCACGAGCACGTCGATCCGCCCGAACCGTGCGAGCGCGGCGGCAGCGAACCGGTGCGCGGATGAGCGGTCGGTGACGTCGAGGGACACCGCCAGGGCCTGCCCGCCGGCGGCCTCGATCTCGGTCACGAGCTCGTCGAGCCGGTCGGTCCTCCGCGCTCCCAGCACGACCGGGTGTCCGGCTGCGGCGAGGCGGACTGCCGTCGCCCGGCCGATGCCGCTCGAGGCGCCCGTCACCAGGACCACCTTGCGGCGGTGCAGGACCATGCCCGCGTGGTGCAGGACGTCGTCGTGGAAGTCCCCGTCGGCGGTGAACCCGGTGTCGTCGCGGTAGTCGACGTGGTCGTCGTCGATCGCGTAGCGGCCTTCGTACGCGGCTTCGCGGTCGCCACGGGCCTCGACGTACCGGCCGTCCGCGCGGAGCTCGTGGCGGATGTGTCCGTCGGCCGTGACCCACAGGCCGAGGTAGGGGTGGTCGGAGGAGGGCGTTGCGTCGTCGTTCATGCCCTCACTCTCGACGTGGTGGCGGCTGGTTCCCGTGCCGCGGTGTTCCGGGGTGCAGCAGTGCCAGGGAGGGACCTGCGGTCGCGCCTACCCTGGCTGGGTGCCTCCGCTCACCTCCGACCTCACCCTCGGCGCCTACCTCCGAGCCGTCCGCGGACGCCTGTCCCCGGAGTCGCTCGGGCTGCCGGCCGGCGGCCTCCGCCGGGTGGCGGGGCTCCGTCGCGAGGAGGTGGCGGTCCTGGGTGGCCTCAGCGTCGACTACTACACGCGGCTCGAGCAGGGACGCGAGGTGAGCCCCGGTGCTGCGGTGCTCGAGGGCATCGCCGACGGGCTCGAGCTGGAGGGCGACGAACGCGACCATCTGTTCACCCTGGCGGGACTCGTCGCTCCGCCGCGCGGCAGCCGACCGGCGACGTCGGCCAGTCCGGCGCTCGGGCAGCTCCTCGACTCCTGGTCGGCGCACCCGGCCTTCGTCCTCGACCCAGCACACGACGTCCTCGCCGCCAACGCCCTGGCGCGCGCCCTGTACGCACCGTTCGAGCGCTTCGACAACCTCGTCCGGATGACCTTCCTCGACCCGGCGGCACACCGCTTCCACGCTGACTGGTCTCGGGCAGCCGACTCCACCGTCGCCAGCCTGCGGGCGGCGACGGCGGAGTTCGGGGCCGACCCGAGCCTCCTGTCCGTCGTGGAGGACGTGCGCGCGACCAGCGCGGAGTTCGAGACCCGGTGGAGCGCCCAGCGCGTCCAGCGCAAGACCCTCACGGCGAAGCGGTTCCTGCACGACGAGGTCGGTCCGCTCGCGTTCGACGCCCACACCTTCGCCGTCGAGGGGTCATCCGGTCTGCGACTCGTCGTCTACCGCTGCGAGCCGGGCTCCGCGACGGAACAGGCGCTCACGCTGCTGACGGCGCGTGCGGCAGACGCAGCACGAGCCCGGCAGTCGTGAAACGGTGTCTCCCGCGCTCCTGACCGGGCATCAGCGGTCGAGGCCGGCGTAGGGCATCGTCCGGGTGTCGCCGCTGGCGAGGGTCCAGGTGACCTCTGCCGCCGCGGACGTGGCGGCTCCTGGCCACCACGCTGCGAACCAGCCGTCCTCGAGGGACGCATCGACGACCCGGCCGTCGTCGAGCGTGAAGGTGACGCTGCGGACGTCGGGCGCAGCGCGACCGGTCGCGTACTGCTGCCGCTCGTCCACGGGCCCGTCGAGCCGTCCACCGGAGACCGCTTGGGTGAGCCCGGTTGACGGTTGCCGGGTGACGTCCATCGGCAGCCCGGTCATCGAGTCGAGCAGGCCCTTGCCGTTCCCGTTGACGATGCAGAACGCCGTCTGGTCGCCGTAGGACGCGATCATCGAGGTGAAGTCACCGCGTCGTTCCTCGAGCAGGAACCGGGCGTCGCGCGACGTGCCCAGGTCGGCGCCGGACGCCGACAGGCAGGCGTTGCGCTCCTTGACCGGGTCGACCACCGGCATGGGGCGTGACTGCCAGGACGCGAGGTCGGCGCTGCTCGGGGCGGCGAGGACGACCTGGCCACTCGTCGGGGTGCTGAGCAGGGCGTGGCCACCGATCACGGCCACCGCCGCGACGGGCAGGGCGATCCACCAGGCGCGCCGTCGGCGCGGACGGGGCTGGGAGGCTCGTTCCGGCTCGTGCGGGCGTGTCCGGTCGAGTTCGTGGACGCGACGGAGCACGCGTTCCTGCTGGCCGTCGTCGGCGCGCCGGGATGCGGCGTCCATGGTCTTGAGCGTGTCGATGTCGATCACGGGGTGGTCCTCACGCGGTTGGTCGGGGAAGTGACGGGGGTGGGTGTCTCGGCTCGTGCCTGCAGGGCGGTGCCGAGTCGTCGCCGGGCACGGGAGAGCCGCATGGCGTAGGCGGTCCGGGAACACCCGAGGACCTGTGCTGCCCTCGGGGCGTCCAGCTCCTCGAACAGCGCGAGGGCCAGGACCTCCTGGTCACCGGCCCCGAGCGTGTTCCAGGCCTGTTGCAGCGTGAGGCGTTCGATGACGCCGATCGCGTCGTCCTCGACCTGCTGGGGAGCCGGTTCGGCGCTCAGGCGGACGTGCAGGTCCCGCTGACGCCGGACGCCCTTGTGCGCCGACAGCATCTGGTTCCGGGCGACCGTGAACAGCCAGGCGCGCGCTTCCGCGGGGACGTCGGCGCGGCGACGCCACGCGACCAGGTAGGTCTCGCTGAGGATCTCCTCCACGAGCATGGGATGTGCTCGGCGTCGGACGAACGCCTGCACGTCGCGGAAGGTCGCGGCGTAGAACGCCTCGAACTCCGCGGTCGAGTCGATGGACACTGGTGCTCCGATCTTCGGGGTCACACTGGACGTGTCCGTTCCGGCACGGTCGTAACTCCCAGTCCGCAGATCGGTCCCGGGTCCGGCGCTGCGTGCCGACGAGTGTCCTCAGCGCTGGTCGAGCTGCCCTCGGACGGCAGGCAGCAGCAGGGCCACCGCGGCGTCGGTCACCTCGTCCACCTGGTCCGCAGCGAGGCGCCCGGTGCTGGCCAGGGCGCTGATGCCCTCCAACATGCCGGCGACCAGGAACGGCAGTGGACCTGGACGACCGTGGCCGTGCTCGCCGAGCATCGCGGCGCCCTGGGCGAAGAACCGGGTCGCCGCCTGGCTCGCCGGCGAAGAGGCCTCGCGCGGACCGCCCGTGAACATCAGCTCCATGAGCCGCCCGTTCTCAGCGGCGAAGCGGACGTGGGCGTGCGCGTACTCGCTGAGGCGGGCGTGCAGGTCCTCGTGGCGGTCGGCTGCGCCGAGGGCCGCCGTGAGCTCGTCGAACCCCTCGGCGGCGATGGCGTCGAGGAGCGCGTCGCGGTCCGGGAAGTGGCGGAGCGGTGCGCTGTGGCTGACTCCGGCCCGCTTGGCGAGCCCGCGGATCGTGACCGCCTGGGCTCCCTCCTCCATGAGCAGCTGGCGGCCCTCGGTGACGAGGACCTCCCGCAGCGAGCCGTGGTGGTACGGAGTGGACATGGTCCGATCGTACCGCAATGTGGACGTTGACAACAATGTGTGCGCCGTCTACATTTGCGACATGACGAACTCCACTCCCACCGCCGACCTGGCCGGCCGCACCATCCTCATCACCGGCGCCACCAGCGGCATCGGCCGGTCCACCGCGGCCGCCGTCGCCGCCAGGGGTGCCCGGGTGGTCCTCGCCGTCCGTGACACCGACAAGGGCCGACGTGTCGCGGCCGAGCTCCCCGGGGCGGACGGCACCCACGTCGTGCGGGCCCTCGACCTGGCGGACCTCGCCTCCGTCCGTCGGTTCGCCGACGAGACGACCGAGCAGATCGACGTCCTGGTGAACAACGCCGGGGTGTCCGCGTCGACGCTCGGACGCACGCACGACGGGTTCGAGATGCAGTTCGGCACGAACCACCTCGGGCACTTCCTCCTGACGACCCTGCTCCTGCCGCGGATCACCTCGCGCGTGGTGACGGTGTCGTCCCAGGCGGAGCGGATGGGCCGGCTGGACCTGGATGACCTCGACTGGCGGACCCGCCCGTACAAGGGCGGTCGGGCCTACGCGGACTCGAAGCTGGCCAACCTCGCCTTCACCCTCGAGCTCGACCGCCGCCTCCGACAGGCCGGCTCGCCCGTGCGAGCCCTCGCCGCACACCCCGGGATCGTCGTGACGCCGATCTACGACCGCCCCGCCGGCAAGCGGCCCGGTGTCTGGGACGTCCTGCTGCCGGTCATGGGCCAGGGCCCGGACCAGGGAGCCCTGCCCGTGCTGCTCGCGATGACGGGCGACCTGCCAGGAGGCTCGTTCACCGGTCCGGAGCACCTGTTCCACATGCGCGGTGGCGCCCAGGTGATCACGGCCTCCGCCAGGGCGAAGGACGCGACCCTCCAGGCTGACCTGTGGGCGGCGTCCGAGGCCATGACCGGCACCGCTGGCAGGGCCGACTGATGCCCGGCTCTCCGTGGACGAGCGTGCTCGAGCTCGACGCCGGACACGAGTACGTCGTGATGGCGACGCGCTTCACCGTCCAGTCGCGGCGACGGCTGCTCGGCATCATGGCTTCGACGCAGCAGCTCTGGCAGGCCCTCCCGACGACCCCGGGGCTCGCCGGCCACCAGTTCGCGGTGTCGCCGGTGCGGGGGACGCTCTCGACCCTCACGGCCTGGCGGGACCGACCCTCGCTCGAGGCCTTCGTGCGCGGCCCGCTCCACGCAGCGCTCGCCACGGACACCCGCCCGCTGATGCAGGCCAGCCGGTTCGTGGACTGGGTCGCCCCCGGGTCCGACCTGCCCCCGGCGTGGCGAGGAGCGAACGAGCGGCTCGACGCCGCGCGAGCACGCTGACCCGTGCTCCTCGGCGACCCAGCGGTGCAGACTGAGCGTCTCCGACCCCGAAGGACGCGCTCATGCAGACCCTGACCCTCGACGGCTCTGTCGCCCTCGTCACCGCCGCCTCCCGCGGGATCGGCCGCGCGATCGCGCTCGACCTCGCCGAGCACGGCGCCGACGTCGCCCTCGGCGTGCGGGACCCCGACGCCGCGACCGAGCTCGCCGACACGATCCGGGCGATGGGCCGGCGGGTGGCGGTGGTGGCGATGGACGTCACGGACCTCGCCGCGTGCCGGTCGGCGATCGACACCGTGGTCGCGGAGCTCGGCACGATCGACGTGCTCGTGAACAACGCGGGCGGCGGGATCGTGGAGGACGCCCTCGACGTCACCGAGGAGCACTTCGACACGGTGTGGGAGCTCACGACGAAGTCGACCTTCTTCGTCTCGCAGCACGTCGCGAAGCACATGCGCTCGTCCGGGGGTGGCTCGATCGTGAACATCGCGTCCCAGGCCGGCCTCGTCGCGCTGCCGGGGGAGTCGTCCTACTGCCTGAGCAAGGCGGCCGTCATCCACATGACCAAGTGCCTGGCCGTGGAGTGGGGCCAGTACGGCATCCGCGTGAACGCCGTCGCGCCGACGTTCGTCGAGACCGAGGGGACCGCGCCGGCGCTCTCCGACGAGGCGTTCCGTGCGGACACGGTGGAGCGCATCGCCGCGCTGCACCGAATCGGGCAGCCCCAGGAGGTCGCAGCGGCCGTCACCTTCCTGGCTGGTGATGGTGCCTCCCTGATCACGGGCACCGCGCTCCCGATCGACGGCGGCTGGACGGCGCGCTGACCCAGCGGCCCAGCGGCCCGGCCCGGCCCTGCCCGGCCCTGCCCTGCCCCTGCGCCATCCGGCCACCCCGGACACCCGCTCAGGGCGCCCCGTCGACCATCGGCTGCACACGACGGTTCCCGATCAGCGCAAGGAGTGCCATGTCCGACCAGCAGCAGCAGCCCCCGGGTCACGAGGACGCGATGACCCCGAAGGCCGACCACGGCGAGGAGTCCTACCGCGGTTCCGGCAAGTTGACCGGCAAGCGAGCCGTCATCACGGGCGGCGACAGCGGCATCGGCAAGGCGGTGGCCATCGCGTTCGCCCGCGAAGGTGCCGACGTCCTGATCAGCTACCTGCCCGAGGAGCAGGACGACGCCGAGGACACGAAGCACTGGATCGAGGAGGCGGGTCGGAAAGCCGTCCTGTTCCCCGGCGACCTGACCGACCCGGCCTACTGCCGCGAGGTCATCGCGACCGCGGTCAGCGAGCTCGGCGGCCTCGACGTCCTGGTCAACAACGCCGCGTACCAGATGAGCCACGAGACGTTCGAGGAGATCACCGACGAGGAGTGGGACCACACCCTCGCCACCAACCTCAGCGCCTACTTCCACCTCGTCAAGGCAGCGCTCCCGCACCTCGGCGCCGGCGCGTCGATCATCGGGTCGAGCTCGGTGAACTCGGACAACCCCCGGCCCGACCTGGCCCCGTACGACGTCACGAAGGCCGGCGTCGCCAACCTGTCGGCCGCACTCGCGCAGCTGCTCGGCCCCCGCGGCATCCGCGTGAACAGCGTCGCGCCCGGACCGATCTGGACGCCGCTCATCCCCTCGACGATGCCGCCGGAGCAGGTCGAGCAGTTCGGCACGCAGTCCCCGCTGGGCCGCGCCGGCCAGCCGGCCGAGCTCGCCCCGGTGTACGTCCTGCTCGCCAGCGACGACGGCAGCTACGTCTCCGGTGCGCGCGTCGCCGTCACCGGCGGGACGCCGATCCTCTGACCCGGGACCGGACTGGAGGCTCGTGGCGGACCCCGCCACGAGCCTCCCGTCCGTCACGGCGTGGGCACCGTCGACCGGTGACGGGGACGACCCCGGTCAGGAGGCCGTGGCCGGCTCCGCCTGTCCGCTGAACTGCTCGACGAGGGTGCGCTTCAGGACCTTGCCGCTCGGCCCGAGGGGGAGGGCGTCGAGGACGTGGACGACGCGGGGGAACTTGTACGCCGCGATCTCCGCCGACACGAAGGCGACCAGGTCCTCCGGCGTGACGGTGGCGTCGGGGCGCAGGACCACGGCCGCCTCGATCTCCTGCCCGTGCACCTCGTGCGGGACGCCGAACACCGCGGCCATGGTCACGTCGGGGTGCGTCGCGAGGACCTCCTCGACCTGCCGCGGGTACACGTTGTAGCCGTTCCGGATGATCATGTCCTTCGTCCGGTCGACGATCGTCAGGTAGCCGTCGTCGTCCTTCGTGCCGAGGTCGCCCGTGCGGAACCAGCCGTCGACGATCGCCGCCGCCGTGTCCTCCGGCCGGTCGAGGTACCCGTTCATCAGGTTGTGGCCGCGGATGACGAGTTCGCCGACCTCACCACGGGGGAGCAGCACGACGTGCTCGGCGGTCGCCGGGTCCGCGATCTCGACGTCGACGCCCCACACCGGCGTGCCGATGGTGCCCGGCCGTGGAGGCGTGCCGACGTGGTTGAACGTCGCGACGGGGGAGGTCTCGGTCAGCCCGTAGCCCTCGTGCACGGGGGCGCCGTAGACCTGCTGGAAGCGCTCGAGCACGGCGAGCGGCAGCGATGCCCCGCCGGAGATGGCGTAGCGGAGCGACGGGCGGGCCTCGGTCCGGGTCGCCGCGTCGAGCAGCGCCATGTACATCGTCGGCACGCCCATGAAGATCCCGCACCGGTGCTCGACCATCGCAGCGAGGGCCGCGTCGCCGTCGAACTTCGGCAGCATCACGATCGTGGCGCCGGCACGGAACCCGGTGTTCATCGTGCAGGTCTGCCCGAACGTGTGGAACAGCGGCAGCGCCCCGAGGAGCACGTCCCCGTGGTGCATGTCGAACGTGGTGAGCAGGTTCGTGTTCACCTGCTCGAGCAGTGCGAAGTGCGACCCCTCCGCTCCCTTCGGCTGACCGGTGGTGCCGCTCGTGTAGAGGATCGTCGCGGTGTCGAACGGGTCCCGGGGGACGTACGTGGTGAGGGGCTCGCTCGACCCGGCCAGGGCCTCCAGGCGGTCCGGGGTGTCGTCACCGCCGGCCGACGCGGCGGGGGCGAGCACGGACACGACGTCGACCCCGGCCAGCGCGGCACCGGCGGCGCCCTCACCGAGCAGTGGAGCGGCGCACACGAGGAGGGTCGCGGCGCTGTCGCGGAGCACGTACTCGATCTCCCGGCGCTTCAGGAGCGCGTGCACGGGGACGGCGACCGCCCCGAGCGCGAGCGTGGCGTAGTACACGCGGGGGAAGTCAGCCACGTTCGGCACCAGCATCGCGACGCGAGCGCCCTCGGTCACGCCACGGGCACGGAGCGCTCCGGCGTACGCCAGGGTCTGCGACCAGAGCTCGGCGTAGGTGGTCCGTTCCTCGCCCACCACGACGGCGACGTCGTCCGGGTACCGGGCCGCCGACTCGGCGAGGATCGCGGCGACGGACGCCGTGGCACGGGTCCTGGGGATGGTGGTGGTCTCGGGCATGCCGGGCTCCGTCTCCGTTGACGAGGGGTTCCTCTGGATCATACGGCGACGCCCCGAGGTCCCGCCGCGCCCCGTTCGGGCACCGGAGCGGCGAGTGGGATCGCGCGTGGCGAGTCGAATCGCACGTGGCGAGTCGGATCGCGCGTGGACGGTCACGACTTCCGACCCCCGACGCACGATTCGACCTCCCGGCGCGGGCGTGATGGGAAGGAACGAGCGTCGTCGGTGGGAACGCACCCGTAGTGTCGTCCGGGTGAGTGTGATCATCGCCGGGTGCGGCGACCTCGGCATCGAAGCAGGGCTGCGCTTCGCAGCGACCGGCCACCGCGTCGTCGGACTCCGCCGCCGCGCCGAGCTCGTCCCGGACCCCATCGAGGGGCGGTCCGTGGACCTGCGGCAGGACGTGCCGACGATCGACCAGGACGCCGAGGTCGTCGTCGTGGCGCTCGCCGCGGGCAGCCGGCAAGTCGAGGAGTACCGCGCGACCTACGTCGACGGGCTGCGGAACGTGCTGGACGGCATCGCCGCGGCCGACGTCACGCCACGTGTCCTCGTGGTGTCGTCGACCGCCGTGTACGACGTCGAGGACGGCGCGACCGTGACCGAGGACACCCCGGCACGCGGCGGCACGCCCACGTCGGACGTGCTCCTCGAGGCCGAGGCGCTGCTCCGCGAACGTGTCCCCGAGGCCGTGCTCGTGCGCCTCTCGGGCATCTACGGCCCCGGTCGCGAGCGGCTGGTCGACCAGGTCCGGAGCGGCGCAGCCCGCCTGGCGCCGACCCCCGACGGGTCGATGCTGACGAACCGCATCCACCGGGACGACGCCGCCGCGGCGCTCGTGCACCTCGCCGGACTCGACACCGTGCCGCCCGTGGTGCTCGGCACCGACGACGAGCCCGTGCGGCTGGACGCCGTGCTGCGGTTCCTCGCGACGGAGCTCGGGATGCCGGAGCCCCCGGTCCGGACCGAGGGTGACGCGGACCGGCGTGCTGGTGGCGGCGAGAAGCGGCTGTCGAACGCGCTGCTCCGCTCGACCGGGTTCACGTTCGCGTACCCGACGTACCGCGAGGGGTACCGCGCGGTGCTCGCGGGCGAGGGCACGCGCCACCCCTGACCGCGCACGGCCGAACGGCCGAACGGCCGCGCGGCCGTCAGCTGACCCCGAACGACCGACCGCCCGTCAGGCCGACGGCCCCTCAGCGGCTCGCTGCGTCCAACACCGTGCCGGCCACCGCGCGCGCGACGGTCGTGTCGTACCCGGGGTCGCGCAGGCGCATCGCGAGCGAGCCGGACACCACGAGTGCGAGCTGTTCGCCGACCGTCGGCGCGTCAGCGGCACCGACGACGTCCTCGGCCAGGGACGTCAGCCGTGACCGGAGCACGTCCGACTCGACGTCGAGCACGGCACGGATCTCAGCAGGTGCGTCCGCGTACTCGGACGCCGTCCCGAGGAAGGCACACCAGCGGGAGGCGTCCGACCGCGTCCGGAAGGCGTCCAGCGCGTCGAACACGGCGAGCACCCGGTCGCGCGGAGTCGCCGCGGCCTCGGCCGCGCGTGTCCAGGTGTCCTCCCAGTCCTGCTGCCGCCGGGTGAGCGTCGCGGCCACGAGGGCCTCCTTGCTCGGCCACCCGCGGTAGAGCGTCGCCGACGACACCCCGGCGCGCTCGAGCACGGCGTCCACCGAGGTCGCCGCGATCCCGCGGGCGAAGAAGAGCTCCTCGGCGGCGTCGAGCAGCTTCCGCTCGGTTCCTGCACGCATCGCCATGCCAGCACCCTAGACTCCGAAAAGTGAAACGATCGTTTTCGAATGGGCCGTACCCAACCGCGCTCGTCGTCGCCGGGACCGCACTGATCGCCGTGACGTACGGGCTCGTCCGCCTGGCGTACGGCCTGGTGCTGCCCGACGTGCAGGCGGACCTCGGGCTGAGCGCCAGCGCCGCCGGCGGGATCGCGTCCGGGGCGTCGCTCCTGTACTGCGTCGGCGCGATCGTCGGGTTCGTCCAGGCGGGACGGCATCCGCGTGTGCTCGTCGTCGCGGCGGCGCTCACCGCCGCGGTCGGCTCCGTCGGGATGGCGCTCGCTCCGGGCGCAGGGGTGTTCGGTGCGGCGGCGGTGCTCGGCAGCGCCGGTGCGGGGCTCGCCTCACCGGCGCTCGTCGAGGTGGTGACGCGGAACGTCCGGCCCGCGGGTGTCTCGCGCGCGCAGACGATCGTGAACTCCGGCACCGGGCCGGGGCTGGTGGCCGCCGGGCTCGTCGCCCTGGTGGTGCTGCCGGACTGGCGCACGGCGTGGCTCGTCGCAGCGGGCTGCGCGGTCCTCGCCGGCGCAGCCGTCCTGCTGCTCGACACCAAGCACGCAACGGGCACCGGCACGGGCACAGACACCGGCACCGACACCGACACCGACACGCCATCCCCCCGGCCCACCCGCTCCTGGTTCCGCCGCCACACCACCCCGCTCGTCGCCGCAGGACTGCTCGGTGCCGGCTCCGCCGCCGTCTGGAACGCGGGCCGCGCTGCCCTCGTCGCCGCCGGCGCGGACCGGACCACCTCGATCGTGGCGTGGATCGCGATCGGCATCGGGGGAGCGGCCGTCGTGCTGACCGCCCGACGCCTGGCCGACCTGGGGCTCCGCAGGACGTGGGTGGTCACGGTGACGGCGGTGGCCCTCGGCACGCTCGCCCTCGGTCTCGCCCCCGGACGTGTCGCGGTCGCGCTCGTCGCATGCGTGGTCTTCGGCTGGGGCTACACGGCCGCGACGGGCGCCCTGCTCACCTGGACGGCCACGATCGACCCTGAGCGCGCCCCGGCCGGCGCCTCGATGCTCTTCGTCGTGCTCGTGCTCGGACAGGCGGTCGGCGCCGCCGTCGCGGGCTCCGCCGTCGACGCGGCCGGCTACGGCGCGACCCTGATGGGCGCCGCGGTGGTGACCGCGCTCGCCCTGGTCGCGGCCACCCGCCGGACGGGAGGCCCGGTGCCGGCCCGCACCGAGCCTCCCGTCCGCCATGGGGCAGGATGGTGACCGTGAACCCTCAGGAGCAGCAGCCCCGGTGGCGGAAGACGTGGTCGATGGTCCAGGTCGGCGTGCTGTCGGCCGCCGTCGTCACGCTGATCGTGCTGCTGGTGACCGGTGACCACACGCTGGACCGGGTCTACGCGGTCGCCCTCGTCTTCTTCGGGATCGCGCTGCTCGGGCACACGACGTTCCTCGTGTACACCGCGCGGCTCGAGCAGCGCGACCGCCGCTGACCTCGGGTCAGGGGGTGACCATGCCCCCGTTGACGTTGAGCGTCTCGCCCGCGACGAAGCTCGACTCCTGCGACGCCAGGAAGACGTACGCCGGTGCCAGCTCCGCTGGCTGTCCGGCGCGGCCCATCGGCGACTCGCTGCTGCCGAACTCGGGCAGGGACTCCGGGTCGACGCCGCCGGTCACCTGGAGCACGGACCAGGTGGGGCCGGGCGCGACGATGTTCACGCGGATCCCACGCTCGACGAGCAGCTGCGACAACCCCTTCGAGAAGTTGTTGATCGCCCCCTTCGTCGCCGCGTAGTCGAGCCGGTCCGGGGCGGGCTGGTAGGCCTCCATCGACGCGGTCGTGATGATCGTCGACCCGGGCTGCAGGTGCGGCACCGCCGCCTTGACGAGCCGGAACAGCGCGAACACGTTGACGTCGAAGGTCTCCTCGAACTGCTCGTCGGTGATGTCGAGCAGGTCGGGCTGCCAGCGCTGCTTGCCGGCCACGCTGACCAGGGCGTCGAGCCCACCGAGCCCGGCCACGGCCTCCTCCACGAGTCGGCCGGCGTAGGACCGGTCCCGCAGGTCGCCGGGGATGGCGACGGCGGTGCGGCCGGCGGCGCGGACCTGCTCGATGACGTGGTCGGCGTCCTCCTGCTCGTCGGGCAGGTACGCGAGGGCGACGTCAGCGCCCTCACGGGCGTAGGCGATCGCCACGGCCGCGCCGATGCCGGAGTCGGCGCCGGTGATGAGCGCCTTCCGGCCGGCGAGCCGTCCGGTGCCGCGGTAGCTGTCCTCGCCGAGGTCCGGCACGGGCGTCATCCGGGACTGGAGGCCCGGCTCGGCCTGCGTCTGCGGCTCCGGTGACACGTTCGGGTAGCGGGAGCGCGGGTCGCTGAACTCGTACTGGTCGGTGGGCATGTCAGTTGGCCTCCAGTTCGACCTTGACCCAGCCGGGCTCGCGCCGGTCAAAGGCCGCGTAGGCGTCGATGGCCGAGCCGAAGGACTCGTGCTCGGTGATCAGGGCGGTCGGGTCGAACTGCCCGGCGGCGACCATGTCGATGAGCGGCGGCGTGACCGAGTGGTGGTCGCAGTTGCCCATCCGGATGGTGAGGTTCTTGTTCATGGCCTGGCCGATCGGGTACTGCTCGGCGGTGGGGCCGTACACGCCGATGATGCCGATGCGGCCGTACTTCGCGACGACCTCGACGGCCCACCGGGCGACCTGGGACGGGCCGTCGCCGGGCTTCCACTGCTGGGCGTCGCCGAAGCCCTCGGGTCGGCCGTCCGGTGCGACCTGGCGGACCTCGGCGTCGAACGCGGCGGCCTGCTCGTCGGACACGGCTGCCGGGCCGCGCTTCGGACGTTCGGCGTCGACCCCGACGGCGTCGATCACGGCGTCGGCGCCGATGCCGTTCGTGAGGTCCATGACCGCCTGCACCGGGTCCTCGCGGTTGTAGTCGACGACCTCGCAGTTCTGGGCGAGGGCCGCGGCGAGGCGGGTCTCCTCACCGTCGACGACGATCACGCGACCGGCGCCCTGCTTGAACGCGGACGCGGCGGCGAACTGGCCGACGATGCCCGCGCCGAAGACCACGACGACGTCACCGCGCGTCACCCCGGCGAGCTCGGCACCGAACCAGCCGGTGGGGAAGATGTCGGAGAGCAGGATGGCCTGCTCGTCGCTGACGTTGTCCGGCAGCGGGTGCATGGTGTTCTGCGCCCACGGCACACGGACGACCTCCGCCTGCAGGCCGTTGACCGGGCCCGTGGACTCGGGGCCGCCGAAGAAGCTCGTGCCCGCCTGGGGACCGTTCGGGTTCGCGACGTCGCACTGCGCCGTCTGGCCCATGCGGCAGTACCGGCACGCGCCGCAGGAGATCGTCGAGTTGATGACGACCCGGTCGCCAGGGCTGAAGCCGCGGACGGCGTCTCCGACCTCGGTCACGACGCCGACGGCCTCGTGCCCGAGGATCGTGCCCTCCTGCATCGGCGCCATCGTGCCGCGGACGAAGTGCAGGTCGGTGCCGCAGATCGCGCTCTTCGTCACCCGCACGATCGCGTCGTGCGGGTCCTGGATCGTCGGTTCGGGCACCTCGTCCAACCGGATGTCCCCGATGCCGTGCCACACCACTGCGCGCATGTCCTCTTCCTTCCGTCGACGGTCGTCGTTCGCCGACCAGCCAACGCGCCGCGGGCTTGGCGTCGACTCGGGTCCGCGCGGGAACCGGACTCCGAGGGCGTCCAGCGTCCCGGACGATCCTGGGCCGATGAGCGACGACGAGCAGCAGACCAGGGACGACTTCGCCGACGCGGTGAACATGACGGCGTCGGAGCTCCGGCACTGGCTGGACACCGACGAGTCCAAGAGCGTCGGGCAGAAGACCGGCGGCAGCACCGAGTCGACCGGGCACGAGAGCGGACGGCACATCGTGCGCATCCTCGAGAAGAAGCAGGGGGAGTACACCGACGCCCACCACGCCCACATGCGGAAGGTCGTGGGGTACGTCGCGCGGCACGAGAAGCAGCGCCCCTCCGGCGACGTGCACGACACCCCGTGGCGCTGGTCGCTGATGAACTGGGGCCACGACCCCGAGAAGTGAGACGGCGGGGCTACCCGTCGTGTGCCTGCCGGTCAGTCCCCGGCGGCGACGTGCAGCAGCAGCGGTCCGAGCAGCCCGATCACCCAGATCGCGACGATCGCCGCGGCGCCGATCGCGAGGCCCCGACGCTTCCACCGGCGGCGCGGCGTGGGCGGTGTCTCGCCCCACATCTGCGTGCGGACGAGCATCCGGTTCGCCTCACCGACCAGGTGGCGGATCTCGGGGTCGTCGAGGTCGAGTCGGCCCTCGCGGGCGTGCTCCGCGATCGCGGTGGCCTCCTCCAGGGAGAGCCCGTCGCTGGTGCCGTTCCGACCTGCCATGGCGCCATCGTCCCACGACCTCGGGAGGACGGTCAGCCGGATGCGCGTATCGAGGACGCATGGGAAAACGGTTCCGCGGACAGGTCGTCGTCATCACCGGAGCATCGAGCGGGATCGGCCGTGCCGCCGCGCACGAGTTCGCCCGACGCGGTGCGACGCTCGTGCTCGCCGCACGCAGCCACGACAGCCTCGAGGCCGCCGCCGCCGAGTGCCGGAAGCTCGGCGCCGAGGCGATCGCCATCCCGACCGACGTCGCCGACGAGCACCAGGTCAAGGACCTCGTCGCGACGGTCACCAGCCGCTACGGCAAGATCGACGTCTTCGTCGGCAACGCCGCGCTCTTCGTCTACGGCCTGTTCGAGCAGACCCCGACCGAGGCCTTCAAGCGCGTCGTCGACACGAACCTCTACGGGCACCTCAACGCCGTCAAGTACCTGCTCCCGCACTGGAAGCAGCGCGGCCGGGGCACCTACGTGCTCGTCGGCAGCATCCAGTCCCTGCTCTCGGCGCCGTACCAGTCGGCGTACGTCACGAGCAAGCACGCGGCGCTCGGCCTGGTCGACGTGCTCGGCGACGAGTACGCCGGCACCGGCATCGAGTTCACCACGCTGATGCCCTCGACGATCGACACCCCGATCTACCAGAACGGCGCCAACTACACCGGCAAGAACTCGCACCCGCTGCCGCCGACGGTGTCCGTCGAGCGTGCCGGGAAGGCCGTCGTGCAGGCCGCGGTGCACCCGAAGCGCTACCGGTTCGTCGGCCGCATCCAGGCGTCACTCGTGCCGCTCCAGTACGTGTTCCCCGGGCTGTTCCACAAGATCACGAAGCCCATGGTCGAGATCTTCGCGCTCCGCGGGAAGCAGGCGCCGACCGACGGCAAACTGTACCAGCCCGCCGACGCGGGCAACGCCACGAACGGCGGCTGGGTCGCGAAGCGTCGACGCGTGACGCGCCCGCTCGTCTGGCTCGGAGCCGCCGCAGCCGTCGCGGTCGTCCTCGGCGGCCGCCGCCGCTGACAACTGTCGGCCTGTCGGACGGGAGGCTCGGAGTCGGACCGGCTCCGAGCCTCCCGTCCGTCAGGTGGCTGAGCCACCGCGTTCAGTCAAGGAGGGCGGCGACCGCCTCGACCTCCACGAGCTGGTCGTCGTAGCCGAGGACGGTCACGCCCATGAGCGTGCTCGGCACGTCGTGCTCGCCGAAGGCGTCGCGGACGACCTCCCACGCGGCCAGCAGGTCGGCCTGCCGTGACGACGCCACGAGCACGCGCGTCGACACCACGTCCGTGAGTTCCGCGCCGGCGTCCGCGAGGGCCTGCCGGAGGTTCGCCACGCACGCCGCGGCCTGCCCGGCGGGGTCACCCACGGCGACCGTGCGGCCCTCGGCGTCGAGCGGGCAGGAGCCGGCGAGGAACACCAGCCGGGCCTCGGCGGGCGCGGTCGCCGCGTAGGCGTACTCGGCGACCGAGCTGAGGGTGGCGGAGCGGATGAGTCGGACGGCACTGACCATGCGTTCATCCTGGCCCATCCGGCTCCGGCGTCTCAGGCGGTGGCGCGGTGTGCGCGGAGGGCCTCGACCACGAGCGCGTGGTCGTCGTGCATCTCCAGACCGCTCACCCCGACCGCGCCGAGCAGCATCCCGCGCACGAGCACCGGGAACCCGCCGCCCGCGGCCTGGTACTGCCGCGGGTCGAGGGCAGCGGCCTCGTCGAAGGTGCTCCCGCCGACCTCATACTGCGTCCGCACGGCCAGGGTCGAGTGCGCGAAGTGCCGGACCACGCGGAACTTGCGGTCGAGCCAGGCGTCGTTCACGGCTCCGGAGCCCGGCGTCGCGGCGTGGAACACCCGCTGCTCGCCGAACGACACCGCGATGCCGATGCCGAGTCCGCGCTCGAGTGCCGTCGTCCGCAGCCACGACCCGACCGCCCACGCGTCGTCGTGGTCGAACGCGTCGTGGTCGAGCTCGCGCTCCTCGTCGAGCAGGACGCGCAGCTTCTCGTCGGGCTCGAGCGCGCGGTACTGCGCTCCGTCGGTGTCGCTCATGGGGCTCCTCATCGAGATGGTGGTGGGGGCAGGTGCCCCGCTCGTGACGCTAGCCCCACCCACTGGAGGCTCGTGGCGGCGCCGTCACGAGCCTCCCGTCGTCCGCCTGGTCGCCGTGTCGTCTGGTCGCCTCCGCATCGACTGTGCGACCGGCCGACCGGTCCAGCGGCTGAGCGTCGCGGGTCTCGCCAGCGACGGCCACGATCACTATGGTGACGGCATGGCAGCGCATCGTGTGCCCGCGCCCGGGCCTCCGGCTGACGGCGGCACGCCCAAGGGCCCCGCGTCCTACTTCCCCAGCATCGAGAAGACCTACGGACGCCCCGTCCAGGAGTGGATCGACCTGGTCGTGGACCGCCTCGACACCGAGCGGCACATGGAGGTCGTCTCGTGGTTGAAGTCCGAGCACGGCATGGGCCACGGACACGCGAACGCCGTCGTCGCCTACGTCAGGAAGGCGCTGGGCTGAGTCCGGGCTGGGTCCTGTCCCGCGCGGGTCAGGAGCGGACGAGCCGGGCGATCGCCTCGGAGGCCTCCTTGACCTTGGCGCTCGGGTCGCCGCCGTCAGCCACCGCGTCCGCCACACAGTGCGTCAGGTGGTCCTCGACGAGGCCGAGGGCGACCGACTGCAGGGCCTTCGTCATCGCGGAGACCTGCGTGAGGATGTCGATGCAGTACTGCTCGTCCTCGACCATGCGCTGCAGCCCCCGCGCCTGGCCCTCGATCCGCTTGAGGCGCTTCAGGTAGGCGTCCTTCGACGAGATGTAGCCGTGCGTGTGGTCGGTCATGACGCCTCCTGGAGTCGGTACCCCTCCAGGGTATGCCATCGGCGGCGAGCGGTTGACGTGGTTGACACGACGGTCATAGGATCGGTTGACACGGTTGCAGGAGGGCGGACACGATGCCGACGACACAACGCGCAGGGACCAGCACGACAGAGGCAGCGCTGCTGTCCGCGATCCAGGACCGACTCCGCGGCGGGCGCTACGACGACGCCCTCGCCGCGGTGCCCGACGTCGGGGCACTCGCGGACCGGATGGTCGCGGCGCTGCCGTCGGTCAAGCACGAGGCCGACGAGCTCATCGGCCCCTTCTACGACGCGTCCTCGCTCGCGGCCTGGCGCGGTGTGACGCGACAGGCGATCAGCAAGGCCAGCGCGAAGGGCGACCTGCTCGGCCTGAAGATCGGCGACGGCAGCCGGATCTTCCCCTCGTTCCAGTTCGGCCCGTCCGGAGCGCCGCTGCCGCACCTCCGCGAGGTCCTGGCGCTGCTCGACCCGGAGCACATCGACCCGTGGGGCAGTGCGCTCTGGCTGAACACCGTCGCCGACGCGTTCGGCGGCACCACCGCTGCCCAGGCGCTCCGCGACGGACGGCACGACCCGGTGCTGCGCGCGGCCCGACGTGCCGAGCGCGCCTGGCTGGCCGACGCGTGACGGAACGCCGCACCGAGGTCGCGCAGCTCGCACCGACGGCGGACGCCGACCTCGCAGGGTTCCCGGCGGCTGAGTCGCGTGGCACGACGTTCTACCGGGCGAAGCGCCACGACCGCGGTGCCTGGTGGTTCGCGAGCACCCCGGCGGACGCGGACGGCGTCGACGGTGGTCGGTTCGACCTCGCCGCACCGCGCGGCACCTGCTACTGGGCCGACTCGGTGGAGGTCGCGGTGCGCGAGCGACTGGCCCACCACACGCTCCACACGAACACCGTCTTCGTCGGTCGCGCCCGCGAGATGGTCGTCGTCGCGGCTCGGGCGTCCCGCGGTCGTCGGTTCGCCGACGTCACCGCTCCCGACGCCGTCCGGCACGGGGTCGGTGCGGAGCTCCAGACGATGGTCGACTACCGCGTGCCACAGGCCTGGGCTCGGGCGTTCGACGCCGTCGGGTTCGCCGGCGTCCGGTACAGCACGCGGTTCACGAGCGCCGCTGCGCCGAACGCGTGGGCGGTCTTCGGCGACGCCGGTGTCCCACGACGCCCGCGCCCGGAGCGTGTCCACCGCGACGGGGTCTCGGCGTGCGTGGAGTCCGGCATCCGGGTGCTCGAGGACGGTACGGCCGCCGGACCCGAGCGGTTCACCATCGTCCCGCCGCCGCGCTGACGGATCCGGCCGGCTGCCCCCGGTTCTCGTGGACCCGATCCGTCACGCGCGCGATCGGGGCTCCTCTGTCGGTGGCTCGTCCTACCGTGACGGCCGTGGTGGAACCCGTCGACGCGTGGTGGCGCCGCCGACAGTGGTCGCGCGGTGTGCCGATGCCGTACGCCGTGGGGGAGTTCCGGGAGGCCTGGGCGTCCTACCCCGTGCTCATCCGGCAGTACCACCCGGACTGGAACGCCGGCGTCGTCCTGACGCAGATCCCACCGGCTGCCGAGGTCCTGCTGACCTGGGAGTGTGACGTCGGCCACGTCTTCGTCGCGACGCCGGCCGAGCAGCGCAGTCGCCCCGGGCGCGAACGCCGACGGTCCGTGTGGTGCCCCGAGTGCTCCCTGATGGCGAAGCCCCAGCGCTGGCCGACGCTGCCCGAGGACTGGCCGACCGCCGTCCCCGCACCGCAGCGCGCAGTCCGGGCAACGGGCCGACAGACGCTGCCGGCAGCCCCCGCACGCCGCGGTGGCGGTGCCGGTGTCGCTGGTCTTGGTGCTGGTGCTGGTGCTGGCATGCCCGTCGGGGCGGTCGCCTCGACGCGGGCCGGTCGCGGCGTCAGGCGGTCGTCGAGGACCCGGACCGCGGCGCCGCGCACGATCTGCCCGAAGACACCGAGGCTCCCCTCGGGGGACGCGTTCGTCAGCGTCTGCGCCCCCGCGACGGCGTCAGCGGTGGAGGCCGAGCTCCGCGCCGCGCTGTCGTCCCGGTTCGACTTCACCTTCGACCAGAACGCGATCCGCCTCGACCGCCCGTTCCACGACCACGTCGAGGCCTGGCCGGACATCATCCTGCCGGAGCTCCGCGTGGCGATCGAGTACGACTCGACCGGACGCCACGGCCTCGAGCACGTGGGCCAGCGCGAGGACTCCGACCGGCGGAAGGACCGCGCCCTGCGGAGCGTCGGGTGGGAGGTCGTCCGCATCCGCACCGGTCGGCTCCCGGCACTCGGCGCCCACGACCTGCAGGTGTCGGGCATCTCCGGCCGGACGGTCGACCGTCTCGTCGACACGCTCCGCGACCTGCGCGGGGCCCTGTTCGTGGACGCCTACGCCCGCTGAGCCTGTTCGGCCGCCGAGCCTGACGCTCCGCTGCGGAACGACCGCAGGCGCAGGCTGTTCGTGACGACGAAGACGGACGACAGCGCCATCGCGGCACCGGCGATCATCGGGTTCAGCAGGCCGGCCATCGCGAGCGGGACCGCGGCCACGTTGTAGGCGAAGGCCCAGAACAGGTTGCCCTTGATCGTGCCGAGGGTCCGGCGGGCGAGGGCGATCGCGTCGGCGGCCGCGCCGAGGTCGGCACGGACCAGGGTGATGTCCGCGGCCTCCATCGCGGCGTCCGTCCCGCTGCCCATCGCGATGCCGAGGTCGGCGGCGGCGAGTGCTGCGGCGTCGTTGACCCCGTCGCCGATCATCGCCACCGAGCGGCCCTCCTGCTGCAGTCGCACGACGGCGTCGTACTTGTCCTCCGGCCGGACCTCGGCGACGACGTCCTCGATGCCGACCTCGGCCGCGACGCTGCGGGCGACGACGGCGGCGTCGCCCGTGAGCATGACGGTCCGCAGCCCCATCGCGTGCATGCGACGGACCGCGTCGCGGCTGGTCAGTGCGACCGTGTCAGCGACGCTGATGACGCCCCGCGCGGCACCGTCCCACGCCACGACGACCGCGGTCGCCCCGGCGTGCTCCGCCGTCCGGACGGCGGCCGTGACCTCGTCGGTGATCCCGACGGCCCACTGCTCGGCGAGCCAGGCCGGCCGGCCGACCAGGACCAGGGACCCGTCGACGACGGCCTGCACGCCGAGCCCGGCGCTCGACCGGAACGACTCGGCGACGGAGTGGTGCGGGTGTGCGGCGACGATCGCCCGGGCGACGGGGTGTTCCGACCCGGACTCCGCGGCGGCAGCACGCGCGAGGACCTCGGCCTCGCTGGTGTCGGCGAGGGCGGTCACACCGTGCACGGTCATCCGGCCCGTGGTGACGGTGCCGGTCTTGTCGAGCACGACGGTGTCGACGCGGCGGGTGGCCTCGAGCACCTGGGGGCCGCGGATCAGGATCCCGAGCTGGGAGCCGCGCCCGGTGCCGACGAGCAGCGCGGTCGGCGTCGCGAGCCCGAGCGCGCATGGGCAGGCGATGACCAGGGTCGCGACGGCGGCGGTGAACGCGGCCTGCACGTCCCCGGTGAGCAGGAGCCAGCCGACGAGGGTCAGCACGGCCAGGCCCAGCACGACCGGCACGAACACGGCGGACACCCGGTCGGCCAGGCGCTGCACGTCGGCCTTTCCGGACTGCGCGGCGACCACGAGCCGGCCGATCCGCGCGAGTTCGGTGTCCTGACCGACCCGGGTGGCCTCGACCACGAGTCGGCCACCGGCGTTGACGGTCGCACCGGTGACGGCGTCGCCGGGCCCGACCTCGACGGGGACGGCCTCGCCTGTCATCACGCTGGTGTCCACGGCACTGCTGCCGTCGACCACGACGCCGTCGGTGGCGATGCGATCACCGGGTCGCACCACGAAGCGGTCGCCCACCCGGAGCGCCGCGGTGGGCACGTCGGTCTCGATGCCGTCGCGGAGCACGCGGGCGGTCGGTGCGCCGAGTGCCAGGAGTGCCTGCAACGCCGCGCCGGACCGGTCCTTCGCCCGGGCCTCGAACCATCGTCCGGCGAGGAGGAACACCGTCACCGCTGCCGCGACCTCGAGGTACGGCTCCGGAGCGGTGCCCGGGTGCGGCAGCCACGTGAACGCCATCCGCATCCCGATCGCGCCGGCACCGCCGAACACCAGCGCCCACACGGACCACAGCGTGGCGGCGGCGACACCGACGCTCACGAGGGTGTCCATCGACGCGGCACCGTGCCGGGCGTTCACGGCGGCGGCGCGGTGGAACGGCCATGCGCCCCACACGGCGACGGGGAGCGCCAGGACGAGCGCGACCCATTGCCACCCGGGGAACTGCAGCGCGGGGACCATCGACAGGGCGACCACCGGCGCCGCGAGCACGGCGGACACGACGAGTCGCCGACGGAGCGGGGCGGTCGTGTCGGCTTCCTCCGGGGTCGGCTCGGGCAGGTGCGCCCCGTAGCCGGCGGCCTCGACCGTGCGGATGGCGTCGTCGACCTCGAGCTCGGCCGGCAGGGTCACCGTGGCACGCTCGGTCGCGTAGTTCACGCTCGCCGAGACGCCGGGCAGCTTGTTGAGCTTCCGCTCGATCCTGTTCGCACAGGACGCGCAGGTCATGCCCTCGATCGTGAGCTCGACGGGGGTGGTCGTGGCGGTCACGCGGCGACCAGGGTGTAGCCCGCTTCCTCGACGGCAGCGGCGACGTCGTCGGCCGACAGGGGCTGGCTGCTGGTCACGCGGGCGGTCGAGACGCCGCCGACGGTGAGCTCCACCGCGACGCCGGTGACCCCGGGCAGCGCGCTGAGCTCTTCGTCGACGCTCGTCACACAGTGCCCGCACGTCATGCCGGTGATCCCGTAGGTGCTCGTCAGCTGCTCGCTCATCGAGTCAGTCCCTTCGTCGTCGTGACCCCCACCATATACCCCATGGGGGTACCGCAGGCGGTGAGATCGCAGTTGGTGTCGGGTCCGCGCGTGCGGAGGCGACACGAAGTGCGATCTCAGCGCCGCGACCGGTCGCGGGACGCCGCACCAGGACACAGGACCGCGTCACCCGCGCAGCGCGAGCGCCTCGCTGGTCCACCGCGCGTGCACGTCCCACGGATCGGACACCCCCGCGGCGACGAAGTCGACGTGCGCGAGCAGCTCCGGCGTCACGCGGAACCACTCGGTGCCGGGGTACCGGGTCGCGGCGAACTGCTCGTGGCGCCGACGCTCCAGACGGCGGTCCCCGCGCTCGAACGCCAACAGGTCCTGGTGGCTGATCCGCGCGAGCCGCTGCCGGGGGTTCGCCGTCGTGCCGATCTTCACCCGGTCGCCGACGTGGTCGCGCTGCCGCAGGTAGTAGACGACGTCGACCCGCGGGGGAGCCAGGTCACCGTCGGGCACCTCCCCCCACCGCCACTCGCACACCGCGCACACCGAGCCCGCGGCGAAGCGCACGCCGAGCCGGGAGCCGCAGACGGGACAGGGCCCGGGGAGCAGGTCCTCGACACCGACCGTCTCGGCGGCGTGGTCCGCGACGACGGCGACGTGCAGCGCGCAGAGCGGCACCGGCGCGCCGGGCGCGGGCGGGCTCGTGCAGCCGGGCGCGCAGCAGGACGGGACCATGCGCGGCACGCTACCGGGCACGTCCGACGCCACCCGAGCCTCCCGGCCGGGACGCGCTGGCCCGGACCGACCGCCGCGCGTCAGTCGAAGATCGCGCCGATCGGCTCGCGCTTCTCCTCCTGGAACCGGTCCTCGGCGCGGCCGAGCGCCCAGTACGCGGAGAGCGACAGGTCCCGCTTCTCCAGCTGCCACTCGTCCTGCAGCAGCCGACGGATCGCCTTCACCGCGCCCCGCTCACCGTGCGCGAACACCTGCACCGGACTGGAGGCACGGGGCAGCGCCCGGGCCGCTGCGAGCAGGAGCGTGCCCGGCACGGCGCCGGTGGCGTCCCGGTGCAGCCACCGCAGGTCGACCCCGGCCGGGTGCCGGATCGCCTGCTCGTCACCGGGGCCGGCCACCTCGACCAGGGCGACGCCCGTGGCGGCGGCGTGCATGGCCTCCAGGGCGGCACCGATGGCGGGCAGGGCGCTGTCGTCGCCGAGCAGCACGTGCGTGACGGCGGGGTCGTCGCTCGGCGCGTAGCCGCCGCCGGGGCCGGAGAGGGCGAGCCGGTCGCCGGGCTGCGCGGACGCCGCCCAGGGTCCGGCGAGCCCGTCGTCGCCGTGCACGACGAAGTCGATCGCGATGGTGCGGGCGACGTGGTCGACGGCACGGACGGTGTAGGTGCGGCGGGCCGGACGGTCCTGCTTCGGGAGTGTCTCGCGGAGGGCCTCGAGGTCGTACGGGGGTTCCAGGCCGAGCCCGGGCTTCGCGAGCAGGAGCTTGACGTAGGTGTCGGTGGCGGCGAGGGCCTCCGGGGCGGCGCCCGCGATGAAGTCGGCGAACGCGGGGCCTCCGAGGTGCACGCGGACCATGTGCGGCGAGAGGCGCTCGGTGCGCTCGACGACGAAGACGGACTGCGGGCGGTTCTTCGAGCTCATCGTGGGGGAGGGTCCTCTCGGGTGGCGGCCGGGTTCCTGGGAGAAGACCCTTGACGTCGCCAAGGGTAAGGCTAGCCTTACCTCCATGGACACCACGGTCACCCCGTTCTCCGAGCTGTTGCGCCGACGCACGCAGCGCTCGCACGGGACGTCCGCGGGCACCGGGTTCATGCACGACCTGGTCGACGGCCGGTGCGACGTGGCCGACTACGCCGCGCTGCTCGGGCAGTACGCCTTCGTCTACGACGCCCTCGAGCGGGCCGCCGAACGCATGGCGGCGCACCCGGTCGCCGCGCCGTTCGTCACGCAGCAGCTCACCCGGATGCCGGCGATCCGAGCGGACCTGGAGTACCTGGTCGGCCCCGACTGGGCGGAGCTCGTCTGCCCGCTCCCCGCCACCACCGCCTACGTCCGCCGGCTCAACGAGGTCGCGGCCACGTGGCCCGGCGGCTTCGTCGCGCACCACTACACGCGCTACCTCGGCGACCTGTCCGGCGGTCACCTGCTCGGCTCGCTGCTCGCCGAGCAGTTCGGGTTCGACACGAACGGCGTCCTCTTCTACATCTTCGACCAGGTCGCGGACCCGACCGCGTTCGGTGACACCTACCGCGCGCAGCTCGACTCGGCGCCGTGGGACGACGACGAGCGCGAGCGGGTCATCGCGGAGGTCGAGCTCGCGTACTCGCTGAACACCGGGCTGCTCACCGCGCTCGACGTCCAGCGGGGTCCGCTCGCGCCGCCCGTCGCCGCGACGACCGCCTGACCCGCTCACCGCCCCGGAGCCTCCGCGGCAGGCCGTCCGGACGGTCGTCGTCATGCGCGGCCGGCTCCCGATACGCTGCTGGGGTCCGGGCCCGAACCGGGCGAGTCAGTCCCGGCCCGGTACCCAGGGCGAGCCACACGGAAGGACCCCCATGACGGCGATCGACGGTTCGACACGCTTCGGCAGTGCCCGCGACGATGTCAGCGGCGCGGTCGACAGCGACCTCCGCGCTGACGTCCGCTACCTCGGCGAGCTCCTCGGCCGTGTCCTGCGGGAGAGCGGCGGCGACGAGCTCCTGCGTGACGTGGAGTCCCTGCGTGCCGCGGTGATCACGGCGTACGAGGGCTCCGACGTCGACGGCGCCGCGCGTGCGGAGGCCGTCGTGGCCGAGATGTCGGCCGAGCGTGCCGAGGAGGTCGCCCGTGCCTTCACCACCTACTTCCACCTGACGAACCTGGCCGAGGAGCACCACCGCGTGCGCGTGCTCCGGCTCCGGGGGGACGACGGCGGCGTCGCGGGGGACTCCTTCCCGGCGACGTTCGCGCGCCTCGTCGACGAGCTCGGCCCGGAACAGGCGGCCGCGCGACTCGACGGCCTCCGGTTCCACCCCGTCCTGACCGCCCACCCGACCGAGGCCCGTCGTCGCGCGGTCACCACGGCCGTCCGCCGCATCACGGACCTCATCGACGAGCGGGACGCCGCGAAGAACGCGATGGCCCGGGCGGAGAACGAGCGCCGGCTGCTCGAGGAGATCACGACCCTCCTGCGCACGTCCCCGCTCCGGACCACCCGGCCGACCCCGCTCGACGAGGTCCGCACGGCGATGAGCGTGTTCGACCAGACGCTGTTCGAGATCGTCCCGCAGGTCTACCGTCTGCTCGACGACCGGCTCCTCGGCGACGCCGCCGGCAGCGCGCCCGTCCAGGCACCCGCCTTCGTCCGCTTCGGCACGTGGATCGGCGGTGACCGCGACGGCAACCCGCACGTCACGGCCGCCGTCACCCGACAGGCCGCGGAGATCGCCGCCGAGCACATCCTGCTCGGCCTGGCCCGCGCCGCCACCCGCATCGGCAGCACGCTGACGCTGGACCACGACGAGACCCCGGCCGACCCGGGCCTCACCGCGCTCGTGTTCGCGCAGGAGTCGCTCGACGTCGAGATCGCCGAGCGCATCGGCATCCGCGCGCCGAACGAGACCCACCGCCGAGCGCTGCTGTTCACCGCGGCACGCCTCGACGCCACCCGCCGCGGCGAGCCGGGTCTGGCGTACTCCGGTCCCGAGGCCTTCCTCGACGACCTCCGCGTGATCCAGGCCTCCCTGGTCGCCGGCGGTGCGGCCCGGCCGGCCTACGGCGAGCTGCAGAACCTCATCTGGCAGGTCGAGACCTTCGGCTTCCACCTCGCCGAGCTCGAGATCCGGCAGCACTCGCAGGTGCACCGCGCTGCCCTGGCCGAGATCCGTGCCGGTGGTGCGCTCAGCGAGACCACGGAAGAGGTCCTCGCGGTCTTCCGGACGATCGCCGACCTGCAGCGCCGCTACGGTGTCCGCGCCTCGAACCGCTACATCGTCTCCTTCACGCAGTCCGCCGCGGACCTCGCGAACGTGCACGAGCTGGCGGTCGCCGCCCTCGGGTCCGTCCAGGCCGCACCGGTGCTCGAGGTCATCCCGCTGTTCGAGACCTTCGCCGACCTGCACGCCAGCGTCGAGATCCTCGACGAGGCCGTCCGTACCGAGGCCTTCCAGCGCCGCCTCGCCGTGACCGGTCGGAAGCTCGAGGTGATGCTCGGCTACTCCGACTCCTCGAAGGACGTCGGCCCCGTGTCGGCGAACCTGGCGCTCTACGACGCCCAGGCCCGCATCGCCCGCTGGGCCCAGGAGAACGACATCGAGTTGACGCTGTTCCACGGCCGCGGCGGCTCGCTCGGCCGTGGCGGCGGACCCGCGAACGAGGCCGTCCTCGCGCAGCCGCCCGGGTCGATCGACGGCCGCCTGAAGATCACCGAGCAGGGCGAGGTCATCTTCGCCCAGTACGGCGACCAGGACATCGCGGCCCGGCACCTCGAGCAGATGGCCGCGGCGACGCTCTTCGCGTCCTCGCCCTCGAACGAGGCCCGCACCGAGGCCGCCGCCGACCGCTTCCGCGACCTCGCACAGCGCCTCGACGACGTCTCCCGCGAGGCGTTCCACGGCCTGGTCAAGGCCGAGGGCTTCGCGCCGTGGTTCGCCCGGGTCACGCCGATGGAGGAGATCGGGCTGCTGCCGCTCGGCTCCCGTCCGGCCCGCCGCGGCCTGTCGGTGGAGTCGCTCGAGGACCTCCGCGCCATCCCGTGGGTGTTCTCCTGGACCCAGGCCCGCATCAACCTCGCCGGCTGGTACGGCCTCGGCTCCGCGCTCGAGGCCGTCGGTGACGTCGACCTGCTCCGCACCGCGTTCCAGGAGTGGCCGCTGTTCGGCGCGATGATCAAGAACGTCGAGATGTCCCTGGCGAAGACGGACGAGCAGATCGCCCGCCGCTACCTCGACCTCGCCGACCGCGACGACCTGGCCGCCGCCGTCCTCGACGAGATGATCCGCACCCGCGACTGGGTCCTCCGGGTCTCCGGCGGCTCCGACGTCCTGCAGGACCGTCCGGTGCTCGCCCGCGCCGTGCGGCTCCGCAGCCCCTACGTCGACGCCCTGTCGCACCTCCAGCTCCGGGCGCTCCGGGCGATCCGCACGACGGGGAGCACCGACCCGACCGACGCCGACCACCGGCTGCTTCTGCTCACGGTCAACGGGATCGCCGCCGGCCTGCAGAATACGGGCTGACCCGCCGCGCTGCCCGCCGCGTCGTGCGAGGTCGCGCACGTGGTGCGGCGCGGTGGCGGCGCACGGAGTGCGCAACCGCGCACCGCGCGGCCGACCGCGCACCGCGCGCGGGACGGGAGGCGCGCCGCCTGCCGCCGCGTCGTGCGAGGTCGCGCACGTGGTGCGGCGCGGTGGCGGCGCACGGAGTGCGCAACCGCGCACCGCGCGGCCGACCGCGCACCGGGCGTACCGTGCGCGGGACGGGTGGCGCGCCGCCTGTCCGCCGCGTCGT
>NZ_JALNUI010000022.1 GCF_026544205.1 Curtobacterium sp. GC_Cur_3
CGGACTTCTTCCCTTTGCAGGATGCCCATCCAGGCAACTTCGGTACTGTACCACTACTTCAGTGGCGGTCATGTTGACCGGCTTCATTGGAGTGGGTGGTCCCGCTTGAGGCCGACGTGATCCGGACTGCGTCGCTCGGGGCTCTCGCTCCGGTGACCGTCTCGGCGTTTCCGCCGCACCTTTGGGGTGACGAGTAAGAACATTACGCACGATTCCCGGATCGGGCAAACCGGGGCGCCACGACGGCGTGTCGCCCGGAACGACGCGGATCGAGCACCAGGAACGACCGAGGGCCCGATATCCGGGTGGACGTCGGGCCCTCGTGACCGTGCGGTCGGGGTCGATCAGTGGCGTGCGATGACCGGGCTCTTCAGCGTGCCGATCCCGGAGATGGTGACCTCGACGACCTCGCCGTCGCGGATCTCACCGACACCGGCGGGCGTGCCCGTCAGGATGACGTCGCCGGGCAGGAGCGTCCAGATCGCCGACACGAACTCGATGAGCGACGGGATGTCGTGCACCATCTCGCTGGTGGACGCCACCTGGCGCAGGTCACCGTCGACGCGGGTCTCGAGGCGCAGGTCCGACGGGTCGATCTCGGTCTCGATGACGGGGCCGAGGGGGCAGAACGTGTCGAAGCCCTTCGCCCGGGCCCACTGCCCGTCGCGTGCCTGGAGGTCACGGGCGGTGACGTCGTTCGCGATCGTGTAGCCGAGGATGACGCTGGCGAAGTCCTCGCGCTTGACGTTCTTGGCGAGTGAGCCGATCACGATGGCGAGCTCACCCTCGTGGTCGACGCGTCCGATGCCCTCGGGCAGGCGGATCGGTTCGTCCGGGCCGATCACCGAGGTGTTCGGCTTGAGGAACACCACGGGGTCGTCACCCGACACGTCGTCCATCTCGGCTTCGTGTTCGGCGTAGTTGAGCCCGACGCCGATGACCTTGGACCGCGGGATCACCGGTGCGAGGAGCTTGACGTCCGACAGTGGCACCCGCTCCCCCGTGGTCTCGAAGCCCTGGTACATCGGGTCCCCCGCGAGCACCACCAGAGCGCGCTCGTCGAGGATGCCGTACCGGGGGTCTTCACCCTTGCTGCTGAACCGTGCGATCTTCACCGTTCGACCCTACCGACGTCCGCGCCGCGATCAGGACGCGTCGGTCAGCTTGGTCATCCACCCGTGCGGGTCGGGACGACGGCCGGACTGGATGTCGGTGAGCTCCTCGCGCAGGGACATCGTCAGTTCGCCGGCCCCCACCGTCGGCGAGCCGATCGTGAACCCGTCGCCGCGGAGCTCGGCGATCGGCGTCACCACGGCGGCGGTGCCGCACGCGAAGGCCTCGGTGATCGAGCCGTCCGCCACGCCGTCGCGCCACTCGTCGAGCGTCACCCGTCGGCGTTCGACCGTCAGGCCGCGGTCCTCTGCCAGCTGCAGGATGGAGTCGCGCGTGATGCCCTCGAGGATGGAGGGCGAGTCAGGCGTCACCAGGGTGCCGTCGGCCTTGACCAGCACGACGTTCATGCCGCCGAGCTCCTCGAGGTAGCGGCCCTCTTCGGAGTCGAGGAACATCACCTGCTGGCAGCCGTGCTCGTAGGCCTCCTGCTGCGGGAGCAGGGACGCGGCGTAGTTGCCACCCGTCTTCGCGGCACCCGTGCCGCCGCGGCCGGCGCGGGCGTAGTTCGTGGAGAGCCAGATGGACACGGGCTTCGGTCCCGAGGTGAAGTACGCACCTGCCGGGCTGGCGATGCAGTGGTACGCCACGGCCTGGGCAGCGCGGACCCCGAGGAAGGACTCCGTCGCGATCATGAACGGCCGCAGGTACAGGCTGGTCTCCGGAGCCGACGGCACCCAGTCCACGTCGGTCTGGACGAGCTGCCGGATCGACTCGACGAAGGCCTCGACCGGGAGCTCCGGCAGCGCCAGCCGTCGGGCGGAGCGCTGGAAGCGTCGGGCGTTCGCATCCGGGCGGAAGGTCCAGACGGACCCGTCGGCGTGCCGGTAGGCCTTCAGCCCCTCGAAGATCTCCTGCGCGTAGTGCAGGACGCTGGCGCTCGGGTCGAGGGAGAGCGGTCCGTACGGGTGGATCGAGGCGTCGTGCCAGCCGTCGTCGACCGTCCACTCGATGGTGGCCATGTGGTCGGTGAAGTGCTTGCCGAAGCCGGGGTCCGCGAGGATGACCTCACGCTCGGCCTCCGCACGACGCTGCGCCGACGGGGTGGTGGAGAACTCGAGTCCGAAGACCGAGTCGGCGCTGACGGTGTCGCTGCTCATCGGTGTGGCTCCTTCTCAGGCGGTTCTGGTGCGTGCGGTGACCGCTGCGACGACGGCGTCGCCGATCTCGGTCGTGCTCCGCTCGGATGTGCCCCGGGCGGCCAGGTCGGCCTCCACCGCGGCCGTCACGACCGACGCCAGGTCCGCGCGACCGATGTGGTCGAGCAGCAGGGCGACGGACAGGACGGCGGCCGTGGGGTCGGCCTTCTGCTGACCAGCGATGTCCGGAGCGGAACCGTGCACCGGCTCGAACATGCTGGGGAAGGTGCCGTCGGGGTTGATGTTCCCCGAGGCCGCCAGACCGATCCCGCCGCTGATCGCGCCGGCCAGGTCGGTGATGATGTCGCCGAACAGGTTGTCGGTGACGATGACGTCGAAGCGACCGGGGTCGCGCACCATGTGGATGGTCACGGCGTCAACGTGCTGGTAGTCGACGGTGACGTCGGGGTGTTCCTGCGCCACGGCGTCCACCGTGCGCTGCCAGAGGGCTCCGGCGTGCACCAGGACGTTGCTCTTGTGGACCAGCGTCAGGTGCTTCCGCTCGCGTCGGCTCGCCAGGTCGAAGGCGTAGCGGACGGTGCGCTCGACCCCGTGCGCGGTGTTCAGCGAGACCTCGGTCGCGATCTCGTGCGGTGTGCCGACGCGGATCGCTCCACCGTTGCCGACGTAGGGGCCCTCGGTGCCCTCCCGCACCACCACGAAGTCGACGGCCCCGGGTGCCGCGAGCGGGGACGCCACCGCGTCGTGGACCTTGGTCGGACGCAGGTTGACGTAGTGGTCGAACGCGAACCGGAGCCGCAGCAGGAGCCCGCGTTCGATGATCCCCCCGGCCAGACGCGGGTCGCGCGGGTCCCCGCCGACGGCGCCGAGCAGGATTGCGTCGTGCGTGGCGAGGGCGTCGAGGTCGTCCTGCGTCAGGATCTCGCCGGTGTCCAGGTACCGGGTCGCGCCGAGGGCGAAGGGGGTCTCCTGGATGACCAGGTCGTCCGGGGCGACGGCGTACAGGACCCGCAGGGCCTGGTCCACGACCTCTGGACCGATGCCGTCGCCGCGGATGACCGCGAGCTGGAGTGTCTGCGTCATGGCTGTCCCTAGAGCGTGATGTCGATCTCGCGGAGCGAGGAGGCGTCGATCGTCCGACGGACGTGCTCGAGGATCTCCGCGGGCACGGGCGAGTCCACGGTCAGGACGCTCAGGGCCTGTCCGCCGGCGGCCTGGCGCGCGATCTGCATGGCCGCGATGTTGATGCCGGCCTCACCGAACTCCTTGCCGTACACCGCGACGATGCCCGGGCGGTCGGTGTAGTCCATGACCACGTGGTGCTTGTCGAGCGCGACCTCGACGTCGTAGCCGTTGATCTCGACGAGCTTCTCGACCTGCTTCGGGCCGGTCAGGGTGCCCGAGACGCTGATCGCGGGGCCGTCGGACTGGGCGCCGCGGATCGTCAGGACGTTGCGGTACTCGGTGCTGTCCGTGTCCGTGATGAGCCGGACGGACACCCCGCGCTGCTCCGCGATGAGCGGGGCGTTGACGTAGGAGACCTGGTCGCTCACGACGTCGGTGAAGACGCCCTTGAGCGCCGCGAGCTTCAGCACGCTGACGTCGAAGCCAGCGAGCTCGCCGTGGACCTCGACGTCGATGCTGGTGACCGGCGAGGTGGCGAGCGCGGTGAAGACCTGCCCGAGCTTCTCGACCAGGGGGATCCCCGGGCGGACGTAGGGGTCGATGACACCACCGGCGACGTTGACGGCGTCCGGGACGAGCTCCCCGCCGAGGGCGAGCCGCACGGACTTGGCGACGGAGACGCCCGCCTTCTCCTGTGCTTCGTCCGTCGAGGCACCGAGGTGCGGTGTGACGACGACGTTCGGCAGGGCGAGGAGCGGCGAGTCCGTCGGGGGCTCGGTGACGAAGACGTCGAGGCCGGCACCGGCGATCTGCCCGGCGGTGAGGGCCCGGTGCAGGGCGTCCTCGTCGATCAGGCCACCGCGGGCGACGTTCACGACGAAGGCGGTCGGCTTCATGACCGCGAACTGGTCGTCGGAGATCATCCCGAGGGTCTCGGGGGTCTTCGGCATGTGGATCGTGACGAAGTCGGCACGGCGGAGCAGGTCGTCGAGCGACACGAGCTCGACGCCGAGCTGCTGGGCGCGGGCCGTCGTGACGTAGGGGTCGTACGCGATGACCGAGACGCCGAAGGCCTGCAGCCGCTGCGTGATGAGGGCACCGATGCGACCGAGGCCGATGATGCCGACGGTCTTCTCGTAGAGCTCGACGCCGGTGTACGCGGATCGCTTCCACGCGCCGGCCGCCAGCGACGCGTGCGCTGCCGGGATGTGGCGCGCGAGCGAGAGGATGTGACCGACCGTGAGCTCGGCCGCCGAGATGATGTTCGACGTCGGGGCGTTGACCACCATCACACCGGCGGTGGTGGCCGCCTTGATGTCGACGTTGTCGAGCCCGACGCCGGCACGGGCGACGACCTTGAGGTTCGGAGCGGCGGCGATCGCCTCGGCGTCGACCTTGGTGGCGGAACGCACCAGGACGGCGTGCGCGTCGGCGAGGGAGGCCAGGAGTGCGGCGCGGTCGGTGCCGTCCACGTTCCGGATCTCGAAGTCGGGCCCGAGGGCGTCGACTGTGGCGGGCGAGAGTTCTTCGGCGATCAGGACGACCGGCTTCGGCACAGCTGTTTCCTCACACGAGACGGGCGGTGTCCGCCCATCGTATCGACGCCGACGGGCGCGTTACGACCGTCGGCGGTGCCCTGTGGAGAACCGCATGCCGGACGGGAGGCTCGTGGCGGGGCCCGCCACGGGCCTCCTGTCCGGCATGGGTGGCGTCAGCCGTCGGTTCAGGACCCGATGCGGAGCGTGGTGCCGACGTACTGCAGCAGCGTGAACCAGAGCGCGGAGACCGCGCAGAGCGCGGCGACGAAGACCACGACGGTCCGCACGAGGTCCATCCGGCGGGACACGACCCAGGCGGCGACGAAGCCGACCGGCGCGATGGCGACGTCGATGACGAGCGCGACCCACGGCGTGGAGGTCTCGAGGCCGGTGCCGCCGTTCTTGTGCACGAAGGCGTTGAAGTCCGCGACGGACTTCGAGACCCCGACGAAGTTGCCGACGGCCTGCCAGGTCACGTACGCGAGGCACAGGGCGGCGACGACCCAGACCACGACCTTGGCCGGGGTGACGACGACGCGGCGCCGCTCGGTGGCCGCGGCGGTCATCCGAAGCTCCTGGTCATGATGAAGGGCCACGGGATGAGGACGAGCGCCCCGACCAGCAGCCAGGTGAACCGGGTGCGGTTGGAGCTGGCCTGTCCGAGCCACAGCGTGGCGGCGAACCAGAAGGCCGGTGCCATGATCGCGAGGACGCGCATCGCCTCTGAGACGATGCCGGCGACGCCCGTGCCGGTGATGGTCAACAGGCTGGCGCTCACCAGCCAGGCGACCGTGTAGAGCAGGTAGACACCACCGAAGACACCCATCCCCACGAGTGCCCCGGACCCGAGCGGCTGCTCGGCGTCGGACTCGCGACGCGCACGGACCGAGACGGGGTTGTGCGCGGCGTCCACGTGGGTGGCGTCGGTGCCGTCGTCCCAGGAGAGCGCGGCGTCGTCGTCGTGGTCGACAGCCGGATCCGGCGGGGACGCGGCGGCGCCGTCATGTGCGGGAGGTGCCGGGGTCATGCCGTCGATCCTACGAGAGGCCGCGGACAGCCGCAGACCGTCCGGGGCGACCTGTGGACGGGTCAGACGTCTGCTGCCTCGGTCTGCAGGACCTCGGCGACCACGTCGCGCACGGCCGGGAACAGCGGGTGGCTCTCCATCAGGCCGGTGAGGATCTCGGTGAGGGCGTGTGCCGTCGCGCCGGACCGGAGCAGTGCGTGGAGCTCGATCGACTCGGGGTCGTCCTGGTCGTCGAAGGCGAGCGCCACGCGGACCGCGCCGACGAGGTGCTCGACGGGCATCCCGCGCTCGGCGAGCTGCGCGGCCGGACCGACGAAGCGCTCGCGGCGGCCGAGCTTGCGGAGCGGGTTGCGCCCGACGCGAGCGGTGGTGTCCGGCAGGTGCGGGTTCGCGATCCTGGACAGGTTCGCGGCGACGTAACGGGCGTGGTCCGCGCGGTCGAAGCCGTGCTTGGCGACGAGGAGCTCGGTCGTCTCCGCGAGGACGCCGTCCACCGCGGCACGCACCGTCGGGTCCTCGAGGGCTTCACGGATGAGCCGGATCCCGCGGACGTAGCCGTGGTAGGCCGCCGTCGCGTGGGCGGTGTTCACCGTGTAGAGCTTCCGCTCGACGAACGGCTGCAGGTCGTCGACCCAGGTGACGCCGTCGATCGCGGGCGGTTCGGCGTCGGTCCCGGCGAACGGCGTGCGTTCGATGACCCACTCGTAGAAGGGCTCGAGCACGACGTCGAGCCCGCCGAGCTGTCCGAGGACGCCGGACTGGTCGGGCACGATGCGGTCGATGGCGCAGTTCGCGAAGACCGCGGCGACGACGCGGTCCTCGAGCACGGGGGCACGACGGATGCTGGCGTGCAGCGAGTCGGTGGCGTTGTAGGCGTTCTCGCACGCCACGATCGTGACGACACCGGCCTCGAGGGGCCGTGCCGCGAGGCCCTCGGCGATGATCGGGGCGACGAGCGGCAGCGTGCGGGCACCGACGGCGGTGGTGACGACGTCGGCCTCGGCGATGGCCTGGACGACGCGGGCGCGGTCGGACTTGCTGCTCAGCGCCCGGAACCCGTGCACCACGTGCTCGACCGGGGCCTCGCCGACCTCGTGCACGACGAAGCGGCCGGCTTCGTTGAGGGCGGAGACGACACGCTCGTCGACGTCGACGAAGGTGAGTTCGTAGCCGCTCGCCACGAGGAACTGGCCCACGAAGCCGCGCCCGATCTTGCCGGCGCCGATGTGGACCGCTCGCTTCGTCACCGCCATCAAACGATCATCCCATGCTGGTCGGGCCGGTCCTGCCACGTGGCGCGGGGACCGCCCGGCGAGGAGGAGCGGCGGTGCTCGACGCCCTGGGCAGGGGCGGAGGGACGCCTGTGCGCGGCGCCGGGGGTGGTGGAGAAGGGCTTCATGTCGTTCGGGTCACATCGAGAGGCGGCGGTGCACGGGTGCACACCGCCGCCTCGTCGTCGAGTGGTTCTCGAGAAGACTACCGCGCGGCCGAACCGTCGACGTAGTCGGAGTCCGACTGCTTCCACGCGAACAGCTTGCGGAGCTCGCGGCCGGTGGCCTCGATGGGGTGGCCCTCGCCCTTCTCGCGCAGGGCCTTGAACTCCGGTGCGCCGGCGTCCTGGTCGTCGATGAAGCGCTTCGCGAAGGCACCGTTCTGGATGTCCGCGAGCACCGCCTTCATGTTCTCCTTGACCTCGGGCGAGATCACGCGGGGGCCGGAGACGTAGTCGCCGAACTCGGCGGTGTCGGAGATGGACCAGCGCTGCTTGGTGAGGCCGCCCTCCCAGATCAGGTCGACGATGAGCTTGAGCTCGTGCAGGACCTCGAAGTACGCGATCTGCGGCTGGTAGCCCGCCTCGACCAGGGTCTCGAAGCCGTACTGGATGAGCTGCGACGTGCCACCGCAGAGGACGGCCTGCTCGCCGAAGAGGTCGGTCTCGGTCTCCTCGGTGAAGGTCGTCTTGATGCCGCCGGAGCGCAGTCCGCCGATCGCCTTCGCGTAGGACCAGGCGAGATCCCAGGCGCTGCCGGACGAGTCGACCTCGACGGCGACGATCACGGGGACGCCACGGCCGGCCTCGTACTCGCGGCGCACGGTGTGCCCCGGGCCCTTCGGGGCGACGAGGGTGACGTCGACACCGGCGGGCGCCTCGATGTAGCCGTAGCGGATGTTGAAGCCGTGGCCGAAGACGAGCGTGGCGCCCGGCTGCAGGTTCGGCTCGATGTCGTCCTTGTAGACGATGCGCTGGACCTGGTCGGGCGCGAGGATCACGATGACGTCGGCCCATTTGGTGGCCTCGGCGGGCGTGTGCACCTCGAAGCCGGCCTCCTCGGCCTTCTGGCGGCTCTTGGAGCCCTCCTGCAGACCGATCTTCACCTCGACGCCGGAGTCGCGGAGGTTGAGGGCGTGGGCGTGGCCCTGCGAGCCGTAGCCGATGACCGCGACCTTCTTGCCCTGGATGAGCGTCAGGTCGGCGTCGGCGTCGTACACAATGTCAGTCACGGTGTGGTTCTCCTGGGTCGGTGTTCGTGCGGGTGCGTGGCGGTGCTCAACGCACCCGGTCGGTGATGCTCTTCGGTCCGCGGCCCATGCCGAGGAGACCCGCGCGGGCGAGCTCCTTGATGCCGTAGGGCTCGAGCACGCGGAGGATCGCCTGGATCTTGCCGGGGTCACCGGTCACCTCGACGATGAGCGAGTCGTTCGCGACGTCGACGACCTGGGCGCGGAACAGGGTCACTGCTTCGAGCACGGCCGACCGCGTCTGGTTGTCGACACGGACCTTCACGAGCATGTGCTCGCGCTGGACCGACTGTGGGAAGTCGAGTTCGACGATCTTGATGACGTTGACGAGCTTGTTGAGCTGCTTGGTCACCTGTTCGAGCGGCAGGTCCTCGACGTCGACGACCACCGTGATGCGGGACAGGCCCTCCACCTCGGTGTTGCCCACGGCGAGGGACTCGATGTTGAAGCCCCGTCGGGCGAACAGCCCGGCGACGCGCGTCAACAGACCGGGCTTGTCCTCCACCAGGAGGGACAGGACGTGGCTCATGCGGGTTCTCCCGTCATGTCGGCGTCCTCGTCGTCCCAGGTGGGGGCGAGTTCGCGGGCGTACTCGATGGAGGAGTTGCCGGTCCCCTGCGGGACCATCGGCCACACCATCGAGTCGCGGCTGACGACGAAGTCGATGACGACCGGGCGGTCGTTCGTGTCGAGTGCGAGCTGGATGGCGGCGTCGACCTCGTCGGCCTTCTCGACGCGGATGCCGAGGGCACCGTAGGCGTCGGCGAGCTTGACGAAGTCCGGGATCCGCTTGGTGCCGTGGCCCGTCTGCAGGTCGGTGAAGGAGTGGCGGCCGTCGTAGAACAGCGTCTGCCACTGCCGCACCATGCCGAGCGACGAGTTGTTGATGATCGCGACCTTGATCGGGATGTCGTTGATGACGCAGGTCGCGAGTTCCTGGTTGGTCATCTGGAAGCAGCCGTCGCCGTCGATCGCCCAGACGACCCGGTCGGGCTGGGCCACCTTGGCGCCCATCGCGGCCGGGACCGAGTAGCCCATCGTCCCGGCACCACCGGAGTTGAGCCAGGCGTTCGGGCGCTCGTACTGGATGAACTGCGCCGACCACATCTGGTGCTGGCCGACCCCGGAGGCGAAGACGCCCTCGGGCCCGGTCATCTCACCGATCCGCTTGATGATCGCCTGCGGGGCGAGGAGCCCGTCGGTCGGTTCGGTGTAGCCGAGCGGGAAGTCGGTGCGCAGCTGCTCGAGGTGCGCCCACCAGTCGGTGGTCGACGCACGGTCGTCCACGGGCACGTCGGCCCACGCGGCGGTGAGGTCGACGAGGACCTCGCGGGCGTCACCGACGATCGGGACGTCCGCGTACCGGATCTTCGAGATCTCGGCGGGGTCGATGTCGACGTGCACGACCTTGGCGCCCGGGGCGAAGTCGTCGACCTTGCCCGTGACGCGGTCGTCGAAGCGGGCACCGAGCGCGATGATGAGGTCGCTCTCCTGCAGCCCGAGCACCGCCGGCACCGTGCCGTGCATCCCCGGCATGCCGAGGTGCTGCGCGTGGGAGTCCGGGAAGGCGCCGCGCGCCATCAGCGTCGTGACGACGGGGGCACCGGTTGCCTCGGCGAACGCCAGGAGCTCCTTCGACGCACCGGAGCGGATGACGCCGCCGCCGACGTAGAGCACCGGGCGGGACGACGCCGCGAGCAGCTGGGCCGCCGCGGTGATCTGCTTGCCGTGCGCCTTGGTGACGGGCCGGTAGCCGGGCAGGTCGACCTTGGGCGGCCAGACGTACGGCGCCGACTTCTGCTGGGCGTCCTTCGTGATGTCGACGAGCACCGGACCGGGCCGGCCGGTCGTCGCGATCTGGTAGGCCGCCGCGATCGTCGCGGGGACGTCCTCGGGCTTCGTGACCAGGAACGAGTGCTTCGTGATCGGCATCGTGATGCCGACGATGTCGGCTTCCTGGAACGCGTCGGTGCCCATCAGCGTCGAGAACACCTGACCGGTGATCGCGATGAACGGCACCGAGTCCATGTAGGCGTCCGCGATCGCGGTGACGAGGTTCGTCGCACCGGGGCCGGACGTGGCGATGGCGACGCCGACCTTGCCGGACGAGGACGCGTAGCCCTCGGCGGCGTGCCCGGCGCCCTGCTCGTGCCGGACCAGGATGTGGCGGATCGTCTTCGACGCCATGAGCTCGTCGTAGAACGGGATGATCGCGCCGCCGGGGAGCCCGAAGACGTCCGTGATCCCGAGGTGCTCGAGGGACCGCAGGACGGCCCCCGAGCCGGTGAGGACCTCCGGCGTGCGACGCGCTCCGGTGGCCGCGGACAGCGGTGTTGCTTCCGTGGGCATGTGGGGTTTCCTGCCTGGAGAGGTGGCGATGGTGCGGGTGTCGACGCTAGCCCGTGACCGCGCCGGTGGCGGCGGACTGGACGAGCTTGGCGTACTTCGCGAGGACTCCGCGGGTGTAGCGCGGGGGCAGCGGCGCCCAGCCGTCACGGCGGGCCTCCAGCTCGGCGGCGTCGACCAGTAGGTCGAGCGTCCGAGCCGCGATGTCGACACGGATGCGGTCGCCATCGCGCACGAAGGCGACGGGACCTGCGTCCACTGCCTCCGGTGCGATGTGGCCGATGCAGAGGCCGGTTGTGCCGCCTGAGAATCGACCGTCGGTCAAGAGTAGTACATCCTTGCCGAGGCCCGCGCCCTTGATGGCCGCCGTGATGGCGAGCATCTCACGCATGCCGGGGCCGCCCTTCGGGCCCTCGTAGCGGATGACGACGACGTCGCCCTTCTGGATCCGGCCCTCGGTCAGGGCGTCCATGGCGGAGCGCTCGCGGTCGAACACCCGCGCGGGGCCCTCGAAGACCTCGGCGTCGAAGCCGGCCGTCTTCACGACCGCGCCCTCGGGAGCGAACGAGCCCTGCAGGATCGTCAGGCCGCCGGTGGCGTGGATCGGGTTGTCGAGCTTGCGGAAGACGTTGCCGTCGAGCTCCGGCGGGTCGATCTCGGCGAGGTTCTCCGCGACGGTCTTGCCCGTCACGGTCATGCACTCGCCGTGCAGCAGGCCGGCGTCGAGCAGCGCCTTCATGATCACCGGGATGCCGCCGTTGCGGTCCACGTCGAGCATGACGTACTTGCCGAAGGGCTTCATGTCGGCCAGGTGCGGGACCTTCGAGCCGATGCGGTTGAAGTCGTCGAGGCTGAGCTCGACCTCGGCCTCGTGCGCGATGGCGAGCAGGTGCAGGACGACGTTGGTCGAGCCTCCGAGTGCCATGGCGACGGCGATGGCGTTCTCGAACGCTTCCTTCGTGAGGATCTGGCGCGCGGTGATGCCGAGCCGGAGCATGTTCACGACGGCCTCACCGGAACGGTGCGCGTAGTAGTCGCGACGACGGTCGGCGCTGGGCGGCGCGGCCGAACCGGGCAGCGACATGCCGAGGGCCTCGGCGACGGACGCCATGGTGTTGGCCGTGTACATGCCGCCGCAGGCGCCTTCGCCCGGGACGATCGCGCACTCGATCTTCTTGAGCTCCTCTTCGCTCATGGTGCCGGCCTTGCACGCGCCGACGCCCTCGAAGGAGTCGATGATCGTGACTTCCTTCATCGAGCCGTCGGCCTGCTTCACGTAGCCGGGCATGACCGAACCGGCGTAGAGGAACACGCTCGCGAGGTCGAGGCGGGCCGCGGCCATGAGCATGCCGGGCAGCGACTTGTCGCAGCCGGCGAGCAGCACGGTCCCGTCGAGGCGCTCCGCGTTCACGACGGTCTCGACGCTGTCCGCGATGACCTCACGCGAGACGAGGGAGAAGTGCATGCCCTCGTGGCCCATCGAGATGCCGTCGGAGACGGAGATGGTGCCGAACTGCAGCGGGTAGCCGCCACCGCCGTGGACGCCTTCCTTGGCGCCCTGGGCGAGTCGGTCGAGGGAAAGGTTGCACGGGGTGATCTCGTTCCAGGACGAGGCGATGCCGATCTGCGGCTTCTCCCAGTCCTCGTCGCCCATCCCGACGGCCCGCAGCATGCCACGCGAGGTGGTTGCTTCGATCCCGTCGGTGACGACCCGGCTCCGCGGCTTCACGTCGATGTCAGGCATGCGCTGAGTCTAGGACGGATTGGGATACCAGCGGCGCACGTCCATGCATCTGCATGTTGCGACGGGTGCCGGAGAGCTCGCAAAACACCGGTGTTCGTCGTTGGAGCCGCGTCAGGACGCGGCGTGATCGCTGAACACCGGCGTTCCGCTGGAAGGGCGGGGCAGGGCAGGGCGGGCGGACGGACGGGAGGCTCGGCTCGGCCTGGTCAGCGCACCGCGCGCAGGCGCGCGAGCTGCTTCAGGACGTCGGTCAGGGCCGCCGGGTCGGCGACGCGGAAACCGGCGAGTGTGTCGCCCTCCCCCACCTTCACGCCGACGTCGCCGTCGCCGAGCACGCGGAAGGCGTCCTCGTCGGTGACGTCGTCCCCGGCGAAGAACACGGCGTCCGACCCGCGGAGGTCGCGCAGCCGGGCGATCGCGTCGCCCTTCGTGACGTGCCGGACGGCGAACTCGAGGATGTCCTTGCCGCCGCGCTCGAGCACGTCGGCGTCGGCCTCGTGCGCAGCCGCACTCGCCGCGGCGTTCACCTCGGCGGCGACCTCGGCGCTGACCCGCCGGGTGTGCACGCCGTGCCCGGCGGGCTTGTGCTCGATGACGACGCCAGGGAACCGCTCGCCGACCTCGTCGAGCGCGGCACCGACCCGGGCGACCCGCTGCTGTTCGTCCTCGGTGAGGGCGTCCTCGGCGTGGCCGTCGACCCGCCACTCGACGCCGTGCGAGCCGACGAGCGCCATGTCCGCCGGCGCCTGCGTGACCGCCGCGAGGCTGTCGAGCGGCCGACCGGAGACGAGCACCACCTCGGTGTCCTTCGCCCGCTGCAGGGTGAGCACGGCCGCCCAGCTGCCGGGCAGGGCGCCGACGTGGCCGGGGTCGTCGGCGAACGGCGCCAGGGTGCCGTCGAAGTCGAGGGCGACCAGGAGACGCGGAGCGTCGCCGAGGCCCGCCAGGGCCGCTGTCAGAGCCGACCCGTCGACGGTGGTGTCAGTGGTCTCGTCACGCATCACGGGCCTCCCGGGTGTCCTCTGCTGCACGCGCCTTCTGGGCGTCCTGGTCGAAGATCGACGTGCCGTCGGTCTGGGCCTCGCGGTGCCGGTCGGCCGGTTCGGTCGCCGACGCGTCGATCCGCGCGTTGCGCGGGGCGTGCCGGTCGAGCGCCTCGAGGAACGACCGCGACCAGCGGGCCACGTCGTTGTCGCGCACGCGCTTGCGGAGGGCGCGCATGCGGGTGGAGCGCTCGCGGCGGGGCATCTCGATCGCACGCTCGACGGCGTCCTTCATGGCGCCGATGTCGTGCGGGTTGATGATCACCGCCTGCTTCAGCTCGTCGGCGGCACCGGCGAACTCGGAGAGGATCAGCACGCCGTCGTTGTCGAAGCGCGTGGCGACGTACTCCTTGGCGACCAGGTTCATGCCGTCCCGGAGCGCCGTCACGAGCATGATGTCGGCGGCCAGGTAGAGCGCGACCATCTCCTCGCGGGGGTAGCCGTGGTGCAGGTAGGAGATCGGCTGGTGGCCGATGGTGCCGAGGTCGCCGTTGATCCGCCCGACGCTCAGCTCGATCTCGTCGCGCAGCGTGCGGTAGGTGTCGACCCGCTCGCGGCTCGGGCTCGCGACCTGCACGAGGGTGGCGTCCTCGACCCGGATGCGGCCGTCCTCGATGAGCTCACCGAACGCCTTGATGCGGTGGCGGATGCCCTTGGTGTAGTCGAGGCGGTCGACCCCGAGCAGCACGGTCTTCGGGTTGCCGAGGCCGGCGCGGATCTCCCGGGCGCGCTCCTGCACCTCGGGCTTCCTGGCGATGTCCTCGAAGCTCTCGGCGTCGATCGAGATCGGGAAGTGGCGAGCCTCGACGTGGCGCACGGTGATGCCCTTGCGGCTGCGCGGAGCCGCCGGGTCGTCCACGGGGACGTCGATCGTCGTGCCCTTGGTCGTGTAGCCCTTGATGTGGCGGACCGCACGGAGGAAGTCGCTGGCGTCGTCCTGCCGCTGGAACCCGATCACGTCGGCGCCGAGCAGACCGTCGAGGATCTGGGCGCGCCACGGCAGCTGCGCGTAGATGCCGACGGGCGGGAACGGGATGTGGTTGAAGAACCCGATCGTGACGTCGGGACGGAGTTCCCGCAGCAGGGCCGGCACGAGCTGCAGCTGGTAGTCCTGCACCCAGACGATGCCGTCCTGCTCGACGATGTCGGCGATCTGCTCCGCGAAGCGCTTGTTCACGCTCTTGTACGCGTTCCACCAGTCCCGGTGGTAGCTCGGGTGCTCGATGACGTCGTGGTAGAGCGGCCAGAGGGTGTCGTTGCTGAAGCCCTCGTAGTAGTCCTGCACATCGCTCGCGCTGAGCGGGACCGGGACGATGTGGATGCCCTCGTTGTCGAAGGGCGCGACCTCGACGTCGGGCTGGCCGACCCAGCCGACCCAGGCGCCGTCGTTGGCGCGCATGACCGGCTCGAGCGCGGTGACGAGGCCACCGGGAGAGTGCCGCCAGCCCTCGTTGCCGTCCTCGTCGACGACGCGGTCCACGGGGAGACGGTTGCTGGCGACGACGAAGGAGTACTTGGTGGACGAAGGATGCGGAGCTGACACGCCACCGAAGCTACCAGCGTGCCGATCCCCCGCGCCCGGCAGCGGAACCTGAGCAGACTGCACGCCACGGCCGGACGACCCGGTCCTGGCGCGCAGACGTCGCTCACTAGGCTCTGGCGCATGGTCAGCACTCGCTCGTGGCGGAACGGTTCGGACGCGGAGCGGGACTTCCCCGTCGACCGGGTGTCGGACCTGGTCGCCGACGAGGACGCCTTCGTCTGGATCGACTACACGGACCCGTCGGCCGCCGACCTCGAGCAGGTCGAGGAGGAGCTCGGCATCCACGCGCTCGCCGTCGAGGACGCCGTCGAGCACGGGCAGCGGCCGAAGCTCGACCGGTACCGCGACAGCCTCTTCCTGGTCGTCTACGACGTGCACGGGCGGGACTCCGAGGGCGAGCTGATCACGCGCGAGGTCAAGGCCTTCGTGACGAAGCGCGCCCTGGTGACGATCCACGGCGCGGACGTCGACATCGCCGCGGTCGAGCGCCGGCTCGCCTCGAACTCCGACATGGCCGAGCACGGGGTGCCGTGGCTCGTGTGGGCGCTCCTCGACGCCGTCGTCGACCACGCCACCGCCGTGGTCGAGCAGATCGAGCAGGACATCGACGCGCTCGAAGACGACCTGTTCGAGCACGGCGACCCCCGCGAGCAGCAGATCCAGCGCCGGTCGTTCCGGCTGCGCAAGGCACTCGGGGTCCTCCGGCGTCAGGTCGTCCCGACGAAGGACAGCGTCGCGTCGCTCCTGCACGGGGACGCGGAGACCATCGTCAACGGCATCCGCCCGTACTTCCGCGACGTCGAGGACCACCTGGTCTCCATCTCGGACTCGGTCGACCAGCTCCGCGACGCCGTGGGCAGCGTGCTCGACACGAACCTCAACCTGGCGTCGAACCGCCAGAACACCGTGATGAAGAAGGTGACGAGCTGGGCGGCGATCATCGCGATCCCGACAGCGATCACCGGGTTCTTCGGGCAGAACGTGACGTTCCCCGGCGAGGGGCACTGGAGCGGGCTGTTCGCGTCCGTGGCGCTCATCATCGTGACATCGCTGCTGCTGTACCGGTCGTTCAAGCACCGCGACTGGCTGTAGCCCGAGGGTGCGGCTCGGCACAGCACAGCCGGCTCAGCCCGGCGCTACAGCCGGCTCAGCCCGGCGCTACAGCCGGCTCAGCCGGCGCTACAGCCGTAGGGCGAGGACGCCGGCGACGACCGTGAGCGGCGCGACGACGCACCCGAGCGCCATGTAGCGCCCCCACGACAGGTGCACACCCTCGGCGCTGAGCCGTGCGTGCCACAGGAGCGTCGCGAGCGAGGCCCACGGCGTGATGAGGCAGCCGGCGTTCACGCCGATGAGGAGCGCGGCGTACCGCAGGGCCTCGTGTCCCGCCGAGGGCTCGAGCACCAGGTAGGCGGGCAGGTTGTCGATCACGTTGGCGGTCACCGCACCCGCACCGCCGAGCAGCAGCAGGGAACCGGTCCCCGTCCCACCGGACACGGCTTGCACGAGCGGGTCGGTGATGCCCGTCGTGTGCAGGGTCTCGACGACGACGAACAGCCCGGCGGCGAACACGAGCGTCGACCACGGCACGCGCGACGGCTTCAGCTCGGACGGCGCCCGGAAGGCCGCGACCACGACGAGCAGCACGGCCGCGGCCAGCGCGGCGATCCACACCGTCACGCCGACGGTCAGCGCGACGACGAGCGCCACGAGCACCGCCGAGGCCGCACCGAAGAAGACCGGGTCGGCGGGGCGGCGCACGTCGACCGGTGTGTACCGGCCGAAGAGCTTGCCACGGAACACGACGAGCAGCACCGCGCACGGCACGACGACCCCGGCGAGCGCGGCCCAGACCATCAGGCCGGCGAAGGGCAGCGGGCCGTCGAGCCCGATGCGGTCGACGGCGAGCAGGTTCGTCAGGTTCGACACGGGCAGGAGCAGCGAGGCCGTGTTCGCCAGCCACACGGTGGTCAGCGCGAACGGCATCGGCGGGAGCCCGACGCGGCGGGCGAGCGCGATGACGATCGGCGTGAGGAGCACGGCGGTGGTGTCGATGGACAGGAACACGGTGCAGAGCACGGCGAGGACGACGACGGCACCCCACAGCCCGATGGTCCGGCCGCCGCCGATGCGCGCGGCGACGTCCGCCAGGCGGTCGAACACCCCGGCGTCCGCGGCGAGCTCGGAGACGATCGTCAGTCCGAGGACGAACCCGAGGACGGGCAGTACCCGGGCGGCGAGGTCCCCGAGGTCGGCGAGCGGCAGCAGACCGAGGGCCACGCACACGGCTCCGGCGACGAGCAGGGCTGCTCCGATGACGGCTTGGCGCACGGTGGTTCTCCTCGCGGTGGTGAGCCGGAGGTGCCTGTGCGCCCGGCGGCGTTCCAATGTACCCACCGGTAGCGTTGACCCGACGACAACAGGAGGCATCTGTGCGCAAGTTCATGTTCAACGGTGCGGTGTGGAGTTCCCTCATCAGCGGCTACAGCGTTCTGCAGACCACCCGTCAGGGGCCCAGGGACTGGCGTCTCGCCCTGACGTGGGTGGCGTGGATCTCGACGACGATCGTCGCCATCGGCACGGTCGTCGAGGACGACCGCGCGGTGCGCTCGCGTCAGCCGTGAGCTGACGTCCCCACGGGACGCCACGGGAGGCTCGGTGCCAGCTGGCACCGGGCCTCCCGTTGCGTCCGGGGTCGCCGCCTGCAGACGGAGGGCCGTGTTCAGATCTGGCGGTGACGGATCCGATTCACGGATCCCGAGGGTCGCGAACCAGATCCGTCATCGCCGCGAAGACAAACCGACGAGCGGGCGGCACCGGTGCCCAGAGCCGCCGACAGCGTGACGCCGTCGGGACCGGACTCGGGCCGGACCCCTCCGGGCGCGGCCACGCGTTCCGGGTGGACTGGGCGCCCGGGGCGGACGGGTCGCCGCTTGAGGGCGGAGGGCGGTGTTCTGATCCGGCGGTGACGGATACGGTTCGCGAATTCCAAAGTTCGCGAACCAGATCCGTCATCGCCACGAAGACGAACCGTCGGCCGGCCGGTACCGGTGCCCAGAGGTGCCGACAGTGTGACGCGTCGGGAACCGGCTCGGACAGGACCAGTCCGGGATCCTCCTCGGCCGCTACCGTTGCGGCGGCACGTCCGACGCCCGGATGCCCGAGGTCTGGATCGGGCCGGTGAAGAGCGCAGCACGCTCGTCGCCCTCACCGAAGAGCGAGGCGTCACCCTCCGACGACCGGCTGCGTCGACGGGCCGGGGCCGCGGGCTCGGCGAGCTGCACGCGCTGGACCGGGAGCGCGTCCGGGTGGGTGCGCTGCAGCCAGTCGATCATCTCCTCGCGGACGTAGCAGCGCAGGTCGAACAGGCCACCGGCGTCCGGTGCGGTCACCAGGATGCGCACGCGCACCATCCCGCCGACCGCGTCCGTGACCTGGAGCACCTTCGTGCGGCGGTCCCAGATCGTCGACGTCTCGAGGATGCGGTCGAGCTCCGAGCGCATCTCCGCCGGACTGACCCGCCAGTCCAGGTCGAACTCGACGGCGCCGAGGAGCTCGCTGCTCGTGCGGGTCCAGTTCTCGAAGGGCGTCGAGGTGAAGTACGTCGACGGCAGCACGAAGCGGCGGTCGTCCCAGAGGTGGACGACGACGTACGTCAGCGTGATCTCCTCGATGCGGCCCCACTGCTGCTCGACCACGACGACGTCGTCCACCCGGATCGACCCGGAGAACGCGAGCTGCATGCCCGCGAACACGTTGCCGAGGGTCGACTGCGCGGCGAGACCGGCGATGACCGAGATGAGTCCGGCGGAGGCGAGGACGCTCGCGCCGGCGGCCTCGACCCCGGGGAACGTCAGGAGGATCGCGCCGACGCCGATGATGACGAGCACCGCGACGGTGAGCCGGCGCAGGATGAGGACCTGCGTGCGGATCCGGCGGGCCACGCGGTTGTCCGGCACGTCGACGCGGTACTTGTGCAGCCCCAGGCTCTCGAGGAACACCGCGAGCACGCACGCGAGCCACGTGCCGACGCCGATGGTGGCGACGAGGAAGACGTGGGAGACGGCGTCGCGCCAGGGGTAGCGGTCGGAGTCCGGGATCGAGGAGGCGAACGCGACCCACAGCAGGGCGACGAGCAGCATCGTCCTGGTGGCGTGTCGAGAGCGTCGGGACAGCGAGGCGGCCCAGCGCTCACGACGCCCGAGTGCCCGGAAGACCAGGTGCAGGACGAGCGCGACGACGGCGGTCACGACGAGGGCGAACCCGACCGCGACCAGGAGGCGGATGAGGATGTCCATCCGACCATGGTGGCAACGTCGCTCGCGCGCCGTCCAGGAGACGGACAGACCCGGCGAGGGGTCGTGTGCGATGTCGGCAGGTTGGTGGACAGGACCCAGCCCGTTCGGAGGTGGATGTGATGCATCGGTCCGATCCGCATGTAGCGTGTCGGCCATGACAGCGCAGAACGACACCGGGGTGGACCGTGCGCCCGCCAACGACTTCTCGCACGAGCAGGAGGGCTACCAGCACGGGCTGAAGCCCAGGCAGCTCCAGATGATCGCGATCGGCGGTGCGATCGGTACCGGGCTCTTCCTGGGTGCCGGTGGACGGCTGCACACCGCCGGGCCCGCCCTGGCCGTCGTGTACCTGATCGCGGGCGTGTTCGCGTTCTTCATCCTCCGGGCCCTCGGCGAGCTCGTCCTCCACCGCCCGTCCTCCGGGTCGTTCATCTCCTACGCCCGCGAGTTCTACGGCGAGAAGTTCGCCTACGCCGCAGGCTGGATGTACTTCCTCAACTGGGCGATGACCTCGATCGTCGACACCACCGCGGTCGCCCTGTACCTGCAGTACTGGCGGGCCTTCACCGCTGCGCCGCAGTGGTTGCTGGCACTCATCGCGCTGATCGTCGTCCTGGCGGCGAACATGGTGGCGGTGAAGGTCTTCGGCGAGCTGGAGTTCTGGTTCGCGATCATCAAGGTCGTCGCCCTGGTCGCGTTCCTCGTCGTGGCGCTCGTCTGGCTGATCTTCGCGTTCCCGGTCGAGACCGGCGGCGAGGCGATCCGCACCGGGTTCTCGATCTGGCAGGACAACGGCGGTCTGATCCCGAACGGTCTGCTGCCCGCCGTGCTGGTGGTGCAGGGCGTCGTCTTCGCGTACGCCGCGATCGAGCTCGTCGGCACCGCGTCCGGCGAGACCCAGGACACCGAGAAGGTCATCCCCCGCGCCATCAACTCCGTCGTCCTCCGCATCGCCGTGTTCTACGTCGGCTCGGTCGTGCTCCTCTCGCTCCTGCTCCCGTACACGTCGTACAAGGAGGGCCAGAGCCCGTTCGTGACGTTCTTCTCGTCGCTCGGCAACCCGCAGGTCGGGGTGATCGTCGGCTCGATCATGAACTTCGTCGTCCTGACCGCCGCGCTGTCCTCGCTCAACGCCGGGCTGTACTCGACCGGACGCGCACTGCACTCGATGGGCATGAACGGGTCCGCTCCGAAGTGGACGACGAAGATGACCAAGGGCGGCGTGCCGTTCGCGGGCATCCTGCTGACGGCCGCGTTCACGGTCGCCGGCGTGGCCCTGAACTACTTCGTCCCGAGCCAGGCGTTCGAGATCGCCCTGAACATCGCCAGCCTCGGGATCATCACCGCGTGGGGCACGATCATCCTCTGCCAGATGAAGCTGCGGCAGTGGGCGAAGCAGGGCCTGGCGAAGGAACCGTCGTTCAAGCTGCCCGGTGCACCCGTCACCGCGTGGCTGACCCTGGCGTTCCTGGTCTCGGTGCTCGTGCTGATGGCGATCGACTGGCCCGTCGGCACGCTCACCATCGCCTCGCTCGTGATCATCATCCCGCTGCTCGTCGTCGGGTGGTTCCTGCAGCGCGACCGGATCCTCCGCATCGCCTCGCTCCGCGAGGGCGTCACCGGCCCCTACCCGATCACCGGCCGCGACCCGGCGAACCAGGTCCGGCGCGGCGACACGGACACGGACGGGGACGACTCCCGCTCCTGATGCTTGTCCGCGCAACGCGACGAGCGTCCTCGTGACACCGAGAGGTCCGGCACCCGCCGCTACGATCAGCGGGTGCCGGACCTCTCTGCTTCCCCGACGCTCGACCTCCAGCTCTCGTGGCGTGGCACCTTCGGCCGCGTCCGCGTGTTCCCGGACCGGGTGCACGCCGAGACGAGCTACGAGCGCGACGGGCTGACGGCGGTGCCGATGGAGCACGTGCAGGGCTGGCGCATCGAGCCGTGCGACTTCGACGCCGTCTGCGTGGAGTTCATGACCCCCGAGGACACCTACCGCGTGCTCCTCGACACCTCCGACCGGGGCGTCGCGGCCCTGGCGCTGCAGCGCGTCCTCGGCGAACCGGCTCCGACCGAGTCCTGACGCACCACGACCGGACCAGTCAGTCGACCGCGGTCGTCATGGTCGCACCGGAACCGGCGAACGCGCCTGCAGCGGTGGACGCGGCCGCCCACGGCCTGGAGGCTCGTGGCGGGCTGGCAGCGAGCCTCCCGTCCGGTGGTCCGCCGGGCGGGCGGCACACCAGCCGTCACCGGCGGGGCGGGAGCGGCGTCAGACGAGCAGCAGGATCCCGGCGACGATCGAGGCGGCCGTGATCGCCAGGGCGATCAGCAGCAGGACCAGGTGCACCCGGTAGAAGGTCGTCGGGCGGCCGGCGGCGTCACGGGCCCGGGTGTCCTTCGCGACCCGCTGGAAGAAGCGGGGCCAGGCGACCAGGTTGAACAGGGCACCGATGAACAGGACGACTGCGGCGAAGACGAGCACCGGAGGAGTCTACCGAGGCGGTCCGTGCTGATCAGGACCGGGGTGCTCGGCCGCCCCCAACGCGGCCGAGTCCCACCGGCGATCGCCACACGATGTGTAGCAATGGCTACGAACATACACGGCGTGGCGTCCGGCGTCGACCCGTGCCCGGTCCGGACGGTTCAGGAGGCGTCGAGCGCGGACTCGGCCCGGGCGAGGGCGGTCCGCTCGTGGTCGTCGAGCGTGGACCGGGAACTGCGGACGCCGTCGTTGATCTCGACGATCAGCCGACTGAGCCGGGTGGCGGGGTCGGCGGTGGCCGGGTACGCGTTGTCGCTGCCCATGCGGGCGTGCAGGGGCGTGAGGGACGCGATCGCGGACTCCACGGCACGGGCACGCCGCGCACGGGCGGTCCGGTGCCCGACCACGAGCAGGAGCATGCCCGACGCGACGCAGAGGACCGCGCCCGGGGTGGCGACGTCGTACGGCAGCGCGAGCCGGCGGGTGAGGGCCACGTTCCCGAGCACGTGCGCGAGGTCCATCACGACGACGACCACCATCCGCACGACCCCGGCCACCCCGCCCAGCACGAGCACCCAGAGCCCGACGAGGTCCGTGCGCGTGCGGGCCTCCCGGACGTGGAGCACGCAGATCCACCCGGTCGCGGCGAGGGCGACCCCGAGGTAGACCGTCTGCGCGATCGAGTAGACCGCCGCTGCCGGCTCGGCCCCGGCGACGAGCATGAAGGTCGTCGTGGTCGGGGGCTTGTCCAGGACGACGAACGCCGTGACGATGACGACCCCGACCACGGCGCAGGACACGGTGATCGCGGTCCGCAGCCACCGACTGTCGGCACCGACGGCCTTCGCGACGCCCCAGAGCAGCGTGCTCGTGCCGGCGATCATCAGGCAGTCGCTGACCACCGTCACGACGTTCCGACCACCGACGAGCGGGTCGAGCCACCGGTAGAGCGGGTCGACGTTCGTCACGATCGTGGCGGAGAACAGCAGGAACGTCACCGCGAGGGTGCGGTCCTGCCCGCGCTGCAGGACGAACAGGACGACGGCGCCCGCGACGAGCAGCACGGCCTGGGCGACGGCGAGGATCATCGCTGGTGGCCGGTCAGCCGAAGACGCCGCGGAAGGCGCTCGGCCGGCTGCGGTGGTCGCGGATGAGCTGGGCGAGGCGGTCGGCGAAGTGCTCGGCCTCCCGCTCGAAGCTGTTCTCGAACAGCCCGCGTGCCATGGCCCGCTCGACCTTGTACCGGGGCAGGTCGGGGATGACGTCCCGGATGTACGCCGACTGCGCCGAGGCGTCCTGGTGGGCGTGCAGCACGTGGCCGAGCTCGTGGCCGATGACGAACGCGCGGAAGGTGCGCGACGGGGACGGCGAGATCATGATGAGGTGCTGGTGTTCGAGGGTGGCGACGAAGCCGCACACGGGCTCGTCCGTCAGGAAGCTCTCCTCACGCACCACGATCGGCTTGCCGACGACCTCCGAGGCCGCACGGACGGCGTCGTCGACGTCCACCCAGCGCTCGTCGTGTCCGCGCTGCCAGAAGGCGTCCACCCGGTCCGTGGTCACGGCAGGATCCCGCGCTGCGACTCCTCCTCGATCACCGCGGCGATCCGGCGGAGGGCGTCGGGTGAGAGCTCGCCGGGGAACGTGCGGGCGGCGAACCCGCTCACCCGGGCCGAGCGGAGCGAGCGGACGAGGGCGAGCTGCGCGCCGATCCGCTCTGGGACCTCGCTGTCCTCGAGCAGGAAGCGCTCGTCGACCTCGAAGAACTCGGCGAGGAGCTGCAGCAGCGCGGTGTCCCGGTTGCGCCGGCCGTCGCCGGAGATCATGTAGGTCCACTTCGCACGGGAGAGCGATCCGCCGTGGGCATCGACCCACTCCTCGATCACGGAGAACGGCACCGGCGAGCCGCGCTGCGACTCCTCGAAGTCGAGCAGCAGGTTGAGCCGGCGTGCGAGTTCGGCGGCGTCGAGCGCGCCGCCCTTCGGTTCGTGTGTGCCCATGCGTCCCGACCCCCTCCGGATACACGAAGACCCCCGCCGGAGCGAGGGTCTCAGTCGTGTGCACCCCCTCGGACTTGAACCGAGAACCCACTGATTAAGAGTCAGTTGCTCTGCCAATTGAGCTAGAGGTGCATGCACTCCACTTGCGAGTGCCGTTCCGGTGTGTGTGCCGCAACGGGAATCAACAATAGCATGGGATTCGCGTGCCCGAGAACACCTCCGGGCACCGACCGAACAGGAGCACCATGACCGACCGTCTCGTCGCCGGCGACACCGCCCCCGACTTCACCCTCCAGGACCAGGACGGCACGGAGCACACCCTCGGGTCCCTGCGTGGACGCAAGGTCATCGTGTACTTCTACCCCGCGGCGTCGACCCCGGGCTGCACGACCGAGGCCTGTGACTTCCGCGACAACATGTCCTCGTTGCAGGCCGCCGGGTACGAGGTCCTCGGCGTGTCGAAGGACGACCTCCCCGCCCTGGCGACCTTCAAGCACGAGCAGGCCCTGACCTTCCCGCTGCTGAGCGACCCGGACCTCGCCGTGCACAAGGCGTACGCGGCCTGGGGCGAGAAGAACAACTACGGCAAGGTCGTCACCGGGACCATCCGGTCGACGATCGTCGTCGACGAGGACGGCGCCGTGCAGCTCCCCCTCTACAACGTGAAGGCGACCGGTCACGTGGCGAGCCTCCGGAAGAAGCTCGGCCTGGTCTGAGCCCACGAACGCACTGGAGGCCCGGTGCCGGTCCCGGGGACCGGCACCGGGCCTCCAGTGCGTTGCAGGCCTGGTCCTGGCGCTACTCGACCGGACGGGCCAACGCGGTCGTCACCGACTTCGACAGCACCAGCGTGATCGCGACGAGCGCGGGCAGGAGCAGCGCCCAGCCCACTGCCGGGACGCGGAACACCCCCTGGAACGCACCGATCGCGAGCGCGCCCTGCAGGACCTGCCACACGACGATGCCGCTGCGCACCCAGGGGCGGCCGCGCCAGAGGCCGACGAGCAGCGACCCGAGCCACAGCGCCGCGATCGCCGCCAGCACCACGAGGGCGATGCCGGACGCCACGCTCGTCGCCGGTGCGACGAGGAGCTCGACGAGCAGCACGACCGTCACGACCGCGACGGCGAGGAACTCGAGCGCGAGGACGATGAGCAGGCCGTACATCGCCCGCGACCGCGGCTCGGGAGCGTCTGGGACGGTCGAGGTGGGGTCAGACACAGAGATCCTCCAGCATTGCAACCCTTGATTTGGTCATATCAGTATGGAACGATGTTCGAGGTCGTTTGGACGGCACGATGTGGTGTGCGTCTCCCGTGGTTCGACGCTCCTCCCCCGAGCGTTCTGCGGGCGTCAGGCTCTCCCCGCGCGGTTTCCTCCCCACAGGATCTTCCCGCGCGTCACATGTGCATGTGCAGAGTCCTCCAGCCCCGAACCACGGCCCCGGCCTGCCGTTCGAGCACTGACATCAAGGAGCACCACCACATGGATTGGCGTGACAAGGCAGCTTGCCTCACCGCAGACCCCGAGCTCTTCTTCCCCGTCGGGAACACCGGGCCCGCGGTGGACCAGATCGAGAAGGCCAAGTCGGTGTGCGCTCGTTGCACGGTGACGGAGATGTGCCTGCAGTACGCACTCGAGAACAACCAGGACTCCGGTGTCTGGGGTGGCCTCAGCGAGGACGAGCGTCGCGCGCTCAAGCGTCGCGCCGCCCGGGCTCGCCGCGCCTCCTGACGCAGCAGCGCTGACGACGACGCCCGTCGTGCCCCTCGGGGTGCGGCGGGCGTCGTCGTGTGCAGGGCGTGCGTGCGGGGGCGTGCGTGCGGGGTCGCCGGTCGGGCGTGGTCGTCTGACGGGCCCGCTCAACACCGGTGTCTTGCAGTCACGCCGCGGGAAGTCGCGGTGCGGTGCCTGAACACCGGTGTCTTGCGGACCCGGACCCGGCTCGGGCACGGCGTGCGGCCGGCGCCGGGCGCCGGGCGCCGGGCGCCGGGGCTAGGCGGCCGCGGTCTCCCAGCGGAACGGGATCGAGATCGTGACCTCGGTGCCGCTGCCGGTGAGCGTGTGCCAGTCGATCGTGCCGCCGAGCTCGCCCTGGATGAGCGTGCGGACGATCTGCGTGCCGAGGCCCGAGCCGACCTTGCCCTCGGGCAGCCCCACGCCGTTGTCGCGGACCTGGATCTCGAGGTGGTCGTCTGAGCGGTGGGCAACGATCTCGACCTCGCCGTCGCGGCCGTCGAGTCCGTGCTCCACGGCGTTCGTCACGAGTTCGGTCAGTCCGAGCGCGAGCGGCGTGGCGGCCTCGGACGGGAGGACGCCGAACTCCCCCGTCTTCTTCGGGTGCACGGTGGTGTTGTGGGAGGCCGCGACCTCGGTCACGAGCTTGAGCACGGAGTCGAAGACCTCGTCGAAGTCGACGTTCTGACTGAGGCCGGTCGACAGCGTGTCGTGCACGACGGCGATCGCCGCCACGCGCCGCATCGCGTTCTGCAGGGACGTCTTGGCCTCTTCCGAGTGCGTGCGACGCGCCTGGATGCGCAGGAGCGACGCCACCGTCTGCAGGTTGTTCTTCACGCGGTGGTGGATCTCGCGGATCGTCGCGTCCTTGGTGATGAGCTCGCGTTCCTGGTGCCGCATCTCGGTGACGTCACGGCAGAGCACGACCGCGCCGATCCGCTCGCCGTGGTCCCGCAGCGGGATCGACCGCAGGGTCACGGCGACACCGTTCGACTCGATGTCCGCGCGCCACGGGGCTCGCCCGGTGACGACGAGCGGCAGGGACTCGTCGACGTCCAGCTGGGCGCCGAGGAGCTCGGTGGTGACCTCGGCGAGGGACTTCCGCTCGAGTTCGCCCTCGAAGCCCATCCGGTTGAAGGCGCTGAGGCCGTTCGGGCTGGCGAACGTGACGATGCCGTTCGTGTCGAGGCGGAGCAGGCCGTCGCTCGCACGGGGTGCACCACGGCGGGGGCCGGCCGGGGCGCCGAGGTCCGGGAAGTCGCCCGTCGCGATCATGCCGAACAGGTCGTTCGCGCTCGCGGTGAAGTTGAGCTCCTGGCGGCTCGGCGTGCGCATCTCGTCCTGGTTGGAGTGACGCGTGACGACGGCGATGGGCCGGTCGGTCGTCTGCTTGCTCTTCGCGCTGAGGCGGCGGAGCACGGGGATGGCGCGGACCCGGGTCGGGGTGTCCTCGTACCAGTCCGGCTCGGCGGAGTCGACGACACGGGCGGACGCGAAGCTCTCGGTGACCTGCTCGCGCCACTCCTCGCGGATCTCCTGCCCGACGATGTCGCGGTAGAACAGCGTGGCGGCGGACGACGGACGCGCGTGGGCGACGGCCACGAAGGAACCGTCCTCGGCCGTCGGCACCCAGAGCACCATGTCGGCGAACGACAGGTCCGAGAGGAGCTGCCAGTCCCCCACCAGCAGGTGGAGCCACTCCACGTCCGCTTCGGAGGATCGGCCTTGTGCGAGGACGAGATCACTGAGGGTCGACACCCGACCAGTCTAGGGTCCGGCGACTTGTGGACAGATTGTCGCCCTCCACAGCCCCTACTGCTCGTTATGTTGCATTTCGCATTCCCCATACGCTCTGCCCACCAACGAAAGGGGCCGGGGTGGCGCGGGAAGCACGACGGATCGACGACGATCCGCAGGACGACACGGGACCGGGAGACACGGTGGTCGCGCAGGACGGGACAGCGCTCCGCGTGGAGGCCGAGGGTCAGGAGTCCGCCACGGCGCTGGTGCCGCGACCGAGCGGGTCCGACGGGCCGGACAGCGCCGGCGGCTCGGTACCGGGGCCCCCGCCGCTCCCGGACCCGGCAGAGACCGCGCAGGCGCTGGCCCTGTGCGTCGCCGAGATCCTCACCGGCGCTCGGGACGTCGAGAGCATCGCCCGGTGGATCACGGACGACGTGCAGCGGCACCTCCACCAGCGAGCCGCGTACGCCGCCCGGGCACGGTCGGCCTCCCCGCACCGGAACCGACGGCCCTCGATCCGCGTCGGGAACGTCGTGGTGAGCCGCCCGCGGGACGGCGTGGCCGAGGCGAGCGTGGTGGTCCACACCCGCAGCCGCGCCCGAGCGGTCGCGATCCGGCTCGAGGAGCGCGCCGGGCGGTGGCGCGCCACCGCGATCGGGATGCTCTGACCGCCGCGATCCCGTCTGGACGGACCACGGACAGACGGGAGGCCCGGTGCCAGCTGGCACCGAGCCTCCCGTCTGCGGAGATGGTCGGGACTAGCCCTTCTTGGCAGCCTGACGACGGTCGGCACGGTTCGTCGCCGCTGCCTGACCGGTCGCCGTGGCAGCCGAGCCGAAGGCCGAGCCCTTCTCGGGCACGATCTCGGCTTCTTCCTCCGCCTGGGCCTGCTGAGCCAGCGCGGTGGCGGCCTGCTCGAGGTGCCCGCGTTCGTCGCGGACCTCGACCTCGCCGTCGATCGACGGCGCGGAGAACTCGAGGCCGGCGACCTCTTCCTCGTCGAGGCCCTTGGCCTCGATGACCGCGTTCTCGCCGTCCGACTGGACCTGCACCTCGAGGTTGAACAGGAAGCCGACCGACTCCTCCCGGATCTGCCCCATCATCGTCTGGAACAGGGCGTAGCCCTCGCGCTGGTACTCGACCAGCGGGTCACGCTGCGCCATGGCACGGAGGCCGATGCCGTCCTTGAGGTAGTCCATCTCGTAGAGGTGGTCACGCCAGCGACGGTCGACCACCGAGAGGACGACGCGACGCTCGAGCTCACGCATCGCCTCTTCGCCGAGGGTCTCCTCGCGCTTGGCGTAGGCGAGCTGGGCGTCGGAGAGGATCTCGCGGCCGAGGAACTCCCGCGTCGCCTTGCCCTTCGAGCCGGCCTCGGTGATGATCTCGTCGATCGTGATCGAGATCGGGAACAGCGTGCCGAGCTCCGTCCACATCGCATCGAGGTCCCAGTCGTCCGGGGAGCCCTCGCCGGTGTGGGTGTCGATGACGTCGTCCACGACGTTCTTCAGGAAGTTCTGGGTGCGGTCGTGGAGGTCGTCGCCCTCGAGGATGTGGCGGCGGTCGCTGTAGATGGCCTCGCGCTGCCGGTTGAGGACGTCGTCGTACTTGAGGACGTTCTTGCGGATCTCGGCGTTCCGGCCCTCGACCTGCGACTGGGCAGAACGGATCGCACGGCCGACGAGCTTGTTCTCGATGGCCAGGTCGTCCGGGACGTTCGACCGACCCATCAGGCTCTCGGCGGCACCGGAGTTGAACAGGCGCATCAGGTCGTCGGTCAGCGACAGGTAGAAGCGGCTCTCGCCCGGGTCACCCTGACGGCCGGAACGACCACGCAGCTGGTTGTCGATGCGGCGGGACTCGTGGCGCTCGGTGCCGAGGACGTACAGGCCGCCGACCGCACGGACCTTGTCGCCCTCTTCCTCGACGATCGCCTTCGTGTTCGCGAAGACCTCGTCCCAGGCGGACTCGTACTCGTCGGGGGTCTCGGTGGGCGAGAGGCCCTTCGTGTGCATCTCCTGCACGGCGAGGAACTCCGAGTTGCCACCGAGCATGATGTCGGTGCCGCGGCCGGCCATGTTCGTGGCGACCGTGACGGCGCCGAAGCGACCGGCCTGGGCGACGATGGCGGCCTCTCGCGCGTGGTTCTTCGCGTTGAGGACCTCGTGCTTGACGCCCTTCTTCGCGAGGAGCTTGGAGAGGTACTCCGACTTCTCGACGCTGGTGGTGCCGACGAGGACGGGCTGCCCCTTCTCGTGGCGCTCCTCGATGTCGTTGGCGACCTGCTCGAACTTGGCCTTCTCGTTCTTGTAGACGAGGTCGGTCTGGTCGATGCGCTGCATCGGCTTGTTCGTCGGGATGGCGACGACGCCGAGCTTGTACGTCGACATGAACTCGGCGGCTTCGGTCTCCGCGGTGCCGGTCATGCCGGAGAGCTTCTGGTACAGGCGGAAGTAGTTCTGCAGCGTGACGGTCGCGAGGGTCTGGTTCTCGGCCTTGACCTCGACGCCCTCCTTGGCCTCGATCGCCTGGTGGATGCCCTCGTTGTAGCGACGGCCCATCAGGATGCGGCCGGTGTGCTCGTCGACGATGAGCACCTCGCCGTTCATCACGACGTAGTCCTTGTCGCGCTTGAACAGCGAGTCCGCCTTGATGGCGTTGTTGAGGAAGGAGATCAGCGGGGTGTTCGCCGACTCGTAGAGGTTGTCGATGCCGAGGTAGTCCTCGACCTTCTCGATGCCGGGCTCGAGCACGCCGACGGTGCGCTTCTTCTCGTCGACCTCGAAGTCCTCGCCGGCCGTGAGGCGCTTGGCGATCGAGGCGAACTCGGTGAACCAGCGGTTGGCCTCGCCGGAGGACGGGCCCGAGATGATGAGCGGCGTGCGGGCCTCGTCGATGAGGATGGAGTCCACCTCGTCGACGATGGCGAAGAAGTGGCCGCGCTGCACCATGTCGACGGCCTGCCACGCCATGTTGTCGCGCAGGTAGTCGAAGCCGAACTCGTTGTTCGTGCCGTAGGTGATGTCGGCGGCGTACTGCTCGCGCCGCTCGGCAGGCGACTGGTTCGCGACGATGCAGCCCGTCGTCATGCCGAGGGCACGGAACACGCGGCCCATGAGCTCGGACTGGTACGACGCCAGGAAGTCGTTCACGGTGATGACGTGGACGCCGCGCGACGGGATCGCGTTGAGGTACGCCGCGGTCGTCGCGACGAGGGTCTTGCCCTCACCGGTCTTCATCTCGGCGATGTTGCCGAGGTGGAGCGCCGCGCCACCCATGAGCTGCACGTCGAAGTGCCGCATGCCGAGGGTGCGCTTCGAGGCCTCACGCACCGCGGCGAAGGCCTCCGGCAGGAGGTCGTCGAGCGTCTCGCCGTTCGCGTAGCGCTCGCGCAGCTCCTTGGTCTCGTCCTGGAGCTCCTCGTCGCTGAGGCTCGCGAAGTCGTCCTCGAGGTCGTTGATCGCGGAGGCGTACGCCTTCAGTCGTCGGAGGGTGCGTCCTTCACCGACGCGGAGGACCTTCTCCAGCACGTTTGCCACGTGAACTCCTTACGGTTCGTCGCGCGCGGTCGGCGCGTCCGAACAGCCAGTCATGCTAGCAACCCGCCCGAGCCCTGTGCTGTGAGGAACGCCGACAGAACACAGGTGTGCGCGGCCCCCGAACGGGCCGCGCACACCGGGGTGGTCCCTCGGACGCTCAGGCGAGCGCGGCCGCGGGCTCCGTCTGCGTGGCGTCGTCGGCCGCTGCGTCGGTGCTGGCGGCGTCGGTGCCGTCGAGTCCGATCACGCCGTAGTCCCAGCCCTTGCGCCGATAGACGACGCTCGGACGGTGGGTCTCCGCGTCGACGAACAGGTAGAAGTCGTGTCCGACGAGCTCCATGAAGTAGAGCGCGTCGTCGACGGTCATCGGCTCGGCGGTGAAGACCTTCTCGCGGATGACGACGGGCGAGTAGACCTCGTCCTCTTCCTCGTGGGGCTCCTCGGTCACGACCGGGATCGCCCCGGTGGCGACGTCCTCGATGAGCTTGCCGTCGGCCGGCACGACGTCCATGCCGTCGAACGCGGACCCTGCCGCCTCGGCGACGGAGGTCGGGCGGTGACGACCGCGGTGCACCTTGCGGCGGTCACGGGCCCGGCGGAGACGCTCCATGATCCGGGCGAAGGCGAGGTCGAACGCCGCGTACTTGTCCGACGCGGCGGACTCGGCCCGCACGAGGGGTCCCGGGCCGATGAGCGTCAGTTCGACGCGGTCCTCACCCTGACCGCCCCCGCTCTTCTCGTTGTGTCGGCTGATCCGCACCTCGAAGGCGAGTGCGCGATCGGCGAGCACGTCGATCTTGTCGGACTTCTGCTCGACGTAGGTACGGAATCGGTCGGTGACCCCGACGTTCCGGCCTGTGATCGTCACGTCCATGGCGGCTCCCATCGCTGAGTCGGCGCGTCACCTGCTTCCGGCGAACTCCGACGCCTTGCCAGGGACGCTAGACCCGCCGGTGGACCCGTGTCACCGGGAGCGGGCGCGTCGTGCCGGACACCCACCGGATGCACAGAGGACACCGGGCGTTCACCCGAGGTCGTCGTCATGCCTCGACGCTCGCCGTCGCGACGCACCGCACCACCCGGCCCCCGGCGGCCCGGACGGCGCGGACGGCCTCGGCCATCGTCACGCCGGTCGTGACGACGTCGTCGACGAGGACGACGGCCCGGCCCTCCACCCGGACGGCGCGGAGCGTGCCGACCGTGGCGGCGACCCGTTCCAGGGCCGTGCGCTCCTTCTGGCCGGCACCGGCACGCAGCCGACTCGCGGGCGCAGGGACACGGCGCAACCGCCCCGTCCCCCGGACCCCGCCGCGCGCGAGCAGGAGCACCACGGTGTCGAAGCCCCGCCGACGGCGACCGCGGGGAGACGGCGGGACCCGGAGGACGACCGTGCCCGGAGGTGCGTCGGCGAGCGCCTGACGCACCAGCGCGGCGGTCCGGTGACCGAGCGGGCCGGCGACGTCGACACGGCCGCGCAGCTTGAGCTCGAGGAGCAGGGTGCGGACGAGGCCCTCGTACTCGAAGGCGGCGTCGAGGCGCACCCCGCCGACGAGCCGGACCCGCTGCGGCCGTTCGTCGAGCGCGGCACGGCAGGACCGGCAGAGGGCGCGGTCGGGCGCGTCGCAGCCGAGACAGGCGACGGGGAGGAACAGGGCGAGGACGGCGACGAGTGCGTCGCGCCAGGGGTGTGGAGCCGGGGTCATGGGGCGATCCTCGCGGCGGGAGGGCGCCGGGCGGGGGCCGTCGTCGGGGACGGTGGAGGGCCTCCCGGCCGGGGCGCCTGTGGAGGAACGGCGAGCGCCGCACGACCGGACGCGCCGACCGGGACTCCGTCAGCGCTGGACGCCGAGCACCGACGCCGAGACCCCGGTGCGGTCCCACCCGCCGCCGGTGGACTGCACGACCTGGCCGTCCCGCATCCGCAGGAGCAACGAGTGCGCGCTGCCACCGACGATCTGCGTCGCCTCGTCCTCCGGCCGCTGGAGGGCCGTTGACTGCCCGCCGATGGTGGCGCGGACGACGCTCGGGCCGCTCGTCGTCTGCCCGAGCGAGGCGACGTCGAGGTCGCTCACCCACGTGGCTCCGAGTGCCTCGCCGTCGGCGGACTGGAGCCGCACCGGCGCTCCGAGTGCCGTCGGGGAGCGGTCCGAGTCGCGGATGATCGCCATCACGTAGAGCGCGGCTCCGGCACCGGTGTCCACGAGGGCGAGGGCCCTGGTGGAGTCGCGGGACACCTGGAAGGAGACCAGGTCGCCGTCCGGCAGCGTCGACGCGACCGCGTGGGAGTCGCCGGCGAAGCCGTAGGCCGTGATCTTCCTGGTGTCCTTCGCGGTCCCCACCCACACGAAGCCCGCGTCGTCCACGGACGGGTCGACGAACCCGTCCCCGGCGACGATGCGCAGCGGCCGTTTGCCGTTCTTGATCGTCCACACGCCGTCCGCGTTGCCGAACGCGGCGTCCGAGCCGGAGGCGGTCAGCGACAGCGACGTCGGGTCGAGGCGGCTGATCGCGGTCCCGAGGCCGTTGCCGAGCGCGGAGACGTCGCCGCTGCCGGGCGTGGCGAACCCGACGGTGCCGCCGTCCACGACGAGGGGGCGCGGGTCGACGTCGGGGTCCACGACGGCGCTCGTGCCGCTCGAGTCCGGCACCGAGAAGCTGGCTCCCTCGATGGTCATCGTGATCGAGGAGATGGTCGCGACCGTCGACAGGGACCGGGCCAGCTGCTCCCGCATCCGCACCTTGTCGACGGTGGTGGCCCGGAGCGCGTCGCTCGACAGGTCCACCTGGGCGCTGCCGTTGTCGACCGTGACGGCGTTCAGCGAGAGCTGCGTGCCCTCGGGGAACGAGGACACCACGGCGCCCTTCAGCCAGTCGGCCGGTCCGGCGAGCAGGGCGCTCACGATCCGGGTGCTCGTGGAGGAGCGAGCCAGGAACCAGCGCTCGTCGGGGACGAGGAAGCGGTAGGTGGGGTCGTAGAAGTACAGCGCGTGCGCCTGGAACACCTGCTCGAAGCTGACCGGCGTCAGGATGATCCCGTCGGGCGCGTAGCTGATGCGCCACTCGCCGTCCTCCTTGACGAACTGGAAGGTCAGCGTGGACGAGGTGGGGCGGACCGCCTGGGTGTACTCGCCGTCGCTGTCGACGGTCGCGCTCGCCGTCAGCGTGTACGTGAGCTCGCGGGTGCCGGTGCGGTCGACGTCGCCGGCGCCCTGCCGGACGGTGACGCTCTGGCGCGGGTTCCACTTCTGCGCGAAGGAGCCGCTGAGGAACTCGCGGGCGATGGCGTAGTTGTCCTGGGCGCCGGTCGCGGCCTCGATGAACTGCTGGAGGATCGTGTCCTGCGCCGAGCCCTTCTCCGGTCCGCTCGGGCGGTAGTCGACGCCGGACACGGTGTCGTCCTTGAGGTCCTGGCCGCTCCGCACCGGACCGCCGGTGGGGATGGCGGCGCAGGCGGTGAGCGCGACGAGGGTCAGCGTGGCGAGCGCGACGGCGAGCAGCCCGCGGGGCGTGCGTCGCCGCGGGCCGCGTGGTGTGATCGCGGTGGTCCTGGTCATCGGGTGCCTCCTCCGCGTGGGCCGTCGTAGTGCTCGTCGAGTTCGGGGAGCGGGATGGCCGACGTGGCCGTGGCCTCCTGCCCGCGACGTGGGACGGTGAGCACGAACGCCGACCCCTCGCCCGGTCGGGACCACACGTCGATGCGGCCACCGTGCAGGTTCGCGTCGCCGAGGCTGATCGCCAGGCCGAGGCCCGTGCCGCCGATGGTGCGCTTGCGGCTGGGGTCCGCACGCCAGAACCGGTCGAACACCCGGGCGGTGTCCTCCGGGGGCATCCCGACGCCGTGGTCCCGCACGGCGATCGCGACGGTCCTGGCGTCGCTGTCGACGACGACGTGCACGGGCTTGCCGTCCCCGTGCTCGACGGCGTTGCCGACGAGGTTGCGCAGGATCCGTCGGATGCGCCGGCCGTCGAGCTGCATGGTGGTGTGGCCGCCGGGGGTCGCGAGGACGAGATCGACGCCGGCGCGCTCGGCGAGCGGTCGGAACTCGTCGACGATGTCGGCGGTCAGCGACGCCGGCACGACGGGCTCCGTCTCGAGCTCGACGGCCTGCGCGTCGTAGCGGGAGATCTCGAGGAGGTCGGACAGGAGCAGCTCGAAGCGGTCGATCTGGTCGTGGAGGAGCTCGGCGGAGCGTCCGACGGCGGGTTCGAAGGCGTGCCGGGCGTCGTAGAGCACGTCACCGGCGAGGCGGATCGTGGTGAGCGGCGTGCGCAGCTCGTGGGAGACGTCGGAGACGAAGCGCTGCTGTACCCGGGAGAGCTCGGCGAGCTGGGTGATCTGCCGGCTGACGGCGTCCGCCATCCCGTTGAAGCTCCGCGCGAGGGTGGCGACGTCGTCCTGCCCCTTCACCGGGATGCGTTCGTCGAGCCGTCCGGAGGCGATCTTCCGGCTCGTCTCCGCCGCACCGCGGATCGGCACCACGACGAGCCGGACGACGAGCGACGTGACCAGGGCGATGAGCACGATGAGCGCGACACCACCGATCGAGAGCGTCTGCGACACGAAGTCGAGGGTCTGCTGGGCGTCGGAGAGGTCGTAGACCAGGTAGAGCTCGTACTGGCCGGCGCTCGGGATCTGCAGCGTCGACCCGACGGCGAGTCCCGGCTGTCGGCGGCCGTCGTCGTCGAGGCGCACGGCCTGCAGGCTGAGCTTGCCGCTGTTCTTCGCCACCTCTTTGCGGAGCTCGTCGGTGATGACGGCGTCCGGGAAGTCCTGGCTGGCGAGGTTCTGCAGCGTCTGCGGACCCGAGGACCTGGGCGACCGCTCGATCGCGATGCTCGTGCCGCCGGGGCTCGTCGTATTCGACAGGATCGCGCGCTGCGCCTCGTTCTGCAGGGTCTCGAGCTCGGACTGGTTGTTGTCCTCGGCCGCGGTGGCCGCGTCGAAGATGCCCTGCGCGACGTTCGTGGCCCTGGCCGACTCGGCCTCGATCTGGTCGCGACGCTGCGAGTAGACGTTGCTCGAGATGCTCAGCATCACCGCGGTGCCGATGATCGCGACGGCGAGTCCGGTGGTGGTGACCGTGATGGCCACCGACCGGAACATCAGCGAGCGCCGCCAGAAGAACGCGATGCCCCGCCAGCCCCGCCTGGCCCACGCCCGGAGCCGTCGACGCGCCCGCGACAGGGACGGCTGCCCGGACGAGCTGGGCACGGTGCTCAGGCTCCCCCGGCGCGGTAGCCGACGCCGCGGACGGTGGTCACGATGCGCGGCGCGTCGGGGTCGTGCTCGATCTTCGCGCGGAGCCGCTGCACGTGGACGTTCACCAGGCGGGTGTCGGCCTTGTAGTGGTAGCCCCACACCTGCTCGAGCAGCATCTCGCGCGTGAAGACCTGGTTCGGCTTCTCGGCGAGGGCCCGCAGCAGGTCGAACTCGAGCGGGGTCAGTGCGATCACGGCGTCGCCGCGTCGGACCTCGTGGCCGGGGACGTCGACGACCAGGTCGCCGACGTGCAGCACCGTCGCGTCGGAGGCGGTCGGCCGCAGGCGGGTGCGGATGCGGGCGACGAGCTCCTTCGGGTTGAAGGGCTTCACCACGTAGTCGTCGGCGCCGTTCTCGAGGCCGGCGACGACGTCGGACGTGTCGCCCTTCGCGGTGAGCATGATGATCGGCGTGCCGCTCTCGGCGCGGATCCGGCGGCACACCTCGATGCCGTCGATGCCCGGGAGCATGACGTCGAGGAGCACGAGGTCGGGCTTCGTCGCGTGGAAGGCCTCGACGGCGTCGTTGCCGTCACCGCTGAACTCGGGCTCGTAGCCCTCGGCGCGGAGGACGATGCCGATCATCTCGGCGAGGGCCTGGTCGTCGTCGACGACGAGGATGCGCGGTGTCATGTGATGTGGACTCCGGGTGGCGTACGGAGGTGCCCGGGCAGGCACCGTCCGCTCACGATAGCCGAGCCCCCGTCACGCGGGGTTTTCCGCCAGGATGGGGAGGTCCGCGTGTTCCCCGCGCGGCCGACGTGAGGGGGCGGTCCGATGGCCGGCGATGGATGGCAGACACCAGGGGCGGGCGGGGCCCCTGCCGGTGGGCAGCAGTCCGGTGGGCAGCAGTCGGGTGGGCAGCAGGGTCCTCAGCCAGGAGGCTCCCGGTACGCCGCCACGCCGCCACCGTCTCCGACGCCCCCGCCTCCAGGACACGGGTCCGGTCCGACACCGCCGTCGCGTCCGGTGATCCCGCTGCGCCCGCTCGGCCTCGGTGACGTGCTGGCCGGCGCGTTCACGGTGTTCCGCCGGAACGCGCGCGTCCTGCTCCTCTGGAGCCTGCTGCTCTCCGGCGTGCTCGGACTGGCCTCCACCGTCGCGACGACGCTCGGGCAGCGGTCGCTGCAGGAGCGGATGCTCTCGGCGATCGGCACCGGGACGGGGACCGGGACCGGCTCCGACGCCGACGCGATCGCCGCGGGCTCGGTGACGCTGTACCTCCTGCTCGCGGTCGGGGTGCCGTTCCTGGCGTTCCTGGCACGCGGGTTCCTCGTCGCCCCGGTCGCGGTCGACACCGGGCAGCGGGTGCTCGGCCGGCGCGGCACGTTCCGCGGGCTCTGGGCGCTCCTCGAGGGTCGTCGGTTGTCGGTGCTGTGGTGGATGCTCCTGCAGCTCGCCGCCGGCGCGGTGATCGGTGCGGTGTTCGTGGTCGTGCTGATCGGCTTCTTCGGGGCACTCGGTGCGACGGACACGGCCATCGGCGGGTTCTTCCTGGCGCTCCTCGGGCTCGGGCTCGTCTTCGGGCTGCTCGTGGCGTTCTTCACCACCCGGTTCGCGTTCACGGTGCCGACCATCGCGCTCGAGGGCCGCGGGGTCTTCTCCGCCGCCGCGCAGTCCTGGCGCCTGACCCGCGGGGCCTTCTGGCGGACCTTCGGCATCCTGCTCCTCGTGCAGATCGCCTTCAGCATCGTGGCCGGCATCGCGAGCACGCCGCTCACCCTCGGCGTCTCGCTGTTCTCGGGCGTGTTCGACCCGCTCGGGCAGACGACGGGGCGCCCCGGGAGCCTGTCGGCCGGGGCCGTCGTCGCACTCGTGGTCGGCAGCCTCCTGACGATCGCCGTGCAGTGCATCACGGACGTCCTGAGCGCCTCGGTGACCACCTTCCTGTCGATCGACCGCCGCATCCGGACAGAAGCGCTCGACCAGCGCATCGCCGCACACCTGGAGACCGGCCAGCCGGCGGACCCGTTCGCCCCCGCGCAGCCCGTCGCCGAGCGCCCGTGGCCGCAGCAGCCGCAGCAGCCGTGGGGACCGCCGCCCCCGCCGTGGGGACCGCAGCCGCCGCTGGGCCAGCAGCCACCGCAGTGGGGTGGCCAGCAGCAGCAGCCACCGCAGTGGGGTGGCCAGCAGCAACCGCCGCAGTGGGGTCCGTCACGACCGGACGGGCGGGGATGACGAGCGTCGACCCCGACCAGGCCCGACGGCTCCTCGAACGGGAGCTCGAGCGCGGCGAGTACAGCGACGCCCACGTGACCTGGTGGGACCGGGCATCGCGGGACCTCCTCGAGTGGTTCGGCTCGCTCCGTCCCGGCGGCGTCGGTGGTGTCGGACTCGACCGCACGCTGCTCGTCGTGGCGATCGTGGTGCTCGTCGCGGTGGTCGTGCTCGTCGTCGTGTCGCGCGGGCTGCCACGGCGCCGCGCCCGGCTCCGGGCCGACGACGTGCGCGGGGTCCTCGACGACGACGACCTGCGCCCGGCCGCCGCCATCGCCGAGGCCGCCCGCGCCGCCATGCGCGCCGGGGACTGGTCGACCGCCGTGCTCGAGGGCTACCGGGCCGTGGCCCGTGGTCTCGGTGAGCGCGACCTCGTCCCCGACGTGCCCGGTGCGACCGCCGGGGCGATCGCGGCCCGGGCTTCCCGGCCGTTCCCGACGTTCAGCGACGACCTGCACCGAGCAGCGACGACGTTCGACGCCGTGCGGTACCTCGGGCTCGACACCGACGAGGCCGCGGCGCGCCAGGTCCTCGACACCGAGCACCGGCTCCGCACGGCCCGACCGACCCGCACGGACGTCCCGGCGGTGCCCGCGTGAGCGCCACCGCCACCGCGCCTACGCGCACCCCGACGCCGACGCCGGACGGCCAGCGCGAGGGTCGGCGGTCCCGCGTCGTGTTCTGGGTCGCCATCGTCCTGGTCGGGCTCCTCCTCGCGGCGGTGACGGCGGCGGTCGGCAGCGGTTCCGGCCCCACCGACACCCCGCTCGATCCCGGGTCGTCGACCGCGAGCGGCTCGAAGGCACTCGTCCGGGTCCTCGAGCAGCGCGGCACCACCGTCGACGTCGTGCGGGACGCCGACCGGATCGACGGCGACGGCACCGTCCTCGTCGACGACTCCGCCGGCGTGCTCTCCGCGGGCGTCGCCCGGCGCATCGCCCGATCCGCGTCGGACGTCGTGCTCGTCACCACCGACCCGGGCGTCCTCGAGTCCTTCCGCGTCCGCGCCGAACCGGCCGGCCCCGTCCGGTCCACCGAGCCGGTCTCGACCGCCGCGTGCGGGATCCCGGCGGCGCGGACGGCGCGGTCGGTCACCCCGACCGGCTCCGGGTACACGGTGCGGGCGTCGGCCGGCACGCGCTGCGCCCCCGACGGCACCGCCAGCGCCCGCGTCTGGGGACTCGTCCGCACGGACACCGCCACGGGCACCGTCACCCTCGTCGGCACCACCGCCGCGTTCCGCAACGACACCGTCACGACCGCAGGGAACGCCTCGCTGGCGCTCGGTCTGCTCGGCGGCGCCGACCACCTGTCCTGGTACGTGCCCCGTGCCGGCAGCACCGACGCCGCACCCTCGCTCGGTGACCTCGCTCCCCCGTGGGTGCCCAGCGCGATCGGCATGCTCGCCGCGGTGGCCGTCGCCGCGGGCGTCTGGCGCGGGCGTCGCCTGGGCCCGCTCGTCGTCGAGTCGATGCCCGTCGTGGTCCGCGCCTCGGAGACGACCGAGGGTCGAGCGCGCCTCTACGCCAGGACCCGCGACCGCACCCACGCGCTCGACACCCTCCGGGTCGCGGCCATCCGACGGGTCGGTCGCACGCTCGGGCTCCCCCGCTCCGCCCACGTCGACGAGGTCGTGCGTCGCGCGGCCGACGCCACCGGCCTGCCGGTCGCGCAGGTCGGCGCCGTGCTCGTCGGGGGACCGACACCCGACGACCGGGCGCTCGTCGACGGCGTGGCCGCGGTCGACGACCTGGAACGCAGCGTCCGGCGAGCCGTCGCCGGGGACGCACCACGCGCCTCCCGGCCGGCCGACCCGACCGCCGCCGCACCCACCGACCTGACCGACCCCCGACCAGGAGGACGACCGTGACCGACCTGCCCACCACCACCGGCGCCACCGGCGCCACGTCGACCGACGAGCTCCGGGAGGCCTTCACCCGCGTCCGCGTCGAGGTCGGCAAAGCCGTCGTCGGACAGGAGGGCGCCGTCTCCGGGATGATCGTCGGGCTGCTGGCGCAGGGCCACGTCCTGCTCGAGGGCGTCCCCGGCGTCGCGAAGACCCTGCTGGTGCGGAGCCTCGCCGCCGCCATGTCGCTCGACACCAAGCGCATCCAGTTCACGCCGGACCTGATGCCCGGGGACGTCACGGGATCGCTCGTGTACGACGCCTCCACCGGGACGTTCCCGTTCCGCGAGGGCCCCGTCTTCACGAACGTGCTGCTCGCCGACGAGGTGAACCGCACGCCCCCGAAGACGCAGTCCGCGCTGCTCGAGGCCATGGAGGAACGCCAGGTCAGCGTCGACGGGTCGCCGAAGCTGCTCCCCGACCCGTTCTTCGTCGCGGCGACGATGAACCCGATCGAGTTCGAGGGCACGTACACGCTCCCGGAGGCCCAGCTCGACCGCTTCCTCATGAAGCTCACCCTGGACATCCCGCCGCGCGACGTCGAGTGGCAGGTGCTCCGCCGACACGCCGACGGGTTCGTCCCGCGGGACGTCCGGTCCGCGGGCATCATGCCGGTCGTCGGAGCGGACGAGGTCCTCGCGGCCCAGCGTGCCGTCCGGGCCGTCGGGGCCCGGGACGACGTGCTCGCGTACATCGTGGACCTCGCCCGTGCGACCCGGCAGGCGCCGTCCGTGCGGGTCGGGGTCAGCCCCCGCGGTGCCACGGCCCTGCTCGCCGCCGCGAAGGCCTGGGCGTGGCTCACCGGCTACGACGGCATCACACCCGACCACGTCCAGGCGATGCTGCTGCCCGTGTGGCGGCACCGCCTGCGGGTCGCAGCGGACGCCGAGCTCGAGGGCGTCGGCGCCGACGGCGTGCTGCAGCAGGTGCTCGAACAGGTGCGGGTGCCGATCTAGTGGCGATCTCCGGCCGGTTCGTCGCGCTCCTCGCCGTCGCGATCGTCCCCACCGTGCTGTTCGGCAGCGGATGGGGCGGTGTCGCGTGGGCCGGTGTCGTCGTGCTCGCCGCGGTGCTGGACGTGGTGCTCGCCGCCGATCTGTGCGCCGTGCGGGTCGAACGGCGGATGCCCCGGCTGGCCCGGCGCGACACGGTCGCCGACGCGACGCTCGTGCTCGCGAACGACGGCCGTCGCCCGCTGCGCGCCGAGGTCCGCGACATGTGGGAGCCCTCCGCCGGCCACGCACCCCGACGGATCTGGATGACCGTCCCCGCCGAGGAGCGCCGCACCGCCAGGATCCGCTTCGCACCGTTCCGGCGCGGACGTCGTCGGAGCGCAGGGGTCGCCCTCCGCGCGTTCGGGCCCCTCGGCCTCGCCGCCCGGCAACGGGTCGTCCCGGCGCCCGCGGAACTCGTCGTGACGCCGCCGTTCCGGTCGCGCCGCCACCTGCCCTCGCGGCTCGCCCGGCTCCGGGAGCTCGACGGCGAGACGACGCTGCAGCTCCGCGGGCACGGCACCGAGTTCGACTCGCTGCGCGACTACGTGCGCGGGGACGACGTCCGCTCGATCGACTGGCGGGCGACGGCGCGGCGGCAGGACCTCGTCGTGCGGACCTGGCGGCCCGAGCGGGACCGACGCGTGATCGTCGTCGTCGACGCCGGGCGTGCCGGGGCCGGGCGGGTCGGGGACGAACCGCGCCTGGACACCTTCATCGAGACCGCCCTGCTCGTCGGCGCCCTCGCCGCGGCCGCCGGGGACCGTGTCGACCTGGTGGTCCTCGACGACCGTCCGCGCGGCCGCGTGCACGGTGCCACGCGGGTCGACGTCGTGCAGCGGTTCGGGGAGACGCTGGCGCTCGCGGAACCGGGACTCGCCGCGACGGACTGGTCCGCGGTGCCGGCGCTGGTGGACGGCGTCACGACGCAGCGGTCCCTCGTGGTGCTGGCGACCAGTCTCGACTCCGTCGGGGCGTCCGCCGACCTGCTCACGGTGCTGCCGGCGCTCGCGCGGCGGCACGCGGTGGTGGTGACGGCCGTGGACGACCCGGCCGTGGCGGCGATGGCGGGGCGTGGCGGCGCCGGACGAGGTGGCGGGCCGGGGGCGAACCTCCCGGTCGGCGGTCGCGACGTCTACCGCCGGGCCGCGGCCGAACGCTCGTTGCTGGACGCTGACGGCGTCGCGGACGTCGCCCGGCGTGCGGGGACCGAGGTGGTGCACGGGGCCCCGGAGCAGGTGCCACCGCTGGTGGCCGACGCGTACCTCCGCGCCAAGGCGGCCGGGAGGCTCTGAGCCGTCCGCCACTGACGTCGTGTCCGGCGCGTCGTGTCCGGCGCGTCACGGCCTGCGTTGATCGGTCAGCACAGGCCGCGGCACACGTCGCTGCGGGTCAGCCGGCGACGATGGCCGAGGCGCCGCGGTCGAACTCCTCCACGTCGCCGCGCTCCCCCGCGCGGTACGCACGACGGCCGAGGACCCACTGGTAGGTCAGGACGGCGGCGAGGGCGAGCATGCCGATCCCGATCTTCACCGGCCACGGCCAGTCCTGACGGGTGACGGTGCCCTCGATGACGCCGGAGAGCAGCAGGGTCAGCACCAGACCGATGGCCACGGCGATGAGCGCGCGGCCGTCCTCGGCGAGGGCCTGCGCCCGCGTGCGCTGCCCGGGAGCGACCCACGACCAGAAGATCATCAGCCCGGCCGCAGCCGCGAGGAACACCGAGTAGAGCTCGAGCTGGCCGTGCGGGGCGATGTAGAGGAAGAAGTCGCCGAGCCGCCCCTGCGAGTGCATGATCGCCCCGGACACGCCGAGGTTCAGCGCGTTCTGCCCGACCGCGGCCGGCACGAACAGGCCCGTGATGCCGAAGGCCACCATCCGCGCGGCCACGAACGCGTTGTTCGTCCACACCTGGGCGGAGAACGCCCCGAGGCCGTGGTCGGAGTAGTAGTCGACGAAGTCCTGGGTGGCGTACTGCCGCAGGGCGGCGTCGGTGCCGAAGGTGGCGACGGCACCCGGTGTCTCGGTGATCCAGACGCCGCTGACGACCGCGATGGCGACCGTGGCGACCGTCACCCAGATCGTCACCCACCGGATCCGGTACAGGGCGGCCGGCAGCTGGAGTGCGAAGAACGCGGTGAGCATCGTCAGCGGGTCGGTGGGGGCGCCGGTGAAGCGGAGCCGGGCGCGGTACAGCCCCAGCGAGAGCCGGTCCCCGGTCGCCGAGCGTGGGGCGACGCCTCGGATGCGGGCGAGGTCGGTCGCGGCGGACTGGTAGCCCGTGACGAGGCGGTCGACGTCCTCGCCGGAGGTCGTGCGGCGCCGGGTCAGGCGGTCGAGCTCGTCCCACTGGTCACGGTGCGTCGCCGAGTACGCGTCCAGGTCCATGCCGTTCCCCTCGTGCCGCGGTGCGCTCCGGCAGGTGCCGGACTCGGTCCGGGTCCGTCCCGGCCTGTGCCGGCCTGTGCCGGCATTCGGTCCGGGTGCGCCCCGGCATGGTCGTGCCGGGGTCGTTCCGACACAATGGAACCATGTCGAAGCGACGGACGCCCCGGGACCTCGCCGACGAGCGCTTCGTCCGGGCCCTCGACGAGACCAGCGACGAGCTCGTCGTCGGCGAGGCGGTCGCGCTCGACGTCGTCCCGGCGGGCATCGCGCTGCGGCTGGCCGCGGGGCTCCTCGACGGGGCCTGCCTGATCGCGCTGTACCTCATGCTGCTGCTCGGGTTCCTGCGGGTCGTCCCCGCCGGCATCGACGAGGCCTGGGTCGCCGCATTGCTGATCGCCTCGATCGTCACCGTCCTCGTGCTGGTGCCCGCGGCCGTCGAGACCGTGACGCGGGGCAAGAGCGTCGGGCGGTACGCCCTCGGCACCCGGGTCGTGCGGGTCGACGGCGGCGCGGTGTCGTTCCGGCACGCGTTCACCCGGTCGCTCGTCGGGGTGCTCGAGCTGTGGACGACGTTCGGCTCGGTGGCCGTGGTCGTGGCGCTCTTCGGCTCGCGGCCGCGACGACTCGGGGACCTGCTCGCCGGGACGGTCGTGCAGCACGAGCGGCTGCCGCGATCGACGGACCCGGTCGTGCTCCTGCCGCCGTCGCTCGTCGGGTGGTCGGCCGTCGCCGATGTCCGCGCGCTCCCCCAGCGCCTGGAGAACCGACTCGGAGCGTTCTTCCGCGGTGCCGCGTCCGTGCAGCCCGCACTCCGCGACGCCACCGCCCTCGCACTCGCGGCCGAGGTCGCCGAGTACGCGCACCCGGTGCCGCCCGTGCCCGCGGTGGAGTTCCTCGCAGGGGTCGTCGCACTCCGGCGCGAGCGCGACCTGCGGGCGTTCGGGTCCCGCGCGCGGACGCTCGCCGACGCGACGGCGACAGCCGGGGCGCGCCCGCCGGGCTTCCCGCGCTGAGGCGCTGCCACGACAGCTCGCGCCGCTACGTCGCGCCGGAGCGCACCGCGAAACGGACACAGCACCGCGCACTTGCGCAGTGCTGTGTCCGTTCCGTGGTGCGGCGCCGCCGCCGGCAGCGGCTCAGTACCGGTAGTGGTCCGGCTTGAAGGGGCCCTCGACCGGGACGCCGATGTAGGACGCCTGCTCCGGCCGGAGCTCGGTCAGCCGGACACCGAGCGCGTCGAGGTGCAGTCGTGCGACCTTCTCGTCGAGGTGCTTCGGGAGCACGTACACGCCGGTCGGGTAGGACTCGCGCCGGGTGTGCAGCTCGATCTGCGCGAGGACCTGGTTCGTGAAGGAGTTGCTCATCACGAAGGACGGGTGCCCGGTCGCGTTGCCGAGGTTCATCAGGCGGCCCTCGCTGAGGACCAGGATCGAGCGGCCGTTCGGCAGGCGCCACTCGTGGACCTGCGGCTTGATCTCGACCTTCTCGGCCCCGGGCAGGGTCTCGAGGCCGACCATGTCGATCTCGTTGTCGAAGTGTCCGACGTTCGCGACGATCGCGAGGTGCTTGAGCGCGAGCATGTCCTCGACACCGACGACCCCGAGGTTGCCCGTGCAGGTGACGACGATGTCGACCTGGTCGACGACGTCCGACAGGCGCGCGACCTGGTAGCCGTCCATCGCGGCCTGCAGCGCGCAGATGGGGTCGACCTCGCTGACGATGACGCGGGCACCCTGGCCACGCATGGCCTCGGCCGCGCCCTTGCCGACGTCGCCGTAGCCGACGACGAACACGACCTTGCCGCCGATGAGCACGTCGGTGGCGCGGTTCAGGCCGTCCGGCAGCGAGTGCCGGATGCCGTACTTGTTGTCGAACTTGCTCTTGGTGACGGAGTCGTTCACGTTGATCGCCGGGAACTTCAGCTGGTCGGTGCGCGCCAGCTCGTACAGGCGGTGCACGCCCGTGGTCGTCTCCTCGGTCACGCCCTCGATGTCCGCGGCGATGCGGGTCCAGCGGTCCGAGGAGTCCCGCAACGAGGACGCGATCGTGTCGAGCACGATCCGGTACTCGGCGCTGGCGTCGTCACCGGCGTCCGGCACACGGCCCGCCGCCTCGGCGTCCGCGCCGGTGTGGACGAGCATCGTGGCGTCGCCACCGTCGTCGAGGATGAGATTCGGACCGGTCCAGGAGGCCCCGGCCGCTGCGGCCTCGGCACTCCAGTCGAAGATCTGGTTGGTGCACCACCAGTACTCCTCGAGCGTCTCGCCCTTCCATGCGAAAACGGGCACACCGGCGGGAGCGTCGGGGGTGCCGGTGGGGCCGACCGCGATGGCCGCGGCGGCTTCGTCCTGCGTGGAGAAGATGTTGCAGCTCGCCCAGCGGACCTGGGCACCGAGCGCCGTGAGCGTCTCGATGAGCACGGCCGTCTGCACGGTCATGTGCAGGGAACCAGCGATCCGGGCCCCGGCGAGGGGCTGCGAGGGACCGAACTCCTCGCGCAGGGACATGAGGCCCGGCATCTCGTTCTCGGCGAGGCGGATCTGGTGGCGGCCAGCCTCGGCGAGGCCGAGGTCGGCGACGCGGTGTGCTGCTGCGGCGCGGGTGTCGGTGGGCATGCGGCCAGTCTCGCACGGCCCCCCGACACCACCCGCAGGCGGGAGACACCTCTCGCAGGTGGGAGACACCTCCCGCAGGCGGGAGACACCTCCCGCAGGTGTGCACCGGCCGTCTCGGGTCGGTGCCTGTGGTCGCGGTGGTGGGGCGGGCCTCCAGGCCGGACAGGAGGCCCGGACCACCCGGGTGGGCCGACCTGCGTGCTGCGGGCGGCCGGGTCAGTCGGCGGAGCGTTCCTCGCGGAGCGGCTCACGGCGGATGACGTGCCAGCCCCGGGGCACGCGCAGCCGTGCGGCATGGCGGGCGCACAGGTCGTAACCGTGCGGTTCGACGCGGGTGGAGAGGGGCCCGATGACGACCATCGAGTCGCCGTAGTCGTACGTCAGGGTCGACGAGGCGCTCGCGCCACAGGCGACCTTGCTGCAGATCCGTACGTCCATCTCGACGACGACCCTAACGGACGCCCCGTCGGCGTCCGGTGCCGCGCGTACGATGTGGGGATGCGCCGCAAGCCCCGACTCGTCACCCCGGTCGCCCGCGGCCGCGGGCGGTCCCGCCACGGCCGGGGGTACCGCTCCAGCATCACCGGACCGGAGCTCGCGCCGGTCATCACCCGGGCCGAGGCCTTCGACCGGATCGTCGGCGACACCGCCCACTACCTGCTTGGCCTCTGGCCGGAGGAGCTGCAGGGCGTCGTGTTCCAGGTCGCCGACATGCCGACCGAGTCAGCGCTGCCGGACGAGCTGCCGCGGTGGCGGGTCGAGCACGGTGCGCGTCGGGTGACCGTGTTCCGGATCCCCGTCGAGCGCGTCACCCACTCCCCCGAGAAGGACGACGTCGACCGGCGCATCGTCGTCGAGACCGCGGTGTTCCGTGCGGTCGCCGAGCTGCTCGACAAGGACCCGTGGGACCTGGCGCCGGACCGCTACCGCCACTGGTGAGGCGCGCTCCGCGTCAGGGGTAGACGCGGACGGGGCTGGAGACCTCGGTCGCCGGACGGAGCGGAAACCCCGCCAGGCCGTCGTCGCCCGCGTAGGTGATGCCCGCGACGACCCGGTCGGCACCGGTGATGACGAGCTGCTTCGCCGTCTGGACACGGACGGTGGAGGTGGCCCCGGCCGCGACGTCGACCCGCTGCCGGTCGTCGCCCGACGCGATCGTCACGCGGGCGTCCTCGGTCGTCGGGTTCACCAGGTTGAGGCGGACGCCGTCCCCCGGCGCGACCGCGGTGACGATGCGCTTGCCGAGGGGCTCCGCCGACGCGAACCAGCCGAGGTCCGTGCCGCGTTCCGCCGTCGGCGTGGTCGACCGCGCACCGGCGACGACCGGCTGGGTGGAGCTGACCGTGATCGAGTACCGGCCGTTGTCGAAGTCGTCGAGCGCGACGTCGGTGACCACGCCCGGTTCGGCGGTGGTGTTCACCGTGGTGCCGCCGCCCGTCGCCGTCGTGATGCCGAGGGTGACGCGGGCAGCCCTGGTGCCGGGCACGAACAGCCGGACGACGGGCGCGGCGTCGGCCGTGTCGTCGCCGCGCTGGGCCTGCTGGATGTCGCGGAGGACGACGCCCGGGATGACCTGGGCCCGCGCGGGTCCCGCGCCGCCGGAGACGACGTCGTACCCGCCGGGGGTGAGCGTGCGGACGACGGTCTCCTGCATGTGGGCGACGATCTGGCCGCCGGACGAGGTGACGTGGACGACCGTCGAGGCCTGGTCGGAGACGAAGCCCGACAGCGGCACGACCTTCTGCGAGTTCGGCGCCACGACGATGCCCGTCGTGCCGGGGGCGCTCACGGTGCCGGTCGCGTCGAACACCGACAGGTCGACCGTGGCGTTGACGTCGGTCGGGTTGGAGAGGGTGATGAGGCTGGTGCGGCCGGTCTCGGTCGAGCCGCCGACGAGCCAGGTCGACTGCGAGGGGTCGTCGCACGAGGCGGCACCGATGCCGACCAGGTCGCCGTCGGAGACGCTCTGGTAGCTGGACCCGGCGACCTGCGGGGTGGTGTCCGCCGCCGGGGCGGTGAGCAGCGTCGGGTTGCTGCTGCCCGTGGTCGAGGACTGCAGGTCGGAGCGGTCGACCGTGCTGCCCGTGGTCGCCGTCGCGATGCTGGGCGACCCGACCGGGGTGGCGGTCGTGGCGTCGTTGCCGGCGTCGTCGGAGAGCCGCAGGGCGCTGCCCGCGCAGACGCGTTCGGCGTCGGCCGGCACCGGGGTCACGGTGCGGCCGGCGGGACGGCCCGGCGTCTCCTGGGTGCCGAAGGTGTGCGCGGCGGCGATGGTGCCGGCAGCGACGACCACGGCGATCACGGTGGCGGTCCCGCGGACGACCCAGCGGCGAGCGGTGGTGGTCATTCGTCGCGCTCCTCGTCGAAGGTGGTGGCGGGTTCGTCGGCCTCGAGGACGTTCGAGGTGGCGCGGCGTCGGCGCGGGGCGGTCGGGACGGCGAGGAGTGCCGCGGCGCCGAACACCACCCCGAGGACCACGAGGTAGAGCACGTGCGTGGTCCGCGCCGCGGCGGACCCGGTGCTCGGACGGTCGACGTCGCCCTCGTAGTGGAACAGCTGGCCGCTCGTCGTCTCACCGATGCTCGTGAAGAGCGCGTTCTGGCCGATGGCCCCGGCGGCGCGGTCGTGGACCTGCTGCGCGAGGTCGTCGTCCGGTGCGTCGTCGAGCAGCACGAAGCTGACGCCGAGCTCCTCGAGCGCGGGGCGCGGGTCGTAGCCGCTGCGGCTCGCCAGGTTGCCGGCGAGGGTGGCCAGCCGGGACCCGGAGGACGACAGCGACAGCGCCGTGGCGTCGAGCGTGGTCTGGTCGTCGAGCGTCGAGCCCTGCCCGCGCTCGAGGGACACCGCGAGCGAGCCGTTCGTCTGCGGTTCGACGACGAGCGTGCCGACGTCGGGGTTCGCCTGCGCCTCGGCGTTGACGTAGGCGCTCAGGACCCGGCCCGTGGTCGGCTGGATGACCGCGTTGCCGAGGTAGAACGCGGCGAAGGCGGGCGCCACGGCCGCACCGGCGAACACCGCGGCGACGACCCCGACGACCGGGGCCCGACGTGGCAGCGTGTCGATGCCGATCGACACGGCGACGACGAGCGCGAGCCAGTACACCGTGAGACCGCTGCCCGGCCAGACGATGGTGGTCGTGGCCCCGACGCCGGTGACCGCGACGTGGGTGGCGGCGAAGGCGGTGGCGAACCCGAGCAGCGCGGTGACGAGCGCCACGCCCGCGACGTGCCAGCGGTGGCCGAGCAGGGCGCCGATGGCGGTCACGGCGATCGGGAGCGCGAGGACGGCGAGGGCGATCGGCAGCGCGGCGACGACGGCGGACATGGGCGAGCTCACCGGCAGCCAGCCGTTCCAGTCGGGCAGCGGCTGCCCGATCGCGAGCTGCAGGGCCGAGGGCGCCCGGGTTGCCGAGGGCACGCCCGGGTCCGCGAAGACGCCGAGGGGGTTGCCGCGGGCGATCTGTGTCAGCACCAGCGGCAGGAAGAGCACCGCGGCGGGGACCGGGATGAACACCCGTCGGTGGGCATGCCGCCAGCCGCTCACCAGCGACACGAGCCACCCGATGAGCAGGACCGGCAGGAGCGACGGTGCCGAGGCGGCGACCCCGGCGAACAGCAGCGCGGCGCCGGCGGCGGAGGCCCAGGAGCGGTGCGCCTCGAGCACGGTGAGGAACAGCCAGGGCAGCAGCACGTGCGCGATGACCGCGCCGAGGTGGCCCGTGGTGACGGCGCCGACGAGCGCCGGCGCGATCGTGTACAGCGCCGCGCCCACCACCGGCACCCAGGTGCGCGTCGTGAGCTTGCGGACGACGAACCAGGCACCGAGCGCGGACACCGGGAACGCCAGGAGCATCACGAGCACGACGGCGGTCGACGGCGACCAGGCCACGATCGACCCGAGCACGGCGAGCACGGCGGCGAACGGGTCGCTCGGTCCGGTGGACCCGGTGCCGAGGGTGTGCCAGCCGTAGCCGACGTTCTGCCAGAGCTTCGCGACCGACGTCGACAGCGGCAGGAGCCCGCCACCGGTCAGCGCGGGCGAGCCGAGCAGCGGGAAGAGCGTGACGACGCTGAGGAGCGCCGCGGCCAGGACGACCCAGATGCCGCCGTCGCCGAGGAACGACGCCCGGGCGACCGGGGCGTCCTCGACCCGCGCGAGCTCGACGTCGCGGGAGGTGGTCCGCCGCTCGTGGACCCGGCGCCAGCTGACGCGCAGGGGCTCGACGGCGGCCCACCCGAGCTTCTTCGTGCGCGCCAGTGACCTCCTGGCCCGCGAGACCCCGCCCCCGAAGGCGACGGCGAACGCGGCGGAGAGCTCCCCCGACACCGCCGCCGGGTGCTTCGCGACGAGGTGCCCGATCGCCCGCCCGATCGCGAACGGCACCAGGGTGAGCCAGTGGATCCAGAGCACGCCGAGGGGCGCGTAGGTCATGCGGCGGTGCAGCTGGGCCTGTCGGTGCATCCGCACGCGGCGGCCCTCGGACACGCGCTTGCGGCCGAACTCCTCGATCGGGCCGGCACTCGTGGCCCGCGCCTCGGGCACGACGGCGACACGGTACCCCGCGAGGCGGACGCGCACGCAGAAGTCGAGGGCGGCGTCGACGTCCGGCAGCGCCGGGTCGAACCCGCCGAGCGTCGCCCAGACCGAGCGGCGCACGAGCATCCCGCCGGCGGCGACCGCCATCACGTCGGTGTTGCGGTCGTGCTGGCCCTGGTCCAGCTCGTCCTGCACGAGGACGAGGGACCGGCCGAACCGGGTCATGCTCTCGCCGAGGTCGCGGATGCGCGAGGCGTCACGCGGGTCGACGAGCTTGGGACCGGCGACCGCGACGGACGGGGCGATCTCCACCGCTGCCAGCATCTCGGCGAGGGCTGTCGGCGTTGGGGCGTTGTCGTGCCCGATGAGCCAGAGCCACTCGTCGACGGCCTCGTCGGCCTCGGGACGTGGGACGGCCTTCTCGGCCACGGCGACCGCGTCGCCGAACGACCGGCCCGCCGGGATCCGGGTCAGCTGGGCGGAACCACCGAACTCGAGCTGGGCGGTCGATCCGTCCGTCGAGCCGACGTCGACGACCACCAGGTTCTCCGGGTGCCGGGTCTGACCGGCGAGGGCGTCCAGCGTCCGATCGAGGTGGTCCGCCCCGTTGGCGACGACCAGGACGGCGGTGACACGGGGCTGAGCGGAACTGGGCTGCATGACGGGCGACACTCTACGGACTGGAGGCACGGCTGCAGCCCGGTGGGTCGGCGCGCCGTGAACCTGTGGAGACGATCAACGCGAGGTGCGGGACGGACGTGATCCGGGCCTCCAGATCGGTCCGCCGCGCGGTGGCGCGTCGCTACGCGCGCTTCCTGAGCTTGCGACGCTCGCGCTCGGAGAGGCCGCCCCAGATGCCGAAGCGCTCGTCGTTCTCGAGGGCGTACTCGAGGCACTGCGACCGGACCTCGCACGTGGTGCAGATCTTCTTCGCCTCACGCGTGGAGCCGCCCTTCTCCGGGAAGAAGGCCTCGGGGTCCGTCTGCGCGCAGAGCGAGTCCGCCTGCCAGGCGAGCGGGTTCTCCTCGTCGTCGGTCTCCGGACGTCGGACGCCCGGGACGCCGAGCGCCACGGGGTCGACGTGCCAGTCTTCCGGAACTCCGGCGTGGAAGTCGGAACCGCTCACCCTGATCACCCCTTGGTTCGTCTCGCTGTCGGTCGTTGCCTGTAATTACAGCGGTGTGATTCGCCGGAGTCAAGTCGCGGATCATAAGAGGCACCGAGGGTTCCGGCGTGTCATGTCCCCCATTCGGGCGTGTCGCACCGGTTCTGTCGGCAGGTCGGGGGACACGGCGGGGTTCGGGCGTGGGTCGGGCACGCTCCGACATCGTTCAACGGACACAGCACCGCGGCGGTGCGCGGTGCTGTGTCCGGATCGTGGTGCAGTGCGGGGCGGCGCGCCGGGGGGGGCTCAGCCGACGCGGCGGCGGGCCTCCCAGGCGCTGGAGACCATCTCGTCGAGGGTGTGGCGCATCGCCCAGTCGAGGTCGCGCGCGGCGGCCTCACCCGTGGCCACGATCCGGTCCGGGTCACCCGGGCGGCGCGGGGCGATCTCCGGCTCGAACGGGATGCCGGTGCCGCGGGCCATCGCGTCCATGATCTGCCGGACGCTGACGCCGTCGCCGCTGCCGAGGTTGTAGGCGCGGTCGAGGGGCTCCCCCGCCTCGAGCTTCGCCGCGGCGATGGCGTGCGAGTGCGCCAGGTCGGCCACGTGCACGTAGTCGCGGACGCAGGTGCCGTCGGGCGTGGCGTAGTCGTCGCCGTTGATCCGCGGGGTGCGACCGGCGAGCAGCGCGTCGAACACGAGCGGGAAGAGGTTGTGCGGGCTGGCGTCGTACAGGTCGGGCACGCCGGAGCCGACGACGTTGAAGTAGCGCAGCGACGTCGTGGTGAAGCCGCGCGCGACCTCCATGTCCTTCAGGAGCCACTCGCCGATGAGCTTCGACTCGCCGTACGGCGACTCCGGGTTCTTCGCGGTGGACTCGACGACGGTCTCGACGTCGGGCGTGCCGTAGACCGCGGCGCTCGACGAGAACACGACCTTGTCGACGTCGGCATCGGCCATCGCGCGGAGGAGCGTCGCCATGCCGGTGACGTTCTGCTCGTAGGTGTGCAACGGACGCTCGACGGAGACGCCCGCGTACTTGAAGCCCGCGACGTGCACGACGCCCGTGACCCCGTGCTCCCGGATCGTCCGCGCGACGAGGTCGCCGTCGAGGATCGTGCCCTCGACGAAGGGGACGTCGTCGGGGACGAACGCGCGGAAGCCGCTCGAGAGGTCGTCCAGCGCGACGGTGTCGATGTCCGCCGCGCGGAGCGCCCGGACGACGTGGGATCCGATGTACCCGGCACCGCCGGTGACCAGCCAACTCATGGTCGCCACGCTAGCGGACGCGGCACCGTCGCCCGCCGCGGAGCACCGCGCACCCGCTGCGCGAAGCCGCAGAAGCGCCCTGCAGCGCCCGCCGCCCCGCCGCAGCAGCAGCAGCGCCAGCCGCCCCGCCGCAGCAGCCCCCGCTACGCCCCCGTCGCGATGAAGACCGTCGAGGTGACGCCGTCCGACGAGTCGGCCTCGACGGTGACGTCGCCCTCGTCCGGGGTCACGAAGCACGACTCGCCCCGACGGAGCAGCGTCGCCGAGGTCGCCCCGACCAGCGTCACGACGCCCTCGGTGCAGATGGCGATCGAGGGCCCGGAGAGCGGTGCCACCCCACCCGTGCTGAGCCCGACCGGCCGTCCGTCGCCGGTGACCCGCACGAGCGCGAACCCCACGCCCGCCGGCGCGAAGCGGTCGACGCCGGGGGCGATCTCCTCGGGTTCGAGCAGCGGCGCCGGGTACGCCGTGAAGTCGAGCACGCGGAGCAGCTCCGGCACGTCGACGTGCTTGGGCGTGAGGCCGCCGCGCAGCACGTTGTCGGACGGCGCCATCAGCTCGATGCCGAGGCCGTCGAGGTAGGCGTGGATGTTGCCGGCGGGCAGGTACATCGCCTGGCCGCGGGTGAGCGTCACCCGGTGCATCAGCAGCGACACGACGACGCCGGGGTCACCCGGGTACGACTCGGCGAGCGCCGCGGCGGTGCGGATGTTCGGCGAGGGGTCCTGGACGTCGGGTGCCAGGTGGCCGACGGCGTCGATGACCGCGAGCGCGGAGCCGTCGGCGTCCTCGAGCCACCGCACGGTGTCCTCGAGCCCCTGCTGCAGGTGCGCGACGAGCGGGCCGAGGCGGCCGCTGTCCCCGTCGAGCGTCTCGACGTCGGCGAGCGTGGAGTCGACGGGACGGAAGCCGCTCAGGGCTTCGAACCGGTCGCTGAGCGCCACGACGAGCTCGGGCTTCGGGTACGGGTCCTTGTAGTTGCGGGCGGGGTCGTCGAGCGCGATGCCGGCGGCGTCCTCGCGCGCGAAGCCGTCGCGGGCCTGTTCCGGCGTCGGGTGGGCCTGCAGCGACAGGGGTGCAGCGGCGGCGAGCACCTTGAGCAGGAACGGCAGGCCGGTGCGGTCCCCGCCGAGGGCGACCTGCGGCTCGGCCGCGATCCAGTCGAGCACGGTGTCCGCGCCGCCGACCATCGCGGGGTTCACGACCACGCTGGGGCTGCCCGGGTGTGCACCGAGCCAGAGCTCCGCCTGCGGGGCGCCGGTGACGGTGCGGCCGAGGAGCTCGGGGATGGCGGAGACGGACCCCCACGCGTAGTCGCGGGGGGTGTTGGTGATGCCGAGGAACATGCCCCGAGCGTATCGGCAGCCGGTGTCGTCGCCGTGGACGATCCGCGATACATAGACTCTCCGCGATGTCTGCTCCCCTCGACACCCCGTCGGCGCCCTCGCGTCCGCAGGCCCGCGACACCACGCGGTGGGACGTCCAGGGGCTGCGCGCCTTCGCCGTCCTCGCCGTCGTCGTCTACCACCTGTGGCCGAACCGGCTGCCCGGCGGCTTCGTGGGCGTCGACGTGTTCTTCGTCATCTCCGGGTACCTCATCACCGGACACCTGCTCCGCGAGCAGGTGTCGACCGGGCGGATCGCCCTCGGTCGGTTCTGGGCCCGGCGGGCGAAGCGGCTGCTGCCCGGCGCGTTCCTGACGCTGCTCGCCACCGGCACGGCGGTGCTGCTGGCCGTTCCGAGCACGCTCTGGGGGCAGTACGGCCGCGAGCTCATCGCCTCCACCGTGTACGTGCAGAACTGGCAGCTCGCGTCCGACTCGGTCGACTACCTGGCGTCGGACAACCAGCCGTCGCCGTTCCAGCACTTCTGGTCGCTGTCGGTCGAGGAGCAGTTCTACATCGTGCTCCCGGTCGTGCTGGCGCTGCTGGCGCTCGCGCTCCGCCGCACGCGCTGGCACTCCCCCGTGCGGACGGCGCGGGTCCTGCTCGCCGCCGTCGTCGTGCTCTCGTTCGCCTGGTGCGTCGTGGAGACCCGGACCGCGCCCGGCATCGCCTACTTCTCGACGGCGACGCGGGCGTGGGAGTTCGCGCTGGGTGGGCTCGCGTCCACCGTCGTGCTGTCGGCTCCCGGCACGCGGGTGGCGCGGTGGGTCCGGTCGGGAGGCTCGTGGCTGGGTCTGGTCCTGCTGCTCGCGTCCCTGTGGGCGATCTCCCCGGCGACCCCGTTCCCGGGCACCGCAGCGCTGCTGCCCGTGGTCGGGGCGGCGCTCGTGGTGCTGCTCGGCGGCCACTCCGGGCTGGCCGTGCTCGGTCGGTTCGCGCCCGTGGCGTTCCTCGGCCGGATCTCCTACTCCGTGTACCTCTGGCACTGGCCCGCGGTCGTGCTCCTGCCGATCGTCCTCGGGCACCCGCTCGGCACGCGGTCGAAGCTCGTCGTGCTCGTCGGGTCGGTCGTGGTCGCCGCGCTGACGACGCTCCTCGTCGAGGAACCCCTGCGCTTCTCCTCCTGGGTCCGCGCACTCCGGCCGCGTCGTGTGGCGCTCTACGGTGCCCTCAGCACCGTGCTCGTCATCGGGCTCGGGGCGAGCACCCTCGGGGCACTCCAGGTGCAGCAGGACCAGGCCGCGGCGTACCAGCAGCGGCTGCAGGCCGGCGACGTCGCCTGCTTCGGCGCCGCCGCCCGCATCGGGTCCGCCGACCCCTGTGTCGACCCGAGGCTCGCCGGCGTCCGGGTGCCGGCGCCCGCTGCCGCCGGGTCGGACGACCAGAACCGCGCGGCGTGCTGGTCGAACACCACGGCGGACTTCAACGTCTGCTCACTGGGTCCGGAGACGGGGTACTCGAAGCACCTGCTCGCCGTCGGCGACTCGCACAACAACGCCCTGATCTCGGCGTACCGGGCGATCGCCGAGCAGCGGCACTGGCGCATCGACGTCGCCGGCCACATCGGGTGCTACCTCACGACCGCCGAGCAGTGGGCGCCGTCCCAGGCCTACACGGACACCTGCCAGGGCTGGAAGCGTTCCGCGACCGCGTGGATCCGCTCGCACGCGGACCAGCTCGACGGCGTCGTGGTGACGCACGCGACCACGAAGAGCCCGGTCATCGTCCCGGCGGGCAGCACGAACGAGGCGACCGTCGTCGACGGACTCGTCGGTGCGTGGCGGTCCGCGACCGACAACGGCGTGCCGGTCGTCGCGATCCGGGACAACCCGGTCGCCCGCCCCGACACCCTCGACTGCGTGGCGCAGATGCGCGGGCCGACGACGACCGCGTGCGACGTGCCGCGGGCCCAGGCGACGGCGTCGTTCGACGGGTCGCAGCAGGCCGTCGCCCGGGTCGGCGCGATGGCCGCGTACGTCGACATGACCGACTGGTACTGCACCGTGGACAGCTGCCCGGCGGTCGTCGGGGGCGTCGTGGTGCACCGGGACCCGACGCACCTCACCGCGACCTACGCCACCACCCTCGCGCCCTTCCTGGGTGCCAGGATCGCGCGGGCCCTGGACGCCGTCGGACGCTGAGCACGGTCGCCGTCCTCCCGGGCGTTAGCCTGTCCTCGTGACGAACACCTGGCCCCTGGCGCGCGGCACCGTTCCCGAGCGCGAGGTCTTCGCCTTCGCCACCGCGGTGCTCGCCACGCTGTTCGCCGGGGACGCCCTCCCGAACATGCTCACGTGGTACGGCGCCGCCGTGGTCTGGGCGCTCGAGGGTGCGTGGGGCGTCGCGATCGTCGTCCGCGCCCGACCCACCATCCGACGGACCCCGCGGTCGCTGTGGGTCTTCCTGGCCTGGTGCCTGGTCTCGGTGGCGTGGTCGCACTGGCGCTTCGCCACGATCGCGAGCCTCGTCGCCCAGGTCCTCTGCGCCCTCGTCGCGTTCGCGATCGCGTCCGGGCTGACCTGGCGCCGGCTGCTCGACGCGATGAGCCTGGCGTTCCGGTCGGTGCTCGGCCTCTCCCTGCTGTTCGAGGCGGTCGTGGCGGTCGTCGTGCGGCACCCCATCGCGCCGATCTGGACCCACTACGGCGACCGGAAGATCCCGGACGCGTTCTACTTCTCCCGCGCCGAGCTGTTCACGGGTGGCCGCATCCAGGGGCTGCCGGGCAACGCCAACCTCCTCGCGATGGTCGCCCTGCTGGCCGCGATCGCCGTCGCCCTACAGCTCGCCGAGGGCCGGATCCGACGCAACAGCGGGATCGGCTGGCTCGTCGTCGCCGCCGTCGTGTTCCTGCTGACCCGCTCCTCGACCGTCGTGGTCGCGGCCGCGGTCGTCGCCCTCGCGCTCCTCGCCGCCCTGGTCGTCCGCCGGGTGCCGACCGAGCGCCGGACGCCCAGGTACCTCGCGATCGCCGGCATCGCCGTCGTCGTCGTGGTCGTCGGGGTCCTGTCCCGCGGTGTCCTGGCCGGGCTCCTCGGCAAGAGCGCGGACTTCACGGGTCGCGGGGCGATCTGGCAGGCCGTCCTCGGGCAGGTGCACGAGCACCCCGTCCTCGGCCTCGGCTGGATCGGGTACTGGTGGCCGAGCATCCACGAGCTCGCGGACCTCGCTCCGCGCAACGGCGTCACCTACCTGCAGGCGCACGACGCGTACCTCGACGTGTGGATGCAGACGGGCATCATCGGGCTGGTCCTGTTCGCCGTGTACGTGCTGACGACGCTGAACCGCTCGTGGTCCTGCGCCACCCGGATCGGCTACGACGCCAGCCTGCAGCCACGCCGTTTCGACCCGGTGTCGCTCCTGCCGCTCCTCGTCGTCGTGGCGCTCCTGGTGCAGTCGGTCGCGGAGTCACGGCTGCTCTACCAGGGCAACTGGGTGCTGTTCGCCCTGATCGCGGTCAAGTCGCGCATCGTGCTGGTCGGCGAGGAGCCGGTGTCGGTCGGCGACGGCCCCCGCACACCCCTGGCGAAGCGCGAGTTCCGGCAGCGCGCTCGCCGCTGACTCCGGACTGCTGGGCCTGCCGGCTCAGTGACGCCCGCTCGACCGGTCGGCCTGCAGCACGAGGGTGCACGGCACGCTGGCTGCCCACGGGACCGAGCGGACGAGCACCGACGCCGGGTGGTCGCCGGCACGGCAGGACGCCGCGGCCCGCAGGACCTGTGGCTGCCACTCCGGGCCGCCGTCGCGCGTCGTCGGGCCGGGACCGGCGGCACCGACCCAGGTCGTGACCAGGGCGGCGACCACGACCCAGCCGACGGCCGCGCGGACGACGCGGGCCGGGCCTCCCGACCGGGTCACCGGCACCGGGGCGGACGTGGGCCGGGCCGCGCGGCGCTCCGGGTCCACCAGCGTGGCCGCGGCGACCACGACGGCCATCGTGAGGAGCAGGCCTGCGGCGGCGGCGTACCGCGACGGTGTCTGGGCCTCCAGCTGCGCGGGGGTGGCCGTCGTCCACCGCTCGTCCGCCGACGCGTTCGCGACCAGCGCCGCGGCCCAGACCACGGCGGACCCGACCGGCAGCGCGACGAGCAGCACGCGCGTCCGCCACGAGCCCTGGAGCGCCGCCACCACGAGCACGGCCAGCAGTACGACGGCCGGGACGACCAGGACAGCCCAGCCGTGGGCGACCACGGCACGGCCCACGGAACCGAGGTGCGACGTCCCGAGTCCACCCACCACGCTGAACAGGTACCCGGCGGCGACGTCGGCGACGCCCGGGTCCCCGGGGCGGGAGGCCCGGGCGGTCACGAGCGCCGTCACGACCTGCGCGGCTCCCCCGGCGAGCGCCGCCACCGCCATCGGCAGCGCACGGCGCGCTGCACGGCGGTCGCCGTCGCGCGGCCACCAGGCCACGAGCAGCAGCGGGAGGAAGAGCACGGTCTGCACCTCGGTGCAGGTCACGAGCACCGCGGCGGCGGCGGCAGCGGCGGCGCCCCACCGGGTGCGCGGGCGGAGCGTGAAGAGCCAGGGCGACAGCACCAGCGCGAAGGTGTGCAGGTTGGCGGCGTTCCCGGTGACCTCCCACGGTGCGCTCGGCAGCAGCACCGGGACGGCGGCGAGCACCAGCCGGAGCGGCCACGGGCGGACGACGTCGCGCGCGAGCACGAACACCGCGGCGCAGACCACGCCGGCCAGCGCGCAGCAGAGCGAGGAGACGGCAAGCGCGTAGCGGTCGATCGGCAGGGCGAACGCGGCGTCGACCACGAGTCGGGGCACGAGGTGCAGGTACCCGGCGTACGGGTGGAACAGGCTGCCGACGGGGCCGAGCGCCAGGTGCTCGCGGAAGAACAGGCCGGTGTCCTCGGCCCAGCCGGTGCCGCGGGCGACGGGCCCCAGGCGGACCCACGCGGTCGCCGTCGCGGCCAGCGCGATCGCGATGACACCGAGGACGGTGCGGAGCCTCGTCGTCGTCCGTGTCATAGCGGATCGACGATAGTGGAGACATCGCGCTCCGCGATGTCGACGCACCGGCACCGCGGGGCGGTCGACCGGCCGCGTGGTCCAAGATGGTCGGGTGACGGACGGCAGGGTGACCAGGCGCGCGCTCGCGCGGCGGTACCTGTCCGCCTGGATCGGGTTCTCGGCCGGAGGGCGGTTCAGTCAGGCGCTCGCGACCGTGATGCTGCTCTTCGCGTTCGGCGAGCCGACGGTGCGGGCGCTCGTCGGAGCGGCCGGCACCTGGGCGGTCCTGGTGACCCTCGTCGTCCTGGGCGGTCTCAGCCTGCTCGGGCAGCGCTACCGCATCGAGTGGCACGGCGTGCTGCCGCTCTCCCTGCTGGCGTTCGTCGGGTACTGCGCGCTGAGCGTGCTGTGGAGCGAGTACTCGTGGGTCGCCCTGCGCGGCTTCGTGGCCACCGTCGGGTTCATCGGGCTCGGGCTGTACCTGGCACTCGGCCGTGACCTCGTGCAGGTGATCCGTGCCGCCGGTGACGCCTTCCGCATCCTCCTCGTCGTGGCCCTCGGGCTCGAGGTCCTGTCCGGGCTGGTGCTCGACGTCCCCATCCCCGGCTTCGGCATCCGCGGTGACATCGCGTACGGCGGTCCGATCCAGGGCATCGGCGGCACGCGCAACTTCATGGGCTTCGTCGCCGCGGTGGCCCTGGTGACCTTCGTCGTCGAGTTCCTCACCCGGTCGGTGACGATGTGGCGGGCCATCGGGTCGACCGCGTTGGCCGTCATCGCGCTCATGCTCGTGCAGTCCCCCATCACCGGGCTCGCGATGATCGCCCTCGCCGTCACCGCCCTGGCGCTCTGGGCCCTCCGACACGCGCGGCCGCGCACCCGGCCGGTGGTGAACGGTGTGCTCGGGGTCTTCGTCGTGGCCGTCGGGGTGGTGGCCGTGCTGGCGCGGCACCGGATCCTCGCCGAGATCGGCGCCGCCGGCGGGAGCGCGACCCGCCTGACGCTCTGGTCGCAGATCCAGGTGCTCATCCAGCAGCACCCGATCCAGGGCTGGGGATGGGTCGGCACCTGGCCGACGGAGCAGGTCCTGCCGTTCGCCGTCTTCGTCGACTCGTCCGGCGCGCGGTTCACCTCGGGCCTGAACGCGTTCATCGACGCGTGGCTGCAGATCGGCCTGGCCGGTGCGCTCCTGCTGCTCGCCGCCGCGCTCCTGGCCTTCGCACGCGCCTGGGTCACCGCGACGACGTTCCCGGGCGTCGCCTACGTCTGGCCGGCCGCCGTGCTCGTGCTGCTCGCGGTCACCAGCGCCGCGGAGAGCTACCTGCTCTCCGGGGCCGGTCTGATGGTGTTCACCACGGTGCTCGTGGTCGCCGCCCGACGCCGGTCGTGGCGTCGCCACCTGCCGCGCGCCGAGCACCCGGCCTGACCCCGATGGACCGCTACGGTGTCGTGGTGCACCCCCGAACGCTCGAGCGCGTCGCCATGTGCGTCGTGGCCGCCGTCTTCACGGCCCTCAACGTCCTGATGAAGCTGCCGTGCACGGTGCCGGGTCCCGCCGACCTGCCGCGCGGCGCCTTCGTGTCGCAGTACGGGTGCTGGTCCGACGTCGCCGCGCTCTGGAACACCCGGGGGCTCGTCGAGCACGTGTTCCCGTACGTCCACGGGTCCGAGCTCGGCCACGGCACCGTCGAGTACCCGACCCTCACCGGGGTCTGGGTGTGGCTGACCGCGCTGCCCGTGGACACCGCGCGCGGGTTCCTCCTCGTCACCGGGGTCGTCGCCGGCGTGCTCGCCGTGGTGGTCACGCTGCTGCTCGTCCGCGTCGCCGGTCGACGCGCGTGGGTCTGGGCCGCGACGCCGCCGCTCGCGCTGTACGCCGCGTTCAACTGGGACCTGCTCGCCGTCGCGTGCACGGTCGTCGGACTGGTCGTGGTGCTCCGCGCACCGAGCACGTGGTCGCCCCTGGTCCGCTTCGCCGTCGCCGGGGCGGCGTTCGGCCTCGGCGGCGCGTTCAAGCTCTACCCGCTGATGTTCCTGGCGCCCCTCGCCATCGCGGCGCTGCTCGACCGGGACGCCCCGCTCGGCGCCCGGGTCCGTCGCACCGGAGCCGCCCTGGGCACCGGGGTCGGCGTGGTCCTCGCCGCCAACCTGCCGTTCGTGCTGGTCAACGTCGAGGGGTGGCTGTCGGTCTTCCGGTTCCAGGCCGCGCGACCGATCGGTCCGTCCACGCTGTCGATCTGGTACTACGGGCTGCTGCCCAGGTCGGCGGACCTCGACGGGCCGTTCCAGCAGACGATGGGCACGATGGCCACGGCAGCCACCGCCGTCGGCATCCTCGCCGTGCTCGTGGTGACGGTCGTGCTCGCGCTCCGTCGCGGGACCACGCCGTGGCTGCAGTCCGCCGCGGCGCTGCTCGCCGTCTACATGGTGTGCAACAAGGTCGCGTCGCCGCAGTACGTGCTGTGGCTGCTGCCGTTCCTCGTCGTGCTGCGGGTCGGCGGGTGGTGGATCGGCGCGTACCTGGTGGCCGACCTGTGCGCCGTCGTCGGGTTCTTCCGCAACACCTACGCCACGGCGCTCGGGGCCGGAACACAGACGTGGGCGTTCCAGGCGATGACCGTGGGCATCTGGGGGCGGGCGGCACTGCTCGTGGCCTTCGTGGTGCTGTTCTTCCGCACGCCGGTGGTGGTGGCGGGGGCAGCGCTCAGCGAAGGCGAGCGCGAAGCCGAGCCGGACCCGGTGCTGGAGCCGTCGTCGACGTCACCCGCGCCCTGACCTCACCGGCGCCGGGTGAACCGACGCTGCAGCCCCCACTGCGTGGTGCGGAGCATCGCCTCGACGACGATGGCCTGGCTCATCTTCGAGACGCCCCGCACACGGTCGCGGAACTCGATGGGGACCTCGACGATCGTCCCGCCGAGGTCGTGCACCCGCAGCGTCATGTCGACCTGGAAGCAGTACCCCTTCGAGTCGACCGAGTCCAGGTCCATCCGCGCGATCGCCTCGGCGCGGTAGACCCGGAAGCCGGCGGTGATGTCGTGCACGTCGAGGCCGAGCACGACCCGGGCGTAGGCGTTGCCGCCGCGGCTGAGGAGCTCGCGGCGCTTCGGCCAGTCCACGACCGAGCCACCCGGGACCCAGCGCGACCCGATGGCGAGCAGCACGTCGTCCGCGGGGTCGGCACCGGCGACGGCCTCGATCATCGCGGGCAGCCGGTCGGCCGGGTGCGACCCGTCGGCGTCCATCTCGATGAGCAGGTCGAACTGCCGCTCGAGCCCCCACCGGAACCCCGCCACGTAGGCCGTGCCGAGCCCGAGCTTGCCCGCACGACGGAGCAGGTGCACGCGCTCGTCCTCCGCGGCCATCGCCGCGACGATGTCCCCCGTGCCGTCGGGGCTGCCGTCGTCCACCACGAGCACGTGCGCAGCGGGCACCACGTCGAGGACCCGTCCGACGATCTCGTGGACGTTCTCGGCCTCGTCGTAGGTGGGGACGATGACGAGCGAGCGTGGTGCTGGGGTCTGGTGCATGGTTCTCTCTGCAGGGGATCGGTCGGCGCTGGTGCTCAGCGCGGGTCGGTCGGGAAGGTGTCGTCCTGGATCGTCGAGCACGCCAGGGTCACGCCCCACCCCCATGGTGCTTGTTCGAGCCGGGAGTCCGCTGCTCCGCCGTCGCAGTCGCGCTCGCCGTGCCGGAACTCGGCGCTCCAGGTGGGCGCCCCGGACCGCGCAACATCGGACGGTGCTGCGCGCAGGGCGAGGCCGCCGCAGACACCGATCAGGACGACCGCGGCCACGATCGTCGTCACGGTGCGGCCGACGCGGACCAGGCGTTCCGCGGCGAGCACGACCAGCCCGATGAGGAACATCGACGCGGGTGCGGCGTACCGGACGTAGCCGGTCTGCCCGAGGAACGTGATGCCGTGCTCGGAGAAGTCGATGAGCGGCGTCGGGTTCAGGACGACGCCGGCGGCCCAGACGAGCGGGGACCCGACCAGGAGCGCGATGGTCAGTGCGCGGAGCCGTCCGAGTCCGTCCCCGCGGCGCCAGCGCCCGACGAGCACGACGGCCGCGGCGGCCACGAACACGAGCGCGAGCACGACGGCGAGCCCGAAGCCGACCTGCGCGAGCCGGACCGCGGCCGAGCTGGCCTTCGGGTAGAGCGTGCTGAGCACGGGCTCGAGGAACCACCCCGTGACGACGTCGGACGGGTCCTGGTGCATGGGGGTCCGGACGCGGGACGAGCTGAGGACCGACAGCAGCTGCAGTCCGAGGCCGAGCAGGAGCGCGCCGCCGATCGGCCAGGCCCGCCGGTTCCGCCATGCCAGGACGAGCACGAGCATCGGGACGAAGTAGACGGCCTGGATCTCGCTGACCGCGACGACGAACGCGATGACCGCGGGGGCCACCGCGCCGGTCCACGTCCGCGGGCGGACGAGCAGCAGCACCGGGGTCAGGAACAGCAGGAAGGAGTGCAGGTTGGCGCTGTTCCCGAGCACCTCGAAGGCCACGACCGGTGTGAGTGCCGGGACGAGCGCGAACACCGCACGGACGGCGGTCGTCCGGATGGTCCCGCGCGCGAACACCATCGTGGCCGCCGCCACCAGACCGACGACGACACAGCACAGCGCGGTGACCGTCCTCGCGTAGGACTCCGCGGGCAGCGCGGCGGCGACCTCGGCGACGAGCCGCGGGACGAGGTGCTGGTACCCGTCGTACGGGTGCACCAGGGACGCGAACGGCCCGAGCTGCAGTCGCTGGGTGAGGAAGACCGCGGCGTCCTCGGCCCACAGCGTGTCGCGGGCACCGGCGGGGAGCCGGCACCAGGCGATCGCCGCGGCGAGCAGCCCGACGACGACGGGCAGCACCACGTCGGCGGTGCGGGCGAGCCAGACGGGGGCCGTCCGTCCTGCCCGGCGCGCGCCGGCGAACGGAGCGACGGCGGTGGGACTCATGACGGTCATCATGTCGGACTCCCCCGCGTCGGGGCGAATCCGCGCCGACGTCCTCGTGAGGGAATCCGCAGGGGCCGGTCCCCGCACCGTCCGCCGACGCGCTCGGCTCGCGGTGCGGGGCCCGTCGGCGGTCAGCGGACCGTGACGGTCGAGCAGCCGAGCGTCGTGTTCGTGCCGCCGTTGGCGTCGATGCCGTAGGCACACACCCGGTGGGAACCGGGGGCCGCCCCGACGGTGGTCGCGAACCCGCGGTTCGCGCCGGCTGCCGGGTGGGCGCGCTGGACGTCGCCACGGGCCTGGTTCGCCGTGGTCGGCGTCATCGCGCTGTCGACGTAGACGTGCACCGCGACGGGTGCCGTCGTGTCGGCGTCCCACGCCCAGCCCGTGACCGCGACGCCACCGCTGACCGGGGTCACCGAGTCGAGGCTGCCGACGGGGGCGCTGCCGACCTCGGCCGTGGCGCACTGCAGCGTCGGGTTGTCGGACCCGGCGCCGACGTTGATCGCGTAGACGCACACCTGGTGCGGCCCCGGCGCGGCGGCGATCGTGGCCGTGAAGCCGTGCGGCGCGCCGTAGGCCGGGTAGGCCCTGGCCAGGTCCGACCGGGCGACGTTCGCCGCCACCCGACGACCGACGCCGTCGACGTACACGTCCACGTTGATCGGCGCGGTGGTGTCGCCGTCGATGGCCCAGCCGCGGAGCTGGATCGCCTTCGCCGTCGTCGTCACGCTGTCCACGCGGCCGGTCGGCACCGAGCCGACCGCCCGGACGGAGACGCAGTCGCGGAGCAGCTTGTCCTGGCCCGCACCGACGTTGACGCCGGTGACACAGACCTGCTGGGTGCCGGTCGTGGTCGGGAACACCCTGTCGAACCCGTGCGCGCCACCGGCGGCGGGGTAGACCCGGGCCACGTCGCCGCGTGCCTGGTTCGCCGTGAGCTTGGTGGTCGTGGACCCGACGGCGATCTGCACGCCGATCGACGACGTCTGCGCGTTCGGGTCGATGGCCCAGCCGCGGACGCGGATGCCACCGGGGACCGCCTGTGCCGTGTCGATCGACCCGAACGGGGACGCCTTGGCGACGGTGACCGTCGCGCAGCCGAGCGTCGTGTTCCGGGCACCGTCGACGCTCACCGCGTAGACGCAGACCCTGTGCGAGCCCGGCGTGGCGACGACGGCGGACGAGAACCCGTGGGAGTTGCCGTAGCCGGGGTGTGCGCGACCGACGTCGCTCCTGGACGTGTCCGCCATGATCTGCGACGCCTTCGAGTCCACGTAGACGTGCACCTTCGTCGCGGCGGTGGTGGTCGTGTCGATCGCCCATCCGCGGACGTTCACGACCTCGCCGCCACCGGTGACGGCGTCGAGGCTGCCGATCGGCTTCGCGTTCTCGGTCGGCGACCCGAACCACTCGCTGTAGAGCCGCCAGAAGTTCCGGTTGCCGTACGCCGAGCAGGAGTCACCCGTGCCGTAGAGGTTGTTGAGCGCCGCGGTGTTCGGCGTGTACGGCGTGTAGTAGTACAGCGCGGCCGTCGCCTTGTTCTGCACCGCGACGGGCTTCGTGCCGCACGACGTCGGCACGTTGTACTGGATCTGCCGCGTGCCACCCGGGTTGAACCAGGTGAAGTAGTTGGTGGTGCCGGCCGGGTTGCCGTAGCGCTTCCACTGCCAGGCGGACCAGTAGACCTGGTTGCCGACGCCCGCGTAGGCGGGGTCGCAGTGCCCACCGGCGTTGTCCGGGCAGGCGTAGCCCATGGCCCGCTCGAGCCGGGACGCGGAGGGGTTGCGCGCGGTGCTGCCGTTGACCAGGGTCTGCTCCTTCTGGAGCGTCACCAGGATGACCTTCGGGCTGATGCTGCACGCCACGGCGACGCGGGAGATCATCACCGCGGCGGAGAGGTTCGACCCGCCCGTGACCGCACCGCACATCGGGTCGCTGCCGCGGGAGTTCATGCTGAACTTCCCGACGTTCAGGCAGGAGCTCGACGCACACGTGCCGATCTGGGAGCTCAGGAACGACTGGATCTGCGCGGCCGACATCGCGTCGCCGTCGTAGAAGTTCGCGTCCGAGATGATGTTGCCCGCCGAGAACGACGAGCCGCTCAGCGCGGACGCGGACTCCTGCCCGGAGATCGGACCGGACAGCTGGAAACCGACCAGCACACTCGCTGCTGCGAGCACGCTCGCGATGATGGCGACGACCTTCTTCACGTCGTTGGGCCTTCCCTTGTGGCGTCGACGGGGTTGATGACGTGCGCGATGCGCTCTGCGCGAGCGGTCGACCCCTGACGAACGACCGATGCACTCGGGTCACATCAGGCTACCTGGACCACAGTGATCACACAGCCCCCACGTCGGCCCCCGAACGGGAGGCTCGGATCACCCCCGGCGGATCCGCTCCGGTCCGCCGTCGCCACGGCTGTGTGCTGCCTGTGTGCCCGCTCAGTCCGCTGCGACCAGTCCAGCCTCGACCCGGCTGCGCGCGGCCCGGTCGAACCCGTCGGCCCGCCGGGCGCGACGGGCGTGCCGGAGCACGGCAGGGGCCTCCAGGGCGAGTCGCCGCCACGCGGCGGGCGGGAGCTGCGCGGCACCGGGTCGGAGCAGGTCACGGACCATCCGCCCGAGCGTCCGCCACACGACGCGGGCGACCATGCCGGCCGAGGCGTTCCGGACGACGACGGCCAGCCGGTTCCGCATGCTCTGGTACCGGACCAGGGGGCCGTCGCTGCCGGAGCTGGCGGCGTGCCGGTGCACGACGACGGCGTCGGGGGCGTGGCGGACGTCGTACCCGGCCAGGCGGAGGCGCCACGCGACGTCGAGGTCCTCGTAGTACATGAAGAGCGACTCGTCGAAGCCGCCGACCTCGGCGAGCGCGCTCCGACGGAGGAAGGCCGCGCCACCGGAGAAGCCGAAGAGCGGTTCGGACTCCGGCGCGTCCTCGAGCGGACGCAGCCAGTCCCGGTCACGACCGTTGCCGGACCGGTCCAGCACGACCCCGGTGCCGTTCACCAGGGTCTGTCCCGGCTCCGCGCGACGCCAGCGACGGCCGTCGGCGCGGGCCAGGTCGTCCTCGGACCGGGGCGCGCCCGGTGCGACGGGGACGAAGTGGCCCTCCAGCACCGCGGTGGCCGCGACGGCCGCGACGCGCTGGCCCCCGGCTGCCAGCACCGCGAGGCCGCGGTCGAGGAACCCGTGGTCGGCGACCGCGTCGTTGTTGAGGAACACCAGCACGTCACCCGAGGACGCGGCGATGCCCCGGGCGACGCCCCCGGCGAACCCCGAGTTCGTGCGCTCGGCGACGACGACGATCCCGGGGTGGTCCGCGCGGTAGGCCGCGACGGTGGCGTCGTCGGCCTCGTTCACGACGAGCACCACCTCGACGGTGGCGTCCAGCCGCTGGGACGACACGGACTCGACCGCACGCCGCGTCAGCGCGGGCTGGTGCCAGTCGACGATGATCACGGAGACGTCCACGCGGCCCAGTCTCCCAGGTCCGCCGAGCCCCCTGACCCCGATCGGTATAGTTGCTTCCGCCTTCCGGGGCACCACCGCCGTCCGACGTATGGAGTCAATCCGTGTCCACCTACGCGCCCCGCGTGTCCGTCGTCGTCATCAACTTCCGCGGGACGGACGACACCCTCGAGTGCATCGCCCGCCTCAGCGAGGTCGACTGGCCGGCGGACCGCCTCGAGATCGTGGTCGTCGAGAACGGCTCCGGCGACGACAGCGAGGCCCGTCTGCGTGCGGCGATCGGCGACCAGGCCAACGTGCGGATCATCGTCTCCGCCGAGAACCTCGGGTTCACCGGCGGCAGCAACCTCGGTGCGCGCGAGGCCACCGGCGACGTCGTCGCGTTCCTCAACAACGACGCCAAGCCCGACGTCAACTGGGTCAAGGAGGGCGTCGCCGGCTTCGCCCCGAGCCCCCGCGTCGCCGCCGTCGCGAGCAAGGTCCTGGACTGGGAGGGCAAGACGATCGACTTCGTCGAGTCCGGCCTGAGCTGGTTCGGCATGGGCTACAAGAACCACATCGCCGAGCTCGACGACGGCCGCTTCGACGCACCGCAGGACCTGCTCTTCGGCACCGGCTCGGCGCTCTTCGTCCGCCGCGACGTCTTCCTCGAGGTCGGCGGCTTCGACGAGGGCCTGTTCATGTTCTACGACGACGTGGACCTCGGCTGGCGCCTCAACCTGCTCGGCTACCGCGTCCGGTTCGCGCCGCGCTCGGTCGTCTACCACAAGCACCACGGCTCGATGAAGTCGTTCGGCGACCACCGCGAGATGTACCTGCTCGAGCGGAACGCCCTGCACCTGCTCTACAAGAACCTCTCCGACGAGAACCTCGGCACCTTCCTGCCCGCCGCGCTCGCCCTCCTCGCCCGCCGCGCGATCGCCAAGAGCGGCCGCGACTCGGAGGAGTTCGACATCCGCCGCTTCACCGGCGCGCCGGACGAGTTCGACCCGACGACCCCGATGTCGAAGGAGACCGTCGCCGGGCTCTACGCCCTCGACCAGTTCGTGTCGGACCTCCCCCGCCTGTCCGAGGAGCGCCGCCGCATCCAGGGGCAGCGCGTCAAGACGGACAAGGAGGTGTTCCGCCTGTTCGGCGACGCCTTCAAGCCGCTGTTCGAGGACGGCTACTTCCTCGAGGGCTACCAGGCGATCATCGAGGCCTTCGACGTCGAGCAGCCGATGCACCGCACCCGCGTGCTCGTCATCACCGGCGACGCGCTCGGCGAGAAGATGGCCGGCCCCGGCATGCGCGCGTGGAAGATCGCCGAGGCCCTCAGCGAGCACAACGACGTCCGACTCGTGACGTGGAACGTGGCGAACCGCAAGTCCGACGCCTTCTCCGTGTCCCGGGTGCCGCTCCAGCACGAGCGCACCATGCGGGAGCACGAGGAGTGGGCCGACGTCATCTTCTTCCAGGGCTACGCCCTGCACCACTTCCAGACGCTGCAGCAGTCGAACAAGATCATGGTCGTCGACCTGTACGACCCGATGCACCTCGAGCAGCTCGAGCAGGCGCGGGACAACGGCGACGTCGGGTGGCGCAACCAGGTGACCTCCACGACCGAGGTGATCAACCGCCAGCTCGAACGCGGTGACTTCTTCCTCTGCGCCTCGGAGCGACAGCGCCTGTTCTGGCTCGGCCAGCTCGCGGGGGTCGGCCGGGTCAACCCGGACAACTACCTCGCCGACGACAACCTCAAGAAGCTCATCTCGATCGCGCCGTTCGGCATGGACTCCACGCCGCCGAAGCACGAGCGCAACGCCATCCGCGGCGTGACGCCCGGCATCGGGAAGGACGACAAGGTCGTCATCTGGGGCGGCGGCATCTACAACTGGTTCGACACCCCGTCGCTCGTCCGCGCGATCGCCAAGGTCGCCGAGACCCACGACGACATCCGCCTGTTCTTCCTCGGCGTGGCACACCCGAACCCGGACGTGCCGGAGATGGCGATCGTCGCCGAGACCCGTCGGATCAGCGACCAGCTCGGCCTGACGAACAAGCACGTCTTCTTCAACGAGCAGTGGGTGGCCCTCGACGACCGCCAGAACTACCTGCTCGAGGCGGACGCCGGCGTCTCGACGCACTTCGCCCACATCGAGACCACCTTCTCGTTCCGCACGCGCATCCTCGACTACATGTGGGCCAACCTGCCCATCGTGACCACCGACGGCGACAGCTTCGGTGACCTCGTCGGGGCCGAGGGCATGGGCGTCGCGGTCAAGGAGCGCGACGTCGACGGCCTCGCCGCCGCGCTCGAGTCGATGCTCTACGACCCCGAGGCAGCGCAGGCCGCCCGCGACGCCGTCAGCCGCGTCCGCGAGGACTTCACGTGGGAGCGTGCGCTCGCCCCGCTCGTGGAGTTCTGCAAGGACCCGCAGGTCGCCGCCGACCGGGCCCACGACGCCGCCGTCCCGGCCGGGTCGCTCTCGGCCGGCAGCCGCCCCCGGGTCGCGCTGAGCCCGGCACGCGCCCGCGAACTCCGGTTCCACCAGATCGCGAACAGCCGCCACGGGGTCACCCGCGACGTCCGTCTCGCCGCGTGGTACCTGCGTGAGAACGGCGTCTCCGGACTCCGCGACAAGGTGCAGAACCGCGCGCGCATCATGCGCGAGAGCAAGAACGGGCGCTGACGTCCGGCGGCCGTCCCCGGTCGCCGAGGTACAGTGACCGTCGCCCGCGTCGAAATGTGAGGACTCCCCCTTTGAGCAACATCGTCACCGAGCGGTTCGACCGCCTCCGGCAGGAACGGATGGTCCCGGCCGGCCGTCCGGCCACGGCAGTCGTCGGATCGGTCCGCGAGATCGTCGCGCACCGACAGCTGCTCGACCTGCTGATCCGTCGTGACCTGAAGTCGCGGTACAAGGACAGCGCACTCGGCTTCGCATGGACCCTGATCCGTCCGCTCGTCCAGCTCGCGATCTACTACTTCGTGCTCGGCAAGATCCTCGGGGCATCCCGCAACATCCCCGAGTTCGCCGTCTACGTGTTCGCCGGCCTGACCCTCTACGGGCTCTTCAGCGAGATCGTGGCAGCGGGCACGGCGTCGATCGTCTCGAACGCCGGCCTCATCAAGAAGATCTACCTCCCGCGGGAGATCTACCCGCTGGCGAGCGTCGGAGCCGCGCTGTTCAACTTCGGCGTGCAGCTCGTCGTGCTCCTCGTGGCGACGATCCTGCAGAGCGGCACCGCATGGATCCGACTCGACCTGCTGTACTTCTTCCCGTCGACGCTCGTCATCCTGATCTGGGCGACGGCCCTGGCGCTGCTGCTCGCCGCCGCCAACGTGTACCTCCGCGACATGCAGTACCTCGTCGAGGTCCTGGTGCTCCTGCTGATGTGGGCCTCGCCCATCGTCTACAGCTGGCAGCAGGTCGCGAACGCGGCACCGCAGTGGCTGCTGAACATCTACACCGCCAACCCGATCACCCTCGCGGTCCTCGGGTTCCACCGGGCGTTCTGGACCGCAGGACCCGACTCCGAGTACCCGTCGCACCTGCTGATCCGTCTCGCGGTCGTCGGTGTCGCCGGGCTGATCGCACTCCTGCTCTGCCAGCGCGTGTTCGCCAAGCTGCAGGGCAACTTCGCCCAGGAGATCTGACCCGATGAGCATCGACAACGCACTCGCCCAGGAGACCCGGTCGCCGTTCTCCGACGCCCCCGCCGTCGTGACCGTGAAGAACGTCTCCAAGCGCTTCACGATCCGCAAGGACAACTCGCTCAAGGAGCGCGTCGTGACCCTCGGTCGCGCCGGCCGTCGCCACAGCGAGGACTTCTGGGCCCTGAAGGACATCAGCCTCGACATCCCCGCCGGCACCACGATCGGGCTCCTCGGCCCGAACGGCTCCGGCAAGTCGACGCTGCTGAAGACCATCGGCGGCATCCTCGAGCCCACCACCGGGTCCGTTGAACGCCGCGGTCGTCTGGCCGCGCTCATCGAGCTCGGCGCCGGGTTCCACCCCGACCTGACCGGGCGCGAGAACGTCTACCTCAACGCCGCGATCCTGGGCCAGACGCAGGAGGAGACCGAGGAGCGCTTCGACGACATCCTGCAGTTCTCCGGCATCGGCGACTTCATCGACACCCAGGTGAAGTTCTACTCGTCCGGCATGTACGTGCGACTCGCCTTCGCGGTCGCCATCAACACCGACCCCGACGTGCTGCTCGTCGACGAGGTCCTGGCCGTCGGTGACGAGCAGTTCCAGAAGAAGTGCCTCGACAAGATCCGTGAGTTCCAGGCGCAGGGCCGCACGATCATCCTCGTGTCGCACTCCCTCGGCCAGGTGCAGGAACTCTGCGACTCCGCGGTCGTCCTGCACCACGGCGAGGTCAAGTTCCAGGGCTCCGCCCGTCTCGCCGTGAAGAACTTCCGCGAGATCCTCGAGGGTCGCCGCATCGCCGAGGCCGAGGCCGCCCACCCGGAAGAGGACGCGAACCCGGGCAAGGTCGAGCACGTCGAGCTCGAGATCCCCGGTCGTGCCCCCGGTGCGGAGCACCACCACGGCGACGACCTGGTCATCCGCGCCACGTTCTCGCACACCGACGTCCTGCCCGAGTGGCGCGCCGGCATCAAGATCGAGAACCACCTCGGCAACCCGGCCTTCGGCATCGACAGCCGCCAGACCCAGGCGCGGCACGACCCGCTCCGTGGGACGGCGACCGTCGAGTGGCACCTGCGCGACCTGCGGCTCGGCGGCGGCCAGTACTTCGTCCACGTGTTCCTCGCCAAGCCGAACGGCGAGCACATCGTCATCGAACGCGAGGCCGCACGGTTCGTCGTCGTCGACGAGGACACGCAGTCGGGCATCGCCTGGACCGCGACCACCGAACGCCAGATCAAGGGCTGACGTTGCAGGAACTCCCGGTGCTGGTGGACGCCACATCGGTCCCGCCGAACCGCGGTGGGGTGGCCCGGTACATCGCCGGGCTCCTCACCGGGCTCGCCGAGCTCGACGTGCAGGTCGACGTGGTCGCGAAGCGCGGCGACGTGGCCTGGCTCCGTGGGCTCGCCCCGACGCACCGGTACCACGCTGCTCCCGGCTGGACCGCATCGCGCCCGCTGCGGCTGGTGTGGGAGCAGGTCGGCCTGCCGGTGCTGACCCGGCGGGTGCACGCCACCGTCCTGCACAGCCCGCACTACACGTTCCCGGTGATCCGGGCCTCCCGGACCGTCGTCACGCTGCACGACGCGACCTTCTTCAGCGACCCGGCGGCGCACTCGCGGCTCAAGGTGCTGTTCTTCCGCACCTGGACGCGGCTGGCCCGCCGCCTGAGCCGAGCGACCGTCGCCCCGAGCGCGGCCACCGTGACCGAGCTCGACCGGCTCGCCGGCCCCGCGCGTCGGGCGACCGTCGTCGCGCACCTCGGGGTGGACCCGGCGCTGTTCCACGTGCCGACCGACGCCGAGGTCCAGGCCTTCCGCCAGGCGCACGAGGTCGCTGACGACACCGAGTGGATCGCGTTCCTCGGCACGGTCGAACCCCGCAAGCGCGTCCCGGAGCTCATCGCGGCGCACCGGGCACTGCGTGACGCTGCGACCGGACCCGTGCCGGCGCTCCTGGTCGCCGGCGGACTCGGCTGGGACGACGTCGCCCGGCGCGAACTCGAGACCGCGGGCGACCGACCCGGCGCTCCCCTGCGCCACCTCGGGTACCTGCCGGTGGAGGAACTCCGGGCGTTCCTCGGCGGCGCCCGCGTGGTCGTCTACCCGAGCACCGCCGAGGGCTTCGGGCTCCCCGTGCTCGAGGCGATGGCCTCCGGTGCCGACGTGCTCACCACCGACCGGCTCGCGATCCCCGAGGTCGGCGGCGACACCGTGACCTACACCGAACCGGACGCCGGACCGATCCGTGCCGCGCTCGAACGGCTGCTGTCCGAGGACCCCGCCGTCCGCGCGGAACGCACCGGGCGGGCCCGCACCCGCGCCGCGGGCTTCACCTGGGCGGCCTGCGCACGCGTGCACCTCGAGGTGTTCGCATGACCGGCGGAACCGGGACCGGGACCGGGACCGGCGACGGCACGACCGGCGACCGCGTCGGCGCCACTGGCGACCGCGTCAGCGCCGCTGGCGACCGCGCGGCGATCGTCACGGTGTCGTACCGCTCCGCCGACGTCCTGCCGCCGTTCCTCGCCTCCACCGCGGACGCCAGCGCACGACCGGTCGAGGTCGTCGTCGCGGACAACGACTCCGCCGACGCCGAGGACCTCCGCCGGATCACCGAGGCGGCGTCCGCACGGTTCTTCGAGGTCGGCGACAACCGCGGGTACGGCACGGCCGTGAACCGCGCGGTCGCCACGCTCGACCCGGACGTGCGGTGGGTGCTCGTGTCGAACCCGGACGTCGTGCTCGAACCGCTGGCGCTCGACCGCCTCATCGCGACCGCCACGGCCGACCCGACGATCGCCGCCGTCGGTCCGCGCCTGCTCGAGCCGAGCGGTGAGGTCTACCCCTCCGCTCGTCTCGTCCCGTCGCTCCGCACCGGCCTCGGCCACGCGCTCTTCGCGAACGTGTGGAAGGGCAACCCCTGGACCCGGCGGTACCAGCAGAGCGGTGCACACGACGTCCGCCGCGACACCGGCTGGCTGTCCGGGGCCTGCGTGCTCGTCCGCCGCGACGTCTTCGAGCAGCTCGGCGGTTTCGACGAGGGGTACTTCATGTACTTCGAGGACGTCGACCTCGGCTGGCGCATCGGCCGCGCCGGGTTCCGCAACGTGTACGAGCCTGCCGCCACCGCGACCCACATCGGCGGGACCGCGACCCAGGGCTCGTCCGAGCGGATGCGTCGCGCGCACCACGAGAGTGCCTACCGGTTCCTGGCGCAGAAGTACCCGGCATGGTGGCTCTGGCCGCTCCGGCTCGCACTCCGGACCGCGCTCGCCGTGCGCGCCCGCGCCAC
>NZ_JALNUI010000023.1 GCF_026544205.1 Curtobacterium sp. GC_Cur_3
CCGGCGCACGAATCCGTCGGAGAGTCCTACGCGGCGATCCGGATGGTCGAAGTGGGTCTGCCGGAAGCCGTGCCGCAACAGGAGTTCCGGCTGCCGGACGGCTCACTCGTCCGCGTGGACTTCTGGATCCCCGAGCTCGGCGTCGTGATCGAGTTCGACGGCAAGCAGAAGTACGTCGACACCTCGATGTTGCACGGACAGGACCCGGCCGAAGCGCTCTGGCAGGAGAAACGACGAGAGGACCAACTCCGGACGTTCCCAGAAGTCCGATCGGTCATCCGCGTCATCTGGTGGGACCTCGTGGAACTCGACCGTTTCCGAGCTGCTCTCCGTCTGCACGGGCTCCGTCTGTGATGACCGACGCACCCGAGTCTCGCGCCGGCGGACTCTCTCCGCGACGAACAGCGCACCCGAGTCTCGCGCTGGCGGACACTGTGCGCGGCGCAGAGCGCGCAGGATGTCCGCCCGGCCGAGACTCGGCGCCACGGCGGCCCCCGCCCGCACCACCCGCCCCGCACACGACGAAGGCCGCCGCCCCGAGGGGCAGCGGCCTTCGTGACCAGAAGGTCAGACTCAGACGAGCTCGACGGTGGCGCCGGCGGCCTCGAGGGAAGCCTTTGCCTTGTCGGCGGTCTCCTTGTTCGCGCCCTCGATCACCTTGGCGTCGGGGGTCTCGACGAGGGCCTTGGCCTCGCCCAGGCCGAGCGACGTGAGGCTGCGGACCTCCTTGATGACCTGGATCTTCTTGTCACCGGCCGACTTGAGCACGACGTCGAACTCGGTCTTCTCCTCGACCTCCTCGGCGGGGGCAGCAGCGCCACCGACCGCGGCAGCGGCGACGGGGGCAGCAGCGGTGACCTCGAAGACCTCTTCGAACTTCTTCACGAAGTCCGAGAGCTCGATGAGCGTGAGCTCCTTGAAGGCCTCGATGAGCTCGTCCTGCGAAAGCTTCGCCATGATTTTCTCCTACTACTAGCTAGTGCGTGTGGTTGATGAACGCGTGCCTGGTCAGGCCGCGGACTCCTGCTTCTCGCGGAGGGCGTCCACCGTGCGGACGGCCTGCGAGAGGGGTGCCTGGAACAGGTACGCAGCACCGAACAGCGAGGCCTTGAGTGCGCCGGCGAGCTTGCCGAGCAGCACATCACGGGACTCGAGGTCGGCGAGCTTGTCCACCTCGGTCGCGGTGAGCGGGTTACCGTCGAAGTAACCGCCCTTCACCACGAGCTCGGGGTTCGCCTTGGCGAATGCACGCAGCGACTTCGCGACGGCGACGGTGTCACCGTGGACGAAGGCGAGAGCGGACGGACCGGCGAGCTCGTCGTCGAACGACGAGATGCCGGCGTTGTTCGCCGCGATCTTGGTCAGCGTGTTCTTCACCACGGCGTACGTGGCGTGCTCACGGATCGAGTTGCGGAGCTCCTTGAGCTGCGCGACCGTGAGACCGCGGTACTCGGTGAGCAGAACGGCGTTCGAGCTACGGAAGGACTCCGTGAGCTCGGCGACCGCAGCTTCCTTGTTCGCCATGGTTCTCCTTGGGGGTCTTGCCGGCAGCCCCAGGTCCCACTGCAACGAACACAGCACATGAAAAAAGCTCCGGCGCAGAGGCTCGGAGCTGCTCCCCCGCAAGCGGATGGAGTGGTTCGGAACACCTGCGCGGGCTGCCTCATGATGAGGACCTTCGACTGCTGTGCGAGCACAGCAGCAAACCGGCGGTCTTTGGCTTCGAGAACTGTAGCAGATGTGGTGGACGCCACCAAGCACCGGACGGGAGGCTCGGGACCGGCCCGTCACGAGCCTCCCGTCCGGTGGGTGCGGACCTTCCCATCACGCGCGACCTGCCAAGCGGGATCGCGCGGAGCGGGTCGGATCTTCCGGCCCGCTACGCGCGATTCGACCACCTACGCGCGATCGGGCACGCCGGACCACGCGTCCGCGGCCGCGGCGGCAGGACCAGCAGTACCCGCAGCACCCGCCGCACCAGCACCCGCCCGCGCCGGCAGGTGCACCGTGAAGACCGTGTCGCCCGGGCGGCTCTCGACCCCGACCCTGCCCCCGTGCGCCTGCACGACCGCGTCGACGATGGCCAGCCCGAGGCCCGTCGACCCCGCCGTGCGGGACCGCGAGCTGTCGGCGCGGGCGAACCGCTCGAACAGCTTCGGCAGGAACGCCGGGTCGATCCCCTGCCCGGTGTCCCGCACGGTCAGGTCGACGCCGTCCGGGACGGTCTCGATGCCCACGGTGATGCGGGTGCCGTCAGGCGTGTGGGTCCTGGCGTTCGTGACGAGGTTGACGATGACCTGGTGCAGCCGGGCGGCGTCGCCGAGCACGACGACCGGGGTGGGTGGGACCTCGACCTCGATGACGTGCTCGGGCGATGCGGCGTGGGCGTCGTTGACGGCGTCGAGCACCAGCCCGGTCAGGTCGACGTCGTCGAGCTGGACCTCGCGGCCCTCGTCGAGCCGTGCCAGGAGCAGCAGGTCCTCGACCATGGAGGTCATCCGCAGCGACTCCGACTCGATGCGGCTCATCGCGTACACGACGTCCGGCGGCAGGTCACCGCCCATGCGGCGGGTGAGCTCGGCGTACCCGCGGACCGATGCCAGCGGCGTGCGGAGCTCGTGCGAGGCGTCGGCGACGAACTGCCGGACCTTCTGCTCGGAGCGTTCCCGGGCCTGCATCGCGTTCCCGATGTGGCCGAGCATCCGGTTGAAGGCGGTGCCCACGCGACCGACCTCGGTGCGGGGGTCGGTGTCCGGCACGCGGATGCCGTCGAGGGCGTCACTGCGGTCCAGCGGCATGCCGGCGACGGTCGTGGCGGTCTCGGCGACGCGCTCGAGCGGTCGGAGGGATCGTCGGACGGCGAGCGCCGCGGCGGCGGACGCGACGACGAGCGCGAGCAGCATCACGACGAGCACGACGCCGAAGAGCTTCCAGACGCTCTCGTACACGGGCACCATGGGCAGGCCGACGACGAGCACGGCGGGGCCGACGGGCGCTGCGGTCACCCGGTAGCGACCGAGGTCGTCGCCGAGGTCCACGGTCCGGGGCTGCCCGTCGACGCGCACGCCGCCGAGCGGCTCGACGGCAGAGGCAGCGAGGCTGTCGAGGTGGCCGTCGTCCTCGAGCACGCTGCCGATGACCGCGTTGCCGTTGAGGAAGTAGGCGGTGAGGGTGCCGGCGGCCTGCCCGGACGGACGACCGATGTCGAGCCCTGGCCCGCCGGACCCCTGCCCCTCGATCGACTTCTGGGCGCGGCTCGTGGCGTACTGCAGCTGTTGGTCGATCGCCGAGCGCTGGATCGAGAACAACGCGACGATGCTGCCCGCGCCGATCACCGCGCTGACGGCGACGACGAGGGCGACGATGCTCAGGACGAGCCGGCGGCGCAGGGTCACGGGATCAGACGACGGGCTTGATGACGTACCCGACACCGCGCACGGTGTGGATCATCGGCTGCTCGCCGGCGTCGATCTTCTTGCGGAGGTAGGAGATGTAGATCTCGACGACGCTGGACTTGCCGCCGAAGTCGTACGACCACACGCGGTCGAGGATCTGCGCCTTCGACAGCACACGACGCGGGTTGCGCATCAGGAAGCGCAGGAGCTCGAACTCGGTGGCGGTGAGCTCGATGGGCCGGCCGGCGCGGGACACCTCGTACGACTCCTCGTCGAGCACCAGGTCGCCGACGACGATGCGGGAGTCGCCGGCCTCGGAGATCGAGATCTGCGAGCGGCGGATGAGCCCGCGGAGGCGCGCGACCACCTCCTCGAGGGAGAACGGCTTCGTCACGTAGTCGTCGCCGCCTGCGGTGAGGCCGGTGACGCGGTCCTCGACGCTGTCCTTCGCGGTGAGGAACAGGACCGGGGTGTCGTCGTTGTTCTGGCGGAGCCGACTGAGGACCTGCAGTCCGTCGAGGTCGGGCATCATCACGTCGAGCACCATGGCGTCCGGCTTGAACTCCCGCGCCTTCGCCAGGGCGTCCTGTCCGCCGTTCGCGCTCGTGACGTCCCAGCCCTCGTACCGCAGCGCCATGGACAGCAGGTCGGTGAGGCTGGCTTCGTCGTCGACGACGAGGATGCGCAACGGCGAACCGTCGGCACGCGTGAGGCGTGGGGCTGCGGAGGGCTGGGAGATGGTCACGTCTTCGAGTATCGAGAAGATCCTATGAGGCGTCTGTGGAGCAGCACGCAGCGGTCTGTGGATGACCTGTCACTGACCATGTCCGCGATACGTAGGTTGGGCCCATGATCCGTTCTGCCGCCTGGCCAGCCGACGCAGCCGCCGTCGACGTCGCCACGCTGACGGCCACCGCGCGCACGGCCGCCGGACGTCCGGCCACCGCGCTGACGGACACCGCCGGGAGGCCCGGCTCGGCCCCGGCAGACCGACTCGCGGTCGCACGGGCGGTCGCCGCCACCACGCCACCGCTCACCGCGGGCACGGCCGCCCGCTCCTTCGTCACGCTCGCAGCGATCGCCGCCGTGGACGTCGCCCTGGCCCGGACGGTCGAGCCGCACCTGGACGCGCTCTCGATCCTCGCGCAGGCGGACGCCGAGGTCCCGGCCGGGTCGACCTGGGGCGTCTTCGCCGCGGAGGGTCCGGGGCTCCGGCTCGAGGCCTCCGGCGACGGTGTCGGCGGCGTCGTGCTCGACGGCACGAAGCCGTGGTGCTCGCTCGCGTCGGAGCTCTCGCACGCCCTCGTGACGGCGCACCGCGGAGACGACCGGCAACTGTTCGCCGTCGACCTGCGGCAGGACCGCGTCACCACGCACGACGACGCCTGGGTCGCGCGCGGCATGCCGGACGTGCCGAGCGGCCCGGTGGACTTCGACGGGGTCGTGGCCGTCCCGGTCGGCGACCCCGGTTGGTACCTGACCCGTCCCGGGTTCGCGTGGGGCGGCATCGGCGTCGCCGCGTGCTGGTGGGGCGGGGCCGTCGGGCTCGCCCGCGTGCTCCGCGACCACGCCGCCGCGCGTCCGGACGCCGAACTGCTCCGCGTCGCGCTCGGTGCCGTGGTCGCCGACCTGGCCGACGCCGAGGACGCCCTCGCCGACGCGGCCGCGCGCATCGACGCCGACGAAGACGTCGACTGGCCCCTCGTCGCCCAGACCGTCCGCTCGCGGGTCCGCCGGGCGGTGGACGCCGTCCGCACCCGGGTGGTCTCCACGATCGGCCCGGGCCCGCTGACGTCCGACCCAGCCGTCGCCGCGCGGGTCGCCGACCTCGAGCTCTACGTGCTGCAGGACCACGGCGACCGGGACCTCGCCCGCATCGGCCGGATGGTCCTCCAGAACGGTGGTGTCGCGTGGTGAGCTTCGACCACCGGGAGCCGGGCACCGATCCGGAGGCCTGGACGACGTTCCTCGACACGCTCTCCCCCGACGCGGTCGACCTCGACGGGTACCAGGCGGTCGTCGTCGTCGCGCCGCACCCGGACGACGAGACCCTCGGGGCGGGTGGCCTCATCGCCGCGGCGGCCGACGCGGACATCCCCGTCCACGTCGTGCTCGTCACGCTCGGCGAGGGATCGCACCCCGACTCCCCCACGACCACCCCCGACGAGCTCGCGGCGGTCCGTGCCACCGAGTTCCGGGACGCCCTCGAACTGCTCCACCCGGAGGTGACGGCGGGGTCGCTCGGCGTGCCGGACGTCGGCCTCCGCGAGCAGCCGGACACGTTGCGCGACGCGCTGGTCGCCCGGCTCGACGCCACGCCCGGCCGCTCGCTCCTCGTCGCGCCCTGGCGTGGGGACGGTCACCGCGACCACCGTGTCGCTGGCGAGGTCGCCGAGGCCCTCAGCGCCGAACGGCCCGACGTCGACCTGCTGTCCTACCCGATCTGGGCCTGGCACTGGGACGACGCTGCCGAGCCCGTCGCGCCGTGGCCCACGGCCCATGCACTCGCGCTGACCGACGACGTCCTCGACCGGAAGCGCGCCGCGCTCGCGGCCTACCGGTCGCAGGTGCTGCCGCTCTCCCCCGCGCCCGGCGACGAGCCGATCGTCGACGACCGGCACGCGGCCCACCACCTCCGCCGCACCGAGTGGTTCTTCGGTGGGCAGCGCTCGCGTTCCCGCGAGTCCTTCGACGCGCACTACGCCAGGAAGCCCGAGGGGTGGGACTTCGACGGCTCCTGGTACGAGCGTCGAAAGCGTGCCGTGACCCTGGCGGCGCTGCCCCGTGAGCGCTACCGATCGGCGCTCGAGATCGGCTGCGCGACCGGTGTGCTGACCGCCGCCCTGTCCGACCGTGCCGACGACGTCCTCGGCACCGACATCGCCGCCGCACCGCTCGAACGCGCCCGCTCCCGCGCGCCGCACGCCCGGTTCCTGCAGGCCGCGCTGCCGGACGACTGGCCAGAGGGCACCTGGGACCTCGTCGTGATGTCCGAGGTCGGCTACTACCTCTCCCCCGACGACCTCGACCGGACGATCGACCACGTGATCGCGTCGCTCGCCGACGACGGCGTGCTCGTCGCCTGCCACTGGCGCCACCCCGACGACGAGGCGGTCTCCAGCGGGGACGTGGTCGACGCCCGGCTCACCGAGCGCTGGCCCCGGCCCGCGATCGTCCGGCACGTCGAGGACGACTTCGTGCTGAGCGTCCTGCCCGGCGCCGGTGTGGTCTCCGTCGCGCGGGGCGAAGGACTCGTCCGGTGACGGACGCCGGAACGGCAGCAGGAACGGGAACGACGAAGGCAACGGCAACGGCAACGGCAACGGACACGGACACGGACACGGACACGACGACCGTGACCACGACGCCCGAGGTCGTGCACCGCATCGACGTCGTCGTGCCCGCCCACGACGAGGAGGACCGGATCGGCGCCAGCCTCGACGCCCTCGACGCCGCCGTGGTCCGCCTCGCGCTGGAACGCCCGGCGATCCGGGTCGGCATCACCCTCGTGCTCGACGGCTGTACCGACGACTCCGCGGCGATCGTCCGCGACCACGGGACCGACCACATCGAGACCGCGCACGTCGGGGTCGGACGCGCCCGCTCACTCGGGGTAGCACACGCCGTCCGCGCCGCCGGCACTCCCGACCCGGTGCGGCAGTGGCTCGCCCACACCGACGCGGACTCGCGGGTCGACGAGTGGTGGCTCGTCCAGCAGGCCGACGCGCTCCTCGCGGGGTGGCACGTGCTGATCGGTGCCGTGGTGCCCGATCCGCGCGACCTCGACCCGGACGTGCTCGAACGATGGACGATCGCGCACCCGCCGGGCGCCGCACTCGGTCACGTGCACGGCGCGAACCTCGGGGTGCTCGCCGCGGCGTACACGGCCCTCGGCGGGTTCGACCCCGTCCCCGAGCACGAGGACGTCCGCCTCGTCGAGCGCGCGCACGCGCTGGGCCTCCGGGTCGAGGCGACGACCGACCTCCCCGTCGTCACGAGCGGTCGCTTCGCGGGGCGCACCCCGGGCGGCTACGCGGAGCACCTCCGCCAGACCTACGCTCCTTAGGCGGTTCATCGGAAGGGCATGGGGCAGCCACTGGACGGCTGCCTAGCGTCTCCTCGGTCGGCCCCGCCGCGCATCCGGTGCGCGGACGGTGACTGTCTGCCGGCCCCCACCGAGGAGAACCATGTTCCTGACCTACCTCAGGCGCGAACTCACGAACCGCAGGAAGCAGACGGTCATCATCGCGATCGGCATGGCGCTCGCCATCGCCCTCGTCGTGATCGTCTCCTCGATCTCCAGCGGCGTGAAGACCGCGCAGTCGAGCGTCCTGCAGTCCGTGTACGGCGTCGGCACGGACATCACCGTGACCAAGACCGAGACCCCGTCGTCGACGAGCGGCGGACGTCCGTCCTTCGACTTCGGCGACCAGGGCTCGTCGGGCTCCTCCGGCAGCACCGACCTGTCCCAGTCCCGTCTCGCCGTCACCCGCGGCACCTCCACCCTGTCCGCGGCGAACCTCTCGGCCGTCGCGGCGACCGACGGCGTCAAGGCCGCCACCGGTGTCCTGACCCTCGAGAACAGCACGTTCTCCGGCTCGGTGAAGCAGGGCAGCGACAGCAGCAGCAGCAGCAGCGACAGTGCCGCCACCCGGCAGGCCCCGAGCGGCGACGCCGGGACGGGCGGCGGCGGCTTCGGCGGCGGCTCGTTCAGCGTCGACTCCTTCACCGTGACCGGCATCCCGGTGTCCGGCGACACCGTCGGACCGCTCACGAGCACCGAGGTCACGAAGGGCCGCGCCTTCCGCGCCTCGGACACCGGCAAGGACGTCGTCGTGCTCGACGCCGCCTACGCGAAGAGCGAGTCGAAGGCCGTCGGGGACACGCTCGAGATCGGTGGCACGAAGTTCACCGTCATCGGGATCGTCGCCTCGACCGGGTCGGCGAGCACCACCGGCTCGAACACCTACGTGCCCCTCAACACGGCCCAGGCGCTCGCCGACCTCGACGGCAAGGTGACGTCCGTGTACGTCTCGGCGACGTCGTCGTCGGAGGTCGCCGCGGTGAAGACCGCCCTGCAGGCGAAGCTCTCGGGTGCCACCGTCTCCACGGAGGCCGACCTCGCCTCGAGCGTGTCCGGGTCCCTCGCCACGGCCTCGAGCCTCGTCGCGAACCTCGGCCGGTGGCTGTCGATCCTCGTCCTCGCCGCGGCGTTCCTCATCGCGATCCTCTTCACGATCTCCGGCGTCACCCGGCGCACGCGGGAGTTCGGCACCCTGAAGGCCATCGGCTGGTCGAACGGCCGCATCACCCGGCAGGTCGCCGGCGAGTCCCTCGTGCAGGGCCTCATCGGCGGTGTGATCGGCGCCGCGGCCGGGCTCATCGGCATCCTCGTCGTCAACGTCATCGCCCCGACGGTCTCGGCGAGCGCCGCGACCACGACCACCCGCGGCCCCGGATCCGGCGGGATGCCCGGTGCGGCCGCGACGGCCGCTGCCGGGAGCGGCACGACCGGCGGGGCTCCCGCCGGCGGGTTCGGCGGCGGCGCGAGCGCCGCGTCCACCACCGACGTCGTCCTGCACGCCCCCGTCACCGTCGAGGTGTTCCTCCTCGCGATCGGCCTGGCGGTCCTCGGCGGACTGGTGGCCGGCGCGCTCGGCGGCTGGCGAGCCTCCCGACTGCGCCCCGCCGAGGCGCTGCGGAGCGTCGCCTGATGCGCGCGACGTCCCCGACCACCGAACCGACCGACCCGACCCGAGGAGCCACCGTGACCACCACCGCCCCTGCAGCCGACACGGACGACCGGAGCGCGGCCTCCCGGCCCGTCTACCGCCTGACCGACGTGAGCAAGACGTACCAGCAGGGGAAACGGACCGTCTCGGCCCTGACGAACGTCGACCTGGTGATCCCCGCGGGCCAGCTCGTGGCGATCCAGGGGCCGACCGGCGGCGGGAAGTCGACGCTGCTCCAGATGCTCGGCGCGCTCGACCGACCGAGCGCGGGATCGGTGGAGCTCGCCGGTCGTGACGTGGCGACGCTCGGGGACCGGGCGCTGACCGACCTGCGGGCCACCGAGATCGGCTTCGTCTTCCAGAGCTTCAACCTGATCCCGACGCTCACCGCGCTCGAGAACGTCGAGACGGCGTTCGCGGGATCGCTTGCGAAGCAGTCCCGGCAGGAGGTGCGTCGCCGTGCGAGCGAGGCCCTGCAGGAGGTGGGCCTCGGCGAACGGCTGGACCACCTGCCCGCCGAGCTCTCGGGCGGGCAGCAGCAGCGCGTCGCGATCGCCCGGGCTCTCGTGAAGGACCCGCGGGTGCTCCTGGCGGACGAGCCGACCGGCGCCCTCGACGAGGGCACCCGCGACGAGATCATGGCGATCATCGAGCGGCAGTGGCGCGAGCGCGGCCTGACCGTGGTGGTCGTCACGCACGACTCGTGGGTCGCGAAGCGCGCGGAGCGGCGGCTGCTCCTGCAGCAGGGGCAGGTGCGCGAGCTGACGTCGCGTCCCTGACGCGCGGGCGGCGCGCGTCTCCGCCTGGAGGCCCGGTGCCGGTCTCGTGGACCGGCACCGGGCCTCCAGGCGGTCGCGTCGTGTGCGGGGCGGTTGTCGTGTGCGGCGCGGTCGTCGTGTGCGGCGCGGCGCTGCGGTCAGCCGGCGACGGGGTAGTCGCAGTAGGCGAACCACGTCGAGTCCGGGGCCCACGGTGGCACGTTGACCGTCCCCTGCCCGCCGTCGAGTGCGACGAGGGTCTCTGGCAGGACCGCGATCCGGGCACCGCGGACCAGGCTCCCGGGCAGCAGCCGGAGCTCCACGCGGTGGTCGGCCGGATGACCCTGCACGCCGGGCTCGTAGGACAGGTACAGCAGGTGCGCGCCGTCCGGCGAGACGTGCGGGAACCAGTTCACTCGGTCGTCGGCCGTGATCTGCACGGGGTCGCTCGCACCCGAGCGCAGGGACACCAGCTGCGCGGTCCCCGGGGTGAAGCGCTCCGAGTTGTAGACGAGCACGTCGTCGGCGAAGGAGCAGCCGTCCGTCGGGTGCTCGTCCCGTGTCACGAAGGTCGTCGCCCCGGAGGTCGGGTCGACGAGCGCGACGTCGGTCGTCCAGACGCCGTCCTCGGACAGGTCGCCGACGATGGCCGCGAGCGAGGACCCGTCCGGCGCGATGCCGTGCAGGTAGTACTTGCGGGTCACGGGCAGCGCCGCGGCGACGTCGGTGATCCGGTCGGTGGGACCGCCGTCGGGCAGCGGCACGCGGTACAGCTCGCCGTTCCGGGCGCTCACCACGACCGAGGTGCCGGACGGGTCGAGCACGTGGTCGTTGTTGATCTCGTCGACGCCGTCCATCGGCACGGGCACGAGCGCGGTCTCGTCGAGCACGGTGTCGTCCCCGGGCGCCGGCAGGGGCAGCAGCCACAGGTCGCCGTTGCCGTTCAGCACGAGGGTGCGGTCGTCGAGCACGTTCGGGGCCTCGACGAGCACCGTGTCGGACGCGAACACGAGCCGCGCGGTCCTCGTGGCGACGTCGTACACGTGCACGCGGCTGGTCTGTCCGGGCAGCAGCTGCCGCCCCCTGGTGAAGCTCATGGGTCCATCCTCCTGGGTCGAGCGGAGACGAGACTCGGCCCGGCGGACGTCCTGCGGGGTCTGCACCCCGCACGATGTCCGCCGAGCCGAGACTCGGTCAGGCGTGCGTCCGCCCTACTTCACGGCACCGGCGGTCAGGCCGGCGACGAACTGGCGCTGGACCACGAGGAAGGCGATGACGACGGGGATGCTCACCACGAGGCTCGCCGCCATGATCTGGTTCCAGTACACGTTCGTCTGCGTCGAGTACTGCTGCAGACCGACCGCGAGCGTCTGCCCGTTGCCGTTCGTCATGACGGAGGCGAAGAGGACCTCGCCCCATGCCGTCATGAACGAGTAGATGCCAACCGCCACCAGACCCGGACGGGCCGACGGCAGGATGATCCGGAACAGCGCACCCATCGGGCCCGAGCCGTCGACCATCGCGGCCTCGTCGAGCTCCCGCGGGATCGTCTCGAAGTAGCCCGCGAGCATCCAGATCGAGAACGGCAGCGTGAAGGTCAGGTACGTGATGATCAGGCCGAGCCAGCTGCCGACGAGCTGGATGCCGAGCGTCTGCCCGAGGTTCGTGAAGATCAGGAACAGCGGGAGCAGGAACAGCACGCCGGGGAACATCTGCGTCGAGAGCACCGTCGTGGTGAAGGCGCTCTTGCCCTTGAAGTTCCAGCGGGACACCGCGTAGGCGGCGAACGTGGCGATGATCAGCGAGAACACCGTCGCGACCGTGCAGACCACGAGCGAGTTGATGAAGTACTGCCCCAGCGGGACGGTCGACCACATGTCGATGAACGGCTGGAACGTGATCCGCGTGGGGATCCACGTGAAGTCGTTCTGCACGTCACCGAGCGGCTTGATGGCCGTGGTGATCATCACGTAGAGCGGGACGACCGTGAAGATCGTCAGGAGCGTCAGGACGACGACCTTGAAGGACTTGGCGCCGACTGTTTCACGCACGGACGGACCTCCGGTTGGTCACGGCGAGGTAGATGCCGGTCACGATGAGCAGGAAGATGAGGAGCAGCACGCTCATCGCGGCACCGGAGCCGAAGTTCCAGGTGATGAACGACGCGTTGTAGATGTGGAAGCTGAGCAGGTCGGCTGCCGGCGGCTGCGCGGTCGAGCCGAAGAGCACGAACGGCGTGTTGAAGTCGTTGAACGTCCAGAGGAACATCACGAGCACGAGCGTCACGTTCACCGGGCGGACCATCGGCAGCGTGATCGAGCGCCACTGGCGGAACGGCTTCGCGCCGTCGACCGATGCGGCCTCGTACACGTCGGCCGGCACGGACTGCAGGCCCGCCATCAGCATGAGGAACGCGAAGGGCCAGGTCTTCCAGATCGCCACGACGACCACGGCCACGAAGGCGTTGTTGCCGATGAGCCAGAACGGCGCCTGGTTGAACAGGTGCAGCTGGTCGACGAGCAGGTGGTTCAACGCACCGGAGTCACGCTGGAACATGAACTTCCAGGTGATGACGCCGGCGTACATCGGCAGTGCGTACGGCACCAGGAACAACGTGCGGAACAGGCCGCGACCACGGAACTCCTTCTGCAGGGCGACCGCGGCCGCCATGCCGAAGCCCCACGAGAGCCCGACGACGAGCACGGTGAACGCGCACGTGATCAGGAACGAGTTGAGGAGCCCACGGCCGATCGCCTGGTTGAAGTCGATCGCGACGGAGTAGTTGTGCAGCCCGGCGAAGGGCGCGGCACCCCAGTTCGCGATGAAGTACTTGGTGAGCTGCACGAAGCTGATCCAGATGCCGACGAGCATCGGCACGATGTGGATGAGCAGCTCGAAGAGGATGGCAGGACCGACGAGGGCGTACGGCAGCCACTGCAGGCGGCGCTTCCCCCTGGGCGGAGGACCCGACAGGGTCGGGGCCTTCGTGTGCGTCAGGTCGATGGCCTCGGAGTCAGGCAGGACCGTCGTGGACATGGGCAGGGCCTTTCGGCTTCAGGAGTTCGAGTCTGGTGATGCGGGGTGGAGGCCCGGGGCGGTCCAGCGGACGCGCCCCGAGCCTCCGGGCTGGGTGTGGATCAGCCGTTCGCCTGGGACACCTGGTCCTGGGCGGTCTGCAGTGCGGACTTGATGTCGCTGGCGGAGACGGTGCCACCGGTCGCGATCTTGGCGAACATGTCGTTCATCGCCTTGCCGACCGTGGACTCGAACTGGTCCTCGGCGGGCACCAGCGGGAGCGGCTTCGCCTTGTTGTTGTAGATGTCGAGGAACGTCTTCGTCTGCTCGTCGGTGACCGAGTCAGCCGCGGCGGCGAGCACCGGGAGGGCCGAGTACGGCTTGTCGAGCGTGGTCTGCGTGTTCGCGCTCGTCATGTACTTGACGAACTTGAGCGCGCCGTCCGCGTTCTTCGTGTTCTTGAAGATGGACAGGTTGATGCCGGCCGGGAAGCTGGCGATCTCCTTGCCGTCCGCCGGGGCGGGCAGCGCGACGACGCCGTACTCGTCCGACTTCATCCCGAGGGACTCGATCGTGTTGTTCGCGTTGTTCTGGTTGAGGATGAACGCGGCCTTCTTGTTCGCGAAGTCCGTGACCGACTGGGTCGCGTTGTCGTACTGGGCGTTCGACGGGTTCGCGACCTTGGCGTCCTGCATCAGGTCGAGGTAGCGCTTGATGCCGTCGACGTTGGCCTTCGAGGTGAAGGTCGGCTTGCCGCTCTTGTCGAACCACTCGCCGCCGTTCTGCGCCGAGTTGATGAACGCGAAGTGCGCGTTCTCGGTGTACGAACCACCCGCGAGGCTGAAGCCGTACTTGCCGCCGGTGGTGAGCTTCTTCGCGTCGGTGACCAGGTCCTCCCACGTGGTGGGCGGGGTGATCCCGGCGTCCTGCAGCATCTGCTTGTTGTAGTACAGGCCGTAGGCGAGGCCGTACAGCGGGACGCTGGTGACGGTCTTGCCGGGTGCGCCACCGGTGGAGAGCGCGACCTTGCCGAACTTGTCGGACCCGCCGATCGACTTCATCTCCGAGGTGCCGAACTCCTTGAAGGCGCCGGTGGCCTGGAGTGAAGTCGCCCACGTGTTGCCGATGTTGACGACGTCCGGGCCCTGGCCCGAGGTGACGGCGGTCTGGATCTTCGTCTGGAGGTCGTTCCAGCCGATGACCTGGAGGTTGACCTTGATCCCGGTCTCCTTTGTGAACTTCTTGAGGACGGGGGTCAGCACCTCCTTGTCGTTCTGCAGGGACGTGCCCTGGTTCGACGCCCAGTAGGTGAGCGTCTTGGAGTCGCCCGAGGAACCGGACCCTCCGGCGGAGCAGGCTGCGAGGCCGGTCACGGTGAGTGCCGCGGCCGCGGTGATGGCCAGTGCGCGGATGGCAGTGCGCATGACTCTCTACTTTCTCGTCGTTGAGATGGTGCAAGGGGGTGGTGCTGTGCTCCGGGAGGAGCGGTTCGGGTGCTGCTGTGTTCGGTGGTGCGGTGTTCGGTGGTGCGGTGTTCGGTGCTGCGGTGTTCTGCGGGTCAGACCAGGGTCTGTTCCGCGGGGTCCCAGCCTTCGGTGAGGGTCTGGGACGGCGACACGGTGCTCCTCACGAGCACCGCCTCGCCACGTTCGGCGGCCTCGGCGATGGAGACCATCACGTCGAGGACGTGGAAGGCGAGGGCCCCGGGGACCCGGTTCTCCTCGCCGGCACGGAGGGAGCGGGCCAGGTCGACCACACCGGTCCCCCGCGAGTACGTGGACCCGACGGCCGGGATCGTCTCCGGCTCCTCGGAACCGAGCGCGTACAGCTCGGTGTCGCCGTCGAAGTTGTTCGGGTCGGGGAAGACGACCGTGCCGGTCTCGCCCGCGATCTCGACGAAGCCGGTCCGGCCACGGTCGGACTCGAACGAGAAGACGCTCTGCGCGCTCCCGCCGTCCTCGAACTCGATGAGCGCGGAGTGGTTCGTCGGGACGTCAACCGGGAACTCGGTGCCCGCCTTCGGGCCGGAGCCGATCGTGCGCGTGGCACGGGACTTCGACGCGGTGGCCGTGACCTTCTTGACCGGGCCGAAGGCCTGGACGAGCGTGGTGATGTAGTACGGGCCGATGTCGAACAGCGGGCCCGCGCCGTAGGCAAAGAGGAACTCGGGGCTCGGGTGCCACGACTCCGGGCCGGGGCTCTGGAAGAGCGTCAGGCCGTTCAGCGGCGTGCCGATCCGGCCGTCGCGGATCGTGCGGAGCGCGGTCTGCAGGCCGGCGCCGAGGAAGGTGTCCGGGGCGACGGAGACGGTCAGGCCGGCGGCGGCCGCGGCGTCACGGAGCTGCGTGGCGCTCTCACGGTCGAGGGCGTAGGGCTTCTCGCCCCAGACGTGCTTGCCGGCGGCGATGGCCTGCATGGCGACCTCGACGTGCGCGGCCGGGATGGTCAGGTTGACGACGATCTCGATGTCGTCGTCCGCCAGGAGCTCCTCGACGGTGCCGGAGGCGGGGACGCCCCACTTCTCGGCCTGGGCCGCGGCGCGGGGCAGGTCGATGTCGGCGATGAAGCGGACCTGCACGTCCGGGAAGACGGTGAGGTTGCCGAGGTACTGGTCGGAGATGACCCCGGCGCCGATGACGCCGACCCCGACGGGGCCGGTCTTCCGGGTCGTCGCGGAGGTGGGGGCCGACGTCGTGTCGGTCGTGGTGTCGGTCATGCGTGTGCTCCCTGGAGGAATGCGTACGAGTCGGTGACGGCCTGGAACACGTCGCCCTCGTGGTCGTCGAGCTCGATCACGTGCTGGGCGTCGGGCGCCGCGGCGATGATCGCCGCGATCGGCATGATGCCGTTGCCCACGGCGACCTGCTTCTTGTCGTCGTGCGAGCCGTCGCCGTCCTTGACGTGCAGGAACTGGACCTTGTTGCCGTACTTGCCGATGATCGCCACCGGGTCGTCACCGCCGACCGTGACCCAGTAGGTGTCGAGCTCGAGCACGACGTCGTCGGACAGCGCGTCGGCGAAGACCTCGTAGGCGCTGACGCCGTCGATGCGGTTCGAGAACTCGAACGCGTGGTTGTGGTAGCCGAGCGTCAGGCCGTGGTCGGCGGCGCGGGGCGCGAGGGCGCTCAGTTCGCGGGCGATCGCCTCGACGTCCTCGCGGGTGGTCCAGCGGGCCTCGTCGATGTGCGGGTCGATGAGCGTCCCCGTGCCGACCGTCGAGGTGGCGTGGAAGATCTGCTCGAGGTCCTGCTCGCCGGCGTCCAGCAGACGGGCGTGGCCGCTCGGTGCGACGAGGCCGGCGTCCCGCAGTGCGGACGCGTACTCGTCAGCGCGGTCGACGTAGCCGAAGAGCTCCACGTTCGTGAAGCCGATGTCGGCGATGCGCTGCAGCGTGCCGGGCAGATCGGCCGAGAGCGCGTCACGGACCGTGTAGAGCTGGACCGAAAGCGGTTGAGTCACCGGTGTTCTCCTCGTCGAGTTGGTGCGGGTCGTCACTGACCGATCGTCACACTACGAGTACTTCTGTCGGTCGTCAAGCAGAAGTCCGCAGACGTTCGACGCACTTCGTTGCGTGGCGCATTCGAAGTGTGTTTCACTCGCATCATGGTCGACTTGGCACGGACGGCAGCGTCGCCTCCGGTCGGGACGAGCGAGCTCTTCCAGATCCTCCGCGACGGTGTGCCGCGGACCCGGTCGGAACTCGCCGCCCTGACGGGAGCAGCACGCTCGACCATCGGCGTGCGCCTCGACGCCCTCATCGACGTCGGCCTGGTCGGTGCGGTCGAGACGGCCGCGTCCACCGGCGGACGCCCGCCCGCGCAGGTCGCACTGCGGCCCACCTCCCGCCTGGTGATCGCCGCCGACCTCGGTGCCTCCCACGGCCGCGTCGCCGTGACCGACCTCGTCGCGCGACCGCTCGCCACCCGCGAGGCCCAGATCGACATCGCCGCGGGTCCCGTCCCCACGCTCACCTGGCTCGTGCAGGCCATCGATGACCTCCTCGACGAGGTCGGTCGGACCCGCGACGACGTCATCGCGATCGGCATCGGCGTGCCCGGCCCCGTCGAGTTCTCCACCGGACGCCCCGCGAACCCGCCGATCATGCCCGGCTGGGACGGCTTCGACGTCCCCGCCTGGCTCCGGCAGCACATCCAGGCCCACGTCCTGCTCGACAACGACGTCAACATCGCCGCACTCGGCGAGCGCGAGCACGGCTGGTCGGGCGTCGACCACCTGCTCTTCGTCAAGGTCGCGACGGGCATCGGATCCGGCATCGTGTCCGAGGGTCGGCTCCAGCGCGGCGCCCAGGGCACCGCTGGTGACATCGGTCACGTCCGGGTCTCCAGTGCCGGCAGCGTCCCCTGCCACTGCGGCAACACCGGCTGCCTCGAGGCCGTCGCGTCGGGTCCCGCGATCGCCCGCGCGCTCCGGGCCAAGGGACACGACGTCCACACGAGCGCGGACGTCATCGACCTGGTCACCCGGTCGGACCTCGACGCGATCGGCGCGGTCCGCCAGGCCGGCCGCGACATCGGCGAGGTCCTCGCCACGTGCGTGTCGCTGATGAACCCGTCGGTGATCGTCCTCGGCGGCTCGATCACGCAGGCCGGGGAGCACCTGCTCGCCGGCGTCCGGGAGGTCGTCTACTCCCGCTCGATGCCCCTCGCCACCGAGCACCTCGTCATCGCCCAGTCCCGCGCCGGGGGCATCGCCGCACTCCAGGGAGCCGCCGCCCTCGCCATCGGTTACGCCCTCTCCCCCGCCGGTGTCGACGAGCTCGTCACATACGCCGAGGGCCGGGAGCTCGTGTCCTGACCGCGCGCCGGTTCCGGCACGTCGGTGCGTGGGTGGAGAATCGTCTGGTGACGATCGTGCAGCCCACCCTGTGGGACAGCCTGGAGGCCCTGACCGGCCCCGGCGAGTCCGCTGCGGTCGCGCACTCCCCGGCTGCCCGACGGGACAGCTTCACGGCGCTGCGCGGCCACACCGAGCGGATCGTCGCACACTCCTCGGACCGCGTCGCCTGGCTCCGTGCCCGCGCGATGGGCATCACCGCGACGGACGTCGCACGGCTGGCGTCGCTCCGCGCTGTGGAGGCCGTCGTCACCGACAAGCGGTACGGCTCCCGGTTCTCGGGCAACGTCTACACCGAGCACGGCAAGGACCGCGAGCCCGTCCTGGCCGCCTGGGTCGCCGCGACCCACGGGATCCTGCCGTCGGCGCACCTGTTCCACGCCGCCGCCAACCGCGCGCACCTGGCCACCCCGGACGGCGTCGGCCACGACCGCGACGGCCGGCTCCTGCTCGCCGAGATCAAGACCACGTCGAACGGCTGGAAGCGCATCCCCCGCCACTACCTCCGTCAGGTGTGGTGGCAGCAGTACGTCCTCGGCGCCGAGCGGACCCTGTTCGTCTGGGAGAAGCACGACGACTTCGTGCCCGTCGCCGACGAACCCGAGTGCCGGTGGATCGACCGCGACGACGACCAGATCCGCGGGCTCATCGGCCTCGCGGACATGGTGCTCGACCGGCTCCGAGACGCCCGCTAGACCTTGACGAGGCGGAGTCGACTCATGCCGACCACCAGGATCCCCATCAAGCCGATGAACACCGCGACGCCGAGGCTGTACAGCGCGACGACGCCGTAGCCCTGGGCCGGGTCGAGGAACGGGTACGGCACCCAGCCGTCGGTCGCACCGCGGACCAGCACCACCACGAGCCAGACGGCCGGGTAGATCAGGAACAGCCAGACGTGCCGCAGCAGCAGGCGCGCCCGGTCCGAGAACAGCAGCCAGTCGAGGACTGCGTACACGGGGAGCACCCGGTGCAGGACGTCGTTCGACCACTGCACCGTGAAGGACTGGTCGAGCGACGCGTGCACGAGCAGCGTGTTGTAGACGATGCCCGTCGTCGCGATGTACACGGTCGACGCACCGCGGAACACCGACGCCCCGAGCCCCTCGCGCTGCCGCTTCGCCGCGGACACCAGCGTGAGGGCCAGCGCCACGGCGATGAACACGTTCGACTGGATCGTGAAGTACCCGAAGAAGTTGAACGGGTTGAACGTCGGACTCGCGATGCTCCGCAGGAACTGCGCGACGATCGCGGCGACGACCAGGACCACGGCGACGAGCCGGAGGGTGTTGACGAACGTGCGCACGGTGCCACGCTAGTGGGCAGGACGCACGAACGCCCCGAACCGATGTCGGTACGGGGCGTTCGAGGCGATCAGATCAGGACGATCAGATGCTGTTGACGTCGAGCGGGATGCCCGGTCCGAAGGTCGTCGAGACGGCGCCCTTCATGACGTAGCGGCCCTTCGAGGCGCTCGGCTTGAGGCGGTTGATCTCCTCGAGCGCGGTCGAGATGTTCTCGTCGAGCTGCTCCGGGGTGAACGAGGCCTTGCCGACGACGAAGTGCACGTTGGAGTGCTTGTCGACGCGGAACTCGATCTTGCCGCCCTTGATGTCGTTCACGGCCTGCGCGACGTTGGGGGTCACGGTGCCGGTCTTCGGGTTCGGCATCAGACCACGCGGGCCCAGCACCTTGCCCAGACGACCGACCTTGCCCATGAGCTCGGGGGTCGACACGGCGGAGTCGAACGAGGTGTAGCCCTCGGCGACCTTCGCGATGAGCTCGTCGCCACCGACCTCGTCGGCGCCGGCGGCGATCGCGGCCTCGGCCGCAGCGCCCGTCGCGAAGACGATGACGCGGGCGGTCTTGCCGGTGCCGTGCGGCAGGATGACGGTGCCGCGAACCATCTGGTCCGCCTTGCGGGGGTCCACGCCGAGCTTCAGCGCGACCTCGACCGTGGAGTCGGTCTTCGCAGAGCCGGTCTCCTTGGCCAGGGCGACGGCCTCGGTCGGGGTGTAGAACTTGTCGGCCTGGATCTTCGCGGCCGCGGCCTGGTAGGCCTTTGACTTCTTCGCCATGGTGGTCTCCTTGCGAGATACGTGGTTGGCGAGCCGGCGAGGCTCTCCCACGGAAGGGTGTCTGGGGTGTGTGCCTGAGGCGGTGAGGCCTAGGCCTCGACCGTGATGCCCATCGAGCGTGCGGTGCCGGCGATGATCTTCGCGGCCTGCTCGATGTCGTTGGCGTTCAGGTCGGCCTGCTTGGTCTCGGCGATCTGACGGACCTGGTCCATCGAGATCTTCGCGACCTTGACCGTGTGCGGGGTCGAGGACCCCTTCTGCACACCCGCAGCCTTCTTGATGAGCTCAGCGGCCGGCGGGGTCTTGAGGATGAACGTGAACGAACGGTCCTCGTAGACGGTGATCTCGACCGGGACGACGTTGCCGCGCTGCGACTCGGTCGCGGCGTTGTACGCCTTGCAGAACTCCATGATGTTCACGCCGTGCTGACCGAGCGCCGGACCGATCGGGGGTGCCGGGTTGGCGGCGCCCGCGTTGATCTGCAGCTTGATCAGGCCCGTGACCTTCTTCTTCGGTGCCATGTTCGCTTTCCTCCTGGGATCGAACGCACGGGGAATCCGTGCACTCTCCCGCGTGGCCGGCGGATCCGGCTCGCGGTGACGGGTCTGCGGCGCGAACGCAGCAGGCCCAAACTCGATGAGTCTAGTGGATGTGTGACCGCTAGAGCTTGGTGACCTGGTCGAAGCTGAGCTCGACCGGGGTCTCACGCTCGAAGAGCGAGACGAGGACGGTGAGCTTGCCGCTCTCGGGCTTGATCTCGGAGATCGACCCGGGGAGACCCGCGAACGAGCCCTCCTTGATGGTGATCGTCTCGCCGACCTCGAAGTCGACCTCGGCGGCCGGCTGGGCCTGCAGGTTGCCGGAGCCCTTGCCGCCCTTCGACGGTGCGGTCTCGGCGACCTGCACCAGGGACTTCAGCATGCCGAAGGCCTCGTCGAAGCGGAGCGGGGTGGGGTTGTGCGCGTTGCCGACGAAGCCGGTGACGCCCGGGGTGTGCCGGACGACGGACCACGAGTCCTCGTTGAGGTCGAGGCGGACGAGCACGTAGCCGGGGATCCGGACGCGCGTGACGAGCTTGCGCTGACCGTTCTTGATCTCGACGACGTCCTCCATCGGGACCTCGACCTGGTAGATGTAGTCCTCCATCGACATCGAGACCATGCGGTTCTCGATGTTCGACTTCACGCGGCGCTCGAAGCCCGCGTAGGAGTGGATGACGTACCACTTGCCCGGCTTCATCCGCAGCTCGGCCTTGAAGGCCTCGTACGGGTCGACCTCGACGTCCTCGTCGTCCTCGGTGTCGGCGTCCTCGGCCACGATGGTGACCTCGGTGTCGGCGGCCAGGTCGACCTCGGACTCGGGAGCGATCGCTCCGAGGGTGTCCGCGGACTCCTCGGCGGCGATGGTCTCGTTCGCCTCTGCGGGGGTCTCGTCCTCGAGCTCGGACTCTTCCTCGTCCTCGACGGCCTCGACGGCGGCCTCGGCCTCGTCGGGGGTGTCGATCTCGAGCGCGTCGTCGACGACGGCGTCGGCTTCGGGGTCGCGGGACTCCGCGAGGGCGGTCAGCGTCTCGTCGATGCCGTCGACGTCACCGTCGTCGGGCTCGGCGCTCAGGCCGAGGGACTCGTCGTCCTCGTCATCGATGCCGATCGCGCGCTCCTCGGCGGACTCGGCCGAACGGCCTTCGCCCGTCTCGACGTTGCCTTCCTGGTTCTCCTCCACCTCGGAGGACTGCTCTGCAGCGGTCGCGAGGTCGATGTCGTCGCGGGAGTAGTCAGACACTGTCGGTTCTTTCCGTTCGGTGGTTCGGATCGGGTTGCGGTCGGCCCGTTGTCCGTGCGGACGAGGTCCGTCGGCACGGTCTTCGATCTGCGCCGACGACGACCGCTGGCGGCCTGCCGGTGGGTCGGGACGGGCGTCCGAGCGGGTCAGGCCGTGGGGCCGTTGCCGAAGACGTACCCGACGCCGAGGCCGAACACGAAGTCGAGGATCGACACGAGGACCATCATCACGACGACGAACACCAGCACGACGCCGGTGTAGCTGAAGAGCTCCTTGCGGGTCGGCGTCACGACCTTGCGGAGCTCGCCGATGACCTGGCGGATGAACAGCGCGATGGCAGCGAACGGCCCGCGGCGCGTGGCCCGGTCCTGCTTCGCCTGGGCGACGACGTCGTCCGCCGTCGTCTCCATGTCTTTGCTGGCCAACTCGTCACCTTTCCAGATGTGCAGGGCGGACAGGACTCGAACCTGCAACCTGCGGTTTTGGAGACCGCTGCTCTACCAATTGAGCCACCGCCCTTCAGGAGACCGTTCGTCTCCCGAGTGGACACGTCCGCCATCAGGCAGGCCGTGACCACCGCAGATGAGTGTACGGGAGTGCGTCACGCGGTGTCCACTTGAGCGGTGCTCCGGCGTGCCGCGCCGATAGGCTGGGCGGGTGAGCACCGCAGCCCCCGGCCCCGAGTCCACCGCCCACCAGCGACCGCGCATCGCCTCGCGCATCGCCGCGATCGCCGAGTCCGCGACGCTGAAGGTCGACGCCAAGGCGAAGGCGCTGAAGGCCGCCGGGCGCCCGGTGATCTCCTTCGCCGCCGGCGAGCCGGACTTCGCGACGCCGGACCACGTCGTCGACGCCGCCGTCGCCGCAGCGAAGGACCCGAAGAACCACCGGTACACCCCCGCCACCGGGCTCCCCGAGCTGAAGCAGGCTGTCGCCGACAAGACCGCACGGAGCTCCGGCATCACGGTCGACCCGTCGCAGGTGATCATCACGAACGGCGGCAAGCAGGCCGTCTACCAGGCCTTCGCCACGATCGTCGACGACGGTGACGAGGTCCTGCTCCCCGCTCCGTACTGGACGACCTACCCCGAGGCGATCCGGCTGGCCGGCGGCGAGCCCGTCGAGGTCTTCGCGGGCAGTGACCAGGGCTACCTCGTGACGGTCGAGCAGCTGGAGGCAGCGCGCACCCCGAAGACGAAGGCGCTGCTGTTCTGCTCCCCCTCGAACCCGACCGGCGCGGTGTACTCCGCCGAGCAGACCCGTGCGATCGGCGAGTGGGCCCTCGAGCACGGCATCTGGGTGATCAGCGACGAGATCTACCAGGACCTCGTCTACGACGGCATCACCTTCACCGGCATCCTCGAGGCCGTGCCCGCACTCGCCGACACCACGATCCTGGTGAACGGCGTCGCCAAGACGTACGCCATGACCGGTTGGCGCGTCGGGTGGTTCATCGGCCCGGTGGACGCCGTCAAGGCCGCGTCCAACCTGCAGTCGCACCTGTCGTCGAACGTGTCGAACGTGTCCCAGCGGGCGGCCATCGCGGCGCTCACCGGTCCGCAGGAGCCCGTCGTGGCGATGCGCGAGGCCTTCGACCGCCGCCGGAAGGCCATCGTCGACGGGCTCAACGCGATCCCCGGCTTCGTCACGCCCACGCCGGAGGGCGCCTTCTACGTCTACCCCGACGTCACCGCGCTGCTCGGCCGCGAGTGGGCCGGCAGCACCCCGACCACCACCCTCGAGCTCGCGGACCTGGTCCTCGAGCACGCCGAGGTCGCGGTGGTCCCCGGCGAGGCCTTCGGCCCCTCCGGGTACCTGCGACTGTCCTACGCGCTCGGCGACGAGGACATCGCCGAGGGCGTCGCCCGCCTGGCCGCGTTCTTCAGCTGACAGGACGAACAGCCGGGAGGCCCGGCGTGGCTCAGGCGAGCAGGTCGCCGACCACGACGGGCTCCGGCACGAGCGTCACGCCGAAGCGGTTCAGGACGCTCACCTGGACGTACCGGGCGAGCTCCGCGACCTGCGCGGCAGACGCACCGCCGCGGTTCGTTAGGGCCAGCGTGTGCTTCGTCGAGATCCCCGCGCGGGACCCGGCGATGCCGTACCCCCGGTGGACCCCGGCGTGCTCGATGAGCCAGGCGGCGCTGAGCTTGACCTGGTCGCCGGCCGGCCACCGTGGCGCGTCGTCGGGCAGGGTCTCGGCGAAGCCCGCGGACACGATCGGGTTCGTGAAGAACGACCCGGCACTCCGGGTGTCAGGGTCGGCGGCGTCGAGGACCATGCCCTTCGATGCGCGCAGCCCCAGCACCGTCGAGCGCACCACGGCAGGGTCGACTCGAGCACCGAGCTCGACCCCGAGCGACCCGGCCAGCTGGGCGTAGCGCACCGGGACACCGCCGTCGGTGTCCGTGCCGAGGGCGAACTCCACGGTGAGCACGACCCCGCGGCGCCCGTGCTTCAGGGTGCTCGTGCGGTACCCGAGCTCCAGCTCGGCGGCGTCGAGCCACGCGCGCTTCCCCGTGGCTGCATCGAGGAACTCGACGCGGGTGAGCACGTCGGAGAGCTCGACCCCGTACGCCCCGATGTTCTGCACGGGGGACGCACCGACGGTGCCCGGGATGCCGCTCAGGGCCTCCAGGCCGGTGAAGCCGAACTCGACGGTCGACGCGACGAACGCGTCCCACGGTTCGCCGGCGGCGACGCGGACGGTGACGCCGCCGGCAGTGCGCTCGTGCTCGATGCCGCGCGTGCGGACCAGCACGACGGTGCCGTCGAAGCCGCTGTCGGCGACCAGGAGGTTGCTGCCACCGCCGACGACGAGCCAGTCGTCGTCGTCCCAGGCGTCCTGCGCGTGCGCGACGAGCTCGTCGGTGGTGTGTGCGACCAGCAGACGGCCGGCGTCGCCACCGACTCCGAGGGTGGTGAGGTCGGCGAGCGTCGTCGCTGCCACGGTCAGTGGAAGGCCACCGTGACCTGCGCCTTGCCGAGCACGGTCTGCCCGGCGGCGGTCACGGTGAGGTCGATGCGTGCGGGACGGCCCTGGTCGTCGAGGGTGCCGACCTTCGCGACGACGCTGACCGTGGCGCCCTGTTCAGGGTCGACGACGACGGGACGGGTGAACCGGACGCCGTAGGACGCGATCCACCCCCGGTCACCGAGCCACTCGGACACCGGCTGGACGGCGAGGCCCATCGTGAGCATGCCGTGCGCGAGCACCCCGGGGAGCCCCACGGAGGCGGCGACGTCGTCGCGGTAGTGGATCGGGTTGAAGTCGCCGGAGGCTCCCGCGTAGCGGACCAGGGAGTCACGAGTGAGGTGGACGTCGCGCTCGGCGACGACGGTGCCGACCTCGGCGGTGGTGCTGTCGGTGGTCATGCGTCGTCTCCTCGGACGACGAGGGTCGACGTGGCCGTGACGACGTGCTCCCCCGTGGCGTCGGTCATGGTGCTCTCCGCCGTGACCATCGCGTTGCCGCCGAGGGTCTTGACGCTGGTGACGGTGAGGGTGGCGGTGAGTTCGTCACCCGCGACGATCGGCCGGTCGTAGGCGAACTTCTGCTCGCCGTGGACCACGCGCGTGAAGTCGATGCCGGCGTCCGGCTCGGCCAGGAGCTGCGCGAGGGTGGCTTCCTGCACGACCACCGCGAAGGTGGCCGGTGCGACGAGGTCGTCGTGGCCGGCAGCCCGGGCGGCGGCGGTCTCGTGGTGGATCGGGTTCGTGGCGAACGTGGCGCGGGCGAACTCGCGCACCTTCTCACGGCCGACCAGGTACGGCGGGGCCGGCGGGAACGTCCTGCCGACGAGCTCGGGGTTCACTGACACGACCGGAAGTCTACCGACGCACCCGGACACCGCTGGAGTCCATGAGCATGCATCGGTTACCCTGGGCGCGGTGACGTCGGGGGACGTCGCCAGGCCCGGCACCGTCCGGGTCGTCACGACTCTCGGGGGGAACCATGGAGGACACGATCGAGTTCGCCGTCCACACCGGCGATCGACGGACCGCGATGGAGGCCGCCGGCTCCGCGCTCCGCACCGCGGGGCACCGGGTCGAGGCCCTGCCCGGCTCCATCACCGCCACGTCCGGCAACCGGGTGCTGACGACGCTGCTCGGGGCGATGGTCCATCCGTCCCGTGAGTACCGCCGCTACGAGGTCGTCGTCTCCACGACCGGCTGTCGGTCACTCCTGACGCTCCGGCACGCGGCGCACTGCACCGCCGTCGCGGGCGGGTCGATCGGGGCGTCGCGGCGACGGGCGCGCTGGCAGCAGGTGACGTCCTCGGTCGAGGGTGCCCTGCGGTCCGCGGGCGTGCTCGTCGGGCGGGTGGACCGGGCGCGGTAGCGCGCGGGCGGCGAGCAACGCGGGCGGGGAGCCTCGTGTCGGTGAGGCGCCAGGGCGCAGACGGGAGGCTCGGTGGCGGACCGGTGGGGAGCCTCCCGTCCGGCTGGCCGCGCGGCATCGCGCCCCGGGAACGACGAAAGCCCGGCGCGGACGCCGGGCTTGCGGTAGCGAGGGCGGGACTTGAACCCGCGACCCCACGATTATGAGTCGTGTGCTCTAACCAACTGAGCTACCCCGCCAGAGATCCGGCGCTGTGTTCACGCCGGGTCGGAGCCCCGAGTCAGGATTGAACTGACGACCCCTTCCTTACCATGGAAGTGCTCTACCACTGAGCTATCGGGGCGTGTACCGCGAGCGGCACCACACGAGGATAGCAGAACCCGGACGGTGGTCTGGAACCGACCGCGACGCCCGGGCGTGCCGTCCGCGGAGGTCAGTTCGCGTTGGCCTTGAGCCACGCCAGCGGGTCCACCGGGACGCCGTCGACGTGCACCTCGAGGTGCAGGTGCGGGCCGGTGGAGTTGCCGGTGCTGCCGACGAGGCCGAGGACGTCCCCGACCTGCACCTGCTGGCCCTGCATGACCTGGAACGAGTTGTCCTGCATGTGGCCGTACACGCTCGTGAACTGCTTGCCGTCGACCTCGTGCTCGACCCAGACGTCGTTGCCGAAGCCGCCGTCGTGGGCCTGCACCTTGACGACCGTGCCGGCGGCGATCACGTGGATCGGGGTGCCGGCGCCCGGGGCGAAGTCGACGCCCTGGTGGTTCGTGGAGCAGAAGGAACAGCCGGCGACCTGGCGCCCGCCGAACCCGGAGGTGATCGGGACGCCGGTGAGGAACGGCCACTGGATGGTGCCGGTGGGGTCGTTCGTGAAGGACGAGGAGTCCGTGACCTTGGGCTGCGCGGCGGCGGCCGTCACCGTGTAGGCGTCGCGGTCGATCGACCCCGTGGTGGTGTCGCCGGCGCGGAAGGACTGCGCGTCACCGGCAGCGGCAGCGGCAGCGATCGGCGAACCGGGCTCTGCGGTGTAGAGCGCCTGCGCGGGCAGCGAGGTCGACACGACCAGACCGGCGGCGAAGAGCAGCGCGCCGACGGCCGTGACGCGCGAGGCGTTCCGGCGGAAGGCCGCTCCCCCGCGCGGGGTCGGCACCGCGGTCGGGCGCTGGACGGCTCCGAGGTGGCGGGTCGCACGGTCGACGCGGACGGCCGCGGGCTTCTTCGCGACGGGCGCGGGCTTCGGGGTGCGCCGACGGGTGCTGGCGCGCTTCGTGGCGGCCGACGGGGTGCGCCGACGGGTGCTGGCGCGCTTCGTGGTCGGTGCGACGACGGGCGAGCTCGGCGCCGGGGGCGTCACGGGGCCGAACGCCGAGGCCGGCAGGACCGGGGACGCGGGGGCCGGCGGCGTCACGGGCATCGCGGCGGAGTCAGCGGAGCCGGTGGTGACGGGCGAGACCGGAGCGGTGCCCGTCGGAGCGGCGGCGACCGGAGCCGGCAGCACGGGGGTGTCCGACGCCGACATGCGCTGGACGCCCTGCTTCACGGCCGCGCGTTCCGCTTCGATGCGGGCGCGGCGGGTGAGGTGCACGACCGAGGTCGGTTGCGGGGACTGCGCCGTTGCGTCGGTGGTGGTTCGTCCGGAGACGACGGGCGAGAGCGGAGTCTGGGGCATACGTGCGGTGATGATCCTGATCGGGGCAGATGCGCTCATTGGTAACGAGCAGATAACGGGACTCGACGACGCTACCAGGGGTCACGGCGTCACGCCAGTCGTGGGCATGCCCACAGATGCGCCCAGAGGGAGGGGCACTGCAGCCCTCAGCCGCCGAGGACGTCCCCTTCCGCCCGGCGGACCAGGACCTCGAGCTCCTCCGCGATCGAGGGTGCGGCGAACAGGAAGGACCGGGTGCCGCCCGCCTCCCACGTGCGGGAGACGGCGCCAGCGCACACGGCGACGATCGACCCGGCGGCCATGTCCCACGGGTTGATGCCGCGCTCGTAGTAGGCGTCGACCGTGCCGGCACCGACGGCGCAGCAGTCGAGCGCGGCGGACCCGCCACGGCGGATGTCCCGCACGTCGCCGAGGAGCCCGGCGAGCACCGCGACCTGCTCCCGGCGGCGGTCGACGGTGTACCCGAACCCGGTGGCCACGAGGGTCTCGGCAAGGGACGCCGGCTCGGACACGCTCAGGCGCGTGCCGTTCAGCGTCGCGGGCTCCCCCGCGACGGCCCGGAAGACGTCCCCGGTCGCCGGTGCGATGACGACGCCGGCGACGGGCTCCCAGCGTGCGGGGTCGGGCTCGCCGCGGACGACGCCGATGCTGACGGCGTAGGCGGGGCTGCCGTAGAGGTAGTTGACGGTGCCGTCGATCGGGTCGACCACCCAGGTGAGGCCGGTGCTGCCGGTGCTCGCGCCGGTCTCCTCGCCGAAGAACGCGTCGTCGGGACGGGCGGCGGCGATGCGGGCGCGGATGAGGTCCTCGACCTCCTGGTCCGCGGCGGTGACGACGTCGGCGATGCTCGACTTCCGGTCGGCGACCTCGACGCCTTCTGCTCGGTGTCGGGCGGCGAGGGCCGCGGCTTCGGTCGCGATGGACTCCGCGAGGTCGGCGAGTTCGGTCGGGGTCGGCGCAGCACTCATGCGCTGATCCTCCCAGCACGGGCGGGTGGTGGTCCCAGGCGCGGGCGGTGGGATCGCGCGTTGCGCGTCCGTTCTCCCGGTCTCCGACGCGCGATTCGACTTCCCGTCGCGGGCGTGAGGGGAAGGAATGTGCGCGACTGACGGACTGGAGGCGCAGTGCCAGCTGGCACCGAGCCTCCAGTCCGGCACGACCGCGTCACGCGAGGGTGCAACGAGAAAGGGCCCCGTCAGAAACGGGGCCCTGCTCTGGTTCCTCGGCCACTCGCAGAGCGTTCTTCAGCGAATGAACACGTGGCGAGTGAGGGATTCGAACCCCCGAAGGCTACGCCGGCTGATTTACAGTCAGATCCCTTTGGCCGCTTGGGTAACTCGCCATGTGCGCACCCAGCCCGTGTGATCACCAACCGGAGGCGCCAGAACAGCATACCGGATGGCTGAACGTGGTCGTGACCACCCGAGGTCGGCGTCGCCGGATAGGGTGGTCGGCATGGCAGACAGCTCCTTCGACGTGGTCAGCAAGGTCGACAAGATGGAGGCGGACAACGCCCTCAACCAGGCCGCCAAGGAGATCGAGCAGCGCTACGACTTCAAGGGTGTCGGCGCCTCGATCGCGTTCAGCGGCGAGGACGTCCTCATCAAGGCGAACACCGCCGAGCGTGCGACGGCCGTCCTCGACGTGTTCGAGTCCAAGGCGATCAAGCGCGGCATCAGCCTGAAGAGCCTCGACGCCGGCGAGCCGTACGCCTCGGGCAAGGAGTTCCGCATCGAGGTCAAGTTCAAGAACGGCATCGAGCAGGACGTCGCGAAGAAGATCGGCGCGTTCCTCCGGGCACAGGCCCCGAAGACGGTGAAGAGCCAGATCCAGGGCGACGAGCTCCGGGTCTCGTCGAAGAGCCGCGACGACCTGCAGAACACCATCCAGCTGCTCAAGGGCGAAGAGTTCGACGTCCCGCTCCAGTTCATCAACTTCCGCTGACGCGCCCGCCCGCGCCGACCCGCTGACGACACGACACCCCTGTGGAGCACTGGCTCACCGTCGCCCTGACCGTCCTGCTGGTCCTGCTCGACTTCGCGATCCGCGTGTTCGCGATCATCTACGTCCCGATCAACCGCAAGCCGCAGACGGCGACCGGGTGGTTGTTGGCGATCTTCCTCATCCCCTACATCGGGTTCATCGTCTTCCTCATCATCGGGTCGACGAAGCTCCCGAAGGCCCGGCGTGAGAAGCAGACCGAGATCAACGCGTACATCCTCGAGCAGACCGAGGGCATCGAGCGGGTGCGCCGTGACCACCCGTGGCCGCCGTGGTTCGAGAGCATCACGGAGCTGAACCGGAAGCTCGGCGCGATGCCGCTGGTGGGTGGCAACTCCGCGGAGCTCTACCCCGACTCCGAGGACGCGATCCTCGAGATGGCCCGGGCGATCGACGGCTCGCGGCGCTTCGTGCACGTCGAGTTCTACATCGCGACGCTCGACGACACCACCCGACCGTTCTTCGACGCCCTCGCGCGGGCACAGGCGCGTGGCGTGCGGGTCCGTTTCCTCATGGACCACTGGGCGAGCCGCGGGTACCCGGCGTTCAAGGACACCCTCGCGTTCCTCGACGACGCCGGCATCGAGTGGCACCTGATGCTCCCGCTGCAGCCGCTGCAGGGGAAGTTCCAGCGCCCGGACCTGCGGAACCACCGGAAGATCATGGTGATCGACGGCTCGATCGCGTTCACCGGGTCGCAGAACCTCATCGACAAGTCGTACGACCTCAAGGGCAACATCGCGCGGGGTCTGGCCTACAAGGACCTGTTCGCCCGCTTCGAGGGGCCGGTCGTCGCGGGGATCAACGCCCTGTTCGTGACCGACTGGTACAGCGAGACCGACGAGCTCCTGCTCCGCGAGAGCGACCCCGTCCACCGTGCCGACCGTGGCGACGCCCTCGACTGCCAGGTCGTCCCGTCGGGGCCGGGCTTCGACGGCGAGAACAACCTGCGCCTGTTCAACGCGCTGCTGTACTCGGCGCAGAAGCGGGTGTCGATCACCTCGCCCTACTTCGTCCCCGACGACTCGATGCTCTACGCGATCACGACGACGGCGCAGCGCGGGGTCGAGGTCGAGCTCTTCGTGGGTGAGATCGGCGACCACGCGATGACGTGGCACGCGCAGCGGTCCTACTACGAGGGCCTCCTCCGCGCGGGCGTGAAGATCTGGCTGTACAAGGCCCCGACGGTCCTGCACGCCAAGCACTTCACGATCGACGACGACGTCGCGGTGATCGGGTCGAGCAACATGGACATGCGCTCGTTCAGCCTGAACCTCGAGATCTCGGTGCTCGTGCGCGGCGAGCGGTTCGTCAACGCCCTGCGCGGCGTGCAGGACGCCTACCGCTCGCAGAGCACGGAGCTCGACCTCGACGAGTGGCTCGGCCGGACGCGTCGGTCCCAGGTGCTCGACAACGTCGCGCGGCTCACCGCGGCCCTGCAGTAGCGCCGGCCGGGAGGCTCCCCCGCGTCCGCCACGTCGGCTGCGGTGGCGTTGGCGGTTGCGGCTCGCACCGTGCGAGGCGCTCCGCCCCGTGCGAGGTCGTGCATGGCTCGCACCGTGCGAGGCGGTCCGCCCCGTGAGAGGTCGTGCACTCGGTGCGGGCCCATGTCCTCGCACGGGGTGGACAACCTCGCACCGGCGGTCGGCCGCGGCGCAGACGGGGGCGTCTCGCGCAGACAGGGGTGTTCGGTGCAGACAGGGGCGTTCCGCGCAGACAGGGGCGTTCCGCGCAGACAGGGGCGTTTCGTGCGGACGGGGGCGTCACGGGCGGGGTCAGCGCGGGACGGTGCTCGCGATGTGGGCGATCAGGCGTTCGAGCGGCCCTCGCCCGAGGAACCGCTGCCACAGCATCGCGAACACCGCCGCACCGACGGCGAACCACCACCACGTGGCGAGGCCTCGCGGCAGTCCGGGCACCGCGGCGATCACGACGAGGTGCAGCGCGTAGATCGACAGCGGCATCGAGCCGATCGCGACGAGCGGGAACGCGATGCGCTGGACGATCCTCGCGCGCCCGTCGACGAGGAGCGAGCACAGCCCGATGACCGCGAGCGCCACCCCGACGGTGCCCACGACGTCGACGATCGAGGACGAGTGGTCGCGCGGCGAGAGGAACACCTGCACCACGGCCTGTCCCGCGGTCGAACCCCGGGGCACGTACGGCACCCCCGGGAAGGCGTTCCCCGCGTCGGCCGAGATCGGCGCGGACACCACGCCGACGACGTAGGCGGTGGTGGCGACCACGACGCCGGACGCGAGGAGCGCGACCTGGGTGCTGCGAGCCTCCAGGCCGCTCCGGGCGACGCCGAGACCGACCAGGACGTAGGTCAGGAAGGTGACCACGGGGTAGACCAGGCCGAGCTCCTGCTCGAAGGAGCTGGTGCCGGCGAACAGGGGCGCGATCGCGACCGCGAACGGCGCGGACAGCAGCGCGCACGCCCCCGCGGCGGAGAACACGGCCCACCGGGGCCAGCGGAGCGCGGGCAGGACGAGCAGGAAGAGCACGCCGTAGGTGGGGAGGATGACGTAGACCGGCGTGCCGAGCAGCATCAGCGCCACACCGATCATGACGATCAGGACGGCGCGGATCCCGAGGCGTGCCCGGACGCGACCGATCTCCGGCGGCCCGGGCGGGCTCGTGCGGCCGCTGACCAGGCCGACCGAGACGCCCGCGAGGACGGCGAACAACGACGACGACCGGCCGTTCACGACGGCGGACCAGGACGACGGGTCCGACCAGTCGAGGTGGTCGGTGATGCCTCCGACGTGCGCGGCCATCATGCCGAGCAACGCGACCGCGCGGGCCACGTCGACCCCGGACAAGCGAGCGCCCCGCACCCGGGTGACCGGGGCGGGGCGCACGGCGGTCATTCGTCAGACCTGGTCGATGCTCGGTGCGTCGATGCTCGGTGCGTCGAGGTTCGGGGCAACGATGCTCGGCGCGTCGATGCGACCGAGCGAGGCGTCGACCATCTCCTCGCGCGGGACGACCTTGACCCGGGCGCGGCCATGGGGCGCACCGAGGGCGATCTCGTGCTCGTCCAGGCGGTGCCAGCCGTCGAGGTCCGTGTACTCGACCCCGCGCTCGCGGAGCAGTGCCGGCACGGCCTCGTCGGAGGGGTCCTCCGGCGTCCACCACTGGGCCTGGTCGTTGACGACGTGCTGGACGGTCTCCATCGCGTCGGACTTGGTGTGACCGATGAGGCCGACCGGTCCGCGCTTGATCCACCCCGTCGCGTAGACGCCCGGCATCTGCTGGTTGTCGTCGTCGAGGACCTGGCCCTCGTGGTTCGGGATGACGCCGCGACGCTCATCGAAGGGCAGCCCCGGCAGCGGCGACCCGAAGTAGCCGACGGCGCGGTAGGCGGCCTGGATGGGGATCTCGCGGATCTCGCCGGTACCCTCGACACCGCCCTGCCCGTTCGGACGCGTGCGCTCGTACCGGATCGCGGCGACGCGGCCCTGGTCGTCGCCGACGAACTCGAGCGGCTTCGCGTAGAAGTGCAGGTGCAGGCGGCGGCTGGCGGTGCCGACCTCGCGCTTGCGCCACTGCTGCAGCACGCGGTCGATGACCATGACCTGCTTGTTCGTCTGGATCGCCGTGAGCGAGGCCTCGTCGTGGTCGAAGTCCTCGTCGTACACGACGACGTCGACGTCCGGGACCTCACCGAGCTCGCGGAGCTCGAGCGGGGTGAACTTCACCTGTGCCGGGCCGCGGCGGCCGAAGACGTGGACGTCGGTGACCGGGGAGGCCTTGAGCCCCTGGTAGACGTTGTCCGGCACCTCGGTCGGCAGCAGGTCGTCGGCGTGCTTGGCGAGGATGCGGGAGACGTCGAGCGCGACGTTGCCGTTGCCGATGACCGCGACGCTCTCGGCGGTGAGGGGCCAGGTGCGCGGCACGTCGGGGTGCCCGTCGAACCAGCTGACGAACTCCGCCGCGCCGTAGGAGCCCTCGAGCTCGACACCCGGGACGTCGAGGTCGGCGTCCTTCACCGCACCCGTCGAGAAGACGACCGCGTTGTAGTGCTTCTTGAGGTCGTCGAGGGTGATGTCCTTGCCGTACTCGACGTTGCCGAAGATGCGGATGTGCCCGCTGTCGAGCACGTCGCGGAGCGCGTTGATGATGCCCTTGATGCGGGGGTGGTCCGGCGCGACGCCGTAGCGGACCAGACCGTACGGCGCCGGGAGCTGCTCGAAGAGGTCGATCGACACGTCGTACGCGTGTGCTTCCCGCAGGAGGATGTCCGCGGCGTAGATGCCGGCGGGACCGGCGCCGACGATGGCGAGGCGGAGGGTGGGCACGTGGGTCTCCAGTTCGTTCGAGCGGTGTGCTCCGGGGACGGGCGGTGTCGCCGTCGTCCGTGTGGCGGTGGTGCCGACGGTCAGCGGCTGCGGTCCACGACGGACTCCGCGAAGCGGGTGAGGGCCCGCTTGACCACGCCGTCGGGCAGGGGTTCGAGGGCGACGACGGCCTCGCCGGCCCACTGCGCCGCGAGCGCACGGGTCGCGGCGGTGGCCTCGTGGTCGCGCAGGGCCGCGACGGCGGAGAGGTAGGCGTCGGTGGTGACGGCGTCGTCGGGAGCGCCGGTGACGTCCCGTTCGATGCGCTCCACCAGGGCTGCTGCGCCGGGTTCGGTCGCCGCACGACGACGGAGCTGGAGCAGCGGCAGGGTGTCGACACCGGCGCGCAGGTCGTTGCCGGCGATCTTCCCGGTCTTGTCCTTCGCCGGGGCGAGGTCGATGACGTCGTCGACGAGCTGGAAGGCGACGCCGACCTTCTCGCCGAAGGTGCCGACGGCCTCGAGGTAGGCGCGGTCCGCCCCGGAGAAGAGCACCCCGGCGCGCGCGGCGGTCGCGATGAGGGAGCCCGTCTTGTCGCTGAGCACCTGGATGTAGTGCTCGACCGGGTCGTCCTCGGGCTGCGGGCCCGTCGTCTCGTGCAGCTGCCCCATGCAGAGGCGCTGGAAGGTCTCGGCCTGCATCCGGATGCCCTCGGGCCCGAGGTCGGCGGTGATCAGGCTGGCGCGGGCGAAGAGCAGGTCCCCGGTGAGGATCGCGACGTTGTTGCCGTACGTCACGTGCGCGGCCGGGACCCCTCGGCGCACGGGCGCTTCGTCCATGACGTCGTCGTGGTAGAGCGAGGCCAGGTGAGTCGTCTCGACGCTCACCGCGGCCTTGACGACGTGGTCGGTCACGCCGTTGCCGAGCTGCGCGATGAGCAGGGTCAGCGTCGGGCGGATCCGCTTGCCACCCGCGGAGAGCAGGTACCGGCTCGTCGTGTCGGCCAGGGTGTCAGCGGAGCGCATGGCGTCCTCGAGCCCCTGCTCGACGAGTTCGAGTCCGTCGTCCACGGCGCTGATGAACCGGCGCTCAGTGGGGCTGGCGAACAACCGCTCGCCGATGCCGAGCGACGCTCGGAGACTCGGTGCGCGGCGTGCGACCGGGACGCTCGGGTTCAAGTGGTGCTCCGTGTTCGGGGGAAGTCCGTGTGCGGGGGGAGGGACCGGTCAGCTGTCGGCCGAGTCGGCACCGGGCCGATCGGCGGTCGGGTCGACCGTCGGCTGCTCGCCGGTGGCGTGGTGGTCGCGGCGCGCCTTGGCCCGGCGTGCCGCCGACTCGCGGACGGTACCGGCGACGGGCTTGCGGCCGCGGTGCAGCGCGACGATGCCGGCGGTCAGGTTGCGGTGGGCGACCACGGTGAAGCCGACGCCGCGCAGCCACTGGCTGAGCACCTGCTGCTCGGGCCAGGCCTCGATGGACTCGGCCAGGTAGCGGTAGGCGGCGGGGTTGCTGCTCGAGACGCGGGCGATCCCCGGGAGGACGCGCTTGAGGTACGAGAAGTACCCGAACCGCAGGGCGGCGAGCGGCGGCGTGGAGAACTCGCAGATGACGACGCGGCCGCCGGGCTTGAGCACCCGGAGCATCTCGCCGAGGGCCTGCATCGGGTCGTTCACGTTGCGGAGGCCGAACGAGATCGTGACGGCGTCGAAGGTGTCGTCCTCGAAGGGCAGGTGCTCCGCGTCGCCCTCGACGAACGTGATCTCGGGGTGGCGCTGCCGACCGACGGCGATCATGCCCGCGGAGAGGTCGAGTGCGGTGACCTCGGCACCCTTCTTGGCGAGCACGGCGGCGCTCGTCCCGGTGCCCGCGGCGATGTCGAGGACGCGCTCGCCCGGCTGGGGGTCGACGGCGCGTACGGTCGCGACCCGCCACAGCGGGGCGTTGCCGGCGGAGAGGATGTCGTTCGTCAGGTCGTACTTCTCCGCGACGTCGTCGAACATGGCCGCCACTTCGTCCGGCCGCTTCTGCATGTCCGCTCTGCTCACGGTCCAATCCTAGAGGGCGGTGCCGTGCGTTCCCGGGACGTGCGGCGAGTCGGTGCGACCGACCTCGCCTGGCCGTCACCGACACCGGCCGGGCACCGACCACACTCCGAGGACGCGTCAGCCACGCACCGCCGCCGCGACGGTCCGGGGGCCGCCCGGCGCGTACGATCAGAGCGTGTCCCGATCCGCCACGGCGGCCCCGCCGCTCACGGTCTCGACCCGGATCCTCGACGACCCGGGCGCCGTGCTCCGCCACACGCTCCCCGACCAGCCGCTCGCGTTCGTGCGCAACGGGGACGGCATCGTCGGCATCGGTGAGGCCGTCCGGTACGAGTTCTCCGGTCCCGAGCGGATGCGTGACGCCGCCCGTGTCTGGCGTTCGATCGTCGCGACCGCGCAGGTGGACGACCCGGTGCAGCTCCGCGGCTCCGGGCTCGTCGCGTTCGGCTCGTTCGCGTTCGCCGACGACTCCGCCGCCACGAGCGTGCTCATCGTCCCGCGGGTCGTCGTCGGACGTCGGCGCGGCAAGGCCTGGCTGACCGCGGTCGACACCACCGTCGACCCGGAGCCGCTCGCCTTCACCAGGACGTCCGTCCCGGTCCCCCAGGTGGGCGGGCACCTCTCCGTCGCCCTCGGCCCCGGCCGCATCGACGAGGACGCCTACGCCGCGTCGGTCGCCGAGGCCGTCCGCCGCATCACCGCCGGCGACGCCCGCAAGGTCGTCCTGGCACGCGACCTCGTGGGGACGCTGCCCGCCGGGGCCGATCGGCGTGCGCTCCTGCTCGACCTCGCCGCGACCTACCCCCAGTGCGTGACGTTCGCCGTCGACGGGCTCGTCGGGGCGACACCGGAGACGCTCGCCCGCACCGACGGCACCCGGCTCACGGCACGGGTGCTCGCCGGCAGCGCCGCGCGAGGCAGCGACCCGCTGTCCGACCGTGCGGCGGCCGAGGCCCTCGCCGGGAGCGCGAAGGACGTCCAGGAGCACACCTTCGCCATCGCGAGCCTGGTCGACGCCCTGCGGCCCCTCGCCACGGACCTCCGCGTGGACCCTGAGCCCTTCCGCCTGCAGCTGCCGAACCTCTGGCACCTCGCGAGCGACGTCCAGGCGACGCTCCCGGTCGGCACCACCTCGCTCGACGTCGCGGACGCCCTGCACCCGACCGCCGCCGTGGCCGGCACCCCGACGGACGTCGCCGTCCGCCTCGTCGCCGAGCTCGAAGGGGGCGACCGCGGCCGCTACGCCGGCCCGGTCGGCTGGTTCGGTGCGTCCGGTGACGGCGAGTGGATGCTCGCGCTCCGCAGCGCCCAAATCGACGAGGACGGCACCGTCACCGCGTGGGCGGGCGCGGGCATCGTCGCCGGGTCCGACCCGGCGCGCGAGGTCGCCGAGACCGCGCTGAAGTTCCGCCCGATCCGCGACGCGCTCGCGTAGCGGGCGGGGCGGGGCGGCGGCAGCAGCGGCAGCAGCCTCGCACCGTGCGCGGTCCCCCGGCTGGTGCGAGCGTGGTCACCCCGTGCGGGCCGACAGGCGCGCACCGGGTGGCCGACCTCGCACCACGCGCGCAGGCACGCGCTGACCTGCGCTCCACCGGCCGGGAGGCTCGGTGCCGGTCCGGCACCGAGCCTCCCGTCCGCAGCGGCAGCAGCCGCCTCGCACCGTGCGCGGTCCCCCGGCTGGTGCGAGATCGGTCACCCCGTGCGGGCCGACGGGCGCGCACCGGGTGGCCAACCTCGCACCGCGCGCGTCAGTCGGCCAGCGGGACCTCGATGACGACGCGCTCGGCGGGGTCGGTCAGGACGCGCTCGAGGTCGCCCCACGTCGCGGCCCGGCGGTACTCCCACCCGAGCCCGGTCACGACACGCTCGACGTCGACGTGCTGCGGCGTGGTCATCATGCGTGCCATGTCCTCGGGCGGGGTCGTCTCGGCGACCTCGAGCCCGCGGAAGATCGCCCCGCCGTCGTCGTTCCCGACGATGACCTGGACGCGGTGGGTGGGCTCGTGGGTGCCGGTGACGAAGGCACCGACGTCGTGCAGCAGGGTCAGGTCACCGAGCAGGACGCGTGTCGTGCCGACCGCCGCCGAGGTGCGCTCGAGTGCTGCGGCGATCCCGAGCGCGGTCGAGACGGTGCCGTCGATGCCGGCGAGCCCGCGGTTGGCGTGCACGCGGATCTTCTTGCCCAGCACGCGGCCGTCGGCGACCCGGATGATCTGCGACGCGCCGAGCACGAGCCGGTCGTGCGGCCACGTGACGCCCCAGACAGCCTCGGCGAGCATGGCGCGGTCGACGGGGCGGCGGCGCAGCGCGACCTCGTCCTTGAGGAACCGGTTGCGCTCGACGCGGTCCTCGGACCGCTTGGCGCCGAGGTCAGGACCGGCGTCGCCGTCCCCGAGCGCGGTCCGGCTGGCGGCGACCCAGCGCCCGACCCAGGCGCGGTGCGTCGGTGCGGTCCGGCCCGTCACGCGGACGTCGGCGACCAGCCGGGAGGCTCGGCTCGGGTCGAACGGGTCGGCTCCCGCCCCGCGGACGGTCACCACCTCGACGTCGGCGCGCTGCAGGAGCGCGGGGACCTCCCGGGAGAGGGTGGGGTGGCCGAGCACGACGGCACGGTGGACGCGCCCGCCGAAGTCCGGGTCGCGGAGGAGCTCGCGGTAGGCGACGACGAGGTTCCGCCCGAAGCGCGCCCCGCTCGACACCTCGGCCAGCAGCGGCGCACCGAGCTCCCACGCGATCCGTTCGGCGTCCTCGCCGGCCTCGTGCCCGGCGATCACCACGGTGCCGGGGTCGTCGTCGGGCGTGAGCTCGGCGACGGGCAGCCCGGTGTGGACCCGGCGACGGGCGAAGTCGAGGTCGATCGCGTCGTCCGGCACGCCCTCGACGTCGGTCAGCGTCGCCGAGAGGGGCTCACGAAAGGCGACGTCGACCTGCGCCGGACCCGGCTGTCCGGTGTGTCCCGCAGCGGCCGCGACGGTCTGGCGGACGAGTTCGCGCAGCGTCTGGCGGGTGGAGGCGTCGACGCCGTGGGCGGTGGGGGCCTCGACCTCACGGACGAAGGACACCGCGGACGCGAATATCCCCGGCTGCACGGTGGTCTGGTTGCTCCCGATGCCGCGGAGCTCCCCCGGTCGGTCGGCGGACAGGACGATCATCGGCACGCCGGAGTGGTGGGCCTCGAGGACGGCGGGGTGCAGGTTCGCGACCGCGGTGCCCGAGGTCGTCACGATCGCTGCGGGCCGCCCGCTCTCGACGGCGAGCCCGAGTGCGAAGAACCCGGCCGTCCGCTCGTCGAGCCGCACGTGCACGGTGATGCCGCCAGCGCGCTCGAGGGCGACCGCGGCGAGGGCGAGCGCCTGCGACCGGGATCCGGGGCTGACGACCACGTCGGTGACCCCGGCGGATGCGAACTCCTGCAGCATCGCGAGGGCGAAGTCCGACGCCGGGCTGCCGGACGCCGTGCGCCCGTCGGACGCCGTGCCCGCCGCGGGGTCGCCGTCAGCGATCGGCGCGGCCGTCGTCGTCGGTGTCGTGGAACTGGTCTTCGAGATCTCGGAGGGTGACGTCGTCCTGGTCCTTGTCCGTGCGGGGCCGCTCGGGAGCCTGCTCGCCGAGGAAGTCCGGGTCGTCTTCGGGACCACGGTACCGGGCCACGCGCTCCGGAGCGGCGGGCGCACGACCGAGCAGGAACCAGAGGACCGCGCCGAGCACCGGCAGGATGATGATCAGCAGGATCCAGAGTCCGCGTCGCAGCGACCGGATCCGCGGCCGCGGCATCGTCGCGCAGTCGATGACCGCGTAGACCGTGAACGCCACGGCGGCGACGACGACGACGAGCCAGAGACGGACCATGCGGGGAGTCTAGGTCGGGATTCTGTGACCCGACTCATGGTCACGCGTCCGTAGACTTGCCGGGTGAAAGCGTGGCTCGTGTACACCCTCGCCCGGCTCGGCATCTTCGCGGCGGCGCTCGTCGTCCTGTTCGTGGTGGGGCTGCCCTGGTACTGGGCGACCATCGGGGCGGCCCTCATCGGACTGCTCGTGTCCTACATCGCCCTGCCTCGGCTCCGCGACCGCGTGACCACGAGCCTGGCCACTCGACGGGTGCGTCCGGACCACGACGCCGACTCGGACTTCGAGGACGACTTCGTCGACGCCGAGGACACCGACGCCCCCGCGGCGCGGCCCGTGTCGGACGCGGAACGCCACGCGGAGCGTCGGGAGCACCCGACGGCCGACTGAGCGCCGGCCCGGCTGCTCCGTCGCTGCGCTGACTGCGCTGGTTGGCTGGCTCGCTACGGCTGGACGGCCAGGGTGATCGCGAGCACCACGCCGTACGCCAGCGCCGAGAACGACGACAGCTGCAGCGCGGTGATGAGCTCGCGCGGCTTCCTGGACGTGACGCCGATCACCAGCGCCGGCAGGGCGAGCAGCAGCGTGAAGTACGTGAAGCCGGACCGGAAGTACAGCAGCACGAACCAGAGCAGCGCGACGTAGGGCAGCATCAGGAAGACGCCGTACAGCGCGCGGGCCACGGGGCGGCCGAGCAGGACCGCGAGGGTCCGCTTGCCGGCGAGCCGGTCCTCGTCGATGTCGCGGATGTTGTTCACCATGAGCACCGCGCAGGCGAAGAACCCCGCCGCGACGGCAGCCACCCACCCGCTGGCCGTGACCTCGCGGATCTGCACGTACTGCGTGCCGAGCACCGCGACCAGGCCGAAGAAGACGAACACGAAGACCTCGCCGAGGGCGTTGTACCCGTACGGCTTCTTGCCACCGGTGTAGAACCACGCGGCGACGATCGCGGCCGCGCCCACGAGCAGCAGCCACCACAGCTGTGTGAGCACCACGATGACGATCCCGGCGACCGCGGCGAGCCCGAAGAACGTCAGCGCGACGGTGAGCACCGTGCGCGGAGCGGCCAGACCGGCCCCGGTGAGACGTGCGGGGCCGACCCGGAACTCGTCGGTGCCGCGGACGCCGTCCGAGTAGTCGTTGCTGTAGTTGACGCCGATCTGCAGGAAGAGTGCGACGAGCAGCGCCAGGATCGCCAGCGCGAGGTGGCCGTCCTGCCGCAGGTAGGTCCCGAAGTCGCCGGTCGTGCCGCTGTCCACGAAGCCGACGGCGGTGCCGAGGACGACCGGGACGACACCGAGCGTCAGGGTGCGGAGGCGGGCGCCGCCGATCCAGTCGCTCGCGGTCGCGCGTCGCTTCGTCCGTGCCGGTGCCGCGGCCTTCGCCGGGTTGCCGGAGCGGCCCTTCTTCTGGGTCGTGTTCTTCGCTCGTGCCACGACCGCCAAGCGTACCGGCGTCAGGCGTCCGGATCGGCGACGGCGCGGACTGCCCGACGGTCGGGTTTGCCGGACGCGAGCATCGGCACCGCGTCCACGAGGACCACGGCCGCCGGGCGCGCAGCCCGACCGAGGGTGGTCCCGACGTGGTCACGGACCCGCTCGAGGTCGAGGGGAACGGCCGTCACGACGACGGGGACCTCACCCCACTCCCCCGACGAGCGTCGTGTCACGACGGCGCCGTCCTGGCCCGGGAGCTCCCGGACGAGCCGTTCGACGGCCCCGAGCGGGACCTTCTCACCGCCGGAGATCACGACGTCGTCGAGCCGACCGAGCACCCGGACGCGGCCGTCCTCGACCTCGGCGGCGTCGCTCGTGCGGTACCACCGCAGGCCGTCCCGCACGACGAAGGTCGACGCGGTCCGGTCGTCGTCACCGAGGTAGCCCTCGGCGAGCATCGGGCCGGCGAGCTGCAGTTCGCCGTCGACCAGCTCCGTGCGGACGGTCCCGAACGGCACGCCGTCGTAGACGCAGCCGCCGCTCGTCTCACTGGCGCCGTACGTCGTGACCACCCGGACGCCCGCTTCGACGGCCCGTGCCCGGAGCGGCGCCGGGGTGGACTGCCCGCCGACGAGGACCGCGTCGAAGCCGGCGAGTGCCCTCGCGGCACGCTCGTCGTCGAGCACCCGGGCGAGCTGCACCGGGACGAGCGCGGTGTACCGCCGCGGTGCCGCCGGCCCGGTGACGAGCCGCTCGGCCGCCTCCGCGAACGCCGTCGCCGTGAAGTGCCCGGGTGCGACGACGCTGGGTGCCGTGCCCGCGGTGATCGACCGCGTCAGCACGTTGAGGCCGGCGATGTAGTGCGTCGGCAGCGCGAGCACCCAGCCGCCCGGTCCGCCGAGCGCCGCGTCGGCGGCGGCGGCTCCGGCCAGGAGCGCCTCCGAGGACAGCGCCACCCGCTTGCCGGTGCCGGTGGACCCGCTCGTGGTCACGACGAGGGCGACCCGCTGCTGCACGTCTGCCGGTGGCGGTGTCGGCAGCGCCGGGGCGTCCTGGTCGAGGGGCAGCAGTGCGGGGCCGCCGGCGAGTGCCGCCTCCAGGCCGCGCAGCACGGCCAGCGGGTCGGACGCGTCCAGCGCGACCAGTGGCCGGGGCATCAGTAGTGCCAGGGGAAGGACGTCCACTCGGGGGCGCGCTTCTCGAGGAAGGAGTCGCGGCCCTCGACGGCTTCGTCCGTGCCGTACGCCAGGCGGGTGGCCTCACCGGCGAAGACCTGCTGGCCGACCAGCCCGTCGTCGACGGCGTTGAAGGCGTACTTGAGCATCCGGATCGCGGTCGGCGACTTGCCGAGGATGGTCTCGCCCCAGCGGATCGCCTCGCGCTCGAGGTCCGCGTGCGGCACCACCTTGTTGACGGCGCCCATCTCGTACGCGCGCTGGGCGGAGTACTCCTCGGCGAGGAAGAAGACCTCCCGCGCGAGCTTCTGGCCGATCTGCTTGGCGTAGTAGGCGCTGCCGTACCCGCCGTCGAACGAGCCCACGTCCGCGTCGGTCTGCTTGAACTTCCCGTGCTCGGCGCTGGCGATCGTGAGGTCGCAGATCGCGTGCAGGGAGTGCCCGCCGCCTGCCGCCCAGCCCGGCACCACGGCGACGACGACCTTCGGCATCATCCGGATGAGGCGCTGGACCTCGAGGATGTGCAGGCGGCCCATCGAGGCCTGCGCGGCCGCGGGGTCGACGCCCTCCGGCGGTGCGCCCTCGTCGCCGACGTACTGGTAGCCGCTCCGGCCACGGATGCGCTGGTCGCCGCCCGAGCAGAACGCCCAGCCGCCGTCCTTCGGGCTCGGCCCGTTGCCGGTGAGCAGGACGACGCCGACGCGGGGGTCCTGGCGGGCGTCGTCGAGGGCTCGGTACAGCTCGTCGACCGTGCGCGGACGGAACGCGTTGCGGACTTCGGGCCGGTCGAAGGCCACCCGGACGATGCCGTGGTCGACGTGCTTGTGGTAGGTGATGTCCGTGAAGGAGGCGGCCACGGGGGCCTCGGTCCAGACGTCGGGGTCGAACAGGTCGGAGACGGGAGCGGGCATGCCCCCACGGTACTGCCGCTCGCCGGAGGGTCCTGCGGTCTACGAGCTCATGTCGGTCAGGAGCTCCGGGGCCACCATGACGACGAGCACGATGAGGATCACCGGGTTGGCGAAGAACGCCAGGACGACGCCGATCGCGCCGTACCAGCGACCGAGCCCACCGACGGCGGCGATGAACCCGAGGATCGCGGCGATCAGGGTCAGGAACACGACGACGAAGCAGATGCCGAACGCGAAGGTGGTGTCGCCGCCCATGTAGACCGCGAAGGCACTGGCGTCGACCGCGGCGGACACGACCGCGAGGCCGAGGGCGAGCTTGCCGGCCAGGGGGCTCTTGCGCTGACGCCGGGCCGATGCCTGCTGCTGGCGGACGTCGACGGTGTTGTTCCGCATCAGCCGGGCGAACTCGTCGGTCCCCGACGAGGGCGCGGTCCGCGCCGCCGAGGCTCGTGCTGCAGCCCGTGCCTTCGTGGCGGGCGTCCTGGCTGCCGGAGCCTTCGCTGCTCGGGATGACGACGGGCTTCGTGACGACCGCTGATGCGGATCTGGCGTCACGGAGCCTCCTTCTGTCGTCATGGCTGCGGTCGACCGGGGCCGACCGATGCATGCTAATGCCCCGCGCTGGCGGTCCCCTCCGAGGAACCGTGAGGTCCGCTGGGCAGCAGTCGAGCGCCGATCGAGGCCCTCCGGACGGCACCGGGAGGCGGCGACGCTGGGAGGATGGGGACGTGGTCCCGTCACTTCCTGCTCTCACCGACCTGCTCGCCGACGCGCACGTGGTCGCCCTCCCGATGCGCGTCCGGTTCCGCGGGATCACCGTCCGCGAGGCCCTCGTCCTCCGCGGCCCGGCCGGCTGGACCGAGTTCTCGCCCTTCGTCGAGTACGACGACCAGGAGTCCACCGCCTGGCTGCGCGCTGCGATCGACTTCGGCTGGACGGAGCACGAGGCCGCCGCTGACTCCGTTCCGGTCAACGCCACGGTGCCGGCGATCACACCCTCGGCCGTCGCGGACCTGCTCGCGCGGTACCCCGGCTGCACGACGGCGAAGGTCAAGGTCGCCGAACCCGGCACCACGGTCGAGGACGACGTCGCCCGGGTCGCCGAGGTCCGGCGCGTGATGGGCCCGGACGCCGCGGTGCGCATCGACGCGAACGGGCTGTGGAGCGTGGACGAGGCCGTCGTCGCGCTGGAACGGCTGGCGCCCTTCGACCTGCAGTACGCCGAACAACCGTGCCGCACGGTCCCCGAACTCGCAGCGCTGCGACGCCGGATCGACGGACTCGGCGTGCAGATCGCTGCGGACGAGAGCGTGCGCAGGGCCTCGGACCCGCTCGCCGTCGCCCGGGCCGGAGCCGCCGACGTCCTCGTCGTCAAGGCGCAGCCACTCGGCGGCATCACCGCGGCGCAGGCCGTCATCGCCGAGGCCGGCCTGCCCTGCGTGGTGTCCAGCGCGCTCGACACGTCGGTCGGGCTCGGGATGGGGGCGTTCCTCGCCGCGTCGGCGATGTCCCCGGGCTACGCCGCGGGGCTCGGGACCGGTGTGATGTTCGAGGGCGACGTCACCGCTGCGCCGCTCCTGCCCGCAGCCGGGAGGATCGCCGTCCGTCGCGTCGACGTCTCACCCGAGCTCGTGGCCCGGTTCGGAGCCGCGCCCGAGCGGGCGGCGTGGTGGCGGGGCCGGTTGGAGCGCGTGCACGCGCTGCTCGCCGGCGCGTAGCGCGGGCGCCGGCGCGTAGCGCGGGCGGCGGCGCGTAGCGCGCCCGGCGCATGCACCCGCCCCATCCCCGGTGAGATCGCACTTCGTGTCGCCTCCGGCGACGCTGAGGTGACACGAAGTGCGATCTCACGGGACGGGACGGGACGGGACGGGACAGCGTGTGCGGTGCGCGCTGCGCGCGCTCCGGCTCCCGACCGTCGAACTCGCGAGCGGTCACGACACCCCGCTCAGGTCCGTCGAGCGGTCTCCGACCGTCGGTCCAGCGCCAGCGGACCGACGATCGGCGGCCGGTCGGCCTCCGACTGACGGGGTGTCGCGACCGTTGGGCGCGGGCCGGGGCGTCCGGGCCGCCGGCCAACGCGCATCGCGCGGTGCACCGGGCGCAGCGCCCGCAGCGCCCGCAGCGCCCGCAGCGCGCAGCGCCCGGTGAGATCGCACTTCGTGTCGCCTCCGGCGACCGGGAGCCGACACGGAGTGCGATCTCAGCACGCGCCAACGCCGGACGCCGACACGGAGACCGAACCAGACCCCGGACGCGCCGGAGGCCCGGTGCGAGGCGGACCTGCACCGGGCCTCCTGGGAGGACGCGTCAGCGGCGACTCACAGACCGGAGTAGCTGTGCAGCCCCTTGAAGAACACGTTGACGACCGAGAAGTTGAACATCACGGCACCGAAGCCGATGAGCGCCAGCCACGACGACCGCGCACCCCGCCAGCCGCGGGTCGCACGGGCGTGGATGTAGCCCGCGTAGATGACCCAGATGATGAACGTCCAGACTTCCTTCGTGTCCCAGCCCCAGTAGCGACCCCAGGCACGCTCGGCCCAGATGGCACCGGCGATGAGCGTGAAGGTCCACAGCACGAAGCCGACGAGCAGGACGCGGTAGGTCAGGACCTCGAGCCGGTCGGCGTCGGGCAGCGTCTCCATGAAGCGGAGCTTCTTCGCCGCTCCGCTGTGGCCGAGCCGGTAGGTCTGGACGAGCTGCGAGACCGCGAGCCCCGCACCGAGCGCGAAGAACCCGGTGCCGGAGATCGCGACGAACACGTGCAGGACGAGCCAGTACGACTGCAGGGCGGGCTGCAGCGGGACGACGGGGACGTAGTAGTTCACCGTCGCGATGCCGAGCAGGATGATCGTCAGGCCGGTGATGAAGACGCCGAGGAACTTCAGGTTCTGCCAGAGCTGCACGAGCAGGAAGATCGCGATGATCAGCGCCGTGCCCGTGAGGGAGAACTCGAACATGTTGCCCCACGGCACACGGTCGGCCGCGATGCCCCGGAGGACGTCCGCCCCGACGTGCAGCACGAGCGCGAGGATCGTCATCGCCATGCCGACCCGCTCGAACCGCGAGCCGCCGCCACGACCGGAGCCGGACTTCACGGGGGCTTCGACGCGCTCGAGCACGACGGTGCCGCCCTGCACGGTGGCGACGGTCTTGGCCTGCCGCTTCGACGCGGTCGCAGCGACGTCCGCGCCGCGGTCGGCGCCCTCGGCGACGCGGACGTCACCGGAGCGTTTGGCCATGTCCAGCGCGAACGAGATGAACGCGATCACGTAGACGGCCATCGCCGAGTACGTGAGGACGACCGAGTAGGTCGCGAGGTTCGCAGTCATGTCATTCACGAGGGCATCCTAACTCCGAGGTCCGACAAGTGCCGGTTGGCGATCTCGGCGACGGCGCGCTCGAGGTTGGGGTCCTCGCCGCGGGCCAGGCCCGCGTACTCGAGGTCGTACTCGCCCTGGTCGGAACCGTTCCGGGGCACCGCCTTGACCCACACGCGACGGCGCGGGACGAACAGCGAGGTCAGCAGCCCGAGGACGCTGAGGATCGCGAACCCGCCGACCCACAGCTGCGAGGGGTCGTGGTGGACGTCGAGCGACACGTAGCGCTTGACGCCGTCGAACGTGATCGAGCCGGCACCGTCGGGCAGGGTCTTGGACTGCCCGGGCTTGAGCTGGACGCTGGCTGCGTCGGCCTTCGTCCCGGCGATCTGCTTCAGGCCCTTGGTGTCGAGCTGGTAGACACTGCGCGGCACGCCGTCGTCCAGGCCGAGGTCACCCGTGTAGACCTGCAGGCTCAGCACCGGGTTCTCCGTGTCCGGGTAGGACGACGAGAACGCTCCGGAGGCCTGCTTGACGGCCGTCGGGTAGAAGAACCCGACCATGCCGAGCTGCGTCGGGGCGGCGTCCGGCACCTTGATGACGCCGGTCGAGGTGTAGTTGGCGTCAGCCGGCAGGAACGGCACGACGTCCTTGAGTGCGACGTTGCCGTCGCCGTCGCGCACGGTGACCTGCATCGCGTAGCCGTTGCCGAGGAGGTAGACGTTGGTGCCGCCGATCGACAGCGGGTCGTTCACGCCGAGGCGGGTCGTCTTCGGGGTGCCGCCCTTCTCCCGGCTCGTCACGGTCGCCGAGTAGTCCAGCGCCTGCCCGAGGGCGTTGAGGTTGTGCTCCTCGTACTTGGTCACGAACTTGTCGAGCGTCAGGTTGTAGCCCTTGAGGTCGGTCTGCTGGAACCAGCGACCGGGGTTGAACGAGTCGTAGGACCCGAGGACGTTCGAGAACGTCTGGCCCTCCACCAGCAGGCGCTGTCCGGTGTACCCGAACCCGCCGCCGATGCCGACGGCCACCAGGACCCCGACCAGCGCCGCGTGGAACACCAGGTTGCCGGTCTCGCGGAGGTAGCCGCGCTCCGCGCTCACCGAGTCGCCGAAGCGCTCGACCCGGTACCCGGAGCGCTTCAGGATCGCGGTGGCGCGCGAGATCGCGTGGTCGACCGACGGGAGGCTCGTGGCCGCGTCCGGCTCGCTGCCACCGTCCGTCAGGGTGTCGCGCTGCACGGCCGCGCTGCGGAAGCCGGCGAGTCGCGTCAGACGCGCCGGGGTCCTCGGGGGACGCGTCCGGAGGGCCTGCCAGTGGTGCCGCGTGCGGGGGATGATGCAGCCGATGAGGGAGACGAAGAGCAGCAGGTAGATCGCCGAGAACCACACGGAGGTGTAGGTGTCGAAGACCTGGAGCTTGTCGAGGATCGGGTACAGCGTGGTGTGGTCGGCCTTGTACTGCACGACACCGTTCGGGTCCGCGGTGCGCTGCGGCACGAGCGAGCCCGGGATCGCCGCGAGGGCGAGCATCATCAGCAGGAACAGCGCCGTGCGCATGCTCGTGAGCTGGCGCCAGAAGTACCGGACGTAGCCGAGCACGCCGAGCTTCGGCTGGTTCACGCCGTCGGACGCCGCCTGTGCGGTGCCGTCGACGTGGTCAGACGGCCGCTGCGGGTCGGAGGCGACGTCTGCGCCGGACTCGTCGGTGCCCGTGACGTCGTTCGTGGGGTCAGACCGCGGGGACAAAGCTCTGGATCACCGCCCCGGCACTCGACATGACGGCCGACCAGATGCCGGTGACCATGAGCAGGCCGATGACGATCAGGATGGATCCTCCGATGATGTTGACGGTGCGCATGTGGCGCTTCACGGCGCGGATCGCTCCGGCTGCCCACCCGGCGCCGAGGGCGACGAGCAGGAACGGGATGCCGAGCCCGAGGCAGTAGGCGATGCCGAGCCACATGCCCTGCCAGGCGCTGCCCGACTGCACGCTGAGCAGGTTGATGGCGGCGAGCGTCGGGCCGAGGCAGGGGGTCCAGCCCAGGCCGAACACGATGCCGAGCAGCGGAGCGCCGACGAGCCCGGTCGCCGGGGTCCACGAGGGCTTCAGCGAGCGCTGCAGGAAGGTGAACCGGCCGATGAACACCAGGCCCATCAGGATCACCACGACGCCGAGGACCTGCGTGATCACGTCGCGCCAGCGCACCAGCCAGAAGCCGAGCGCGCCGAAGACGGTCGTGTAGGCCACGAACACCGCGGTGAAGCCGAGCACGAAGAGCAGCACCCCGAGGACGACGCGTCCGCGGCCCCGACGACCGGCGTCCGCGATGCCGCTGACGTACCCGAGGTACCCGGGGACGAGCGGCAGGACGCACGGCGACAGGAACGACACGAGCCCCGCGAGCAGCGCCACCGGGAGGGCGACGAGCATCTGCCCGCTGAGGATCGCGTCGGAGAAGGGGTTGCCGCTCATGGGGTCAGGACGCCTTGAGCTCGTCGCTGACCAGGGTGTCGAGGATGCTCGTGCCGTCGACGGCGCCGAGGACGCGTGCGGCGACCCGGCCCTTCGTGTCGAGGACGATCGTCGCGGGGACGGCGTTCGGCGCGATCTGCCCGGACAGCGCGAGCTGCATGGTGCCCTTGTCCGCGTCGAGCACCGTCGGGTAGTCGACCTTGAAGGTGCGCTCGAACGCGGCGGCGGTGGCGGCCTGGTCACGGACGTTGACGCCGATGAACTGGACGTCCTGGTCGGCGTACTTCGCCTGGACCGTGCTGAGGTACTTCGCCTCGGCACGGCAGGGCGGGCAGCTGGCGTACCAGAAGTTCAGCACCACGACCTTGCCGCGCAGGGCCTTCGACGAGACGCGCTTGCCGTCGGAGTCCTTCGTGGAGAAGTCCACCGTGTCCTTGCGGTCCTTCGCGGAGACCTCGGTCACCGCGCCGTCGCCTGAGATGTAGTTCTGCGTGGTGCCGTTGCCGTACTGCTTCGCCAGGGTGTCGCCACCGCCGGAGCACCCGGTCAGGGCGAGGGCGGAGACGAGGGCCGTCGCACCGACCACGAGGAGACGCTTCCTGATGCTGCTGACGGTCACACTGCTCCTTCGTCGATCGCGGACGCGCGCAGTTCCAGCGCGGGGTCCGCGTACCCGACCTCGGTGAACCGACCGCTCGAGGTGGCGGGCACACGCTCGAGGGTGGTGATGCTCGACAGGTCACAACGGCGCTTGCGCGGGTCGTGCCACAGGGGCTCCCCCGCGAGTCGGCGGTGCACCATCCAGATCGGGAGCTGGTGGCTGACGAGGACGACGTCGCCGTCGTCGACGCTCTCCCAGGCGGTGGTGATCGCGGCGACCATGCGGTTCGCGATCGACTCGTAGGCCTCACCCCAGCTGGGACGCCAGGGGTTCGCGATCCAGGGCCACTCGGCCGGGCGACGGACCGAGCGCTTCGTGAACCCGGGCGGCTGGCCTTCGTACCGGTTCGTCGGTTCGATGAGCCGCTCGTCGAGGGCGACGTCGAGCCCGTACAGCTCGGACCACGGCGCCGCGGACTCCTGCGTGCGCTGGAGCGGCGAGGCCACGATCCGGCGGACGTCGACGCCCGCGGTCTTCCACGCGGTCGCGGACGCGGCAGCCATGCGGGCGCCGAGGTCGCTCAGTCCGAAGCCCGGGAGCCGTCCGTAGAGCACACGGTCCGGGTTGTGTACCTCGCCGTGTCGCACGAGGTGGATTCGGGTCGCGGGCATGGGTTCCAGTGTAGGTCGATCCACCGACCCCACTGCCCGCCCAGCGGATCCACGGCTTCGGGACCGTTCAGTCGAGGTGCCCGGAGAGCCTGCCGTGCAGCGCGACCGAGCCCGTGTTCAGGTTGACCACCTCGACGCTGGAGCCGTGCTTGGCGAACCGCTGCTCGATGCCGTCGAGGGCGGCGACCGTGCTCGCGTCGAACACGTGGGCCTCGGACATGTCGATCACGACGTGCTCCGGGTCGTCGGCGTAGGAGAAGCGCGTCACGAGGTCGTTCGACGACGCGAAGAACAGCGCCCCGCGCACCCGGTACCGGACGGTCCGGTCGTCGACGGGCTCCCGCACGACCTCAACCACGTGCGCGACCCGCCGGGCGAACACCAGGGCGGCGAGGACCACGCCCACCAGCACCCCGGTCGCGAGGTTGTCCGTGGCGACGACCACCAGCACCGTGATCACCATGACCGCCGTCTCACCGAGGGGCATCCGACGGAGCGTGCGCGGGCGGATGCTGTGCCAGTCGAACGTCGCCACGCAGACCATGAGCATCACCGCGGTGAGCGCCGCCATCGGGATCCGTGCGACGACGTCGTGCAGCACGATCGTGAGCACCAGCACGGAGGCGCCGGCCGCGAAGGTGGAGATCCGCGTGCGGGCACCGGCCGTCTTCGCGTTGATGACGGTCTGCCCGATCATCGCGCAGCCGCCGGTCCCGCCGAAGAACGCGGAGGCGATGTTCGCGACGCCCTGCCCCCACGACTCCCGCCACTTGCTCGACCCCGTGTCGGTGATCGCGTCGACGAGCTGCGCGGTGAGGAGGGTCTCGATGAGGCCGACGATCGCCATGCCGAACGCGTACGGCGCGATGGTCGTCAGGGTGTCGAAGGAGAGGGGCACGGTGATGCCGTTGAACCCGGGCAGTGCCGTCGGCAGCGCGCCCTCGTCGCCGACGGTCGGCACGGCGATGCTGAACACGACCGTGATGAGCGTGATGACGACCACCGCGATCAGCGGCGCGGGCACGGCCTTGGTCAGGAACGGGAAGGCGACGATGATGCCGACACCGAGGGCGGTGAGCGGCCACACGACGAGGGGGACGTCCGGTCCGAGCAGGTTCGGCAGCTGCGCGGTGAAGATCAGGATCGCCAGGGCGTTCACGAAGGCGACGTTGACGCTCCGCGGGATGAACCGCATCAGCCGTGCGACCCCGAGGAACCCGAGCAGGAGCTGCATCAGGCCGCCGAGCACGATCGTCGGGACGAGGTAGTCGATGCCGTGGTCACGGACGAGCGGGGCGATCACGAGCGCGACCGAGCCGGCGGCGGCCGAGACCATCGCCGGACGGCCGCCCACGATCGAGATCACCACGGCGATCACGACGCTGGAGAACAGCCCGACGGCCGGGTCGACGCCGGCGACGACGGAGAACGAGATGGCCTCGGGGATGAGGGCGAGCGCGGTGACGACCCCCGCGAGGACCTCGCGCGAGAGCAGCCGGGGCGAGCGGAGGGCCGAGAGGACGGTCGGGGCGTGCGCGGTGGTCGACATCACGGGCGACTCTACCGTCACGTGAGGGTAGAGTCAGACCCGCACGCGCCGGAGGAGGTCTGCCACCATGTCCGACGTGACCCAGACCATGCACATCGGCGAACTCGCCGAGCGCGCCGAGATGTCGCTCCGCACGATCCGGCACTACGACGAGGTCGGCCTGCTCGTGCCGAGCGCCCGCACCACCGGCGGCTTCCGCGTCTACACCGACGGCGACCTGGAGCGGCTGCTGGTGATCCGTCGGATGAAGCCCCTCGGGTTCTCACTCGAGGAGATGGGCGACCTGCTCAGCATCGTCGACGGGTTGCCGGGCGCCGACGCGGACGACACGGCCGCACGGGCAGCGCGCCTCGACGCCTTCCTCGAGGACGCCCGAGCCCGGCACGCGAAGCTCGTCGAGCGGGCGGGCATGGCCGAGGAGTTCATCGGCACGCTCGGCACCCTGCGCGCCACCCTCCCCTGACCAGCGCCGCCGGTCTCGCTGCACGATCGTGACGAACACCACGTCCTCATCGCGAGCGATCTGCATGTCGTACACCGCCTGGAACGCTCGGAGTCCGATCTCGTTCAGTGCCGCAGTCCCGATCGCCGCGACGACCGTCGCCACCGCCGCGGGCGGCCAGGCCGCGAGCACCTCGGTCCCCGCCGTCATGAGGACCTCCTCCCCTGCTCGCGACCCGGCCACGTCGAGAACGCTACGGAGCGCCCGGGTCGAGCCGAGCCTCCCGTCCGCATCGGTGGAGAACGACCGACGCGAGCCGACCTGTGGAGGGAAGCAATCCCGCGCACATGGACCGCCGCGCCCGTCCCGGTAGACTCGACGACCGTGATCGAACGCACCCGCATCAGCGACCTCGCAGCACTCCCCGACGGTCCCGTCTCCGTGGCCGGATGGGTCGAGACCGTCCGCGACCAGAAGAAGGTGCAGTTCGTCGTGCTCCGCGACGAGACCGGCGCCGTCCAGCTCGTCAACCCCGCCACGCGCGAAGCCGTCGAGGGCGACGACGCCTCGGCGACCGCGCTCGCCACGACGGAGTCGATCTCCGGTCTGGCGCACGGCTCCTTCATCCACGTGACCGGCACGCTCAAGCACGACGAGCGCGTCAAGCTCGGTGGCCTCGAGGTCAAGGTCGGCGAACTGACCGTCGTCAGCGCCGCCATCCCGGAGACGCCGATCGCGGACGACTCCTCGCTCGACAAGCGCCTCGACTGGCGCTTCCTCGACCTGCGCAACCGCAAGCAGAACCTGATCTTCCGCATCCAGACGACGCTGGAGCATGCCTTCCGCACCTACTGGGTCGAGCGCGACTACATCGAGATCCACACCCCGAAGCTGATGGCGTCGGCGTCCGAGTCGCGCGCGGAGCTCTTCCAGCTCGAGTACTTCGAGACGACCGCCTACCTGGCGCAGTCGCCGCAGAACTTCAAGCAGATGGCGCAGCCCGCTGGCTTCGGTGCCGTTTTCGAGATCGCCGACGCCTTCCGCGCTGACCCGTCGTTCACCTCGCGCCACGCGACCGAGTTCACGAGCGTCGACGCCGAGTTCTCGTGGATCGAGTCGCACGAGGACGTCATGGCGATGCACGAGGAGGTCCTCGTCGCGGGCATCACGGCCGTCAAGGAGAAGTACGGCGACGCGATCCAGGAGGTCTTCGGCTTCGAGCTGCAGGTCCCGTCCACGCCGTTCCCGCGCGTGACCCTGGCCGAGGCCCGCACGATCGTCGCCGAGAGCGGTCACGACGTCGTCCGCGCCGACGGCGACCTGGACCCCGAGGGCGAGCGCCGCGTGTCCGCCTGGGCCAAGGAGCACCACGGCTCCGAGTTCGTCTTCGTCACCGACTACGACGCCTCGATCCGGCCGTACTACCACATGCGCCACGCCGACGACCCGACGCTCACGAACAGCTACGACCTGCTGTTCAACGGCGCCGAGATCTCCACGGGCGCCCAGCGCGAGCACCGCGTCGACGTCCTCACCGCGCAGGCGGAGGAGAAGGGCCTCGACCCCGCCGAGCTCGGCTGGTACCTCGACTTCTTCCGGTACGGCGTGCCGCCGCACGGCGGGTTCGGCATGGGCCTGGCGCGCGTGCTGATGCTCATGCTCGGCGAGCCGTCGATCCGCGAGGTCACCTACCTGTTCCGCGGCCCGACGCGCCTCACCCCGTAGGCACCACGTCCCAGTGCACAGCGAACGCCGCCCCCGACACCGGGAGGCGGCGTTCGCTGTCTCGCGGACTACGCGTGACTGCCGGCGCGCTCCAGCGCTGCCGTGAGTCGAGCGGCGTCCACGCGCCAGTTGCTGTGCACCCGGCCGTCGATGAGCACGACGGGGATGTCCTCCGCGTACTCGAGCCGGAGTGCCTCGTCGTCGAGGATCGACCGCTCGGTCAGCGTCACGCCGGGGTGGGCGGCGACGACGGACTCGACGATCGGTCTGGCGTCGTCGCAGAGGTGGCATCCGGGCTTGGTGAGGAGCGTCACGGCTGGCATGGGTCCAGGGTAGACCGCCCGGGAAATGCGAAAGCCCCGGCGAACCGGGGCTTCTGCGGCAAGTCCTTCGACTTACTTCTTGTTGCGACGCTGGTGGCGCGTCTTGCGAAGGAGCTTGCGGTGCTTCTTCTTCGCCATGCGCTTGCGACGCTTCTTGATGACAGAACCCATGTGGACCTCGCTCGGACTGATGGTGATGTACGGACACCGGGCCGATGAAGCCGCGGAAAATCAACCTGCCCGATGCTACCGGAGCGCGACTGTGATGTCGAACGCGCCGACTCGCCGGGGCCGGGTGGCGCTAGCCGACGTCGGCGATCCCGCCGCGCAGGACCTCGGCGACGGCGGACTCCGGCACGCGGAAGGACCGGCCGAACCGGATCGCGGGGAGCTCCCCCGCGTGGACCATCCGGTACACGGTCATCTTCGAGACGCGCATCATCTCGGCGACCTCAGCGACGGTGAGGAAGCGGACGTCGTCGAAACTGCCGGCCATGGTCCGCCTTCGGTCGCTCGCGCTCTGATCTGGACGCGGGAGATTGGTGTGACCTGAGTGGTCACTGGCAACTGTAGGGGCGCGTGCGGTCCGTGTCCAGGCTGCCGGGTCAGTCCTGGTCGGGCCGTTTCGTGAAGCGCCGACGCGAGGTCTCCACGACCCGTTCCCAGCCCTGCTGCGCACCCGAGAACGCGGCGGTCGCGCGGTGCGAGGCCTCGGCCATGACCCGCCCGAGTTCGATGCCGACCTCCACCGTCGCCTTGCCCGCGACGCCGTTCCGCCGCACCGACACGGGCTGCCCGTCGGGCGTCCACGCGGTGGTGGCTGGGGTGCCGTCGGCGTCGACCGCGCCGGTGAACGGCATGACCCACTCCTCGATGTGCAGCAGCGGCTCCGGGTCGAGCCGGTAGAAGCGGTGCTGCCCCTCTTCTCGCGAGGTGACGAGGCCGATGTCCCGGAGCACGCGGAGGTGCTTGGAGACCGTCGGCTGGCTGACCCCGAGCTTCTCGACGAGCTGCCCGACGCTGAGCTCCCCCGCGGTGGCGTCGGAACCGTACGCGGCGAGCAGCGTCCCGAGGAGCTCCCGGCGCGTCGGGTCCGCGACCACGCTGAAGATGTCGGCCATGGGGAGAGGCTAACCGGCCGACCGCGGATGTACCATGCGATGCGTCCCGCCCATGTCCTCGGAGGCATACGATGCTCGATCGCACGGAGGCCCCGAAGGTCCCGCCGACCCCGAGTCGCAAGCGTCCGTCGCGCATCGGGACGGTCCTCCGCTCGTCGCCGTCACGCCTGGCGATCGTGGTCTTCGTCGCGTTGGTCTTCGTCTTCACGGCCCTGTTCATGACCCCGCTCGCGGCAGCCGACGGGCAGTCGACGCACTTCGCGGACGCGCTCTTCACCGCCGCGTCCGTCGTCTGCGTCACCGGGCTCGCCACCGTCGACATGGCGACGCACTGGTCGGTCTTCGGCAAGACGCTCGTCGTCATCGGCACGCAGATCGGCGCGGTCGGCGTGCTGACCTTCGCGTCGATCCTGGGCCTGTTCGTCACGCGGAAGCTCGGGCTGCGCGCCAAGCTCATGGCCGCCGGGGACTCGAACCCGCTCCGCACGCACCACGGCGCCGTGCCGGAGGGCCAGGCCGTGCGGCTCGGCGAGGTCGGCACGCTGCTCGCCACGGTCGCGGTGAGCACGCTGTCGATCGAGATCGTGCTCGGGCTGCTGCTCCTGCCGTCGGTGCTCCTCGCCGGGATGCCGTTCTGGACGGCGGTCGGCGACTCCTTCTACTACGCGGCGATGGCGTTCACGAACACCGGCTTCGCGCCGAACGCCAGCGGGCTCGACCCGTTCGCCCACGACTACTGGTTCCTGACCCTGCTGATGATCGGCGTCGTCGCTGGTTCGATCGGCTTCCCGGTCATCCGTGCCCTGACGAAGCAGCTCCGCACCCCGCGTCGGTGGCCGATCCACGTCAAGCTCACGCTCGCCACGAGCGCCGTCCTGCTCGTCGGCGGTGCGGTCGTCTACATCGCGCTCGAGGCCTCGAACCCGGCGACCTTCGGCCGCGAGGGCGCCGGACGCACCGCCTTCCAGGCCCTGTTCCTGTCGACGATGACCCGTTCGGGCGGCTTCTCCCTCGTCGACTTCGACCAGCTGAACGGGTCGAGCCTGCTCGTCACGGACATGCTCATGTTCATCGGCGGCGGTTCCGCGTCGACCGCCGGCGGCATCAAGGTCACGACCCTCGCGGTGCTCTTCCTGGCTGCGGTGGCCGAGGCCCGTGGGCGCCAGAGCATGGAGGCCTTCGGTCGCCGGATCCCGAGCGACGTGCTCCGCGTCGCGGTCGCCGTCGTGCTGTGGGGAGCGACCATCGTCGCCATCGCCACGGTCGTCCTGCTGCAGATCACGCACGAGTCGCTCGACCGCGTGCTGTTCGAGGTCATCTCGGCCTTCGCCACGTGCGGCCTGTCCTCCGGCGTCTCCGCCGACCTGCCGGAATCCGGCAAGTACGTGCTCGCCGCCACGATGTTCCTCGGCCGTGTCGGTACAGTGACCATCGCCGCAGCGCTGGCCGCCAGCCAGAGCCGGCAACTGTTCCGCCGTCCCGAGGAGAGGCCGATCGTTGGCTGACCGAACCCGCCCGCCGCACCCGCTCGGCGCCGTCAGCCACGACGCGCCGGTGCTCGTGATCGGCCTCGGCCGCTTCGGCGCCGCCACCGCCGGCCAGCTCGAGCGGCAGGACCGCGAGGTCCTGGTCGTCGACACCGACGCCGGCCTGGTCCAGAAGTGGTCGGACCGCGTCACGCACGCCGTGCAGGCCGACGCCACCGACATCGACGCCCTGCGGCAGATCGGTGCTGGCGACTTCCCGATCGCCGTCGTCGGCACCGGCAGCGACCTCGAGTCGAGCGTGCTCATCACCGCGAACCTCGTCGACCTCGGCATCCCGCAGATCTGGGCGAAGGCGATCAGCCGCTCGCACGGCACGATCCTGTCGCGCATCGGCGCCAACCACGTCGTCTACCCCGAGCGCGAGGCCGGCGAGCGCACCGCGCACCTGGTGTCCGGCCGGATGCTCGACTTCATCGAGTTCGACGACGACTTCGCCGTGGTCAAGATGTTCCCGCCCCGCACGGTGCGCGGGAAGGACCTGGCCACGACCGTCATCCGCACCCGGTTCGGCCTCACGGTCCTCGGCATCAAGCCGCCCGGCGAGCCGTTCGTGCCGGCGACGCCGGAGAGCGTGATCGGCGAGCACGACGTGATCATCGTGTCCGGCTCGACCTCGGCACTGGAGCGCTTCGCCGCCCTGGAGTGACCAGAGGGCGGACGGGAGGCTCGTGGCGGCGCCGCCACGAGCCTCCCCCCACCGGCACGGCCCGACCGCCGCTGGCGCGTCGGTCGGGAACCGGCGGCGTGGGCCCAGTCCGCCTCGCGTCTAGAGCTTCGACAGCTCCTCGGCACGCGCTATGGCCGCGTCCGCGGCGCGGCGGAGCGTCGCGGCGAGGTCGGCCTCCTGCAGGACGGCGACGGCGCGCTCGGTGGTGCCCTTCGGACTCGTGACCGCCCGGCGGAGGTCGGCCAGCGCACGACCGGAGCGCTCGAGGAGCTCGACCGCGCCGCGCATCGTGCCCTGCACCATCGTCTCGGCCTGCTCCGGCGTGAACCCGAGCGACTCGGCGGCCTGCTGCCACTGCTCGATGAGCAGGAACACGTAGGCGGGGCCGGAGCCGGACACCGCGGACAGGGCGTCGAGGCGGTCCTCGGGCACCTCGAGCACGGAGCCGGACACGTCGAACACGCTCGATGCCAGGGCGACGGCCGCGGCGTCGGCGGACGCGCCCCCGCTGACGCCGGTGACCCCGTGACCCACGCCGATCGGCGTGTTCGGCAGTGCGCGGACGACACGGACGGAGTCGGGCACACGACCCTCCATCGCTGCCGTCGTGACACCGACGGCGACGGACACCACGACGGCGCCGGGGTCGAGGTCCCCCGCGACCTCGTCGAGCAGGTCGCCGATCACGAACGGCTTCACGCCGAGCACCACCAGGCCTGCCCCGCGCACGGCGGCACGGTTCGCATCGGGGTCCGTGTCACTGGCACGGGCGTCGAGACCGCGCTCCCGGTGCGCCGCCGCGGACGCCTCGGACTTCGTCGTCAGGACCACCGTCTCCGGGGCGAGACCCGCGGCGAGGAGGCCGTCGAGGACCGCGCCGGACATGGAACCGACGCCGAGGAGGGCGGTGCGGGGCAGTTCGATCGTCATGGCCCGACCCTACCGAGCGGGCTGCCCGTAGGATCGAGCAGCAGGTTCGAGACAGGGGTCACAGTGAGCGCTTCCGGAGGCAACCGGGCCATCTTCGCCGCACTCGGTGCGAACGTCGGCATCGCGATCGTGAAGTTCATCGCCGCCGCGATCAGCGGGTCCGCGTCGATGCTCGCGGAGGGCGTGCACTCGCTCGCCGACTCCGCGAACCAGCTCCTGCTGCTGCTCGGCGGCCGACGCGCCCGACGGGCAGCGGACGAGGAACACCCCTTCGGCTACGGCCGCGAGCGGTACGTCTACGCCTTCGTCGTGTCGATCGTCCTGTTCTCGGTCGGTGGCGTGTTCTCGCTCTACGAGGGCATCGAGAAGTTCGCCGACCCGCACCCGCTCGACAACTGGTGGCTGCCGATGCTGGTGCTCCTCATCGCCATCGGGCTCGAGGGCTTCTCGCTCCGCACCGCGCTGAAGGAGGCGAAGCCGAACAAGGGCTCGCTCTCGTGGGTGCAGTACGTGCGCCGGGCCAAGGCGCCGGAGCTCCCCGTCGTGATGCTCGAGGACACCGCTGCCCTGGTCGGGCTCGTCTTCGCGTTCTTCGGCGTCGGCCTCACCGCCCTGACCGGCAACGGGGTGTTCGACGCGATCGGCACCGTGCTCATCGCCGTGCTGCTCATCGCCGTCGCGCTCGTGCTCGGCGTCGAGACGAAGAGCCTGCTCGTCGGCGAGGGTGCCAGCGCCGCGGACGTGACGGCGATCAAGGCGGCCGTGCTCGACGGCCCCGAGGTCGAGTCGATCATCCACATCAAGACCCTGTACCTCGGCCCGGACGAGCTCATGGTGGGCGTGAAGGTCGCGGTCGACGGCGACCGGCGCCTCGGGGACGTCGCCGCGGGCATCGACACCGTCGAGCAGCGGGTGCGTGCGGCCGTCCCGGTCGCCCGGGTCATCTACGTCGAACCCGACGTGCTCCGCACCGGGCCACGTCCGCCCACCGAGGCGATCGTGATCCGCGCGGCGGACTGAGCGGTCGCGGCGTCAGCGGCGCTCGGCGTCAGCGGTTCTCGCGCCGTCAGCGGTGCTCGCGCCGTCAGCGGCGCTCGCGGAAGAAGTCGTCCAGGAGCGCCGCGCACTGCTCCTCCAGCACCCCGGCCACGACTTCGCTCCGGTGCGGCAGTCGACGGTCACGCGCGATGTCGTAGACGCTGCCCGACGCCCCGGCCTTCGGGTCCCACGCGCCGAAGACCACCCGGGGCACCCGGGCCGCGAGGACCGCACCAGCGCACATCGGGCAGGGCTCGAGCGTGACGACGAGCGTGTGCCGGTCGAGGTGCCAGTCCCCCGTCGCGGCGGCTGCTGCTCGGAGCGCGAGGACCTCGGCGTGTGCGGTCGGGTCCTGCGTCGCCTCACGTTCGTTGCGACCGGTCGCCACCACGGCGCCGTGTTCGTCGAGCACCACGGCGCCGACGGGGACGTCCCCGGTGGCGAGGCACGCCCGGGCCTCCTCGAGCGCCCGTTCCATCGCCGCCACGTACGGACGGCCGGCGGGGTGCTCCACGGGTCCTCCTGGGGTTCCTCGGTGACGCCCGCGACCGCTGGTCGGCACGGGGCACGCTACGCTCGACCCTATGCGAGTCCACGTCGCCGACCACCCGCTCATCACGCACAAGCTCTCGGTGCTCCGCGACCGGACCACGCCTTCGCCCACGTTCCGGGCCCTGACCGAGGAGCTCGTCACGCTCCTCGCGTACGAGGCCACCCGGAACGTCCGCGTCACGGCCACGCCGATCTCGACCCCGGTCGCGCAGACCATGGGCGTCGCCATCGCGAAGCCACGCCCGCTCGTGGTGCCGATCCTCCGTGCGGGCCTCGGCATGCTCGAGGGCATGGTCAAGCTCGTCCCGACGGCGGAGGTCGGCTTCCTCGGCATGGCGCGCAACGAGGAGACCCTCGAGCCGCAGACCTACGCCGAGCGCCTGCCCGACGACCTGTCGAACCGCCAGTGCTTCGTGCTCGACCCGATGCTGGCCACCGGCGGCACCCTCGCGGCGGCGATCGACTTCCTGTTCGCCCGCGGGGCAGAGGACGTCACGTGCGTGTGCATCCTCGGGGCACCCGAGGGACTCAAGGCCGTCGAGGAAGCCGTCGGCGACCGTGACGTCACGATCGTGCTCGGCGCGCTCGACGAGCGACTCGACGAGAACGGGTACATCGTCCCCGGCCTCGGCGACGCCGGCGACCGCCTGTACGGTCTGGCCGAGTAACCGGACCGACCCGACCGCACCGTCCGGTCGGACGGTTGACATCGGGTTGGTATACCGCTGATACTCGTCTCCATGACTGCACTCGTGTCCACCCGCGTCCTCTCCGAGGCGTGCTCCTCCGCAGGGGCAGTGGGGACGACCGGCATGATGATGCCGGCGACGGCCGTCATGCGTTGTCGAATGTGTGCCTGACCGGTACCCGTTCCAGCCGGATCCCCCGCGACACCACCCCCGTCGCGAGCGCGTGATCCTCGGGTGACGACCACCGACGACGCGACACGTCCCGTCTCGAGGTCGTTCCCCCGCATCCCCGGCCAGCCCCGGTCCGCAGCAGGACCGCTGGGCCCGTGCACGTCCCGCCGTCCGGCGGACGCCACCCGGGACGACGCATTCGACACCGGCCGTACTGCGGGAGCAGTCGCGGCCACACCGCACGGAGAACCGCCATGTCGCTCATCATCACCCAGCCCCGGACCACCCTCCGCGCCGCAGCACCGGCGCCGATCGACCTCGGCACGGTGACGCCGATCCGCCCCCGTCGCGCCGTGGTCCAGCCGGAGCGCACCACCATCCCGACGAGCCCCGTCGTCGCCCCGCAGCGGAACCGCGCCCTGCCCGAGGGCACCGAGGCACGCGGCTTCGCGCTGTACGTCGGGATCGACGAGGAGAAGGCCGCCGCGGCCGGCACCACGCTCGCTGCCGTCGTCGAGCAGCTCAAGGCCCTCACCGCACAGCTGGTCCCCACCGCGGAGACCTACGCCGCCGTGGCCGTGGCCGCCGAGCACTCGGGGGGCCGCGACGTCGACGTCGTCCGACTCGCCCTGCAGGACCGATCGGCCGTCGCCGCGCGGAAGCAGGCCGAGAAGCCCGAGCCCGAGGAGACCGGCGTCGTCATCGACATCTCCCGCAAGCGCGTCACCCTCGACGGCGAGGCCGCCCCGCTGACGTTCAAGGAGTTCGAGCTGCTGCAGTTCCTCGTGCTCCGCGAGGGCCGCACCGTCGACCGCTCGGCCATCATCGAGGGGCTGTGGTCCGACGGTGAGGACGAGACCCCGAACGAGCGCACCATCGACGTGCACGTCCGACGTCTCCGCTCGAAGCTCGGCGCGTTCGAGGAGATCGTCCGCACGGTCCGCGGCGTCGGCTACCGCTTCGACCGCCACGCCGACGTCGCCGTCCGCTACGCCTCCACCCCGTCGCCCGACCTCTTCTGAGCACGGGGCGGTCCGTCGCGGCCGTCGGCCCTTTCCCCGCGCTGCTCCGAGGGAACTCGCAGGCAACGAACCGGATTGGCGCTGGCGCCCGTTACCGCTTCGTTATACAGTCGGTTCTGCAGTCGTTGTTTGCTGTGGCAGCGGCTGTGGAATGTGATTGCAGGACACTCTTGGTGCAAGGGAGAGGGCCGGTCGTCCCCAGGACGACCGGCCCTCGTGCGTTCCCCCGCCCGCGCCGCCGACGGGCCGGCGGCGGCGTGGCCGGCCAGTGTCCGATGCCGTCGGTAGTGTGGTGAGCCACCCGACCGAGAGGACCGCGACCGTGGACGACAAGTCGCTCGTGGACGAGCCGACACTCCTGGACTCCAGGACGCTCGGGCACGACAGGACCGTCGTCCCGGACCCCACCCGCAGCGAGAAGGCCGTCGCCGTCTCCGCGTGGGAAGCCCTCTTCCGGGCCCAGGTGTCGGTCATGCGGAACCTCAACAGCGAGTTCCCGGGGGACGAGATCTCCTTCAACGAGTACGACGTCTGCTTCAACCTCTCCACGCAGCCGGGCCGCCGCTGCCGGATGCGCGACCTCACCGGGCACCTCCTCCTGACACAGCCGAGCGTCAGCCGTCTGGTCGATCGCCTCGCCACCCGCGGCATCGTCGAGAAGCAGCCGGACCCGACCGATGCGCGCGGGGTCATCGTCGCCCTGACGCCACACGGGTTCGACGTCTACCGCGCCGTCGCCGTGCAGCACGCCACGAGCATCGCCGAGCAGCTGAGCGCCGGCCTCGACGACGCCGAGCTCCGGACGCTCACCGACCTCTGCACCAAGCTCCGCGTCGCCACCGGGGAGCTCCCGGCCGCACGACGCGGAGCCACGACCGACACCGCCTCCGCATGACGGGCGCTCTGGTCTGGCTGCGGGACGACCTGCGGCTCGCCGACAACCCGGCCCTCCGCGCGGGGACGGAGCACGGCGGTGCCCTGACCGTCGTCTACGTGCTCGACGACGAGAGCGCCGGCATCCGCCCGCTCGGCGCCGCCGCACGGTGGTGGCTGCACCACTCGCTGGCCTCGCTCGACGCCGACCTGCGTGAGCACGGATCGCGGCTCGTCCTGCGCCGGGGTGCCGCGGCTGACGTCATCGACCAGCTCGTCGCGGACACCGGCGCCGACGGGGTCTTCTGGAACCGTCGGTACGGTCCTGTCGAGCGCGACATCGACGCCGGCATCAAGGCCTCCCTGACCGACCGCGGCATCGAGGCCCACAGCTTCGCGGCCGCCCTGCTGTGGGAACCGTGGACGGTCCGCACCGGGCAGGGTGAGCCGTACAAGGTGTTCACCCCGTTCTGGCGGGCAGCCCAGGCACTGCCCGAACCGCGACACCCACTCCCCGAGCCGGACGAGCTGCCGTCCCCGTCGGACGCCGCCGGTGACGACCTCGCCGACTGGGCCCTGCTGCCGACCGCGCCGGACTGGGCGGGCGGACTCCGCGACGCCTGGACCCCGGGCGAACGCGGCGCGGCGAAGCTCCTCGAGGACTTCGTCGACAACGCGCTCGAGGACTACGACCAGCGCGACGAACCCGCGATGGCCGCGACGAGCGACCTCTCCCCGCACCTGCGCTGGGGCGAGATCAGCCCGTACCAGGTGTGGCACCGCCTGCACGGACGACTCGAGCCGCACCAGCGGCAGCAGGCACCGGCGTTCCTCCGACAGCTCGCCTGGCGCGAGTTCAACTGGAACGAGTACTTCCACTGCGAGCAGCTCGCCACCGTGAACGTCCGTCGGGAGTTCGACGCGTTCCCCTGGCGCGATGCCTCCGAGGACGAACTGCAGCGCTGGTACCAGGGCCGCACGGGCTTCGACCTGGTCGACGCCGGGATGCGGGAGCTCTGGAGCTCCGGTGCGATGCACAACCGGGTCCGCCTGGCCACGGCGAGCTTCCTCGTGAAGAACCTGCTCGTGGACTGGCGCATCGGCGAGCAGTGGTTCTGGGACACCCTCGTCGACGCCGACCCGGCGAACAACGCCGGGAACTGGCAGTGGGTCGCCGGCTCGGGGTTCGACGCGGCGCCGTACTTCCGCGTGTTCAACCCCGACCGACAGCTCGAGCGGTTCGACAAGCACCGCGAGTACGTCCGACGCTGGGTACCGGCCGACGAGGACCGCCCCGAGCCGATGGTCGACCTCAAGGCGACCCGCCAGCGCGCGCTCGACGCCTACGACCAGATGCGGCGATCGTGACGGCGACCGACCGGGCGACGTCGGGCGTGCCGGCTGACGTCCCTGCTCCGCTCGACCCCGCGGTCCTCCGGCAGATCGACGACCTGTTCCGCGAGCGGGTCGACCGCGGCACCACCCCGAGCTCGGTGTGGGGCGTGTTCGACGCCGACGGCCTCGTCGCCTCGGGTGGGCACGGCGACCGCGGTGACGGCCGGGCTCCCGACGCTGACACGGTCTACCGCATCGCGTCCTGCACGAAGAGCGTCACCGCGGCCACGCTGCTCTCCCTCGTCGCCGACGGCCGGGTGTCGCTCGACGCCCCGGTCACCGAGTTCGTCCCGGCGTTCGCCGAGGTCACGCTGCCGACGCCGGACTCCCCCGTGCCGACGCTGCGGATGCTCCTGACGATGTCCGCCGGGTTCCCGACCGACGACCCGTGGGGTGACCGTCAGGAGTCGATCTCCGACGCTCAACTCGACGACGTCCTGCGCGCCGGGCTCCTCTTCGACGCCGTCCCGGGGACGGGCTTCGCCTACTCGAACCTCGGTTACGCCCTGCTCGGGCGGGCGGTGTCCGTCGTCGCCGGCCGTCCGTTCACCGAGGTCGCCGCCGACGTCGTGCTCCGGCCGCTCGGTCTCGACGACACGGTCTTCGCCGAGCAGGACGCCCGCGGGTACGTCGTGACCGGCGTCCGCCCGCACCGCGGTGCCTTCGAACCACTGCCCCTGACCGGCCCGGGTGCGTTCTCCCCGATCGGCGGCCTGTACTCCACGGTGGCGGACCTGTCGCGATGGGCACGGCACCTCTCCTCGGCGTTCGCATCGATCCGGCGGCCGGGCACGACGGCCGAGGCAGGCCCGGTCTCCGCGGCCGACCGTCGGCTCATGCAGCAGGGCATGCGGCACATCCCGCGCGCGGCCGTCCCGGGCGCACGACGCCCGGTCGGCTACGGCTTCGGGTTGTTCGTCGAGCAGGACGACGACCACGGCGCGATCGTGTCGCACTCGGGCGGGTACCCGGGCTTCTCAGCGCACATGCGGTGGTCCGTGCGGGACGGCCTCGGTGTCGTCGCCTTCGAGAACGCGACCCAGGCGAAGGTCTCGATCGCAGCTGAGACCGCCCACGACCTGCTGCTGGCGACCACGACCCAGACGACCGCTCCGACGCCCGCGGTCCTCCCCGAGACCCGTGCCGCGCAGACTGCGGTGTCCCGACTGCTCGCGGACTGGGACGACGACCTGGCGGACTCGATCTGCACGCCGAACGTCGCGATGGACGTGCCGTACGACCGCCGCCGGCAGACCCTGGAGGACGCGGTCGCCCAGGTGGGTGCCGACCGCTCCGCTCCCCCGGTGCAGGAGCTGTCGAACACGCCGACGCACCTCCGCTGGTGGCTGCCCGGCACCTCGGGGCGGCTGCGCGTGGAGATCCGCCTGGCACCGCTGGCCGCCGGGCGCGTCCAGACACTCACCGTCACCGCCGAACCGGCCGAGCGCACGGCCTGACGAACGCTCAGCCGGACCAACGCACGGCCGGACGAACGCACGACAGCGCGAACGCACGGCCGGACGAACGCACGACAGGACGACGGCGGAGCTCAGACCGGCGGCCGCCCTCCCACGAACCCGAGGGCACGAGCCGCGACCCGGGTGCCCTCGCGGGTGGCGGCCCCGACCCGCACGGCATCGGTGGCCCAGGCGCGCAGGAAGCCGGCCGCGAACGCGTCGCCCGCCCCGATCGTGTCGACCACGGTCGCGGGCGTCGCGGGCACCGGCTGCGGCGTCCTGCCGGGTCGGGCGACGAGCACGCCCTCGTGGCCGAGCGTGACGAGGACGAGCGGCACGTGGCGGGCGAGTTCGGCGGCCGCCACGACTACGTCGGACGCACCGGTGAGCGCGAGGGCCTCGTCCTGTCCGGGCATCAGCACGTCGACCCCGGCGATCGCCGCGAGGAAGGCCGCACCCCCGATCGCGCGTACCACGGCGACGGACGACGGGTCGAGCGCCACCCGGGCACCCCCGGTGCGGGCCCGGTCGACGAGGGCGGCGATCCGCTCGGTGCCGCCGGACCCGAGCATCGCGGCACCGGTGAGGTGCACGACGTCCGCACGCTCGACGAGGTCGAGTGGGACGTCGTCGGCGCCGAGGAGCGCGCTGGCTCCGCCGTCCGACATGGACGTCCGGCCGACGCTGCTCCGCACCGACACGACGGCGCCCGTCGACGTCCTGGAGTCGTACCCGATCCTCGGGCGGACGCCGGCGTCCTCGAGCGCGCGCTCGTGCCGGTACACGTCGTCGACCCCGACCCGCCCGACCAGGTCGACCTCGGCGCCGAGCCACCCGAGCCACGTCGCCGCCGCACCGGCAGCGCCGGCGGGCCGGTGTCGGATCACGGCAGCAGGGTCGTGGTCACCCGTCGTCTGGGCGGTCGTCTGCACGAGCACGCCGTCGAGGACGTCCCCGACGACCAGGAAGCGTTTCCCGGCACCGCGACGTCGGCCACCGACCGACCGTCCGTGACCGGGTGCTGCGGCGGTGAGAGGCGGCACGGGGCGTTCGGGAGGCGGGGTCATCATCTCCACGATACGTGAATCCGAGAATTACTCCACTTCTGTTCGTACAGGCTGGGGCGCAGATGTCCAGCCGGGACCCAGTCCCCGCCGCGGACCGGACGAAAGACTGGTACATCACCGCTACCATGTGTGATGGTCGTACACCGGCGACCCGCCATCCACTGCTCCCGCGGAGACGCCCATGCCTCGCAAGCCCGACCCGACCCTGAAGCCGGCGATCGTCAGCAAGGTCGCGCAGCACCTGCAGGACACCAGGCTCGAGGACGTCTCCGTCCGCAGCCTCGGACGTGTCCTCGGCACCAGCGCGTACCCGATCGTCTACCACTTCGGTTCCCGCGACGCCCTCATCGCCGCCGTCGTCGAGCACCTCGCCGACGCCCCCGCCGGTCACACGCTCGACCCCGAGAGCGACGAGGACGGCCTCGCCGCGTACCTGGTCGCCGTCTTCGGTGGTCTCGACGACCCGGAACGCGCCCTCGCCGCGCGGTTGACCTTCGAACTCGGCTCCGTCGAGTCGCTCTGCGGCCGTGACCGCGAACGGTCCGTGCACCGCGCCGCGATGGACGCCGTCGCCGCCTGGTGCCGCGCGCACGACCGATGTGACGCCGAGGCGGCGCGCACCGCGCAGGGTGCTGTCCTCACGGCCCGCGGCATCCAGTGGGGAGCGGTCGTCGACCCGGACCGGACCGATGCGGACGCAGCGCTCCGCACCCTCGCCGCCGGCCTGGTGGCCCACACGGCGTTCGCGACGACCTGACCGTCGGGCCGCACCACGGACGGACGGGAGGCCCGGTGCCAGCTGGCACCGGGCCTCCCGTCCGTCGTCAGGTCAGGATCGTGACCCGCCGTTGGTGCGTCAGAGCGTGACGAAGCTCTGCGACTTCGCGTTCGCGAAGCGAGCGGCGACGTTCTCCCAGTCGACGATGTTCCACACGGCCTTGACGTAGTCCGCCTTGACGTTGAGGTAGTCGAGGTAGAAGGCGTGCTCCCACATGTCGAGCATGAAGATCGGGACGAGACCGAACGGGATGTTGCCCTGCTGGTCGAAGAGCTGGAACGTGGTCAGCTTCTGGCCGACGGTGTCCCAGGCCAGGACGGACCAGCCGGAGCCCTGGATGCCGTTCGCGACGGCGGCGAACTGCGCCTTGAACGTCTCGAAGGACCCGAAGAACTCGTCGATCGCCGCGGCGAGCTCGCCCTCGGGGACCTTGGTGTCCGGGCCGAGGTTGGTCCAGAAGATCGAGTGGTTCACGTGCCCACCGAGGTGGAACGCGAGGTCCTTCTCGAGCTTGTTGATCGCGCCGTAGTTGCCGGACTCGCGAGCCTCGCCGAGCTGCTGCAGGGCGGTGTTCGCACCGGTGACATAGGCCTGGTGGTGCTTGTCGTGGTGCAGCTGCATGATCTTGCCGCTGATGTGCGGCTCGAGTGCGGCGTAGTCGTACGGCAGCTCCGGCAGGGTGTACTCAGCCATGTGAGTTCCTTTCGATCAGTGGTTGGCGGATGGTGCTCCGCAGCTCACGAGAGCCGGGAACGATCGGTGAGGGAGTGGAATTCCCGGTTGTGGTAGACCAGCGGCTCGCCGCGCTCGGAGCCGAGCACGATGTCGAGCACCTCGGCGACGACGACGGTCGAGCTGCCGATGGGCGTGGTCGAGAGCGGGCGGCACCGGAGCGCCGAGGCCGCCGACGGCAGGTAGCGATCGCCCGAGGGCAGTGTTCCCCAGATCGGGTCGTCGGCCGCGGGGCTGCCGGTCGACGCGAACCGTCGGGCGAGGGCGACGCCGTGCGAGTCCATGAGGTGCACGACGAACAGCGGAGCGCCGAGGATCGTGCCGGCGGAGCCGGAGTTCGTGGAGAGGGAGAACACCAGGACGGGCGGGTCGATCGCCACGCTCGCGACGCTGGACGCGGTCAGGCCGGTCGGGCCGTCTGGTCCCTCGGCGGTGATCACGGCGACGCCGGCGGGGTGGCCACGGAAGGCGGACTTGTAGGCGTCGGCGATGGTGGTCGGGACGGCGTCCGCGGGGGTGGCTTCGGGCATGGGTGTCGTCGTTCGTTCCTCGTTCGGGTGCGGTGTGGCCGTGGTCCTCGTGGCCAGGTCCCAACGTATGACCTGAACCCTGGTTGAGGTCAACGATT
>NZ_JALNUI010000024.1 GCF_026544205.1 Curtobacterium sp. GC_Cur_3
TCGTTCCGACCTCCTACGCGCGTTCCCGCTCCCCATCGCGGGCGTCATGGGAAGGACCGCGCGGCCCGGGGTCAGGCGTCGGGACCGGTTACCCACTCCCGGACCCGCAGCAGCGCCTCCCGACGCCAGCGCCAGTACGGTGCGAACTTCGTGCCGTCGTCCTCCCAGGCCCGCGTGAGCAGCCCGATCTGACGACGGCGTTCCCGCCCGGCGGTGTCTCGCCACTCGACCCAGGCGTCGTCGAGCACGGCGGTGATGCCTGATCGGGGAAGCGTCCAGGAGACGAGGAAGCCGTCGTACCGGAGCGCGTCGTCGGTGAGGTGGACCGCGACCCGTGGCAGGCGGCTCGTGAGCCAGATCCCCGTCGCGACGAAGACCGCGCCGAGGACGACGAGGAACACCCGCGCCGACGCGTCCGGGGACGTCGCAGCGAGGGCGATCGTGACCCCGGTGCCGATGAACACCGGGCCCATCACGATCACGTTGATCACACGGTCGAGCTTCGGCGGGCGGATCGTGGTCGTCACGCGGTGCCGTCCTCGAGGGCGTCGAGCTCGGCGCGGGCGCGCTCCGCGTCGGCGACGCGGTCGGCCTCCGGGCGCTCCCACCACACCGGACCGCGTTCGCCGAGGCCGTGCTTGGCCAGGCCGTTCCGGTGCCGGGCGGCCTCGAGCGCCGCGTCGTCGCCCGCGCGCTTCGCCTGCTTGACCGCGTTCCGCCCACGCCCGAGGTGCGACCGGAGGGCCGCGGCGATCTCCTCGGGAACGGCGGGGTCCGTGCGGCGCCAGCGTCGGCCGTCGACGACGAAGAAGTGCTCGTCCGGCTCGCTCATGCGTCCGAGTCTGCACCGTCGGTGGTGCCCGGTAGACAGGGAACGATGACAGAACCCCGCGTGCGCCCGATGCTCGACGTCCACCGCATCTACGCCGAACCCGCGGCGCTCGAGCTGCCCCGTGGGGCCGAGGTCGTCGCCAGGTGGCCCGACGCCGAGGTCGTCCCCGTCGAGTCGCACTGGAACATCCCCGAGGTCCACGGCGACGAGCGCAACGTCTCGCGCTGGGTCCGGATCAAGACGGAGGCGCTGGTGCTCGGCGTGAAGAAGTCGCTCGTCACCCGGCCGAACGGCCGCTCGGCGGACTTCATCGCGCCGTCGACGGCCAACGGCTGCGCGATGGCGTGCGCGTACTGCTACGTCCCGCGCCGCAAGGGCTACAGCAACCCCGTCACGGTGTTCGCGAACATCGAGCAGATCACGAAGCACATCGCGCGGAACGTCCAGAAGCGGGGGCAGAAGACCGAGCCGAACCAGTGCGATCCGGACGCCTGGGTCTACGACATCGGCGAGAACAGCGACTGCTCCGTCGACGCGATGATCAGCGACAACGTGCGCGACCTCTGCGACCTGTTCCGGATGACCCCGACGGCGAAGGCGTCCTTCGCGACGAAGTACGTCAACCGCGACCTGCTCGACTGGGACCCGATGGGGCGCACGCGCATCCGGTTCTCGCTCATGCCGCACGAGACGGCGAAGGTCACCGACATCCGGACCTCCCCGATCGCCGAGCGGATCGCCGCGGTGAACGACTTCGTCGACGCCGGGTACGAGGTCCACCTCAACTTCTCGCCCGTGATCCTCACGCCGACGTGGGAGTCCGACTGGGCGGAGCTGCTGCGTCAGGTCGACGACGTGCTCTCCCCGCGGGCGAAGGCGCAGCTCGCGTCGGAGGTCATCTTCCTCACGCACAACGAGCCCCTGCACCAGGTCAACCTCGGCTGGCACCCGAAGGCCGAGGACCTGCTCTGGCGTCCGGACCTGCAGGAGCAGAAGGTGTCGCAGAACGGTGCCGTCAACGTCCGGTACCGCTCGGGCATGAAGGGGCAGCTCGTCGAGCGGTTCCGCGAGCTCGTCGCCGAGCACCTGCCGTCCTGCCGGATCCGCTACGCCTTCTGACCGCACGAATCCGAGGGCACGAACTGCAACCACGAACGGCTCGGCATCCGTGGATGCCGAGCCGTTCACGTGTTCAGGAGCAGGTGCTCACTTGCCGTCGACGGCGTCCTTGGCCTTCTCGGTCTCCATGCGCGCCTCGCCCATGTGCTGGTCCTTCTTGCCCTGGGCGTGCAGCTCCTGGTCGTCGGTGTGCTCGCCGACGGTCTCCTCGACCTTGCCGACGATCTTCTGGGTGGCGTCCTTGGCCTTGTCTCCGAGCGACATGGTGATTCCTTCCGGTGGGGGCATCACCGGTGGTCCCGGCGGTGTGTCACCGACAGTACGGACGCCTCTGTACCCCGTTCACTGCGGCGGGCCAGGTGCGGCTGATCAGGGGATCATCCGGTCTGCGCGGTAGCGCGCGAACAGGTCGGCGAAGGCCTGTTCGGTGCGTCGGTAGCCCGTGAACCCGGCGTCGCGGCTCTTGCCCATGTCGGTGACGACCTCCATCGCGCGGCCCAGGTCGGCGTCGGTGTGCCACCACGACGCGACGCGGGCGATGTCCGGCTCGACGAGTCCGTGCCGCTCGGCGATGCCTGCCCAGGCCGCCTCGTACGGGGCCATCTGCTGCTCGAGCGGTCGGGCCTCCCCGGAGAACCCGACGACGCGCGCCGGGTCGACCCCGAGGTGTGCGGCGAGCCGCGGCCACATCCAGCGCCAGCGGAAGACGTCACCGTTGACGATGTTGAACGGCTCGTCGGCTCCCTCGGGCGAGGTCGCCGCCCACACCATGTGCTCGGCGAGCAGACCGGCGTCGGTCATGTCGGTGAGGCCGTTCCACTGGGCCTCGCTGCCGGGGAAGACGAAGTCCAGGTCGAGCTCCTTGGCCAGCGTCGCCTGCACCGCGAGGGTCAGGCCCATGTTCATCGCGTTGCCGACCGCGTGGCCGATCACCGTGTGGGAGCGGTGCACGGACCACGTGAAGCCCTGACGCTCGGCGGCGGCGAAGAGCTCGTCCTCCTGCGCGTAGTAGAAGTTCGGGGTGTCCAGCCGCGGTTCCTCCTCGTGGAAGGGGGTGTCGGGCATCTCGCCCGCGGCGTACGCCTCGAACGGGCCGAGGTAGTGCTTCAGCCCGGTCACCAGGGCGACGTGGGCGAGCGGCGCGTGGTCGAGGGCGGCGAGCAGGTCGCGCACCATCGCACTGTTGACGGCGATGTTCTCGGCCTCGGTCGCCTGTCGCTGCCAGGCGGTGAAGAACACGTGCGTGGGTCGTTCGTCAGCGAGTGCGCTGCGGAGCCCCTCGGGGTCGCGGAGGTCGGCGGCGATGCCACGGACGCCGTCGCGGGTGCCGGCGCGACGGGAGAGTGCGCTCACCGCCCACCCGTCCTGGGTCAGGCGCTCGACGAGGGAGGAGCCGGTGATGCCGCTGGCACCCACGACGAGGGCGCTGCGCTGGTCGGTGGACTGTGTGGTGGTTCCGTCGGGAGTCATCGCTGGTAGCCAACACCTGTCGTCACGAGGGTGTTCCCTCAGCGTGGACGGCGGATGCGGATCGGGCCCTTGGCGGTCGAGGGGTCGATGACGTTCCCGCCCTGGGTGATCTCGACCTCGCCCCTGGCGACCATCCGCCGTGCGGCGCGACGGGCGGGTTCCATGAGGTCGCGCCAGTCCTCGCCACCGATCGCCCGCGCGGCGTCGGAGGGGCAGATGCTCGAGGTCAGTGCCCGGGCGTCCAGCAGTTCGTCGATGGTGCGCTCGAGCGTCCGGTCGGTGTCGTCGAGCTTGTGCCGACGGCAGGCGTCCGAGCACCACTTCGCATCGGGTGACGCCGACTCCGGCATCCGACGCCCGCAGGACGCACACGTCCGCTCGGCCTGTGCCGCCTCGACCCGGCGTGCGTCGTCCTCGGTGCGGATCGCTCGTCCCATGCGACCATCATCGTCCGGAAGCGCAGTCCCGTACCCAGCCGACGCCGAGCTGGCAGCATCGGAGCAGTGACTCCCGACAGCGCCCCCGCCCGACCGTCCGAGCCCGCCTGGGTCGAGCACGTGCTGTGGTGGCACGTCTACCCGCTCGGCTTCGTCGGCGCCGAGGTCCGCCCCGAGACGCCCGTCGGCGACCGGCCGGTGGAGCACCGCCTCGACCGGGTCACCGGCTGGCTCGACCACGTCGTCGACCTCGGCCTGAACGGGCTGCTCCTCGGGCCGGTCTTCGCGAGCAGCACGCACGGGTACGACACGGTCGACCACCTGCGGATCGACCCGCGCCTCGGCGACGACACCGACTTCGACGCGCTCGTGGCCGCGGCGCACGGGCGCGGCATCCGGGTGGTGCTCGACGGCGTCTTCAACCACGTCGGCCGTGAGCACCCCGCGTTCCGGGCGCTCGAGACCGACGGACCCGGCGCGGCGTCCGCACCGCTGTTCGGCATCGACTGGACCGGCTGGAACCCCGGCGACCCGGTACCGGTCGGACTGTTCGAGGGCCACGACATCCTCGTGGCGCTCGACCACTCCGCCCAGGCGACCGAGGACCTCGTCGTCGACGTGATGACCCACTGGCTGGAGCGTGGCGTGGACGGGTGGCGGCTCGACGCGGCCTACGCGGTGCCGTCGGCGTTCTGGGCGCGGGTGCTGCCGCGCGTGCGGGAGCGGTTCCCGGACGCGTGGTTCACCGGCGAGGTCATCCACGGCGACACGGCCGCGATCGTCACCGAGTCGACGATGGACTCGACCACGCAGTACGAGCTGTGGCAGGCGGTGTGGCACGGGATCGCCGACCGGAACTGCTTCGAGCTGGCGCACGCGATCGAACGCCACGACGCACTGCTCGCGACGTCGGCCCCGAGCACGTTCATCGGCAACCACGACGTGACCCGCATCGCCAGCGCGGTGGGGGAGCGGTTCGCGCCGCACGCGGCCGCGGTGCTGTTCACCGTCGCCGGCACCCCGAGCGTGTGGGCGGGCGACGAGTACGGGTGGACCGGGGAGAAGGAGGAGCGCCTGGGTGGCGACGACGCCGTCCGACCGGAGTTCCCGCCGACGCCCCCGGAGCCGACGGCGCTGACCCACACGTACGAGGCGCTCATCGCCCTCCGCCGTCGGCACCCCTGGCTGCACCGGGCGCACACCGACGTCGTGCACCTGGAGAACACCGTCGTCGTGCTGCGGACGGCGACCGGGGACGACGCGGTGGTGACCGCCCTGAACCTGGCCGAGGAACCTGTCGAGGTACCCGCGGCCGACGCGACCCGGGTCGAGGCGGGCGCAGGCGACCTGCGGGGCGGCACCCTGAGCCTCCCGGCCGCGGGCTGGGCCGTCCTGACCAGCTGACAGGGCCAACGAGACTCGGGCCGGCGGACAGTTCCGCGGGTCCAGGACCCGCAGAGTGTCCGCCGGCCCGAGTCTCGGTCCAGCGCGCTACGCGCGCCGCGCGGTGCGCCCTACTTCCGGGCGGACGCCGCCCGGCGCTTGTTGAACACGTCGAACGCGACGGCGGCGAGCAGCACCAGGCCCTTGATGAGGGACTGGAACTCGGTGCCGACACCGAGGATCGACATGCCGTTGTTCAGGATGCCGATGATGAGACCACCGACGATGGCGCCCGGCACGGTGCCGATGCCGCCGGTGACGGCTGCGCCACCGATGAACACGGCGGCGATGGCGTCGAGCTCGAAGCCGTTGCCCGCGCTCGGCGAGGCGAGGTTCAGCTGGCCGGTGAAGACCACGCCGGCCAGGGCCGAGATGACACCCATGTTGACGAAGAGCAGGAACGTGACGCGCTTCGTCTTCACGCCGGACAGCTGCGCCGCGAGGGCGTTGCCACCGATGGCGTAGATGTGGCGACCGAACACCGCGCTGCGCATGACGAGCGAGTACACGACCACGAGCACGCCGAGGATGACGAGCACGATCGGGGTGCCGTTGTAGCTGGCGAGGAGCAGTGCGACGTACAGGACCAGCGCGACGGTGAAGACGAGCTTCGTCATGAACCAGGCGAAGGGCTCGTCCTCGAGCTGGTACTTGCGGCGGGTGGCACGGCCACGGAACGCGGTGACGACCAGGATCGCGGCGGCCGCGAAGCCGAGGATCATCGTCAGCGGCTCGTAGCCCGAGCTGCCGAACGCCGGCAGGAAGCCGGAGCCGAGCGAGCGGAAGCCCTCCGGGAACGGCGAGATCTGCTGGTTCTGCAGGGCGATCTGGGCCGCACCACGGAACGCGAGCATGCCCGCCAGCGTCACGATGAACGCCGGGATCCCGAAGTAGGCGATCCAGAAGCCCTGCCAGGCGCCGACGAGGGCGCCGATGACCAGGCAGAGGACGACCGCGATCGGCCACGGCACGTGCCACTGGGTGATCATCACGCCGGCCATCGCGCCGGTGAAGGCGACGACGGAACCGACCGACAGGTCGATGTGGCCGGCGATGATGACCATCACCATGCCGATGGCGAGGATCAGGATGTAGCTGTTCTGGACGACCAGGTTCGAGACGTTGATCGGGGCGAGGGTGATCCCGCCGGTCGTCACCTGGAAGAAGATGACGATGACGATCAGCGCGATGAACAGGCCGATCTGCCGGAGCTGCCCGGTGAGGTAACTAGCTGCGGACTTGAGCGCGTTCATTGACTGGGGTCTCCCGTTCCTGGGTCATGTACTGCATGAGGGTCTCCGGCGTCGCCTCGGAGCGGGGGACGTCCGCCGTGATGCGACCCTCGGACAGGGTGTAGATGCGGTCGCAGATGCCGAGCAGCTCGGGGAGTTCCGAGGAGATCACGATGATCCCCTTCCCCTGGTCCGCGAGCGCGTTGATGATCGTGTAGATCTCGTACTTGGCGCCGACGTCGATGCCGCGGGTGGGCTCGTCGAGGATGAGCACGTCGGGGTCGGCGTACATCCACTTCGACAGGACGACCTTCTGCTGGTTGCCACCGGAGAGCTTCCCCGTGACCGCGTTGACGGTCGGTGCCTTGATGTTCATGTTCTTGAGGAACTGCCGTGCGACGGTGGTCTCCTCGGAGCCGTTCACGAAGCCCCACTTGGCGAGCTTGCCGAGTGCCGAGCCGGAGACGTTCCGCTTGATGTCGTCGAGCAGGTTCAGGCCGTAGCGCTTGCGGTCCTCGGTGGCGTAGGCGATGCCGTTGTCGATCGCCGCGGTCACCGTGTTCGTCTTGATCGGGACGCCGCGCTTGTAGACGGTGCCGGAGATGCCGGTGCCGTACGAGTGCCCGAAGACGCTCATCGCGAGCTCGGTCCGTCCGGCGCCCATCAGGCCCGCGATGCCGACGATCTCACCGGCGCGGACGTTGAGGTTCGCCTGGTGGATGATCTCGCGCGAGCCGTCGAGCGGGTGGTGGACGGTCCAGTCCTCGATCCGCAGGAGCTCCTCGCCGATGGTCGACTCGTGCTCCGGGTAGCGGGTCGACAGGTCGCGACCGACCATGCCCCGGATGATCCGGTTCTCGGAGATGTCGTCCGCGTGCATGTCGAGCGTCTCGATCGTCTGCCCGTCGCGGATGATCGTCACCTTGTCGGCGATCGCCTTGATCTCGTTGAGCTTGTGGCTGATGATGATCGCCGTCATGCCCTCGGCCTGCAGCGAGCGGATCAGTTCGAGCAGGTGCGCCGAGTCGTCGTCGTTCAGGGCCGCGGTCGGCTCGTCGAGGATGAGGAGCTTGACCTTCTTCGACAGGGCCTTCGCGATCTCCACGAGCTGCTGCTTGCCGACGCCGATGTCCACGATCTTCGTGATCGGGTTGTCCTTGAGGCCGACGCGCTGCAGGAGCTCGGCGGCCGCCAGGTTCGTCTTGTTCCAGTCGATGAAGCCGCCCTTGGACCGCTCGTTGCCGAGGAAGATGTTCTCGGCGATCGACAGGAACGGGCTGAGCGCGAGCTCCTGGTGGATGATCACGACGCCGGCTTCTTCGGAGTCGTTGATGTTCGCGAACCTGACGGGCTTGCCGTCGAGCAGGATCTCGCCCTCGAAGGACCCGGCCGGGTAGACCCCGGACAGCACCTTCATCAGCGTGGACTTGCCCGCGCCGTTCTCGCCGCAGATCGCGTGGACCTGGCCGCGTTCGACCTCGATGGAGACGCCCTGCAGGGCCTTGACGCCGGGGAACGTCTTGGTGATGTCCCGCATCTCGAGGATGGTGTCCGTCACGTGGACTGCCTTCCGTTGTGCGCGCGAGCGCGCGTGGTGAGACGAGCGGGAGGCGCGGTGCGGTCTGGCACCGCGCCTCCCGTTCTGGAAGTGGGGCGGGCGGGAGGCGCGGGGCGGTGTGGCACCGCGCCTCCTGTCCGGAGTGGAGCAGGACCTACTTGAGGTCGGCGTCCGTGTAGTAGCCCGAGTCGACGAGGACCTTCTTGTAGTTGTCCTTGGTGACGACCGTCGGCTGGAAGAGGAAGGTCGGGACGACCTTCACCTTGTTGTCGTAGGTCTTCGTGTCGTTGACCTCGGGCTTCTTGCCCGAGAGCAGGTCCTCGGCCATGCTCGCCGACTTCTCGGCCAGCTGACGCGTGTCCTTGTAGATGGTCGAGTACTGCTGGTCAGCGATGATCGACTTGACGCTGGCGGCCTCGGCGTCCTGACCGGTGATGGTCGGGAGCGGACGGCTCGAGGTGCCGTAGCCGGCGCCCTGCAGTGCCGAGATGATGCCGATCGACATGCCGTCGTACGGGGAGAGCACGCCGTTCAGCGTGGTGCCGCCGGAGTACGACTTCGCGACGAGGTTCTGCATGCGGGACTTGGCGGTCGCCGGGTCCCACTGCAGCGTGGCGGCCTGCGTGAAGCCGTCCTGGCCGGAGCCGATCTTGATGGTGCCGTCCTCGATGTACGGCTTGAGGGTCTTCATCGCGCCGTTGAAGAAGAACGTGGCGTTGTTGTCGTCGGGCGAACCGGCGAAGACCTCGATGTTGAAGGGGCCCTTCTTGCCGGTCTTCTTGCCGTCCGCGTCGAGCACACCGAGACCGGTGAGCAGCGAGGTGGCCTGGTCGACGCCGACCTTCTCGTTGTCGAACGACACGTAGTAGTCGACGTTCTTGTTGCCCGTGAGCAGGCGGTCGTAGGAGATCACCTTGATGCCGGCCTTGGCGGCGGCGTCGAGCTGGTCGGAGAGCGAACCACCGTCGATGGACGCGACGATGAGGACCTTCGCGCCCTTGGTGATCATGTTGCTGACCTGCTGGACCTGCTGCGGGATCTTGTTGTCCGCGTACTCCAGGTCGACCTTGTAGCCGGCCTTCTCGAGGTCGGACTTGACGGCGTTGCCGTCCTTGATCCACCGCTCGGAGACCTTGGTCGGCATGGCGACGCCCACGAGGGCGCCCTTGTTGTCGGTGCTGCCGCTGCCGCCACCGTCGGAGGAGGCGCGACCGCCGGCCGAGCAGCCGGCGAGTGCGATGGCGATGCCGAGGGCTGCGACGCCCGCGACGATCCTGCGCTTCATCATCGAAGTACCTCTGTTCCCGCCACGTCGACGTCGACGTGAGCTGTGTGACCTCGGCTGCTGTGCCGGTGTCGGAGTGTGATGCTCTGAGTGAGCGCTCACATCTTGGGCTGCCCACGACGCCGTGTCAACTCGCTCAGCCGTTTCGTGCGGGCCGTGCGGTTCTCCCACCGAGCGGTACGGTGTGCACGTGACGACCGCATCGACGACGAACGGCAAGGGGCGCAAGGCCCCCACCATCTTCGACGTCGCCGAGCGCGCGGGGGTCTCCCACCAGACCGTCTCCCGCGTGATCAACGGGGACCCAACGGTGCGCGACCACTTCCGCTCCCGGGTCACGACGGCCATCGGGGAGCTCGGCTACCGTCCGCGCGCCGCTGCTCGTGCCCTCGCCGGCGGTCGGAGCAAGGCCCTCGGACTGGTGACGGCGGGGGATGCGCTCTACGGGCCGTCGAGCACCGCGATCGGGTTCGAGCGCGCGGCCCGCACCGCCGGCTACCACGTGCTGCTCTCCACGCTGCCGGACGACCCGCGGCCCGCCGACCTGTCCGGCGCGCTCGTCAGCCTGCTCGCGCAGGACGTCGCCGCGGTCGTGCTCGTCGCCGCCGACAACCGCGTGCTCGACGCCCTCGCGTCGCTGACGGTGCCGGTGACCGTGCCCGTCGTGGTCTCGAACGCGATGCAGCGGGACGCGATCCCGGCGGCATCGCGCGCCGAACAGCTCCTGCCGAGCGTCGCAGCCGTGGCGATCGACCAGGTCGTCGGCACGACCCTGGCGATGCAGCACCTGTTCGGCCGCGGGCACCGGCGCATCGTGCACATCTCGGGCCCCTCCGTCTCGCAGGAGTCCGAGGTGCGCCGGACCACCTACACGCGGCTGATGCTCGAGGCCGGGCTCGAGCCCGTCGTGCTCGACGGCGACTGGACCCCGGCGAGCGGCTTCGCGGCCGGGCGGATGATCGACGCGACGGCGGTGGACGCGGTCTTCTGCGGGAACGACCAGATGGCGCTCGGGGTCCTGCACGCCTTCGCGGACGACGGGCTCCGCGTGCCGGACGACATCGCCGTGCTCGGCTTCGACGACATCCCCGAGGCCGAGCACTTCACCCCGCCGCTGACCACCATCCGGCAGGACTTCATGGCGATGGGGGAGCGGGTGCTCGCCTCGGTGCGGTCGCTGGTCGAGGGCCGGCCGCTCGACGGCACGCTCATCCAGCCGCAGCTGGTGGTGCGCCGGAGCGCCTGAGGCGGGTGGTGCGGGTGGTGCGGCTTCTGTGCCGTGGTGCGAGGTTGCGCACCCGGTGCGGGCTCGTGACCGGGCACCGGGTGGGCAACCTCGCACGTGAGCGCTCAGCGGCCGAGCGGCAGCCAGACGCGCATCGGGACCGCACCGCGGTTGGCCCAGGCGTAGTACGGGATCGCGACCGCGTTGACGGCCTGGAGGCTCGGCGCGGCCCCGCCGTCACCGGTCCCGTCGTCAACGCTGGTCGCGGCACGGGCCGCACCCGAGCCTCCCGGCTGGCTCGCGGCGTCGAGACGGCGGTACGGCCACGCTGCCTGCTCGTGCCGCGTCGGGGCGTGGGCCGGGACGCGCAGGGTGACGATGCCGTCGAGGAGGTCCTCGCGAGGGTCCTCGGTGATCACCGCGTCGGCGTCGACCGTCAGGTCGTCGACCGTGAAGCCGTCCTGGTCGGGCTGCTCGACGGCGTAGACGAGGGGGCCGCGTTCGATCGCGACCTGACCGCGGGCGGCATCGATGCGGGCGTCCGCCACGAACCGGTGGGGCGTGGTGTCGAAGGCGAGCTCGACCGTGTCGCCGGCGTGCCACTCGCGCTCGATCGTGTGCAGGGAACCGGCGGTCGGGTGGGCCTCGGTGCCGTCGACCGTGACCGTCGTCGTGTCCGACCACGCCGGGATCCGCAGCCCCAGGGCGAGGGGACCGTCCTGGGTCACCGTGACCAGTACGCGGCCGTCGTGCGGGTACCCGGTCTCGATGGACACCGGGCCGAGGTCCGCGGTGGCGTACTGGTGCACCTGGAGCCCGCCGTCGGTCGCGGTGGCGAGGTAGCCGTCCAGGCTCGCGAACGTCCGCATGATGTTCGGCGGGCAGCAGGCGCAGTCGAACCAGCCGCGGCGGCCGTGGGCGGGGGAGCGGTTCTCGTCGGCGAGTGCGGCGTCGCGGTGCTGCAGCGGGTTGACGTAGAAGTACTCCGTGCCCGCCAGGCTCACCCCGGGCAGGAACGCGTTGTAGAGCAGGCGCTCGATCGCGTCGGCGTACTCGGGCTTCCCCGTCGCCAGGAGCAGGCGCCATGCCCACTGCACGCCGCCGATCGCGGCGCAGGTCTCGGCGTAGCCGCGGTCGGTCGGGAGCTCGTACGGGTCGCCGAAGGCCTCCCAGTCCCAGCGCGCGCCGAGGCCGCCGGTGATGAACGCCTTCGTCGCCATCATGTCGGCGAACTGGCGCTCGCTCGCGGCCAGGAGCTCGGTGTCACCGGTCTCGATCGCGACGTCGACGGCACCCGCGGCGAGGTACACGGCGCGGACCGCGTGGCCCTCGACCGTGGTGGCGGTGCGCGCCGGGACGCGGTCGGAGAAGTAGGTCGGTTCGCCGCCGGCGCGCTCGATGATGCCCTGCCCGCGGGCGTCGACGAACCAGTGCGCCAGGTCGAGGTAGGCGCGGGTGCCGGTCTCGCGGTACAGCTCGACCAGGCCCATCTCGACGACCGGGTGGCCGTCGATGTCGTGCTTCCTGGGCGTGCCGTCCGGCGCGGTGCCGTCACCGAACGTCCGCACGAGGTGGTCCGCGTTCCTGACGGCGACCTCGAGCAGGCCGGTGTCGCCCGTCGCCCGGGACTGCGCGACCGCTGCCTGCATGAGGTGGCCGGCGCAGTACATCTCGTGGCTCCACTTGAGGTCCGTGTACCGCTCGCCCTTCCCGCGCACCTGCTGCACGGAGTCGAGGTAGCCGTCCTCGGCCTGGGCGGCGGCGACGAGCGCGGTGACCTCGCGCTGCAGGTCGCGGAGGTCCTCGGCGGGTTCGCGGCCGAGCTCCCACGCCACGGCCTCGAGCCACTTGTACACGTCGGAGTCCATGAAGATCGGGCCGACGACCTCGCCCTGCTCCGTCCCCGCGGCGATGCGGAGGTTCCGGAAGTTGCCGGCGGTGTCGAGCTGGCGGTAGCCGTCGCGGACGGCGTCGCGGCCGTTGCGCTCCTGGCGGAGGTGCCAGAAGCCGCCGGTGATGCGCGGCGTGGCGGTGCCGGTTCCGGCTGTGGTACCGGTTGCGGTCGCTGTGCCGGCTCCGGTTCCGGTGCCGAGTGGGCGGTACGTCAGGTGCGCGGCGGCGGTCGGGAGGACCGGGGTCGCGGTGCGCACGCGGCTGTCGGTGGCGAGCGTGGTGGTCATGACAGCTCCTGGTGACGACGATGTCGGAAAACGGTTTCTGCACCGTGACGCTACGACACGATCCGGCGGCGTGCAAGGGGTCTTCCTCATCGCGTTCTATGCTGCGGTGGCAGCTCGACGACCGGAAAGGGGATTGCCGTGACGCTCGAACGACCCGGTCGCTCCGGTCGCCCCGGCGGTGCTCCCGTGCGGATCACCGACGTCGCGGCGCTCGCCGGGGTGTCGATCGGCACCGCGTCGAAGGCCCTCAACGACACCGGGCAGCTCCGCGAGGAGACCCGTGCCCGCGTCCGTGACGCCGCGGCCAAGCTCGGGTTCGTCGGGGACGCCCGCGGTCGAGCGCTGTCGTCCGGTCGCTCGTACACGGTCGGAATGATCACGACGGACTCCTTCGGCCGCTTCTCGATCCCCGTGCTGCTCGGCGCCGAGGACGTGCTCTCGGCCGGGCGGATGGCCGTCCTGCTCTGCGACACCCGCGACGACCACGTCCGCGAGGAGCACTACCTCCGCTCCCTCGCCTCCCGCGGGGTCGACGGCATCATCGTCACCGGGCGGTCCGCCGACCCGCGCCCGCCGATCGACGTGTCCATCCCCGTCGTCTACGCCTTCACCCCGTCCACCGACCCGGACGACGTCTCGGTCACGCTCGACGACGAACACGGAGCCGGGCTCGTCGCGTCCCACCTGCTGACGCTCGGGCGCCGGCGCGTGGCGATCGTCACCGGGCCCGCGTGGCACCGGTCCGCCTCGCGCCGCGTGACCGGGGCGTCCGAGGCGCTCGGGGAAGCGCTCGTGTCGCCGCCGCTGTACGGGGAGTGGTCGGAGCGCTGGGGGCGGCAGGCCGTCGACGTGCTCGCGCGTGGGACCGTCGAAGTCGACGCCGTCGTCTGCGGGTCGGACCAGATCGCGCGGGGCGTGTGCGATCGGCTGCGGGAGCTCGGACGCTCCGTACCCGAGGACGTCGCCGTCACCGGCTTCGACGACTGGGACGTGATGGCGCTCGCGAGCCGTCCGCCGCTGACGACGGTCGACCTGCGGCTCGAGGAGCTCGGGCGGGTCGCGGGCCAGGCGCTGCTCGACCTCATCGAGGGCTCGTCCGCCGCGTCGGCCGTGGTGACCCCGTCGCTCGTCATCCGCGGCAGCACGATCGGCGCTTGACGGCTGCGCCCGGCGGTGAGGTCGCAGTTCGTGTCGCCTCGGCCGAGGTTGAGCCGACACGAAGTGCGATCTCACCGGGGTCCGGACGGCGCTCGACCGGTCACGACGCACCGCTCACGTTCGCCGAGCGGCCACGGGTCGTCGGCCGGTGGTCTCGGGAGCGACGACGAGCGACCGGTCGACGAACAACGTGCGGGGTGTCGTGACCACTCGGCGCGCTCGGGCCCCGTGCGACGTTGGGCACTCGGTGCGAGGTCGTGGGGCCGCACGGGGTGGGCAAGGTCGCACGGGGCGGCGGAACTCGCACCGTGCGAGGCACCCGGGGCGGCGGAACTCGCACCGTGCGAGGCAGCAGGGCCGCGGAACTCGTGCCGAGCGTCCGCGGTCGGGCCCGGACACGCAGCCGCGTTGCGAGAGTGAGCGCTCACGTGCCAGGATGTGAGCGCTCACGCATCGCAGCGTGCACGGACGACGATGTCTCGGGAGGACAGCATGGGCGACGACCGCCGACAGCGCATCGAGGACGGTCGCGCGACCCTCGGGATCGAGCTCGGATCGACCCGCATCAAGGCCGTGCTCATCGACGAGGACCACGTCCCGCTCGCGAGCGGGGACCACGAGTGGGAGAACGCCTTCGTCGACGGCCGCTGGACCTACTCGCTCGAGGACGTCGAGACCGGACTCCGCGCCGCGTACGCCGACCTCGTCAAGGACGTCGAGTCGCAGTACGGCGTCCGCCCCACCACGTTCCGCGCCCTCGGTGTCTCCGCGATGATGCACGGCTACCTGGCGTTCGACGCCGCGGGGGAGCTGCTCGTGCCGTTCCGCACGTGGCGCAACACCTCCACCGGCCCCGCTGCCGAGGCCCTCAGCGAGCGCCTCGGGTTCAACATCCCGCTGCGCTGGTCCGTCGCACACCTGTACCAGGCCGTCCTCGACGAGGAGCCCCACGTCGCCGAGGTCGCCCGGGTCACCACCCTCGCCGGGTACGTCCACCACCGCCTGACCGGGCACGACGTCCTCGGTGTCGGTGACGCGAGCGGCATGTTCCCGATCGACCCCGCGACCCGCGACTACGACGCCGCGATGCTCGCGACGGCGGACGAGCTGATCAGCACGAGCACGAGCACGAGCACCGGCACCGGCACGAGCACCGGCACTGGCACCGGCGTCGACGTCGGCATCCGCGCCCTGTTCCCCGAGGTCCTCGTCGCCGGCCAGGACGCCGGCGCGCTCACGCCCGAGGGCGCCGCGTGGCTCGACCCGACCGGGTCCCTCGAGCCCGGCGTCCCGCTCTGCCCGCCCGAGGGCGACGCCGGCACCGGCATGGTCGCGACGAACGCCGTCGCCCCCCGCACCGGCAACGTCAGCGTCGGCACGAGCATCTTCGCGATGGTCGTCCTCGAACGCGCGATGGCACAGGCGCACGAGGAGCTCGACGTCGTCACCACGCCCGCCGGCGACGCCGTGGCGATGGTGCACTGCAACAACGGTGCGAGCGAGATCGCCGCGTGGGCCCGGGTGTTCGGACGCTTCGCCGAGGCCGCCGGCACCCCGCTCGACATCAACCACGTGTACGCGACGCTCCTCGCCGAGGCAGAGCAGGCCGACCCGGACGCCGGCGGGCTGCTCTCCTACAACTACCTGGCGGGTGAGCCCGTCACGCACGTCGAGGCCGGCCGTCCGCTCCTGGTCCGCGGGGCCGGCAGCGCGTTCACGCTCGGCAACCTCGTCCGCGCCGAGGTCCAGGGTGCGTTCGCGACGCTCGCGATCGGCATGGACGTGCTGGCGGAGGAGAACGTCAGCGTCGACCGGATGACCGCGCACGGCGGGCTCTTCCGGACGCCCGGCGCTCCGCAGCGCCTGCTCGCGGCAGCGCTCCGCGTGCCCGTCGCCCTCGAGGAGACCGCCGGCGAAGGTGGCGCATGGGGCATCGCCGTGCTCGCCGCGTACCTCGAGCACGCCGCCGACACCGACCTGACGACCCACCTGGCGGAGCGCGTGTTCGGCGGGGACGCCGTGCACGTGGCCGACCCCGACGAGCGCGACGTCGCCGGGTTCCGCGCCTACCTCGAGCGCTTCCGCGCCGGCCTGCCGCTGCAGGCGGCAGCGGTCGCCGCCACCACCCCCGCCGCCACAGGCGAGCACGACGCCACCACAGACGAACGCGAGACGACGGCCGGAGCCGAGCCGAGCCTCCAGACCGAGAAGGAGCCGACCCGATGACGGACGCGACCCACCACGACCAGACCACCCAGGAGGCCGTGGCCGCGACGCGTGCGCGCGTCGCCTCCCTGCACGGCGAGCTGGTCCGCTACGGCCTGGTCATCTGGACCGGCGGCAACGTCTCCGAGCGCGTGCCCGGCACCGACCTCTTCGTGATCAAGCCGAGCGGGGTCTCCAGCGACGACCTGACGCCCGAGAACCAGGTCGTCTGCACCCTCGACGGCGTCCCCGCGGAGGGCTGGGGCAACGCCCACGGCCCCTCGAGCGACACCGCAGCGCACGGCTACGTCTACCGGAACATGCCCGAGGTCGGCGGCGTCGTGCACACGCACTCCACCTACGCGACCGCGTGGGCTGCCCGCGCCGAGGCCATCCCGTGTGTGATCACCGCGATGGCGGACGAGTTCGGCGGCCCGATCCCCGTCGGTCCCTTCGCGATCATCGGTGACGACTCGATCGGCCACGGCATCGTCGAGACGCTCTCCGGGCACCGCTCCCGCGCCGTCCTGATGCAGAACCACGGCGTGTTCACGATCGGCAAGGACGCGAAGGACGCCGTCAAGGCCGCCGTGATGGCCGAGGACGTGGCGCGCACGGTCCACATCGCGAAGCAGGGCGGCGAGGTCGTCCCGATCGCGGAAGCAGACATCGATCGACTCTTCGATCGCTACCAGAACGTCTACGGACAGAACCCCGAAGGAGCCATGCGATGACGCAGGACAACGTCGACCCCCAGGCCACACTCGACGGCTACGAGGTCTGGTTCCTCACCGGCTCGCAGGGCCTGTACGGCGAGGAGACCCTCCGCCAGGTCGAGGAGCAGAGCCGCGCCGTCCACGAGACCCTCGCCGGCGCACTCCCGGTGAAGCTCGTGTGGAAGCCCGTGCTGAAGGACGCCGACGGCATCCGCCGGGCGCTCATCGAGGCCAGCGCCGACGACAGGGTCATCGGCGTCACCGCGTGGATGCACACCTTCAGCCCCGCGAAGATGTGGATCGGCGGCCTGAACGCCCTGACCAAGCCGCTGCTGCACCTGCACACGCAGGCGAACGTGGCGCTGCCGTGGTCGGAGATCGACTTCGACTTCATGAACCTGAACCAGGCCGCCCACGGCGACCGTGAGTTCGGCTACGCACTGGCCCGCATGGGCGTCCGGCACGCGACGGCCATCGGCCACGTGTCCGACGAGCGCGTCCAGCAGCGCGTGTCGAACTGGGTCCGCGCCGCGGCCGGTGCCGCCGCGATCCGGGAACTCAAGCTGACGCGCTTCGGCGACAACATGCGCTACGTCGCCGTCACCGAGGGCGACAAGACCGAGGCCGAGATCTCGCTCGGCGTGCAGGTGAACACCTGGGCCGTCAACGAGCTGGCCGCAGCGATCGACGCGGCCGAAGCGGACACCGCCGCGGTGGACGCGCTCGTCGCGTCCTACGACGCGTCGTACGACCTGGTCGCGGAGCTGCAGGACGGCGGCGAACGGCGCCAGTCGCTCCGTGACGGCGCCGCGATCGAGCTCGGCCTCCGTGCCCTCCTGCAGCAGAACGGCTCCGCCGCGTTCACCACGAACTTCGAGGACCTCGGCACGCTCAAGCAGCTCCCCGGCCTGGCCGTGCAGCGCCTGATGGCCGACGGCTACGGCTTCGGTGCCGAGGGCGACTGGAAGACCGCCGTGCTGGTCCGCGCGATGAACGTCGCCGGCGCCGGGCTGCCCGGTGGCGCGTCGCTCATGGAGGACTACACGTACGACCTCACCCCGGGCGCGGAGAAGATCCTCGGCGCCCACATGCTCGAGGTCTCCCCGACGCTGACCAGCGCGACGCCGACGCTCGAGATCCACCCGCTCGGCATCGGCGGCAAGGACGACCCGGTGCGCCTGGTCTTCACCGCCGACTCCGGCGAGGCCGTCGTGGTCGCGCTCTCCGACACCCGCGACGGCTTCCGCCTCACCGCGAACGTCGTCGACGTGGTCCCGCCGACCGAAGCGCTGCCGAAGCTGCCCGTCGGCCGCGCCGTCTGGGAGCCCCGTCCGTCGTTCCCCGTCGCAGCCGAGGCCTGGCTCACCGCCGGCGCCGCGCACCACACCGTCATGACGACGGCCGTGGGCCTGCAGGTGGTCGAGGACCTCGCGACGATGCTCGGCACCGAGTTCCTGGTCATCGACGAGCACACCACCTCGCGCGGCTTCCGCGACGAGGTGCGCGGGCAGCAGACCTGGCACCGTCTCGACCGCGGCTTCTGAGGGGCCGTACGATGACCGACGTGATCGCGGAGCAGCGGACCAACTGGGCCGGCAACGTCACCTACCGGGCGTCGGCGCTGCTGCGTCCGACCTCGGTGGGTGAGGTTCAGGACCTCGTCACGTCGACCCCGCGGCTGACGGCGCTCGGCTCGACGCACTCGTTCAACGAGGTCGCCGACACCGACGCCGTCCAGCTGACGCTGACGGAGATGCCGCCGTCGCTGGAGATCGACACGGCGCGTCAGACGGTGCGGGTCGCCGCCGGCATGACGCACGCGCAGGTCGCCGCCGGCCTGGAGGCTCGTGGCTGGGCACTCGGGAACCTCGCGTCCCTGCCGCACATCTCCACGGCCGGGGCCGTCGCGACCGGCACGCACGGCTCCGGTGTGCGGAACCCGTCGCTGGCGCAGGCGGTGGTCGGGCTGGACGTGGTGCGTGCGTCGGGTGAGCTCGAGCACGTGTCGGCTTCGTCCGGGGCCGGGTCCCTTGATGCCCATCGTGTGGCGCTCGGGGCGCTCGGCGTCGTCACGGCGCTGGAGCTCGCGATCGAGCCGACGTTCGAGGTCGCCACGACCGTGCACCTCGACCTGCCGTGGGACGCGGTCGAGGAGCACTTCGACGCGGTGATGGCGGACGCCTACTCGGTGTCGATGTTCACGGCGTTCGACGACCGTGGCGCACGTCAGGTCTGGACGAAGCACCGCGTGGACGAGCCTGCCCCGGTCTTCGACCTCGTCGAACTCGGCGCCCGCCGCGCCACCGAGGCCGTGCACCCGGGCGAGAACGACGCCGCCAGCGTCACGGAACAGGGCGGCGTCCCCGGTCCCTGGTCCGAGCGCCTGCCGCACTTCCGCTCGACCTTCTCGCCGTCCACCGGCGCGGAGATCCAGGCCGAGTACCTCATCCCCGCGGCGTTCGCGGTCCCGGCGCTCCGGGCACTGCGTCCGCTCGCCGACCTGTTCGCCCCGCTGCTCATCGCCGCCGAGGTCCGGACCGTCGCGGCCGACACCGCCTGGCTCGCGCCCTCGACCGGTCGGCAGTCGGTCGGGCTGCACTTCACCTTCCGTCGGGACGCATCGGCCGTGGCAGCGGCGGTGCTCCGGATCGAGGAGGTGCTCGCACCGTTCGACCCGCGGCCGCACTGGGGGAAGGTCTCCGCGGCGTCGCCCGCCCGGCTGCACGAGGCCTACCCGCAGTTGGCGGCGTTCGCGGAGCTGGCCCGGTCGCTCGACCCGGAGGGTCGTTTCCGGAACGGGTTCCTCGAGCGCACCCTGGGCTGACGAGGAGTGCTCCGCGCCGCTGGCTGCGGCGCGGAGCACCCGGTCACTGACCTCTGCGGTACAGGTCGTGCAGGAAGCGGGCGAGGGTCACGAGCAAGCTCGCGATCCCCAACCACGGGACCTGACGCCTGGGCCGGCGCTCGTCGTCGTGTGACATCGAGGACCTCCTGGTGTCGTCGCCGGTGGACACGAGGAGCAGTCGGCCAGGGGTGTGGAGCCGAGCGGGCTCGGCTACACTTCTACCCGAGCGGTGACTCGGGGAAGCGTCTTTTCCCCTGGCTTTCCACTCGGAGAGCGAACCGAAGCCCGGAACTGTTGTCGCAGTTCCGGGCTTCACTCGTTCGCCCTGGGGCAGCGGTCCGGCGATCGCACGGCCCCGCCCACAAGCCTACCGATACTGGAGTATCAGCAGTGTGCGGGCCTCCTCTCTCAGGGGATCGGGATGGGTTCTGCGGGCGCTGCACTGCTTCGATGCTGAGCGTTCACATGTGAGGACGCAAAGGTCGGTTCATGGCGAACCTCTCTCGGATCATCGGCATGGCCTCGAAGGTCATCGACAAGCAACTGCAGCAGCGTGGGCAGGGGGAGCGCTCCGGCGGGCAGCTGCCAGGCGAGCAGCAGTCCGGCGGCACGGACTGGCGCAGCGTCGTGCGGAGCGCAGCGGACAAGCTCACTGGGGACGACCGCGGCGGCCAGCAGCGCCCGCCGCAGCTGCACGGCCAGCAGCAGCAGTACGGCCAGCCGCCCCAGCAGTACGGGCGGCCGCGCAGCACCGGCCCTGCTGATCACGACAAGGTCGCCCTCGCGAAGTACGACTACCTCCTGCGCACCTCGTCGCCGGAGCAGCTCGAACAGGTCCACCACGACGCCTTTGCTCGACTCACCCCCGAGCCGCGTCAGCAGGTCCTGCAGCGCATGAACGCCGAGCTGCCGCCGCACGAGCGCGTCGAGGACGACTCGGCAGGCCCGATGGCTCGCGCGATGACGCGCGGCGAGGTCGGGCGCCCCGGACTCATCCGCCGGGTCCTCGGCGGCGGGAACGGCACCGGCACGGGCAACCGCGGTCGCATGGGAACGATGGCCGGTGGCGCAGCGGTCGGCGCCGGGGCGATGGCGCTCGGCGGGATCGCCGTCGCGGTCGCTGGCGGAGCGGTCGTCAGCGCCGCTGCTGCGCCGGTCCTCGCGGGGGCCGCCGACCTGGGCGTGGACTTCGAGGGCATCGCGTCGGGCATCGGGGACCTCGGGCTCGCTGACCTCGGCGGTGGCGTCGAGGGCTTCGCGGCCGAGGGGGAGCAGCTCCTCGGCGGTGTGGGTGAGCACGTGTCCGGGTTCGGCGAACAGGCGTCCGGACTCGGCGAACAGGCGTCGAACCTGGGCAGCGACTTCCTCGGCGGGCTCTTCGACCGCTGACCTGCGCCGGTGCGCAGCGCACCACAGGACGGACACGGCACCGTGCATCTGCACGGTGCCGTGTCCGTTCTGCAGTGTGGCAGCGGGATCGATCAGACGGCGATGCGGCCGCCGTCGACGGGCAGGACGGCGCCGTGCACGCGGACGGATCGAGAACGACCGGTCCACCCCGCGCCGCGGAATGTTGCGTCGTGCGTCACCGGCTGTCTCCGTGCGCATGGGGGCGGTGCCAGGATGGACGCCGCCCGGCCTGGATCGGCCGTGAGCCCCACAGCACCGACCTCTCGAGGAGCACCACGTCATGAGACGCTCGAACCGACTGACCATCACCGCGGCCGTCGCCGCAGCCGCAGCCCTGGTCCTCACCGGCTGCTCGGGCGGCGGCGCGTCGGACGACGCGTCCTCGGGCACGAGCAAGGGCGGGACGTTGAACATCCTGACCACGGCGACGGCGGTGCACCTCGACCCGGCGACGAGCCAGAACCTCAACATCACGACGCTCGGCCTGGTGCTCCGTCGCCTGACAGCGTGGGACGTGCAGCCGGGGAAGACCGCGAAGGTGGTCCCGGACCTGGCGACGAACACCGGCGACTCGAGCGACGGCGGCAAGACCTGGACCTACCACCTCAAGAACGGGCTGAAGTTCCAGGACGGCTCGACCATCACCACGAAGGACATCAAGTGGGGCATCGAGCGCTCGTTCGCGCCGACCCTCCCCGGTGGTCTGAGCTACCACAAGTCGCTGCTGGTCGGAGGCGACACGTACCGGGGTCCGTTCGACGGCAAGACGCTCGACAGCATCGAGACGCCGGACGACTCCACCATCGTCTTCAAGCTCACCGCGGCCTACGGCGACTGGCCGTGGATCGTCTCGATGCCGGCGTTCGCCCCCGTCCCCGACGGGGACGGCACGGACACCGGGGCGTACGACGCCAAGCCGGTCGCGAGTGGTCCGTACGAGGTGCAGGCCAACCAGCAGGGGTCGCAGATCACCCTGGTCCGGAACAAGCAGTGGAGCGCCAAGACCGACTCGGTCCGCACCGCCGGCCCGTCGAAGGTCGTGTTCAAGGAGTCGCAGGACCCCTCGACGGTCACGCAGACGCTCATCGCCGACAACGGCGACGCGAAGAACTCGTTCGGTGCCACGTTCCTGGGTGCGGCCGAGCTGAACCAGGTGCGCGCCAACCCGTCCGCGCAGGACCGGCTCGCGACGTCGAAGGCCGGTCCGCTCCAGTACCTGGCGATCAACACGCAGCGTGGCGCCCTCAAGGACCTCCAGGTGCGCAAGGCCCTGCAGTACGCGGTCGACCGCAAGTCCTACCGGATCGCCTCGGGAGGAGCCCTCGCCGGCAGCTACGCCTCGACGCTGATCACGCCGGGCATCGCCGGCCGGAAGAGCTACGACCTGTACAAGCCGGGTGCGAGTGGTGACGTGGCGAAGGCGAAGCAGCTGCTCGAGAAGGCCGGCGCGACCGACCTCAAGCTGACGCTCGCGACGCAGAACGACCCCGCGAACCTCTCCGAGGCCCAGGCGCTGCAGGCCGGGCTCAAGCGAGCGGGCATCGCCGTCACCCTCAAGCCGCTCGACATCGACTCGTTCTACACGGCGACGACGGACGGCACCGACTTCGATCTGGCGCTGTTCAGCTGGCAGCCGGACTTCCCGAGCGCGAACGCCAACATCCAGCCGCTCTTCGCGTCGTCGGAGATCGGTGGTGGCCGCTACAACGTCTCGAAGTACAGCAACCCGGAGGTCGACGCGCTCATCGCCAAGGCGACCAGCACGATCGACCAGCAGGACGCACGGAAGCTCTGGGCCGAGGCCGACCGGAAGATCATGGCCGACGCGCCCGTCGTCCCGCTGACCTACGCCAAGCAGTCGTTCCTGGCCGGGTCGAACGTGCAGGACTTCCGCGTCGCGGACTTCCCCGCGTACCCGAACTACCTCAAGGTCTCGCTCGCCCAGTGAGCGACCCCATCCTGCAGGTCGAGGGGCTCCGCGTCGCGTTCGGCGACGCGGAGCCCGTCGTGCGTGACGTCTCCTTCGCGCTGACGCCCGGCCGCGTGCTCGCCCTGGTCGGGGAGTCCGGCTCGGGGAAGTCCGTCAGCGCGATGAGCGTGCTCGGGCTCCTGCCGCCCCAGGCCCGGGTCTCCGGCAGCGCCCGGTTCCGCGGCGAAGAGCTCGTCGGTGCGTCCGTGGAGTCCCTGCGCGCGGTTCGCGGTGCGGGCATCGGCGTGGTCTTCCAGGAGCCGATGAACTCGTTCACACCGGTGCTCTCGATCGGCACGCAGATCGCCGAGGCGGTCCGCGCGCACCCGAGCGGCCTCGACCGAGCCGGGGTGTCCGCCCGCATCGACGAGCTGCTGCGCTCCGCCGGCCTCGACGACCCGGCACGCATCCGACGGGCGTACCCGCACGAGCTCTCCGGCGGGCAGCTGCAGCGCGCGATGATCGCGATGGCGCTCGCCGGAGACCCCGTCGCGCTCATCGCGGACGAACCGACGACGGCCCTCGACGTCACCGTCCAGGCGGGCATCCTCGACCTGCTGCGGCACCTCTGCCACGAGCGCGACCTCGCGGTCCTGCTCATCACGCACGACATGGGCGTGGTCGCGGACGTCGCCGACGAGGTCCTCGTCATGCGCCGCGGCGAGCCCGTCGAACACGGCGCGGTCGCCGACCTGTTCGCGGCCCCGCAGGCCGCCTACACCCGAGCTCTGCTCGCCGCCGTCCCCGCCCTGGAGGCTCGGCCCGCGTCCGCCCCGCCCGTCCAACCCGCCACGGGCCCGGCCGAGTCTCGCCCCACCGGACAGGATGCGGCGCACGACGCCCGCGATCTGTCCGCCGGGCCGAGTCTCGGCGACGGTGGGCGCGGGGCCGTGGCCGGGGTGGCGCGTCCTGCGGACGCGAGCCGCGAGGCGGAAGCGGGCCGAGCCTCCCGGCCGGTGGTGGCGCGACTGCGCGACGTGAGCGTGCGGTACGACCGGCGCGGCGCGCCGACCGTCTCGGGCATCGACCTGGAGCTGCTGGCCAGGGAGACGCTCGGGCTCGTGGGGGAGTCGGGGTCCGGCAAGTCGACGGTGGGGCGCGCGCTCGCGGGCCTCGTGCCGGTCGTGGCCGGCAGCGTCGAGGTGGACGGCAGCGACCTCCGGACGGCGCGCGGACGACGGCTGCGCGAGGTCCGCAGCCGCGTCGGCATCGTGTTCCAGGACCCGGCGTCGTCACTGAACCCGCGACAGACCATCGGCTGGAGCATCGCCGAACCGCTGCTGGTGCACGGCTCCACGCCCGCCGAGCGGAGCAGCCGCGTGCGCGACCTGCTCGAGGCCGTGCAGCTCGACCCGACCTGGGCGGAGCGGTTCCCGCACGAGCTGTCCGGCGGGCAGCGGCAGCGTGTGGCGGTCGCTCGGGCCCTCGCGCTGCGGCCGGCGCTGGTGGTCGCCGACGAACCGACCTCGGCGCTCGACGTGACGGTCCAGGCGGCCGTGCTCGACCTGCTGTCCGCGCTGCAGGACGACTTCGGGTTCGGGATGCTGCTCATCAGCCACGACCTCGCGGTGGTGCGCCAGCTCGCGGACGAGGTCGTCGTGCTCCACGACGGCCGCGTCGTCGAACGTGGCCGCACCGAGACCGTGCTCGACGACCCGCAGGAGGACTACACGCGCATGCTGCTCGCCGCCGCCCCCGTGGCCGACCCGGCACGCCAGGCTGCCCGCCGTGCCGCGTGGCGCCGACTCGTGGAGGTGGGACCGTGACCGCGAACGTCGTCGAGCGGCCCGTCGCCGCCTCCGGCCGGTCGACCGGGTTCCGCGCGGTCGTCCGACGTGTCCGGCAGGACCGCTGGGCCGTCACGAGCGCGGTCGTCATCGCGGTCTTCCTGCTCGTCGCCGTGCTCGCTCCCGTGATCGCCGGCCTCAGCGGACAGGACCCGTACAGCTACCACATCGGGGCGCTCAACTCCTTCGGGGCACCGCGCGGCGCCCTCGGCGGGGTCAGCGGCACGCACTGGTTCGGCGTCGAACCGCTGACCGGACGCGACCTGTTCGCGATCGTCACGTACGGCGCGCGGACCTCGCTCGGCATCGGCCTGGCGGCGACCGCGATGTCGATCGTCATCGGCGTGCTCGTGGGCGTCACGACCGGGTTCTTCGGCGGCTGGTACGACCGGGTGCTGAGCCGGGTCGTCGACGTGATGTTCGGGTTCCCGTCGCTCGTGTTCATGATCGCGCTCACCGCCATCGTGCCGACGTCGTTCCCGAAGCCGCTGCTCGTCGTGCTCGTCATCGGGTTCTTCGGGTGGCCGGCCGTCGCGCGGGTCATCCGCGGGCAGACGCTGTCGCTGCGGTCGCGGAACTACGTCGTCGCCTCGACCGCGCTCGGCGCCGGGCGGTGGCACGTCATCCGGACGCAGCTGTTGCCGAACCTCGCCGCGACCATCACCGTCTACGCGACGATCTCGATCCCGTCGATGATCGGTGCCGAGGCCGCGCTGTCGTTCCTCGCCGTGGGCGTCACCCCGCCGACGCCGTCGTGGGGTCGCAGCATCGGCGACGCGATCGGCTGGGTGCAGACCGACCCGATGTACCTGCTGTTCCCCGGCATCGCCCTGTTCCTCGTGACCCTGGCGTTCAACGTGCTCGGCGACGCCCTGCGCGACGCCCTCGACCCGCGCGGAGGCACCCGGTGACCGCGTTCCGCTTCGTCCTGTTCCGCGTGCTCGGCGCCGTGGTCGTGCTGCTCGTCGTCGCCGCGGTGACGTACGCGCTGTTCATGCTGCTGCCGACGAACCCCGCACGTGCCATCTGCGACAAGCCCTGCACCCCGGACCGGCTGCGCGAGGTGCAGGCGTTCCTCGGCACGGACAAGCCCTGGATCGCCCAGTTCGGCGCGTACCTCGGCGGGATCGTCACGGGTCGGACGTTCGGCACCGGCGCCTCGGTCATCCACTGCGCGGCACCCTGCTTCGGCTACTCGTTCCAGCTGCACGACAGCGTCACCTCGCTCATCCTGACCCGGCTCCCCGTCACGGCCTCGATCGCCGTCGGTGCCGCCCTGCTGTGGCTCGTTGCCGGCGTCGCCGGGGGAGCGGCCTCGGCGCTGCGCCGCGGGTCCCTGCTCGACCGCACCGTGATGGGCATCGCCGTCGCGGGGGTCTCCGCGCCGTCCTACCTGGTCGGGCTGCTCGCGATCCTGCTGTTCGGGTTCGTGCTCGGCGTGCTGCCGACCAGCGGGTACGTGCCCTTCGCCGAGGACCCCGTCGGCTGGTTCACGCACCTGGTGCTGCCGTGGTGCGTCCTCGCGTTCATCAGCGCCGCGATCTACGCCCGCCTGACCCGGGGCGAGATGCTCGAGTCGATGTCGCAGGACTTCGTCCGGACGGCCCGCGCGAAGGGCCTCCGCGAGCGCCAGGTCGTCGTGCGGCACGGGCTGCGGACGGCGATCCTGCCCGTGGTGACGCTGTTCGGGCTCGACCTCGGGTCGCTGCTCGGTGGCGCCGTCATCACCGAGAAGGTGTTCTCGATGCAGGGCCTCGGGGCGCTGCTCATCGACGCGGTGCACACCCTCGACCTGCAGGTGGTCGTGGGCTTCACGCTGTTCTCGGCGTTCCTGGTGGTCACCGCGAACGTGATCGTCGACGTGGTCTACAGCGTGGTCGACCCCCGGGTGCGGCGGCGCGGGTAGGCGGGGCGCTCGCGTCGTGCCGTGCGGCGCCCGCGTCGTGCGGCGCCCGCGTCGTGCGAGGTTGCGCACCCCGTGCGGCGCTGTCGGCCCGCACGGGGTGCAGAACCTCGCACCAGCCAGCTGGCCGCGCACGGTGCGAGCCGCCGCGGCCACCCCGAACCGCCCGCCCGACCCCTCAGAAGTACGTGATGCCGTGCGGCGTCCGCGGAGGCAGCAGCATCGCGCGGAGCCGGAGCGCCGCATCGTCCGACGCCCGGAGCAGTCCGGCGGCGGCGAGCGTCACCGGGGACACCGAGCCGATCAACAGCGCACCGAGGTCGGCCACGTCGAGCGCGACGTCGACCGCGATCCCGTCGACCTCGCCGAGGACGTCCGAGGACACCCGCGTCACCGAGCCCACGCCGGACACCACGTCGAGCCGGTACGTGCCGGTCGCGAAGCCCATCGCGTCGGACACCGCGAGCGTCACCGAGCCGTCGACCGCATACGGCCGCGAGGACAGCGTCGCCGCCACGTCGAGCACGCGCAGCCAGACGTGGTCCTCCTCGTGGTCGACGTCGTACGCCCGGTTGTCGGCGAGCGCCGCCACGATCGGGTCGTCGAGCCGCGAGCGCTTGTACTGCACCACGTCGTTGAGGTCGATCGAGAGCAGGAACTCCCACATCGAGAGGTAGGCGGCGTCGTCCGTGTAGACGATGTCCACGATCTCGACCGTGGTCTCGCCGCCGCTGTCCTTGACCTTCCACGTGACGTAGCCGTCGATCTCGTCGGTGCCCTCGGCCCGGTGCACGGCGCCACGGACGTCCTTCGCCTTCTCACCGTCGCCGGTCAGCGCACCGAAGACGACCGGCCACGTGCCGGAGTTCCGGACCATCGAGCCGGGCGTGCGCTCGTGGAAGCGGTCGAAGACCCCGCGTCCGACGCCGTCCGCCAGCCAGGACAGCGGCACGACGGTCACGGTGCCGGAGGTCGGTGCCAGGAACGGCAGCGCCCGGTTCCGCCGGACGCTGACGGCCCGCTCGCGGATCGCGCTGCCGAAGCCGAAGCGCCGGTAGATCGTGCCCTCGGACGCGGTGAGCGAGGCGAGCGCGTAGCCGTCCTCGACACCGCGGGTCAGCGCGTGCGTCATCATCGCGCGGAGGATGCCGCGACGGCGCTCGGTCGGTCGGACCGTGACCCCGGTGATGGCCTGCGTGTCCACGCGGGCACCGTCGCCCCAGCTCAGCCCCTTGCGGAGCCAGGTGAAGGTGCCGACGGGCCAGGTCTCGTCGACGGAGCCCGGGAAGGGCTCGCGGAGGTACACGCCGAGGAAGGTCTCCCCGTCCTCGACGAAGTTCGCCGCCATGCGCGCGGCGGACTCGGGCGACAGGGTGCCCTCGTGGAAGCCCATGCCCACGGCCTCCATCCACGGGGCAGTGCGGGCGTCGGGCGCCCCGTCGGCGTCGGTGCCGGGGGTGAACTCGCGCAGGTCGAAGCGGTCGCTGAAGTCGTCGTTGATCGGTGCCACGCTCCGACCCTATCGGGGCCGTGTCGGCCGGATCGAGTGACCGGGATCAGACCGCGGCGACGACGAGCCAGGCGACGAGCGAGAAGCCCGCCGCGCGCAGCAGCGAGGCCGCGACCGGCCGCCGCCGCCACGTCGCGACGAACTCGGCGATCGCCGCGGCGAGCGCCGTCAGCGTGACCACGACCACGATCCCCGGCAGCGGGTGTCCGACGAACCCGGCACCGACCTGGTGGAACGCGACGATGCCCCACGGGACGATCCCGACCGCCGACCCGAGGCCGAGTGTCACGCGCGAGCCGCCGACCGACCGCTCGTCGCGGCGCTGGACCAGCGCGAACAGCACGCCGGCCGACGCGAGGGCGTAGACACCGACCAGCGCGCCGACGTCCCGGACGCCGTTGAGCTGGGCGATGACGAACACGGTGATCGGCGTGGTCAGCAGCGGGTCGAGCGCACCGGACCACCACGACGACGTGCCCTGCCCTCGCGGCGACGTGCCCTGGCCTCGCGACGACGTGGCCCATGCCAGCGCGGACAGTGCGAGCACCACGACCATCGCGACGCCGAGGTCCACGTGCGAGAGCGTCGTCGTCGGCTGCCCGTCGAGCGTGACGGTCACGGCCCGCACCGTGTGCTCACCGAGCAGGACCACCAGCAGCGCACCGACCGCCTGGACCGCCATCAGGATGCTGATCGTCCTGCCCCGTGCGCCCATGTCTTCAGAGCCTGCCACCTGGAGCACACCCGGGTTCACGGGGACCTTGACCCGCACGCCGGAGACGAGGACGATCACCGCATGAGCCTCTTCATCACCTGCCCGGTCGAGAGCGTCGAGCGGGCGACGACCTTCTACCGGGCACTCGGCTGGACCATCGAGCCCAGCATGTCGGGCGACCAGGCCTCGTGCTTCGCCATCGCCCCGGAGCAGTACGTCATGCTCACCAGTCGCGAGATGTACGCCAGCGTCGGCGGGGTCGAGGAGCTCGTGGGCGGACCGGACACCCCGTCGAAGGTCACCGTCTCGTTCGACCTCGACAGCCGTCAGGCGGTCGACGACCTGGTCGAGCGTGCGGCAGCGGCCGGCGGGCGCGTCGGCGACACCGACGAGTACCCGTTCATGTACCAGCGCCAGTTCGACGACCCGGACGGCTACCACTGGTCGCCGTTCTGGATGGACCCGGAGACACCTGCGGCGCCCTGATCGCGGTGACCACCGGACAGGAGGCCCGGTGCCAGCCCGCACCGGTCCTCCCGTCCGGTGGGTGGTCGCGACCGTGTGCCGTCACGGCATGCGCCGGGCGGCCTCCTGGGCGACGACCTGCTCGCGGTCCGGCATCTGCCGGAGCTGCTGCAGCGGCCGCGTCATGCGGGTGTTGCCCCGGAGTGCTGGCTCCGCTCGGTCGAGGAACGCCCAGTACCCGGCCGTGAACGGGCAGGCGTCCTCGCCCAGCCGTTTCGTCGGGTCGAACCGGCAGCCGCCGCAGTGGTCCGTCATCCTGTCGATGTAACGCCCGCCGGCCGCGTACGGCTTCGTGGCGACCACCCCACCGTCCGCGTGCTGCGACATCCCGATGATGTTCGCGGGCATCACCCAGTCGGTGCCGTCGACGAACACGTCGGTGAACCACTCGGTCAGCTCCACGGGGTCCCAGCCGCGCTGCAGCGAGAAGTTGCCGAGGACCATCAGCCGCTGGATGTGGTGCAGCCAGCCGTGGTCCCTGGCGTCGTCGAGCGCGGTGGACAGGCAGACCGCGTCCACCTCGGAGGAGTCGAGTTCGCGCCACCAGCGGGGGAGCGAGGACCCACGAGGCCGCGCGTCCCCCGGCGTTGCGTCCCTCGGCGTTGCGTCCCGACGCGTCCCGAGTGCCGATGCCTCGGCGCCGTACGCGTCCCCGAGCCACCAGTAGAGGTGCCAGACGTAGTCGCGCCAGCCCGCGACCTGCCGGACGAAGCCCTCGACGCTGCCGATGGGGGCACCGCCGTCCTCGTACGCGCGGACCGCTGCCGTGACCGCGTCGCGCGGGTCGAGCACGCCGAGGTTCAGTGGCACACTCAGCAGCGAGTGCGCCATCGTCCGGTCGTTGGTCAGGACCGCGTCCTCGTACGGTCCGAAGTCCCCGAGCCGGACCTCGAGGAAGTCCTCGAGCGCCGCCCTGGCCTCGTCGGCGGTGACGGCGAAGCGGCGGCGGTCGTCCCGTCCGACGAACCGCACGACCCCGTCGCGCTCCCACCGGTCGAGGTCCTCGCGCACCTCGGCGTCGACCTCGTCCTCGTCCTCCGTCGGTGTCCACGGTCCGGGCAGCCCGAGGGTCGTCGCGCCGCGCGGTGGGGGCTGCCGGTTGTCGGCGTCGTGGCTGAAGACACCGCCGACCGGGGCGGTGCCGTCCATCAGCCAGCCCTCGCGCCGGCGCACCTGCTCGTAGAAGGCCTCCATCAGGAACCGCCCGCCTCGGTCGCGGGCCCAGGCGCCGAAGTCCTCCTCGGAGGTGACGAACCCGCGACTCGGCAGGACCCTCAGGCCGTGCTCCCGGACCTGCCGACGGAGGGTCCGCGACGGCGGGTCCACGACCTCGAGGTCGTCCTGTCCAGCGAGCACGTCCTCCAGCCGGAGGACCTTGACGTGTTCCGCCCGGTCGTCGAGCTCGCGCACCCGGTGGCGGAGGGCGCTGAGCCACAGGTGCGCCTTGGCCCGGTGCACGGGTCGGGCGGTGAAGAACTCGCGGGCCTCGACGACGACCGCGGGGCCACCGTCGTCGAACACCGGGCCGTACTGGCCGGGGAGCACGAGGCGGCGGCGCGGCGAGTCGGTCACCTCGCGGACGCTACGCGGTCCGCCCGCATGCGTGCCCGCGTGCCCGTGCCGCTGCCGCTGCCCGTGCCGCTGAGATCGCACTTCGTGTCGCCTGGCACGCGCCGGACCCGACACGAACTGCGATCTCAGCGGGGGCGGTCAGTCGGTGGCGCCCGCGGGCGGGTCGACCAGCAGCGCGACGCGGTCGGTCAGGTACTCGACGAGGGGGACGGCGGCGCCGGAGCTTGGCGACCACCGGACGAACGGCTCGTCGTCGCGCAGGAACAGGACCCCGTCGGCGTGGCCGAGCGTGTCGTCGAGGGGGATCGGTGTCGCGCCGTGGTTCACCGTGTCGCCCGCGTCGAAGCGACCACGGACCGCTGCCGCACGGTAGGCCCGACGGGTCTCGGCGGACACGGACACGAACTGCGCCCGCCCGGGGTCGGCGACCCGGGTGATGGTGCCCGTCGCCCAGACCCGGCCGCCGGTCTCCAGGGACGACCCGAGGAGCAGCGCCCCGACCCGCCAGACCCGACCGAGCGGGCGCATCGTCGGCTCGCGGCGGATGCCGAGCACCGCCTTCGGCTGGACGTACTCGCCGAGTGCCTCGTCCCGGACACCGGCAGCGCGCAGTTCCCGGGCGGCGTCGTCGACCAGTGCCTGCGCCCGTGCCACACCGTCCGTCACGACCCCAGAGCCTAGACGCGGGGCTCCGGCACCGGCCGCAGCGAGCGGGCGGGGTACGTGCGACTGGACCGGTACGCGGTCGGTGCGGCGTTCCATGGCCGGGCAGCGTCGCCCGCACCGGGGACGCCGACCCGACGACGAGGACCGTCCCAGTGCCCCACGCATTCGACCCCGAGCACCTCCGCCCTGTCAGCCTGCGAGCCGTCGCCGACGCGGTCGGAGGCAGCGCGGTCGGAGGCAGCGCGGTCGGAGCCACTGCGTCGGCGGGCGACGTCCTCGTCACGGGCTTGACGGTGAGCACCGGGGACGTCCTGCCGGGCGTGCTGTTCGCGGCGCTGCCCGGACGCCACCAGCACGGCGCGGACCACGTCGATGCCGCCCGTCGTGCCGGCGCCGTGGCGGTCCTGACCGACACGGCGGGGCAGCCGACCGCGGCCGCGAGCGGGCTCCCCGTCGTCGTGGTGCCCGACGTCCGGACGGTCCTCGGTGCCGCAGCCCGCGCGGTGTACGGCACGGACGACCTCGGTGTCCCGATGCTCGGGGTCACGGGCACGAACGGCAAGACCTCGACCGTGTACGTGCTCGACGCGCTCATGCGGCGGCTGGGGTGGCCCACCGCGCTCACGTCGACCGCGGAACGGCGGGTCCGGGACGACGCCGTCGCCGCGCGCCTGACCACCCCGGAGGCGCCGGAGCTGCACGCCTTCCTGGCCCGGGCCGCCGAGCAGGGCGTCCGGGGCATCGCGGTGGAGGCCAGCGCCCAGGGCCTCAGCCGACACCGGCTCGACGGCGTGCGGTTCGACGTCGCCGGGTTCACGAACCTCAGCCACGACCACCTCGACGACTACGCCGACATGGACACGTACCTCCGGGCGAAGGCGGCGCTGTTCACCCCCGAGCACGCGCGCCGCGGTGTGGTGTCGGTGGACAGCGCCGCGGGCCGGACGATCGTCCGCGACGCCGGCATCCCCGTCGAGACGATCACCTCGCTGCCCGGCCAGGACGCGCCCTGGCGGGTTGCCGTGCTCGACCAGCGGCTGGAGGGCACGCGCTTCCGCCTGACCGGGCCGGACGGCACGGACATCGTCACCGAGGTGCCGTTGCTCGGCCGACACATGGCGGCGGACACCGGTCTCGCGATGGCGATGCTGATCCGCGCCGGCGTGGAGCCGGAGCGCCTCCGGGCCGCGATGGGGGACCGGCTCGAGGTCGTCGTCCCCGGTCGGATGTCCGACGCCTCGGCACCGACCGGCCCGCGGGTGTTCGTCGACTTCGCCCACACGCCCGACGCCTTCGCGAAGAGCCTCGAGGCCGTCCGCGCCGTCGCACCCGCGCGCGTGGCGATCGTCCTCGGCGCCGACGGGGACCGCGACCCGACGAAGCGGCACGGCATGGGTGTGGTCGCGGCGACGGCGGCCGACGTCGTCGTGGTCGCCGACCACCATCCCCGCTTCGAGGACCCCGCACCGATCCGGGCGGCGATCCTGGCCGGGGCACGGTCGGTCGGCTCAGCGGCGATCATCGTCGAGGAGCCCGACCCGGCGACCGCGATCCGGACGGCGCTCGCCGCGATCGGTGACGACGGGGTCGTGTACTGGGCAGGACCGGGTCTCACCGACTACCGGGACGTCCGCGGGGAGCACGTGCCGTACTCGTCGTTCGAGGACGCCCGCGTGGCGCTCGCCGAGGCGGGTCACCCGGCAGAGGAGACCGTTCCGTGCGGCTGACCCGTCCGCCGGTAGCCGGCGACGTGCCGCGCCCCTGAGCGTCGAGCGCGGCGACGGCGACGACGGGCCGCTGAGACGGTGCCGGCGATGATCATCACCGCGCCGTAGGTGAGCAGCACCGCGGCGACCGTCGGGACGAGCCAGCTCCGCGACCCGTTGACGAGCTGGTTGACCCAGCCGATCCCGGGGACGCTGTACCAGACGACGCCGCACACCTGTGCGGGCACCACGACTGCCGCGTCCGCCACGGCGTTGTTGTCCCCCTTCAGCACGAAGGTCCTGGTGCCGTCCGAGGCGGTCGCGATCGAGACGACGCGGTGGCTGACGACCTCGGGCTGTCCCGACGTGATCTGGTAGGTCACGACGTCGCCGACGTGGACGTCGTCGACCGGGGTCGGCCGGACGACGAGCAGCGTGCCCGGGGGCAGCGTCGGCTCCATCGACTGCGTCAGGACGGTCAGCGGCGTCGACCCGGTGGCCTTCGGGATCACGATGACCACGAGGGCGATCCCGACGACCGCGAGCAGCAGTCCGGTGCTCACACCCAGGGCGACCGCGTGCAGTGCCGCCCGCCAACCGGTGCGCCGCGTCCGCGGGGTCGGACGACGGATCGAGGCCGGACGTCGAGTCAGGGTCATGCGCCGCATCGGATCGCCGCTCCGTCGTTCTGCGTGAACAGGGTCACCGGGCCGCTGCCGGCGACGGTCGAGGTCGGCGCTCCGGTGCTGTCGACGACCTTCACCACGACGGTCGAGGTGCCGGCGGGGACGGACGACGGGAAGTCGCTCGGTGCGAGCTGGATGGACCCGGAGTAGTCCTGCGACGTCTGTCCGACCATCGTGTCGCCGACGTAGGCGGCGTACCAGGTGTCGGCCGGGCGGGAGGACGCCGGCCAGGTGAGGTCGACGTAGTTGCCGTCGTGGTCGGTGCACGTCGTGGCGGGGGACGCGGTCGTCGCCGCGGAGGTGGTCAGGTAGAACCCGCCCGTGACGGGAGCGGAGACCCAGGACCCCCAGCTCGTCGTCAGGGTGACCCTGATGTTGGCCGTCGCCGGGGTCGGGGCGGACGCCCGCGGCGTGCTCCTGGTGCACCACACCACCTCGGTGTGGGCGGCGAGCGTCGTGGTCATGCTCGGCAGTGACGCCCAGGTCCCGGAGACCGATCCGCTGCCGACGGCCGCGCCGTCGGTGCAGTCCGCCGTCGTGGGGACCGGCCAGGCGACGACGTCGATGGCCTGCGCGAGCGCGGACGAACTGTCACTCGTGACACTGACGGAGGTCATCGTGGTTCCTCGCAGGTTCTCCGAGTTCATCAACGTCAGGGGCTTGGTCAGCGAGGTCACCGTGCTGGAGAACGTCGTCGTGAGGTCCTGCGCGCCCTTGATCCCGGCGGCGACCTTGCCGATGGTGGTGCTCGACGTCGCGTTCGCGGTCGCGGTCCACAGCGCCCACGCGGCACTCGAACCGCCGACGACCAGCGCCAGGCTCAGCAGCGCGGCGAGGAGCACGCGGACACGGCGGCTCACGGTGCGACCTGCGTCCCGGTCACGGTCAGCGTGAAGTCGGTCACGGCACCCGACACGCTCTGGGGCGCGTCCATCGACAACACGATCTCGATGCAGCCCATGCCGGAGGCGCCCGGGGGCAGCGTGTAGTAGCCGCTGCCGGTGTCGAAGGTCGCGAGCGGACCGGTCGCGCCGGAGATGCCCGCGTGGCACTCCGCCGCCGAACCGACGGACGCGAGCCGCAGGGTCTGCGCGCCGAGGACGACGTCGTCGGTGGTGTCGGCGTAGGACACCTTCGTCGCGGTGATGGCCACGCGCATCGAGAGCGGGACCGTCCCGGTGTTCCGCACGGTGAACGTGCCCGTCGTACTGGACCCCGGGCCGATCGCCGTCTGGTACATCGGCGACAGCGGGCTCACCGTGAGCGTCGCGGTCCCCGACCTGACGACGGACGACTTCGTGCTCGCCGAGGCGTTCCACAGGGCGTAGGTCCCGCCGGTGCCGAGCACCGACGCGACCACGGCGACCGCCAGGGCGAGCGCGGTGGCCCACACCCAGCGATGACGCGACGGCGCACGGTGGCGACGTCGTGATGTGGTCGAACTGGTCATTTCCCGTCACCCCCCGGTGAACATGGTCGTGGTGGTGGAGCCGGCGCGGTCGACGGATCAGGGACCGACCGCGCCGGTGATCAGGAGCCGATCGCCGTCTGCGTCAGCGTGAAGGCGAGCGCACCGACGTTGACGGTGCCGTTCTGACCGGTGGTGGCCGTGGAGGGCAGCTCGATCGTGAAGACGACCTTCACCGCCGAGGTGCCGGCGGCCGGGGAGACCACGAAGGTGTTGGTCGAGGAGGTCGACTGCACGACCGACGCACTCGACGACGTGACGGCGAGGGTCTTCGTCGTCGCTGCGATCAGGCCGGAGTCGCCCGTGATGCTCTGGTTGGCGTAGGTCAGGTTCGCCTTGAGGTCCTGGCCGGTCGCGGCGATGTTCAGGGTCTGCGTGAACTGGTACTTGTTGCCCGGGACCATGAGCACGGACGCGGGGTTGATGGTGGCCGAGCGGCCGTTGGTCAGGTCGGTCCACACGCCGTCGTTCGCAGCCGTGAGGGTCAGGGTGCCGGAGCTGATGGACGACGCCGCGCTCGAGGCGTTGGCGTTCCAGAGCGCGAAGCTGCCCGCGCCTCCGAGGAGGAGGGCGATGCCGGCGGCGCCGGCGAGGGCACCCGTGACGATCTTGTGCATGGTGGATCCGTTCCTGCGCTCCAGGGAGCGCTGAGGCCGCCGGCACGGTGATTCGGGTTGCGTGCAGGCGGGACGGTGTCATCGACCCCGTGGTACGAGGGTCGCGGCTGACCGGTGCCGAGCGGGACCGCCGGGCTCCGGAGCTCAGGGCGGCTCGGGCGGGCTGGATTCCGTCTGACATCGACGCTACCGGTCCCCCAAAGTGCTGACAACAAAGATGATGCGTCTGAATGGACCCAAAACGGGGGTGATTTCCGTCCCCAGGAGTGCCGACGCGATCTGTACCCCGTTTCGGCTCCAGTGCCCAAGGAATGCCACCCGGACCCATGCGGTTGCATCGACCGGAATCGAGGAGGGGACCATGGGCATCGTGCGCTGGTTGTTCGACGCGCAGATCGTCATCGGGGACCAGACGGTGCTCTGGCGCGAGGTGATCGGCAACGTCTTCGGGCTGCTCAGCGCGCTCGGCGGCATGCGTCGCCGCATCTGGGCCTGGCCCGTCGGCATCGTCGGCAACGCCCTGCTCTTCACGGTCTTCATGGGCGCGCTCTTCGACACCCCGAACCCCGTCAACCTGCTCGGGCAGGCCGGCCGCCAGGTGATGTTCATCATCGTCAGCGTCTACGGCTGGTATCGCTGGACGCACCGCCCCGCCGAGTCGGTCACCGTGATCGACCCGCGCTGGGCCTCCTGGCGGACGCGCGGGCTGCTCGTGGTCGCCCTGGTCGGCGGCACGGCGCTGCTCACGCCCGTGTTCCGCGCACTCGGGTCCTACGAGCCCGTCTGGTCCGACGCCTGGATCTTCGTCGGGTCGCTGCTCGCGACGTACGGCATGGCGAAGGGCTGGGTCGAGTTCTGGCTGATCTGGGTCGCCGTCGACCTGGTCGGGGTGCCCCTGCTGTTCTCGGCCGGGTACTACGCCTCGGGGCTGATGTACGTCGTCTACGGCGTCTTCACCCTCACCGGGTTCTTCGTGTGGATGCGCCAGCGCACCCGCCCGTCCGCCGCCCCGGTCACCGTCGGCTGACGCCGGGAGCTCTGACCGGCAGCACCCCCCGCACTGGGACGCGACGTCGACCCCTCGCGTGCGGTGAGATGTCCCCTGTGCAGACACTCACCGAGGGACTCGCCGACGGGACGCTCGACGCCGAGCAGCCGTTGCCAGAACAGACCATCGCCGAGCGCCTCGTCCGTGCCGCGATCCGCGCCTACCGGCTGCACCCCTTCAACGACGTCGACGCCGCGGTCGTGGCGGACGTCGCCGGGCTCCCGCTCGACGCCGTCTCCCGCGCGTTCCCGACGTGGGACGCCCTGCTCCTCGTGACGTACGACCACTGGACGGCGATGCGCGGTTCGACCCGTCGTCGGACCCCCACCTGCACGATCGAGCACGTCCGCCAGATGCTCGCCGAGGACGTCGCCGACCCGGGCCGCGTCCGCGTGCTGGCCGGCGTGATCAACATGGCCGGTGCCGGCACGAGCTTCGCCGACCTGTTCCGGAAGCGATACCAGGACTACGTCGTCGGGCTCACCGTCGGCCTGCAGCGCGACGTGGACGCCGGCATCGAGTCGATCGTCGTCGCGCCCGAGCGTGCCGCGACGCAGCTCCTCGCCGTCTTCGAGGGCCTGCAGATCCAGATGCTCATCCGTCCGCACCTCGACGCACTGACGGAGTTCGAGCACGCCGTGCGTGCGCTCCGCGAGGGCTGGCGTCGCCGCCACGTGCCCGCCTGGGACCTCGGTTCCGTACCGGCGTGGGACCTCGGCTCGGTGCCGACCTCCCCGATCCTCCCGGCCTAGTACGCACGGTCACCACTGACAGCCTGGAGGCCCGGTGCCAGCTGGCACCGGGCCTCCAGCCCGTCATCGGGTCGCGTCGGAGCCGCGACCGGTCAGGAGCGTCGCCAGGACGCGATCTGGCGCAGCGTCACCTTGGAGCCGTACTGGGCGACGGAGTGCCGGAAGAGGTACTGCGCGAACCAGAGCAGCAGGACCGCGACGCCGAAGACCTCGACGATGCAGACGACGGACTCAAGCGGGGACAGCGCCCCGACCGCGTTCCGGACCATCGCGGTGATCGGGGTGAACGTCGGGAAGTACGTGAAGAACGCCACGACCGGGCTGGTCGGGCTCGTCATCACGAAGAACGCCGCGTAGACGGGGATGATCAGCGCGAAGATCGCCGTGGACTGCAGGGCGGAGGCGTCCTTGATCGAGGGGACCGCGGCACCGACGGCGACGAACAGCGCCGAGGCCAGCAGCACCCCGCCGACGAGCAGCAGCGCACCGACGAGCATCCGCCACGGGTCGATCGTCACGTGGCCGACCCGACCGGCCAGCAGGGGCACCACCACCACGAGCGACAGCAGTCCCGGCACCATGAAGACGCCGATCTGCACCAGGCACACCAGCAGCATCGCCACGACCTTGCCGCGGATGAGGTCACCGGCGGTCACCGTGGTCAGGATCATCTCCGAGATCCGGTTCTCCTTCTCCTCGACGACGACCGTCACCATGCGGGCGGCGAGCAGGATCACGAGCCCGAAGAACGCGGCGACGTAGAGGAGCGGCGGCACGATCGACAGCCAGCCGGGGGCGACCCGGCCGTCGGCGTACGCCGTGACGTCCGCCGACGGTGGTGACCGGAGGAGCGCCACGGCCTCGGGGTCGTCGACGCCCGCGGCCACGCTCTGCTCGAGGACACGCTGCGCGAGGGACGCGTACGCGTTGTTCTCGAACAGGCCGCGGTCCGTCGCGGTGACCCGGATCGACTCGGTCGAGGGCTTCGCCGGGAACACGACGAGGGCCTCGAGCCGCCCGGCGACGACGTCCGCGCGGTCCCCGGACTCGTCGTCCGACGGGGTCCCGCCCCAGCGTGCGGCGACGGACTCGGAGACGAGCCCCGAGCGGTCGACGTAGTGGAACGGGGTCTTCGTGGCCGACGCCCGCGAGAGCGCGGAGTCGGTGCCCGCGGCCTGCCCGACGCCCACCAGCAGCGACACGAGGACGACGACCAGGGGCAGCGCGAGGGTGCCGATCCAGAACGCCGGCTTCTTGACCGCGCGGGTGAACTCGAACCGGATGACGGTGCCGATGCGGCTCATCGTGCGCTCCTGGCGGTCTCGTCGACGAGGGCGTCGTGGCCGTAGACCTGGACGAAGATCTCGTCGAGGGGGATCTTGCGCATCTCGAAGCCGGTGACGTGCACGCCGGCACCGACCAGTGCAGCGAGGATGTCCGACCCGTCGGGCGCCGCGGTCGTCGACGGGACGAGGTAGGCGACGTGGCCCTCGTGCCGCGCGAGCTTGTACAGGGGGGAACGGGGGACCGGTCCGCGCAGCGAGACCTTGGCGACCGCGCCACCGAAGGCGTCCTGCACCTCGGGGATGGTGCCGTACGCCGCAGCGTCCCCGTCCTTGAGCAGCAGGATCCGGTCGCACAGCCGCTCGACCTCGTCCATGTGGTGGGTCACCAGGACGACGGTCGCACCGTCGGCCTTCCGCTCGTCGACCAGGTCGAGGAGGAGCCGGCGGTTCACCGGGTCGAGGCCCTTCGTCGGCTCGTCGAGGATGAGCAGGCGCGGGCGGTCCATGATCGTGATGCCGAGCTGGACCTTCTGCTGCTGCCCGCCGGAGAGCTTGTCGACCCGGAGCTTGGCCTTGTCCGCCAGGCCGACACGGGCGAGGTAGTCCATCGACCACGCCGTCGCGGCCGGGCGCTTCATGCCGCGGAGGGCGGCGAAGTACGTCATCACGTCGAGGACGGACTCCTTGCGGTAGAGCCCACGTTCCTCGGGCAGGTACCCGATCCCGCCGGTCGCCGGACGGTAGGGGCGACCGTCGATCGTCAGCGTGCCCGACGTCGGCGCGGTGATGCCGAGGAGCGCGCGGATGGTCGTCGTCTTCCCCGATCCGTTGCTGCCGAGGAGCCCGAAGGTCTCACCGGGCGCGACGTCGAACGACAGCCCGTCCACCACGGCACGGTCCCCGAACCGCATCACGAAGTCCCGCACGCTGATGCTCGCCCCGGCCATGGAGCCCCCTTCTCGCTCCGCTGACCCTACCGGCCGCGCGTGTGGCCCACCTTCCCAGGCACTGCCGACCCAGGACGGGCAGGCTCGTCTTCGAATGAGAGGACCTCACATGGATCGCATTCGGCGTCTGCCGCTCCCGGCACTGCTGCCGATCATGTTCGTCGTGGTCGGCGGGCTGTACTTCCTCATCGGACTGGCGGGGGACTCCTCGCACGAGCACGTGCTCGCGCGGCTCATCGGCGCACTGTTCTACGCCACGGGCATGACCGTCGTGTTCGGCATCCTGATCGCCGTCCGGCGTCGGAAGGCCGGAGGCGCCGACGCCGTCACGGCGATGCAGCGCACGATCCGCACCGGCGCAGTGCCGGCAGACGCTGACACCGCGACGTGGATCCCGGAGCTCGAGCGCTACCGGGTCCGGTACCGCCGCAACCGCTGGGTGGTCCCGGTCGTGTTCGTGCTGTTCGCCGTGACCTGCGTCACGCTGGCGATCTCGGCTGGCCCGGTCTGGTGGCTGTTCCTCGTGCTGTTCGCCGGGCTCTGCGTCTACTCCGTCTGGGAGACCCGCCGGGCGCTCCGGAACCTCGACGCGTCGCTCGAGGAACTGCGCCGCCGCCCGATGACCTCGGCTCCCGTGGGCTCGACTCCCGGGACGCCGCAGCCGACGGCGGGCGCCGTCTGGACCCTGCCCGGCGACGAGGCACCCCGACCGTAGGACGCATCCGCGGCGGTGACGGATCTGGTTCGCGATCCTCGGGGTGCGAGAACCAGATCCGTCACCGCCGAATCCGAACGTCGTCGTCCCGCCAGCGCCGCCACCACCGGGCTCAGCGGGGGATCGGGGCCAGGCGCTGCAGCTGGGTGACGTGGCCGGGCTCGAGCTCCTCGAGGGACGCGACACCGAGCAGCCGCATGGTCCGCTCGATCTGCTCGGACAGGATCTGGATCATCCGGTCGACGCCGGCCTCGCCCCCGGCCATCAGACCGTAGAGGTACGCGCGACCGACCATCGTGTACCGGGCGCCGAGCGCGACCGCCGCGACGATGTCCGCGCCGGACATGATGCCCGTGTCGAGGTGCACCTCGGTGTCCATGCCGACCTCCTTGACCACGGAGGGCAGCAGGTGGAACGGGACCGGGGCGCGGTCGAGCTGGCGTCCGCCGTGGTTCGACAGGGTGATCCCGTCGACGCCCATCGTGGCCAGGCGCTTGGCGTCCGCCAGGGACTGCACGCCCTTCACGACGATCCTGCCCTTCCACTGCGTGCGGATCCAGGCGAGGTCCTCGTAGGTGACGGTCGGGTCGAACATGTGGTCGAGGAGTTCCCCGACGGTGCCGGACCAGCGGTCGAGCGAGGCGAACGCCAGCGGCTCGGTCGTCAGGAAGTCGAACCACCACCACGGGCGGGGGATCGCGTTGACGATGGTCTTGACGCCGAGCTGCGGCGGGATCGAGAACCCGTTGCGCTTGTCGCGGAGCCGCGCTCCCGCGACGGGCACGTCGACGGTGACCAGGAGCGTGTCGAACCCGGCGGCCTCGGCGCGGGACACCAGCGCCATCGACTTCTCGCGGTCCTTCCACATGTAGAGCTGGAACCAGTTGCGCCCGTGCGGGTTGGCGTCGCGGACGTCCTCGATCGCGGTGGTGCCCATCGTGGACAGGGCGAACGGGATGCCCGCGCGGCCGGCGGCCCGTGCTCCTGCACGCTCGCCCTCGGTCTGCATCATCCGCGTGAAGCCCGTGGGAGCGATGCCGAACGGGTACGCCACCGGAGCGCCGAGCACGTCCCAGTCGGTGCGGACCGTCGACACGTCGCGCAGGACCGCTGGCGTGAACTCGATGTCCTCGAACGCCTGTCGCGCCCGGGCGAGGGAGATCTCGGCCTCGGCGGCGCCCTCCGTGTAGTCGAACGCGGCCCGCGGTGTCCGTCGCTCGGCGATCGCCCGGAGGTCCCAGATCGTCAGCGCGTTCTCCAGCCGACGACGTCGGGCGTTGAGGTCCGGCTTCCGGAACTGCATGAGCGGCGCGAGGTCGCGCACCGTCGGCAGCTGCCGCTTCATCGGCGTCCGCGCGGTCGACGGTGTGCCGGGAGTCGCTGCCGGTGCCCCGGTCGCGGGGTCGACGCGGTGCTGGTCGTCGGTCGAGGTCATGCGGACGTCCTCTGTCTCGTGGTGGGTCGATCTGCTGGGTGTCCTGGTCGCGGACTGTACCGGACGGGTTCGACGGTCCTGGCGACCATCGCCCGGAGGGCTTCGAGCGACGCTCCGCCCAGGTCGGCGAGCCCGGCAGCCCGAGCCTGCACCAGGACGTTGCCGAGCGCCGTGGCCTCCACGGGCCCCGCCAGGACGGGCAGCCCCGTCCGGTCGGCGGTCAGCTGGCAGAGCAGGCGGTTCTGCGAGCCGCCGCCGACGACGTGCACCTGCCGGATGTCCTTCCCGGTGACCGCGATGATCGTCCGCAGGGTGTCCGCGTAGGCCGCAGCGAGCGACTCCAGGATGGACCGCACGACCTCGGCGCGGCCCCGCGGAGCGGGCAGTCCGTGGTCGGCGCACCACGCAGCGATGCGCGACGGCATGGCACCCGGCGGGGTGAAGGACGCGTCGGACGGGTCGAAGACGGGGACCGGGGTGGTGACGGCCGCGGCGGCGGCGAGCAGGGCCTCCAGGTCGATCGTGGAGCCGTCCCGCTCCCAGGTCCGGACGCTCTCGGACAGCAGCCACAGGCCGGACACGTTCTTCAGGAACCGGACCCGGCCGTCGACGCCGCCCTCGTTCGTGCAGTTCGCCGTCCGGGCCGCGTCCGTGAGGACCGGCGCCTCGAGCTCGACGCCGACGAGCGACCAGGTGCCGGAGGAGATGTAGGCGAAGTCGGACTCGGTCGCGGGGACCGCGACGACCGCGCTCGCGGTGTCGTGCGACCCGACGAGCGTGACCTGGGCACCGCGTCGACCGGTTCCGGCGCCGACGGCGGCCGCGACGGCGGGCAGCAGGGGGCCGAGCCGGTCACCCGGGTCACGGAGCGGGGCCAGGAACCCGGACGGGAGGCTCGCGGCGGCCAGCAGCGCCGGGTCCCACGCGCGGGTGGTCGCGTTCAGGAGACCGGTCGTCGAGGCGTTCGTGCGTTCGGCGGCCTCGACCCCGGTGAGTCGGGAGCCGAGCAGGTCGGGGACGAGGAGCGCCCGGTCGGCTCGTCCGCGTGCGGGGTCGGCCGCGAGCTGGAACAGCGTGTTGAACGGCAGGTGCTGCAGGCCGTTGCGGGCGTAGAGCTCGGCGGCACCCATCCTGGCGTGCACGATCCCGACGCCGCGCTCGTGCCGGTCGTCGCGGTAGTGCATCGGCGGTCCGAGCAGCTGCCCGTCGCGGAGCAGGCCGTAGTCGACCGCCCAGGAGTCGATGCCGATGCTGGCGAGGTCGGGGGACCGCCCGAACGCGACGCGGAGCCCGTCGAGCGCCTGGCGTTCGAGCTCCTCGACGTCCCAGTGCAGCGTGTCGCGGCCGTCCTCGGTGCGCGTGACGGGGCCGTTCGGGAACCGGGCGACCTGCTGCATCCGGACCCCGTCGGCGTCCACGTGCCCGACCACCACGCGCCCGCTCGTCGCGCCGAGGTCCACCGCCGCGACGCTGCCGCCCGTGGTCATCGCGTCACCGGAGGAACGCGGCGGCCACGCCGGCGTCGACGGGCACGTGCAGCCCGGTGGTGTGCGAGAAGTCCGCCGTGCAGATCGCCGCGACGGCGTTCGCGACGTTCTCGGGCACGACCTCCCGCTTGAGGATCGTGCGCTGGGCGTAGAACGCGCCGAGGTCCTGCTCGTCGATCCCGTAGGTCTTCGCCCGGTTCGCACCCCAGCCGCTCGCGAAGATGCCCGAGCCACGGACGACCCCGTCGGGGTTGATGCCGTTCACGCGGACGCCGTGTTCGCCGAGCTCGGCCGCGAGGAGCCGGACCTGGTGCGCCTGGTCGGCCTTCGTGGCGGAGTACGCGATGTTGTTCGGCCCCGCGAACACCGAGTTCTTCGACGAGATGTACACGATGTCGCCGCCGAGGCCCTGCTCGATGAGCACCTTCGCGGCCGCCTTCGACACCAGGAACGAGCCCTTCGCCATGACGTCGTGCTGCAGGTCCCAGTCCTGTTCGGTGGTCTCGAGGAGGCTCTTGGACAGCGAGAGCCCGGCGTTGTTCACGACGAGGTCCAGGCCGCCGAAGTGCAGCAGCGTCTCCTGCACCGCCCGCTCGATGGCCGCGGCGCTCGTGACGTCCGCGGCGATGCCGATCGCTCGGTCCGTGTCGCCGATCTCTGCGGCGGCGGCCTGGGCCTTCGTCAGGTCGAGGTCCGCGATGACGACCGCGGCGCCGTCGGCCGCGAGGCGCTTCGCGATGGCCTTGCCGATGCCCGACGCGGCCCCGGTCACCAGGGCGATGCGCGTCGCGAGCACCTTCGGGGCGGGCATCCGCCGGAGCTTCGCCTCCTCGAGCGCCCAGTACTCGATGCGGAACTTCTCGGCCTCGTCGATCGGGGCGTAGGTGCTGAGCGCCTCGGCGCCGCGCATCACGTTGATCGCGTTCGTGTAGAACTCGCCGGCGACCCGTGCGGTCTGGGCGTCCCTGCCGTACGAGAACATCCCGACGCCCGGCACGAGCACGATGAGCGGGTCGGCGCCGCGGATGGCGGGGGAGTCCTCGTCAGCGTGGCGGTCGTAGTAGGCCTGGTAGTCCGCGCGGTACTGCTCGTGGAGTTCGTGCAGGCGCGCGACCGCGTCCTCGACCGAGGCACTCGCGGGCAGGTCGAGGACCAGCGGCTTCACCTTCGTCCGGAGGAAGTGGTCGGGGCAGCTGGTGCCGAGGGCGGCGAGCTCCTCCGCCCGTGCCGACGCCAGGAAGTCGAGCACGACGTCCGTGTCCGTGACGTGTCCGACGACGGGCGTGTCGTGCCCGGCGATGCCGCGGATCGTCGGGGCGAGGGCAGCGGCACGTGCCCGGCGCTCCTCGGTCGGCAGGGCCTCGAACCCGGGGCGCACGGGGCCGAACGGCTCGGGCTTCCCGTTGGCCGCGATGTAGCGCTCCGCGGTGTCGATGATCCAGCGCGAGTTCGCCTCGGCCTCGTCGCTCGTGGCACCCCACGCCGTGATGCCGTGGCCGCCGAGGACGGTGCCGATCGCCTCGGGGTGCTCACGTTCGACGGCGGCGATGTCGAGCCCGAGCTGGAACCCCGGTCGACGCCACGGCACCCAGACGACCTTCTCGCCGAAGACGCGCTCGGTCAGCGCCGGTCCGTCCGCCGCGGTGGCGATCGCGATGCCGGCGTCCGGGTGCAGGTGGTCGACGTGCTGAGCCCGCACGAGGGCGTGCATCGCGGTGTCGATCGACGGGGCAGCGCCGCCCTTCCCGAACAGGCAGTGGTCGAACGCGGCGACCATCTCGTCCTCGCGCTCGACGCCCGGGTAGACCTGCTGCAGTGCCCGGACCCGGTCGAGCCGCAGCACGGCGAGGCCCGCCGGGGTGAGCGTGCCGAGGTCGCCCCCGGAGCCCTTCACCCAGAGCAGCTCCACCGGTTCGCCCGTCACGGGGTCGGTGTCGGTGCCCGTGGCGGACGTGTTGCCGCCCGCGTAGTTCGTGATCCGCGGGTCGGAGCCGAGCGCGTTCGAGCGCGCGACGAGCGCCGCGACCGTCGCGTCTGCGTCGGTGCCGTGCGGTGCGGGGTCCACCCGTGCCTCCAGGTCGTTGATCGTCATGTCCCTACGCACCCCAGCCCGCCTGGACGCCACCGACGCGGTCGGCCGCGATCGACTGCTGGTACCCGGAGTCGAGGTAGGCGCGCATCGGGTTCGCCGGCAGCCCGCGCGACTCGCGCCAGGCCGCCAGGTCCTTCCGGACGTCGGTCTGGAAGGCGTCCATGAAGACCTCGTTCGCACCGAGGACGTCGTGGGCCTCCTGTGCCGCGGTGAGGGCCACGCGGTCGAGCAGCAGCGCCCGGGCCGTCATCTCCTGCACGTTCAGCACCGAGCGGATCTGCCCGGGGATCTTGTCCTCGACGTTGTGGCACTGGTCGAGCATGAACGCCACGTCCGCGTTGTCGTACCCGCCGCCGCGGATGACCTCGACCAGGATGCGGAAGAGCTGGAACGGGTCGGCGGCGCCCACGATCAGGTCGTCGTCGGCGTAGAAGCGCGAGTTGAAGTCGAAGCTCCCGAGCTTCCCGAGGCGCAGGAGCTGCATCACGATGAACTCGATGTTCGTGCCGGGGGCGTGGTGCCCGGTGTCCAGGCAGACCATCGCCTTCGGGCCGAGGGCGCTCGTCTGCACGTAGCTGGTGCCCCAGTCCGGGACGTCCGTGTGGTAGAACGCCGGCTCGAAGAACTTGTACTCGAGCACCAGGCGCTGGTCGTCGCCCAGGCGGCCGTAGATCGTGCTGAGCGACTCGTGCAGGCGGTCCTGGCGTTCGCGCATGTCGGCCTGGCCGGGGTAGTTCGACCCCTCGGCGAGCCAGATCTTCAGGTCGCGGCTGCCGGTGGCGTCCATCACGTCGATGCAGCGCAGGTGGTGGTCGATGGCCTTCTGCCGGACGACGGCGTCGGTGTGGGTGAGCGCACCGAACTTGTAGTCGTCGTCCTGGAAGGTGTTCGAGTTGATCGTCCCGAGCCGCACGCCGTGGTCCTCGGCGTGACGACGCAGGTCGGCGAAGTCGTCGACGAGGTCCCACGGGATGTGCAGCGCGACCGTCGGGGCGAGCCCGGTGTACCGGTGCACCTGCGCGGCGTCGGCGATCTTCTCGTACGGGTCCCGCGGGGTGCCCGGCGTGGTGAAGACCTTGAAGCGGGTGCCGGAGTTGCCGAAGGCCCATGACGGCAGTTCGATCTGCTGGCGTGTCAGCTGGTCGGCGATGCCGGCGAAGCTCGGGGTGGATGTCATCGTGTCACTTCCTCGTGTGCGACTGGTTCGTGCTGCTGCGGCCGGGTCATCAGTGCACCGGGACCGCCGCCGGCGCCCGCAGCTCGTGCGTGCCGCCCGCCAACCGCTGCTCCTCGAGCCCGGGCAGGCGCACCACCGCGGTGACGCCCTCCGGCACGGTCACCCGCACCAGGAGTGCCTCGTCGGCCAGCTCCCACCGCACGGCGACGTGCCCGTGCACGGTGTCGAGCGTCGTCTCCGCCCAGGTCAGGCCGCCACCGGGCTGCGGCGCGACGAGCACCGTCTCGTACCCGGGCGTCAGCGGCGCGAGGCCACCGACCACCCGGTGCATCCAGTCCGCCACGGCACCGAGTGCGTAGTGGTTGAACGAGGTCATCTCGCCCGGGTTGATCGTGCCGTCCGGCAGCATCGAGTCCCAGCGCTCCCACACCGTCGTCGCCCCCATCGTCACCGGGTACAGCCACGACGGGCACTCCGTCTGCAGCAGCAGCCGGTACGCGTCGTCGAGGTGCCCGGTCTGCGTCAGCGCGTCCGTGATGAACGGCGTCCCCGCGAAGCCCGTCGAGATCCGGTACCCGGACTCGGCCGCCAGCTCGGCGAGCCGGTCGCCCGCCGCGCGGGTGTCCTCGTCCGAGAGGATCCCGAACACGATCGCCAGCGCGTACACCGTGGTGCAGTCCGACCTGATGCGGCCGTCCGTCACGTAGTGCTCCCGGAACGCGGCCTGGAGGCTCGCAGCCATCTCCCGGGCCTCGGTCGTCTCCGCCTCGTGGCCGGGGAGCAGGGCGCCCGCCTCGGCGACGAGCGTCGCCGACCGGTACGCGCAGACCGTCGCGACGACGCCGGGGTCGGCCTTCGCCTTCGCGGCGTCCTCCGGCGGGGCGTCGGGGTCGAGCCAGTCGCCGAACTGGAAGACCGTGTCCCAGAGGCCCTGCGGCGAGAGGTGGTCGCGGATCCGGCGGAGGTGCGCGGCCATCGAGTCGAACTGCTCCTCGAGCACCGCGGTGTCGCCGTACGCCTGGTACAGCGTCCACGGCACCCAGACCCCGGCGTCCGACCAGATCGCGGTGGCGTCGGGGACGCCGAAGTCCTCGGCGGGGGAGTACTTCAGCACGTCGGGCACGACGAACGGGATGACCCCGTCGGCGTGCTGCTGCTCGAGCCAGACGTCACGGAGCCAGTCGCCGAGGAACGCCCGGGTGTCGAACAGGTACGACGCGGTCGGGGCGAACGCGGCGATGTCGCCCGTCCACCCGAGTCGCTCGTCGCGCTGCGGGCAGTCCGTCGGGACGCTGAGGAAGTTGCCCTGCATGCCCCGCACGACGTTCTCGTGGAAGGTGTTCAGCAGGTCGTGGCTCGACGTGAAGGTGCCCGTGCGGGTGAGGTCGCTGCCGACCTGCACGGCGGTGACGGCCGCGCGGAGGTCGTCGAGCGAGCCCGGCCACCCGTCGACCTCGGCGTACCGGAACCCGTGGAAGGTGAAGCGGGGCTCGAACACGTCGGGGGTGTCGGCGCCGTTGCCGCTCAGGGTGAAGTGGTCCGTCGCCTTCGCGGTGCGCAGGGGGCGGGTGCCGAGCTCGTCGTGCTCGAGGACCTCGGCGTGCCGGAGCGTCAGGACCGTGCCGGCGGGGCCCGATGCCGTGACGCGCACCCAGCCGACCAGGTTCACGCCGAAGTCGACGAGGGTGGCGCCGGACGGGCTCGTCCAGACGTCGACCGGGGCGAGCTCCGCCAGGGGCCGGACGGGCGGCACGGTGTCGGCGACGAGCTCGCGGTCGCCGATCGACACGGTGTGGACGCCGGCCGCGTGCTCGAGCTGCCCCGGGTGCTTCCACGTCGTGTCGTCGACCCGGGCGTCGACGTCCTGGCCGTCGTAGAGCTGGTCGTCCGTGATCGGGCTCGGCAGCGCCTGCCAGTCGGTGTCCGTCGCGACGGTCTGCTCGTGGCCGTCGGCGAAGGTGACGTGCAGCTCGGCGAACCCGGCGCGCTCGTCCGTGTACCAGCCGCCACCGCCGCCCCACGCGAGCCGACCAGCAGCCCAGCCGCGGCCGAGGACCAGCGCGAGCACCGCAGCGCTCCCCGGTGCCACGGTCAGGTGCTCCGTGACGTCGTGCGAGACGACGCGGATGCGCCACTCGTAGCTTGTCCACCCGGGTTCGAGCAGGTGGTCCGAGACGCGGGTGCCACCGAGCCAGGCCTCGACGACGCCGAGGGCGCTGACGTCGAGGGTCGCCGCGGTCACGGCACCGTGGCCGTCGTCGAGGGTGAACTCCCGACGGAGGATCGGTGCGCTGCCGGACTCGGCGTCGGAGTCGGCCGCGATGAACGGTGCGGTCCAGGTGGTCATGGTGTCCTTCCGGCGGCCGTCGTCGTCGACGGCCGCGTCGTTGTGTCGGTGGGTCCGGCGGTGGTGGGCCGACCTGCGCGGGGCGGGTCGACCCTCCTGGCCGGGGTGGGCGTCAGCCCTTGACGGCGCCGCTGGTCATGCCGGCGACGATCTGGCGTTGGAAGAAGACGTACAGGATCAGCGGGGGGATCGTGATCAGCAGCACGTCGGTGAACAGCAGGTTCAGCTGGCTGACGGACTGGCTCTGGAACGCGTAGAGCGTCTGCTGGACCGTGGCGTTCTCGGACCCGGGCAGGAAGTACAGCGGGTTCGCGAAGTCGTTGAACACGGCGACGGACTGCACGAGCACGACCGTGATGATGACCGGCTTGAGCAGCGGCAGGACGACCCCGAAGAACAGGCGGATCGGTCCGGCGCCGTCGAGCACGGCCGCCTCGTCGAGCTCCTTGGGGATCGTCGCGACGAACGCCCGGAAGAGCAGGATGCAGAACGACAGGCCGAAGGTGGCCTCGATGAGGATCATCCCGCCCATCGTCTTGAACAGGTTGAGCCCCTGCAGCACCCAGATCGTCGGGACGATCGCCGGGGGGACGATGAGCCCGGCGAGGACGAAGAAGTTGACCACGCCGTTCCACCGGCCGGGGCGACGCTGCAGCACGTAGCCGACCATCGCGGAGAAGACCACCATGATGAGCACGCTGCCGACGGTCAGCACGGCGCTGTTCACGAACGCCCGGACGATGCCGGACTCGCCGCTCTGGAACACCGCCCGCAGGTTCTGCCACAGCTGCCAGTCGGTCGGCAGGGTGAAGCCGAGCTGGTTCGCCTCGGCCGGGGACTTCGCCGCCTGCAGCAGCACGAAGACGAACGGCACCAGGAACACGACGAACGACACCACGATGGCGACGATGCCGATGACCCACCGGCGGACGGTGCCGGGGTGTCGGCGCCGCGGTGCCGTGGCCGGACGGGACGCGGCGAGGGCGCTCACAGCTCCGGCTCCTTCCGGTTCAGCAGCCACGAGACCGGCACCATGATCGCGGTGACGACGACGAAGAGCACGACGTTGCCCGCGGTCGACAGGCCGTAGAAGCCCGCCTGGTACTGCTTGTAGATCACACTCGCGATGACGTCGCTCGTGAAGCCGGGGCCACCGCCGGTCATCGCCCAGATGAGGTCGAAGGACCGCAGCCCTCCGATGAGCGACAGGATGACGACGGTGCCCATCGCCGGCCGGGACAACGGCAGGGTGATGTTCTTGAAGATCGTCCACGCGCTCGCGCCGTCGACCCTGGCGGCCTCGAAGTACTCCTGGGGGATCGCGACGATCCCCGCGATGAAGATGAGCGTCGCGATGCCGACGCCCTTCCAGACGTCCACCGCGGCGACGCTCCAGAGGGCGAGGGCCGGGTCGGTCAGCCACCCCGGGGTGGGGAGGCCGACCGAACCGAGCAGCCCGTTCACGATCCCGTGGAAGGGGTCGAGCAGGGCTTTGAACGTGATGCCGATGCCGATCGTCGACACGAGCACCGGGAAGAACACGACCGCCCGGAGGTAGCCGCGCCCGAGCACCGGGGACGTGAGGAGCAGAGCGAGGGCGAGTCCGAGGACCACCTTCGCCGCGCTCGTCACGAACCCGTACTCGAACGTGTGCACGAACCCGGAGACGAGCTGCGGGTCCTGGAAGAACCGGACGAAGTTGTCGAAGCCGATGAAGGTCTGGTCGAACAGCGTCCAGCGAGTCAGGGCGAACCAGAAGCCGGCGAACGTCGGGACCGCGAAGAACACGACGTACAGCGCGATCGCGGGGATGAAGAACCACGCGGGGTAGAACGAGCGCATCCTGCTGCGGGCCGGACCCGGTCCTGCCTTCGTCGTCTGCGGCGGGGCCACCGCCGTCGTGAGCGTCGCGGTCACGTCGTCACCAGCCCTTGATGCCGAGCTGCTGGGCCTGCTGCACGACGTCCTGGTCGTACTGCTTGGCACCCACGGCCGCGGTCGAGATGCCGGAGCCGACCTGCACGCAGATCTTCTCGAGGTTCGGGCCCTTGATCGGGGAGAGGAACTCCAGGGCCGGCGTCGCCTTGCCGTCGTCGATGTACTTCTGGAGGTCACCGAGCATCGCCGGCACGTCGTCCGGCAGGGTGCACGTGGAGATGACGTACGGGCCACCGGGCGTCCCGGTGTCGTTCTGGATCGCGCAGCCCTTCGACGAGTTGACGAAGGCGATGAACTTCTTCGCCGCCGCGAGCTTGTCGCCCTCGGTCGTCTTCGGGATGTACAGGCCGTTCGGCTCCCAGATTGTGAGCGTGGTGTCGTCGGCGGCCTGGGCCGGCAGGGCGAAGGCGCCGATGTCGTCGACCGCGTCCGGGCTGTCCTGCTGCAGGGTCGAGATGGCGTTCGTCAGCATCGGGTACTGCGCCCCGGTGCCGTCGGCGAGCATCTTCAGGCCGTTCGCCTGGGTGGCGGAGGCGAAGTCCTCGTTCACGAGGCCCTTCGCCTCGACCTCGGCCAGGTGGTCGAAGCCCGCGAGGGCCGGGTCCTTCGCGTAGGACTCCTTGTTCGCGGTGTACTTCGACGCCCAGTTCGCCTGCTGCGCCGTGATGTTGGCGAAGTCGCCGAGCACGAACAGCTGGCTGGTCCAGGTGTCGCCGTAGGTCTGGATGACCGGGGTGACCTTGCCGGCGTCCTTGATCGCCTGGCTGTTGCTGATGAACTCGTCCCACGTGGTGGGCACCTTCAGCCCGAGGTCGGCGTAGACCTTCTTGTTGTACATGACCGCGCCGCCGAAGCTGGTGCCGATCGGGGCGCCGTACACGCCCTTGTCCGTGCTGACGACCTTCGTGAACTGCTTGTCGACGTCCTTCGTCCAGCTCTGGTCGGACAGGTCCACGAGGGTGTTGTCCGGGTTGAGCGCCTGCATCAGCGACCCGGAGTTGTAGTTGAAGACGTCGGCCATCTCGCCCGTCGACAGCTGGGTCTTCACGAGGTTGTCGCCCTCGGTGCCCTGCGGTCGGGTGTCGAACTTGACGGTGACGCCCGGGTTCGCCTTCTCGAACGCGGCGATGAGCGGCTTCGCGGTGGCGGCGGTCGCCGGGGAGTTGTCCGCCTGGTAGGTGATCTGGACCTTGCCGCCGCCGGTGTCGGCCGAGCCGCCGGACGAACAGCCGGCGAGACCGCCGATGAGGACCGTGGCGCCGCCGATGGCGAGCAGCCGGGTGGTCAGGGAACGAGCTGACATCCTTACCTCCTCGTAAGGGCCCGGGTGGTGGGACGCCCGGGTGGAACGGACCGGACACCGCATCGTCGCGGTGCCTGGCTGGTGCTGTTAGAACGTTTCAATCGGAATGGAACCACGAGGATTGAAGCGTGTCAATCGCCCGGGCGAGATCGGTGTCGCGCGGTGTTGTCGGTGCGGGTGGTCGAACCGCGCGTCGGGGGTCGAATCCCGCGCGGGAGGTCGAATCGCGCGTGGGCGGTCGACCCCGGGCAGGAGGTCGAATCCCGCGTAGAGGGTCGAATTCCGCGTGGGAGGTCGAATCGCGCGTAGGGGGTCGTTCGTTCCCACCACCAACGCGCGGAACCGCTTCCCATCGCGGGCGTCAGGGGAAGGAACGCGCAGATCGGGCACGGCGCACCGCTTCCCATCGCGGGCGTCAGGGGAAGGAACGCGCAGATCGGGCACGGCACACCGCTTCCCATCGCGGGCGTTATGGGAAGGACCGCGCGGTCAGGGCTCCGTACGCCGCAGGTCGCTCGGGGTGCAGGCCGCCGCCCGGGCCGCAGCCGCCGCAGCCGAGCGACCGATCGTGCTCTCCCGGGGGACGAGCTCGCTGCCGATCACCACGGTCCGGTGCACGTGCGTCTCGGGAGCGTCGGTGAGCTCGGCGAGGAGCAGCTCCACGGCCGCTGCGCCCATCTCGGCGCCGTGCATCGTCACCGAGGTGAGCGGCACGGCCCCACCCCAGGCGATCGAGTTGTGGTCGCACCCGGACACCGGGATGTCCTCGGGGACGCGGATGCCCGCGGCCCGGAGCTCCGTCACGACCGCCATCGCGAGCAGGTCGGTCACCCCGAGAACCCCGTCGGGCCGTTCGTCCGCCGGCATCCGCGCGACCCGGGCCCCGGCGTCGGTGCCCCCGGGTGGGTCGATGCCCCCGGCGTCGACGTCGACCAGGGTCACCCCGGGGTGGGCGGCGACGGCGCGGAGGACCCCGGCCCGCCGCCGGTGCACCGGTTGCAGGTCGAGCCGGGCGCTGACGAACCCGATGCGTCGACACCCCTGGGCGATGAGGTGCTCGGTGGCGATGAAGCCCGCTTGCTCGTTGTCCACGATCACGGAGCAGGCGTCGACCTCGCTCGGCTCGTAGTTCACGTAGACGACGGGCCGGCCGTGGCGGCGGGTGAGTTCGACCTGGTCGCGGGACTCGGTCATCGTGGCGAGCAGGATCCCCGAGACCCGGGAGCTCTCGAGGGACGCCAGGTGGTCGCCCTGCGCGCGGAGGTCGTCCTCGCTGCTCGTGATGAGCAGGGTGCGGTCCTGTGCCCGGGCGGCAAGCTGGGCGCCGCTGACCATGTCGCTGAACAGCGAGTTGCGGAGCGACATGACGACGAGGCCGATCGCGCGGCTGCTGCCGGCGACGAGGGCCCGGGCGTTCCGGTTCGGCGTGTACCCGAGCTCGGCGATCGCGGTCTGGACCCGCTCGGCGGTGGCCGGGCGGACGCGCTCCGGGTGGTTCAGCACGTTGGAGACCGTGGCCAACGAGACCCCGGCCCGCGCGGCGACGTGGTGGACGCTGGGTGGCCCGTCACGACGCGGGGACTGGGCCATCCCACGATCGTAGACGGCGCGCGTAGGCACAGCCGGGCGGCGCGGGCGCAGCCGGGCCCACAGGCGCAGCCGGGCAGCACGCAGCGCGGGGCCGGTCAGCGCACGGTGGACTGCCGCACGACGAGCTCCGGCGTGAACTCCACCTGTTCGAGCTCGATGTCCTGCCCCTGCTCGACCTGCCGCACCAGCAGGTCGATCGCCCGTCGGCCGAGGTCCTGCGCCGGCTGCCGGACCGACGTCAGGGGCACGACGGCGACCTCGGCGAACGCGATGTCGTCGTAGCCGACGATGGCGATCTCCTCCGGGACGGCGACGGAGCCGCGCATCACGAAGGCCTGCTCGAGCCCGACCGCGACCAGGTCGTTCGCGGCGAACACGGCGTCCGGCCGCTCGGACGCGGGGCGGCGCTGGAGCTCCTCGCCCACGCGACGGCCCTCGAGCACGGACAGCGACGTCGTCGGCAGCACCTCGAGGGACGCGCCCGCGGCGGTGGTCGCGGCGAGGGCTCCCGCGTGCCGGTCGACGACCTGGCGGATGCCGAACGGTCCGCCGACGTACGCGATCCAGCGTCGTCCGATCGCGAGCAGGTGTTCGACCGCGATCCGGCCGCCCGCCACGTCGTCGACGGACACGGAGGCGAACGGCTCGTCGTCGGCCCGGCGGTCGACGAGCACGACGGCGGTGCCCTGGTCGCGGAGCCGTGCGAGCCGGGAGAGGTCGTCACCGGCGGGGGAGATGAGCAGCCCGGCGACACGGCGTTCCTCGAAGAGGTCGACGTAGGTGCGTTCGCGGTCGGTGGACTCGTCCGAGTTCCCGATGAGGACGGCGAGGCCCTTCGACATCGCGGCGTCCTCGGCTCCGCGGGCGACGTCGGTGAAGAACGGGTTGCCGCCGTCGAGCACGATGAGCCCGACCGTGGAGCTCCGCCCGGCACGGAGCTGTCGGGCGGAGTCGTTGCGCACGAAGCCCAGCTCGGCGATGGCGTTCTGCACCCGGACGACGGTGCCGGGGGCGACCTTCTCGGGACGGTTCAGCACGTTCGAGACCGTGCCGAGGGACACGCCGGCGAGTGCCGCGACCTCTCGAACACTCACCGTCATGCGGTCATCCTGACAGTCGGAGTGCCCGTGGGGCGTCAGTCGGTCCGCAGGGTGTCGTTCGTGTCGGCCGCGACGGGCTCCTCGGTGGTCCACCCGTACCAGCGGCCGTCGACCTCGACCGTGGCACGTCCGTCACCGCAGGTGTGCAGGCCGGTGGTGGGCAGGTGGTCCGGCAGGAAGCCGGCGGACATCGCGGGGCCACCGTGGGGCCCGTCGAGGGGCGTGCAGGCAGCGGTGTCGACGCCCGCGGCGGAGTCGAAGGCGATGACGTACCCGGGCTCCTCGGTGTCGAGGCGGACGTCGATGTCCTCCGCGTCCGAGGGGACCCACGCCGGCATGAACCAGGCCAGGTCCTCCGAGTCCGCCTTCGACGGGGCGTCGGAGTACGTGTCGTAGTGGTGCTGCTGTTCCTTCTGGTACGGCTCCAGCAGGCTGCACCCGGTGAGGGTGGCGACGATGAGGCCCATCCCGAGGACGGCGAGACCGGAGGTCAGGGCGGAGCGCTCGGAACGGGCGGTGGCGGGGGATGCGTTCTCGGTCATGAGACCATCCTCGAACCGACATGCGACCGGTGGAACACGGCCGTCACCCGCTTCCTGGGTGGGGTTGTCCCCCCGGTCGGCTGGCGGGTCTCACCCCGGTGGCGGGACGGTCCCACCGGACTGGAGGCGCGCCTCCAGTCCGGTGGGGTGGTGTCAGTGACCGACGGTGACGGTCTGGTCGAGCTGGTTCCGACCCGTCTTCGCGTCCCAGGTTCCGACGTTCGCGGTCTGGACCGCGAAGTCCGGGTTGCCGGCGATGCTGCGCTCGGCTGCCGGCATGGCCAGCGCGAGGGACCAGGTGCCCTTCGGCAGACCGCGCAGCGGTGCCGACAGGGTGACCGTCTGGCCCGGCTGCCAGGAGCGGACGTCCGTGCGCACCGGCACGGAGACGGTCCGCTTCCCGTTGGTCAGGACGACCTGCACCGGGCGGGCGTTGTACGGGGCGGCCCAGCCGTCGTTGCGGACGGAGACCGAGACGGACGGCGTGCGGCCGGTGGTGACCGTGCTCTTCGTCATGGTGAAGCGGTAGCCCAGACGCTTGGCGGTCTCGGTCATGCCGGCGTCACCCCACGTGGCGAGCACGTCCTGGTTGTAGTCCAGGTTGAGGTAGCTGTAGTGGTACTTCGCCATCTCGGCCGAGGCGGACGGGAACTCGGAGCGCGGCGGGTTCACGGTGCAGGTCTCGCCACCGACGGGCACGTACCGCGAGTCCGCCGCCAGGTAGTCCTGGTCGAGCGAGAGCGGGTCGGACAGGAACGTGCCGAAGTCGTCGGGCGAGGCCAAGAAGCAGTCGTTGTGGTGGCCGACGCGGGACTTCGCGGAGCCGTCGTGGGCCTGGGCCGGCGTGAGCGCACCGGCCGTGCCCGACGGCAGACCGAGTGCTGCCTGCTTCGTCGCCATGGTCCGGACCTGCACCGAGCGGCTCCCCGGCAGTGCGGCGAGCTCGGCCTGCAGCACCTGACGGCGTGCGGCCTGGTCGGCCTCGGTCAGGACGCCGGGGTTCGACGGGTCGCTGGCGAAGTGGTCGGTGTAGTAGCCCTCGCCCCAGAGGCCGATGAAGCCCTCCTGCAGGGTCGGGATGACGTCGGCGTTGCGGCGGAGGAGCGGCGTGAGCTGCTTGATGTGCCCGAGCACGGTCGGCAGGTCGGCGTCGCCGTACGGTGCGGAGTACGGGTAGTCGCCGCCCTGGACGTAGGCGAAGCGGGTGATGACGCCGACGCCGGCCTGGCGCGCGGTGTCGTAGTCCCGCTGCACCAGCTTCAACCACGCGGGCGAGAGCTTCGCCTGGTCGACGAAGGCCTCCATGTAGAAGACCCGCACGATCTGCGTGACGCCCTCGGCGCGGTAGGAGCGGAGCGTCGCGAGGTCGAGCGGCGTGTAGCCGGTGCCGTCGGCGCGGTAGTGCGTCGCCGTGGTGTGGTCGAAGCCACGCTCCGGGTTCGGGATCACGGCGTCGCTCGCCGTGTAGGAGACCGTCGACGAGTGCGACGGTGGGCGGTGCGTCGCCGTCGCCGCGGAGGCGGCGGTCGGGACGGCGAGCGTCAGAGCGGCAGCGGCTGCGACAGCCCCCGCGACGATGCGGTGGTGGAGCATGGAGGAGACCCCTTCTCGGTCACGCGTGGACCTCGACACCGCGACCCCTGATCGCGGCGATCCTGCGTGATTCTGGTGAGAAGGTACGTCAACCGATCAGAAGTGCGCAAGAGCAGTGCGCGGACCAGTCACTGGCGAGCGATGGTGGCGAGGGCCTCCGCGGCGCGCTCGGCGTCGTCCCGCGTGACGTCGAGGTGCGTGACCACGCGGACCTTCGTCCGGCCCAGCTGCATCAGCCGCACACCGCGCGCCGCGGCCTCGGCGACGAACGCGGCCGGGTCGGCGACCTCGGCGAAGACGATGTTCGTGTCGACCGTCGCCGGGTCGACACCGAGTGCAGCGGCGAGCAAGCGCGCGTTCGCGTGGTCGTCCGCGAGCCGGTCGACGTTGTTGCGCAGGGCGAAGCGTCCGGCGGCCGCCAGCATCCCCGTCTGCCGCATGCCCCCGCCGTACCGCTTCCGCCAGAGCCGTGCGGCCGCGATGTGCTCGGCTGACCCCACCAGCACCGACCCGACGGGCGCACCGAGGCCCTTCGACAGGCACACGGAGACCGTGTCGAAGCCGGCGGCCAGTTCGTGGAGCGGACGACCGGAGGCGACGTGCGCGTTCCACAGGCGTGCCCCGTCGAGGTGCAGGGCGATGCCGTGCTCGCGCGCGAAGGCCTGCACGGCGAGCACCTCGTCGTGCGGCTGCACGGTCCCGCCGCCGAAGTTGTGCGTGTTCTCGAGGGCGATCGCCGTCGTCGACACCGAGTACGCGCCGGCGTTCGGCTCGGCGATGTCCCGCACGGCCTCGGCCACGAGCCGCCCGTTCTCGGACGCCCAGGTGCGGGTCGTGATGCCGGAGAACACCGCGGCGGCACCGAGCTCGGCACGGACCACGTGGGCCTGCACGTCGGCGACGAGCTCCTCGCCGGGACCGACGAGCAGCCGGAGGCCGAGCTGGTTCGCCATCGAGCCGGACGGTGTGAAGAGCCCCGCCGGGTGTCCGAGCAGGGCAGCGACGTCCTGCTCGAGGCGGGTGGTCTCGGGGTCCTCGCCGTAGACGTCGTCGCCGACCTCGGCGTCGAGCATCGCGGCGCGCATCTCGGGGGTGGGGCGGGTCACGGTGTCGGAGCGCAGGTCGATCACCCGACAACGCTAGCGGCTTGCGTCGGGCGCCGCGGCTAGCGTTGGCCCCATGCAGCCACCCGCTCCCGGAGCCCTCCGCATCCTGCACCTGTCCGACACGCACCTGACCGGCGACGGCGCCCTCCACCAGGGCACGGTCGACACCACCGCGGCGCTCGAGACGCTGCTGCACCGGCTCGAGGTGGTCGAGGGCGTCGGGCTCGTCGTCGTCTCGGGTGACTTGTCCGAGGACGGCTCGCGGGAGTCGTACCAGGCGCTCCGCGACCGGGTCGGTGACTGGGCGACCCGCCACGGTGCCGCGCTCGTCGTCGTGCCGGGCAACCACGACCAGCGCGAGGGCTTCCGGCAGGTGCTCGCGAACGGGCACGTCCTGGGCGAGGGTGGCTCGCCGCTCATGCACACGCTCGAGCACCAGCCGCCGACGGTCCCGGTCCGCGGGCAGTCGGTCGTCGCCGGCCGTCGGGTCGTCACCGTCGACACCAGCGTCCCGGGCGCCGGGTACGGCTCGATCAGTGCCGAGTCGCTCGACCACCTCCGCGCGGCGCTCGACGGGGACCCGGCGCCGTACGGCTCCGTCGTCGTGCTGCACCACCCGCCGCTGCCGGCCCCGACCGCCCTGCACGCCGCCCTGCAGCTGCAGAACCCCGGTGACCTGGCCGACGCGGTGCGGGGGAGCGACGTGCGGGTCGTCCTCGCCGGGCACTACCACCACCACTCCGCGGGCTCGGTCGGTGGCGTGCCGGTGCTCGTCGCGCCCGGCGTCGCGAACGACACCGACGTCATCGGTCCGTACGGCGAGGAGTCGGCCTACGTCGGGACCGGAGCGCTCGTCGTGGACCTCGCCGAGGACGCCACCCTCTGGTCGACGCCGGTCCGGGTGCCCGTGCCCGCGTCCGACACGATCGCGGTGCACCACGACGCGGCCTCGGTGGCGCGGATCATCGAGGTCGCCGGGGCGCACTGACGCGCGGCGGCCCCTCCGGGTGCTCGACGCACGCGTGCCGTGCCCGTGAGGACCCCGGGCGTCCGGGACGACCGCCCGGTTCTCGTGTAAGCCGGAGCGCAAGGAAACGAAGGAGTGCCCCATGCGACACGGCAACGCTGTGCAGTACGACCGTTACGGCGACTTCGACGTCGTCCAGCTCGTCGACATCGAACGACCGAAGCCAGGACCGGGCGAGGTCGTCGTCGAGGTCTCCGTCGCCGGCCTGAACCACATCGAGCGGTTCCTCCGCGAGGGCAAGCTCAAGGACTTCGTCGACCTGGACTTCCCGGCCCGCCAGGGCGTGGACTTCGCCGGCGTCGTCGTCGCGAAGGGTGCCGAGGTCCGCGACCTGCACGTCAACGACGAGGTGATGGGCCACGCTCCCCACGGCGGGTCGCACGCGACCTGGGTGACCGTCCCGCGGGGCGCCGTCGTGAAGAAGCCCTCGAGCATGACGTTCGAGGTCGCCGGCAGCCTGTACCTGGCCGGGTGCACCGCGCTCTCCATCGTCCGGTCGCTCAAGCTCGGGCCGGACGACACCGTCGTGATCAGCGCGGCCGCCGGCGGCGTCGGGCACATCGAGTGCCAGCTCGCCAAGGAGACCGGGGCGACGGTCATCGGCCTCGGCAGCCCGCGCAACCACGACGCCCTCCGGCAGATCGGCGTGCTCCCGGTGTCCTACGGCGAAGGGGAGCTCGACCGGATCCGCGAGATCGCCGACGGCCGCCCGGTCACGGCGTTCATCGACAACCGCGAGCACAACGAGAACGTCGCCCTGGCGGCGGACCTCGGCGTCAGTGACAAGCGCTTCATCACGAGCGAGCAGCGCCGCGACCTGGAGATCCGTTTCCTCCGGGCACCCGGGGACGACCAGGAGGCGTCGGAGATGCTGACCCGGCTCGGCGACCTCGTGCAGCGGCACAAGGTGCAGTTCATCATCTCCGGGTACTACCCGTTCGAGTACATCGTCGACGCGTACGAGGACCTGGCCGAGATGCACTCCCGCGGCAAGGTCGTCGTCGGCATGCAGCCGGTGGAGACCGGGTCGCGCCTGCACTGGTACAAGTCGGAGAAGTCCCGCGACCTGCACGACCCCGTCTCGCGCGCGGTGCCGCACCCCGAGGCGTCCTAGGGGCGTCCGCGGCGCACGAGGGGCGTCCTAGCTGAGGACGTCCTTCGTGGCGAAGCGCCCGTACGCCAGGGTGCCGAAGACCGCGACGTAGCCGAGCTGCAGCAGCGCGTTGCTGCCGAACGAGTCGAACGCGATCGGGTCGCGCAGCAGGTCGCCGAACCCGAGCCACTGGTGCGAGAACAGGAACGGGTGCAGCCAGTCGAGCTGCGGGAGCTGGTCGAGGACCTGGGACGCACCGGCCAGCACCACCGTCGACGCCATCGCACCGACTGGCACGTTCGTCAGCGAGGACGCGAACAGCCCGATCGCGGACAGCCCGAGCATCGACAGCGTGACGTAGAGCGCCAGCAGGAGGGCACGGCCGGCGTAGGACCACCCGTCGACCTGCGTGCCCGAGAGCAGCGTCACGGGGCCGATCGGGAACAGCGCGGCGCCGATCGCGGCACCGACGAGCACGATCACGAGCGTCGCCGCGAGGCAGAAGGCGACCGCGCCGACGTACTTCACGAGGATGAACCGCAGCCGCCCGGTCGGGGCGACGAGCAGGTAGCGGATGGTGCCGTGGCTGGCCTCACCCGCGACGGTGTCGCCGGCCACCACCCCGACGGTGAGCGGCAGGAACAGCGGGATCGACACGGTCAGCGCCGTGAACGACACGAACAGCCCGTTGTTGGTGATGTCGCCGAGGAACGCCGGTCCGCCGGAGTCCCCGCCGGTGGTCAGTCGGACGGCCACGGCGATGAGGATCGGCACGAGTGCGAGGGCCCCGAGCATCGCCCAGGTGCGGCGACGCCGGAACACGAGGGCGAGCTCGGACCCGAGCAGCGCGAACGGACGGGTGCGGCGGGGCTCCTGCTCGACGGCGGGCGCGGTCGGTGCGACGGCCGCGTCAGGCTGCGACATCGAATCCCTCTCCGGTCAGGGCGACGAACAGGTCCTCGAGGGTGCCGCCACCGACGGCGAGCCCGCGGATCCGGACGTCGGCCCGGACGAGCTCGGCGGCGATGGTCTCCGGGAGCACCTCGGCGGGCAGGTCCGCCACCAGGACGTCCGCTCCGCCGTCGTGGCGTGGCGCGAGTCCGAGGCGCATCAACACGGTGCCGGCCTGCCCGAGGTCGGGCGTGCGGACGGTGACCGTGCGGGCCCCGGCGGAGCGGAGGTCGTCGAGCGTGCCCTGCGCGACGATCCTGCCGGTGCGCATCACCGCGGCGTGCGTGCAGACCTGCTCGATCTCGGCGAGCAGGTGGCTCGACACGAAGACCGTGGTGCCGTCGTCGGCGAGGGAGCGGATGAGGTTGCGGACCTCACGCGTGCCCTGGGGGTCGAGGCCGTTCGTCGGCTCGTCGAGCACCAGGAGTTCGCGCGGGGTGAGCAGCGCGTTCGCCAGGCCCAGGCGCTGCTTCATGCCGAGCGAGTAGGCGTGCGCCTTCTTGTCGGCCGCGTGCGAGAGCCCGACGCGGTCGAGCGCGGAGGCGACGCGGTCCTTGCGGGTGCGGGAGTCCGTGGTCGGGTCGGCGGCGTCGAACCGGGAGAGGTTCGCCCGCCCGGACAGGTACGGGTAGAACGCGGGCCCCTCGACCAGCGCACCGACCTTCGGCAGCACCCGGTGGAGTCCGGCAGGCATCGACTCGCCGAGCACCTCGATCGAGCCGCTCGTGGCCGAGGACAGCCCGAGGAGCATCCGGATGGTGGTCGTCTTGCCGGAGCCGTTCGGCCCGAGGAAGCCGAAGACCGCACCGCGCGGGACCGCGAGGTCGATCCCGTCGACGGCGCGCTGCTTGCGGAAGACCTTCGCCAGGCCCGTGGTGCGGATCGCGAGGTCGGCGCCGGACGCCGAGGTGGTGGCGTCCGGCGTCACCGGGCTCTCGGTGTCGGTCGTGCTCACTTCGCGGCGGCGACCAGGCTCGACACGGGGACGGCACCCGCGAGCACGCGGCCGTCGTCGGTCAGGTAGACGGACACGAGCGAGGTCTGGATGGCACGGCCACCGTCGACCGCTCGCGTGAGCTGGCCGAGGAGGCCCTGGGCGTCCGCCCCGAGCGCACCCTGGTCGGCGGTGCCGGCGGGGAGTTCGGCGATGGTCGACCAGCCGCTCCCGGTGAGGGTGGGGGCGTCGTCGCCCGTGCCGTGGGCACCGCGGTGCGACCCGGCGTGGTCGGCTGCGTCGGAGAGGTCCTTCGTGCTGACCTTCGCTCCGGACGGCGGGGTGAAGTCGAAGAGCCGGGCGGCCGGGGCGCCGTAGTCGAGGCTCGTGAAGCCGACCTGGACCGCGGGCTCGGACTGTCCGTCGGCCTGGATCGCTGCGCGGAGGGGGAGCCCGGTCTGCTTGTCGACGGCGAGCTCGACGCTGCCCACGAGGGTGTCGGAGGACTTCGGCGTGAGGACGAGCTGCCAGGCGTCGTGGCCGGCCACCGAGGTCGTGGTGGGCTTCGACACGGTGGTGCTCGGGCGGATCGCGGCGATCGCCTGCTTCGCGAGGTCGGCGGGGGTCATGGTGCCGTCGCGGAAGGACTCCTTGACGTGGTCCGGCAACATGACGTGGGTGGCTTCGCGGGCCTTCGAGTCCCAGGTCCAGACGTCGGAGCCGTTGCGGACGAGGTCCTGCTCGGCGAGCTGCTGCGTGACCTGGACGCGCTGCTTGGTCGCACCGTCGACGTAGACGCGGGCGGTGTGCGAGGACGTCAGGAGGGAGAGGGCGTCGGAGGCGTTGCCCTCGAGCGAGGAGCCACCGGAGCCGGCGGGGAGTTCCGGCAGGCCGAGGTCGCTGGTCTGCGAGAGCTTGCCGGAGTACTGGGCGTCGGAGGACTTCGCGACGCTGGCGATGACGTCGGCGGCGGTCGGGTCCGTCCCGGCGATCGGGTCGTTCGCGGCGCTCGCGAGCGTCGGGGCGGCGATGGCGCCGGCGACGACGACCGGTGCGATGACGGCGGGCAGCCAGGCGGACTTCTTCATCGTCCATCTCCTCGGATGGTTGAGCCCCTCGAGTGGAGCGTGGGATCAGCAGCACACTAGGTCGGGCAACCGACAGTGGGCTGTGTCCTCGGGGGGCTGCCGGCGCTTCGTAGACTCGTGGCCTGGCCGGGCGACGGTCGGTGGCGGCGAGGGAGGCGGCATGCGGGCGGTGCTCGGTCTGGACATCGGGACGTCGAGCACGAAGGCGCTCCTGGTCCGGCTCGACGGCACGATCCTGGCCGAGGTCGGACGGCACCACGACGTCGACCGCCCCGAGCAGGGCCTCGTCGAGATGGACCCCGAGCTGTGGTGGCGCGAGTTCTGCGACCTGACGCGGGAGCTCCTCGCGCTCGTGCCCGGCGCCCGGGTCGAGTCCGTCGGCGTGAGCGGCATCGGGCCGTGCGTGCTCCTCACCGACGCGGCGTCCAGGCCGTTGCGCCCCGCGATCCTCTACGGCGTCGACACCCGTACGGCCGACATGCTCGACGACCTGACCGAGGAGCTCGGCGGTGAGGACGCGGTCCGTGCCCGGTGCGGTTCGGCGCTCAGCACGCAGGCCGCCGGGGCGAAGCTCGCCTGGGTCGCCCGGAACGAACCCGACGTGTGGGCGCGGGCCGAGCGGTTCACGATGCCCTCGTCCCGGGTCGTCGAGCTGCTCACCGGGGAGTACGTCCTCGACCACCACTCGGCCAGCCAGAGCACCCCGCTCTACGACGTCCACACGAACGCGTGGATCCCGGAGTGGTGCGCGCTCGTCGCACCCGGTCTGCCCATGCCCCGACTGCTCTGGTCCGGGGACGCCGCCGGGACCGTCACCGGCGTGGCGGCCGCGGCCACGGGCCTCCCGGTCGGGATCCCCGTGACGGCCGGGACCATCGACGCCTGGGCGGAGGGCCTCAGTGTCGGTGCGTCGGTGCCGGGCCGGATGTCGCTGCAGTACGGCACCACCATGTTCATGATCACGCCGACGGCCGAGCCGACCCGTGTGCCGGGGATGTGGACGACGGTCGGCACCCGCCCGGACCAGCCGTGCGTGTCCGGGGGGACGGCGACCTCCGGTGCGGTCACCGACTGGCTGCGGCGTCTCGTTGACGCGGACTGGCCGACCATGCTCGCGGAGGCGGACGCCTCGGGCGTCGGCGCGCACGGGCTGTTGATGCTGCCGTACTTCGCGGGGGAGCGGACGCCGATCGCCGACCCCGACGCGCGCGGGGTGATCGCCGGGCTGACCGTGCGGCACACCCGCGGTGACCTGTACCGGGCGACGCTCGAGGCGACGGCGTTCGCGGTCCGGCACAACATCGAGACGCTGCGGGCGGCCGGGGTGCCCGTGCGGGAGCTCGTCGGTGCCGGAGGAGGCCTGCTCGGGCGGCTGTGGCCCCGGATCGTCACGGACGTCACCGGGCTGCCGCAGACGATCCCCTCGGTGACCGTGGGGGCGTCCTACGGGTCGGCGTTCCTGGCGGCGGCACTCGTCACCGCGGTCGACATCGCCGTGTGGAACCCGCCGGCGAGCGTCATCGAGCCCGACCCCGACCGGGCCGCGGCGTACGAGGCCGGGTACCGCGACTACCGCGAGCTGTACGAGGTGACGAAGGCCGTCGTGCACCGGTTGGCGGCACGGGGGTGAGCGAGCGGTTCCGCGTGGAGCCGCACGAAGTGGATCGGCTCGCGCCACGGGAGTCCGTGGCGCGAGCCGATGTGTGTCGTGCGCCGACGCCTATGCCTGCGCGTCGACCCCGGCGGGTGCGCTGCCGTCGTACTCGCAGATCGCGTTGACCTTGTCGGCGCTGGCGCTCGAGGTGTCGAACTCGTAGCCGAGCCACTCCTTCGCCAGGCGCCGGGCGAGCTCCACGCCGATCACGCGCTGGCCCATGCAGAGGACCTGGGCGTCGTTCGAGAGGATCGAGCGCTCCACGCTGTACGAGTCGTGCGCGGTGACGGCACGGATGCCGGGCACCTTGTTGGCGGCGATCGCGACGCCGAGTCCGGTGCCGCAGAACAGGATCGCGCGGTCGGCCTCCCCGTTCGCCACCATCCGGGCGGCGTCGACGGCCACGTGCGGGTACGCGGTGTGGCCGTCGGCGTCGACGCCGACGTCGGTCACCGACGAGACGCGCTCGTCGGCCTCGAGGTCCTTCTTGAGGATCTCCTTGTAGTCGAACCCGGCATCGTCCGAGCCGATCACGAGACGGTACGTCATGCGTGTGTTCCTTCCTTGTCAGCAGCGCGTGCGGCGAGGACCTCGCCGACGCGCGTGAGGATCATCCCCATCGAGGTGGCGCCCGCGTCGGGCGTCCCCAGGCTCTTCTCCGCCAACGGCCGGGCACGCCCGACCTTCGGCCTGAGGTCGGCGGTGGCTTCAGCCTCCGTCACGGAGACGACGGCAGCAGCCTGCCACGCGTCGGTGAGCGAGCGTCCAGACGCCACCGACGACCGGAGCTCGTCGACGAACGGCAGAAGGGCGTCGAGCATCGTCTTGTCCCCGCGGGACGCCCCGCCGAGGTGCACGATCGAGTCGGCGAAGGCCTGGCTGGCCTCGACGACGTCAGCGGGTTCGATGGTCTCGCGGTCGTCGCGCAGCGACCGTCCGAAGGCCTCGAGCGCCGCACCCCACAGGACCCCGGAGGTGCCGCCCGCGAACTCGGCCCACGCGTCACCGGCGCGTCCGAGGACGAAGGCGACCCCGGCCTCCTGGCCGAGTGCATCGACCGCCTTGCGGGCCGCACCGATCCCCTTGACCATGCCGCGACCGTGGTCGCCGTCCCCGGCGACCGCGTCGATGCGGCCGAGCTGCTCCTCGTGGTCGCGGAGGAGCGCGTCCACCGCCTCGACGGCGGCGCGCGCGGTCTGTGCAGCCGACCGGGAGGCTCCGCTCGCGTCCGGCACGACGGTCGCCGCTTCCTCGGCTTCGGCAGCGGCCTCGGCCGGCAGGAGCGCGTCGACCGGCGCCGCCACCTTGCGGTAGGCGGGCGTGTAGGCGTCGGCGCGCCAGAGGCGCTCGAGCTCGTCGTCGAGCCACTGCAGGGTCAGCGAGCAGCCGCCCATGTCGAGGCTCGTGACGAGTTCACCGACCTCCGGCTCGACGACCTCGATCCCGGCGTCGGCGAGGAGCGGGAGGACCCGGCCCCAGAGCAGGAACAGCTCCTCGTACTTGGTGTCGCCGAGGCCGTTGAGGATCGGGGCGACCCGGGTGCCGGCGGCGTCCGGGCGGTCGGCCAGCAGCCGTTCGACGAGCAGGCTCGCCAGGTCGGTCGCGCTGAGCAGGGGGACGTCCTCGATGCCGGGCTCGCCATGGATGCCGAGGCCGAGGCCGAGGTGGCCCTCCGGCACGGTGAAGAGCGGTTCGGTGGCCCCGGGCATCGTGCAGCCCGAGAACGCGACGCCGATCGTCCGCGTGGCGGTGTTGCTCGCGTTCCCGACCCGCTCGACCTCGTCGAGGGACGCACCCTCGGCGGCGGCCGCGCCCATCGCCTTGAACACGGAGAAGTCGCCCGCGATGCCGCGGCGCTTCGACTCCTCGTCGGCGCTGGCGATGTCGTCCGTGACCACGACGATGCGGGTGTCGATGCCCTCGGCACGGAGCCGTTCGGCGGCGAGCCCGAAGTTCATCGTGTCGCCGGCGTAGTTGCCGAACGAGAGCACGACGCCGCGGCCCTGGTCGGCGGCCTTGGCGACTGCGTAGACCTGGGCGGTCGAGGGCGAGGTGAAGATGTTCCCGACGACGGCGCCGGTGGCGAAGCCCGGGCCGACGACCCCGCAGAACGCGGGGTAGTGGCCGGAGCCGCCGCCGACGACGACCGCGACCTGCGGCTCGGCGCCCTTCGTCGGGAGGCCGACGACGCCGCCGTGGACGCCGCGCACGCGGTCGGCGTAGAGGGCGAGCCAGCCGGCGAGCTGGTCCTCGGCGAAGTCCTCCGGGTGGTCGTGGATCGTGGTCATGACAGCGCTGTCCTTCGTCTCGGGTGTTCAGTGTGCGCCTGCCGCCGCAGCGACAGGGTCAGTCGTGCATGCCTGCGATGCAGTCCGTGATGCTCGGGATGCACTCGTGCATGCTCGGGACTCAGCTGTGCATGCTC
>NZ_JALNUI010000025.1 GCF_026544205.1 Curtobacterium sp. GC_Cur_3
CTTCGTGTCGGCTCCCGATGCCGGGACCCGACACGAACTGCGATCTCACCCGGGCTCGAGCGAGGACGCGGACGGGAACGACGACGCGGACGCGGATACGCCCGCGCACCCGACCGGTCACGACTCCCCGCTCACGTCCGCCGAGCGGTCGGAGACCGTCGCTGCAGAGCCCGCCGACCGACGCTCCCCGACCGGTCGGCGCCCACCCGACGGGGTGTCGTGACCACTCGGCGGGCGGAACCAGCGCTGCGGGGGCCACCCGAGCCTCCCGGCCGGCGCCACAGGCACGGCGGACCCTGCTGCCGACACCCCGGACACGACGAAGGCCCCGCACCGATCGGTGCGGGGCCTTCGTCAACAGGACTACTTGACGAGCGCGGGGAGGTTCTTCCGGCTGGTCAGGACCTGGTCGATCAGGCCGTACTCCACGGCTTCCTGCGCGGACATGATCTTGTCGCGCTCGATGTCGTGGTTGATCTCTTCCGGCGTCTTGTTCGAGTGCTTCGACAGCGTCTCCTCGAGCCAGGTGCGCATGCGGAGGATCTCCGCAGCCTGGATCTCGATGTCGGAGGCCTGTCCGCCACCCTGCTGGACGGCAGGCTGGTGGATGAGCACACGCGCGTTCGGCAGAGCGAGGCGCTTGCCAGCGGTGCCGCCGGCGAGGAGCACCGACGCGGCCGAGGCAGCCTGTCCGAGGCAGACCGTCTGGATCTGCGGACGGATGTACTGCATCGTGTCGTAGATCGCCGTCATCGCGGTGAACGAGCCACCGGGCGAGTTGATGTACATCACGATGTCGCGGTCCGGGTCCTGCGACTCGAGCACGAGCAGCTGGGCCATGACGTCGTCGGCGGACGCGTCGTCGACCTGCACGCCGAGGAAGATGATGCGGTCCTCGAAGAGCTTCGCGTACGGGTCCTGGCGCTTGTAGCCGTAGGCCGTGCGCTCTTCGAACGTCGGCAGGATGTACCGATCAGTGGGAGCCGGGACGTTCTGCGCGCCACCGAGCATGGGGAGATGCATTCTCGTTTCCTTTTCTTCGGTGGTGATCAGGACTGGGCGTCGGGGTCGGCGGCCGGGGTCGGCGTCTCGCCGTCGCTGACGGTTCCGCCACCACCGACGACCTCGGCGGACGATGCGCGGAGGTGGTCGACGAAGCCGTACTCCAGGGCTTCCTGCGCCGAGAACCAGTTGTCGCGGTCGTTGTCCTTGAGGACCTGCTCGATCGTCTTGCCGGTCTGCTCGGCGGTCAGCTCGGCCATGCGCTGCTTCATGTCGAGGATGACCTTCGCCTGCGTCTGGATGTCCGCGGCGGTCCCGCCGAAGCCACCGGACGGCTGGTGCAGGAGCACACGGGCGTTCGGGGTGATGTAGCGCTTGCCGGGCGTGCCGGACGAGAGCAGGAACTGCCCCATCGACGCGGCGAGGCCGATGCCCACCGTGACGATGTCGTTCGGCACGAACTGCATCGTGTCGTAGATCGCCATGCCGGCGGTGATCGAACCACCGGGCGAGTTGATGTAGAGGTAGATGTCCTTCTCAGGGTCCTCGGCGGCGAGCAGCAGCAGCTTGGCTGCGATCTCGTTCGAGTTGTCGTCGCGGACCTCGGAGCCGAGCCACACGATCCGGTCTCTCAGAAGGCGGTCAAAAACACTGGGGTTCAGTGTTGCTTCGGCCATGGAAAAGCTCCCGTTCAGTTGTCGCTTGATGTCGAACTTATCGGTTGCAACGCAGCACTTCTCGCCTGTTCGCTGTCGGCAATGCGGTGGTGCTCCGCGAGGACGTCGTGGGGGTGTTCTGGGGCGTTGCCTGGTGCGCATCGCGCGGCGCATCGCGGAGTCAGACACCCCTGTCTGCGCGAGACGCCGCCATCCGAGCGAGACGCCGCCAGAATCGGCGGCGTCTCGGCGCGCAGGCGGCGTCTCGCGGTGACGCCGGTGTCTCAGCGTCAGCCGGGCCGGGGCGGCCCAGCGTCGCTCCCCGGAAACAGACAGGAGGCGCGGTGCCAGCTGGCACCGCGCCTCCCGTCGTTGACGCTGGTCGCGTCGAGCAGATGACTACTCGGCGTCGACCGTGGTCGGCTCGGCGACGCCCGCGGTGAACGCGGACAGGTCGACCGGCTCGCCGTTGGAGTCCTTCACCGTGACCTGCGCGAGGACGGTGGCGACGGCCTTGGAACGAGCGACCTCGCCGACCATGCCGGGGATCTGCCCGTTCTGGTCGATCACCTTGATGAACTCGCCCGGCTCCATGCCGTACTGCGCGGCGGCCTGGATGAGGTACTGCGTGAGCTCCTCCTGCGAGACCTGGATCTGCTCCTTCTCCGCGATGGAGTCGAGCAGGATCTGCGAGCGGAAGGCGGTCTCGCTGGACTCCGCGACCTCCTTGCGGTGCTCGTCGTCCTCCAGGCGGTTCTCCTGCTCGAGGTGACGGTGCACCTCGTCCTCGATGAGCTTCTCCGAGATCGGGATGTTGACGTCCTCGAGCAGCTTCTCGACGAGCAGGTCGCGCGCCGCGGAGCCCTGACCGAAGGTCTTGGACTTCGCGATCTGCTCCTTCAGGTCGGCCTTGAGCTCGTCGATGGTGTCGAACTGGCTGGCGATCTGCGCGAACTCGTCGTCGGCGTCGGGGAGCTCGCGCTCCTTGACGGCGGTGACGGTCACGGCGATCTGGGCGATCTCGCCTTCGCGGTCGCCACCGACGAGCTTGGACTCGAAGGTGGTGGACTCGCCGGCGGTGAGGGACTCGAGGGCCTCGTCGATGCCCTCGAGCAGGTCGCCCGAGCCGAGCTCGTAGGAGACGCCGGTGGCCGAGTCGACCTCGTCGTCGCCGATGGTGGCGGTGAGGTCGATCTGCGCGAAGTCGCCGGTGGTGGCCGGACGGTCGACCGTGACGAGGGTGCCGAAGCGCGTGCGGAGGTTCTGCAGCTCTTCGTCGATCTCGTCGTCGGAGACCTCGACCGCGTCGACGGTCAGCTCGTACGAGGAGTAGTCGGGGAGGTCGAACTCCGGACGGACGTCCACCTCGAAGGTGAGGACGAGGTCACCGGTGAAGTCGTTGACGTTCGGGAGCTCGGCGACGTCGGCCTCGGCACGGCCGAGGATGCGCAGCTCCTGCTCTTCGACCGCCTGGCGGTAGAAGGTGTCGATCGCGTCGCCGACGGCGTGGTTCAGGACCTCGCCGCGGCCGACACGCTGGTCGACGATCGCCGGCGGGACCTTGCCCTTGCGGAAGCCGGGGATGTTGATCTGCTCGGCGATGTGCTTGTAGGCGTGGTCGAGGCTCGGCTTGAGCTCTTCCGGCGTCACGTTCACCGTGAGCTTGACGCGGGTCTCGCTCACCTTGTCGACGGTGCTGTTGGCCAAGGGGGATTCTCCTGATGGTTGGCGGTGGTGTGTCCTGGTCGGGGCGACAGGAGTTGAACCTGCGACCTCCCGCTCCCAAAGCGGGCGCTCTACCAAGCTGAGCTACGCCCCGTTTGACTGGGCCAGGGTGCTCGCGCACACCGGTAGGGCGCATGCGACGCCGATGAGTCTAGCGGGGATGTGCTCCGTCGTCCCCGGGAGCCGCGCGGCCTGTGGGAAGCTCGTCGTCCTCCACAGCCACGAGCCCCTTGCGCCACTGCACGCCGACGACGATCTGCACGCCGAGTGCGGCGAGCGCCAGCACCAGGCCGAGCACGATCCGCCACACGTGCAGGAGCGCGTGCCACGGCTGGGCCTGCGGGTCCCCGAGGACCTCCGGGCGCAGCGAGAGCACGACCGCGGCCAGCACGACGAGGGCGTAGGAGACGACCCGGGAGCGTCTGATCCTGCGCTGGGAGGCCTCGTCCGGCGGGAGCACGACCACGCTGCCGGGAGCCGTCCGCTTCGGTGCTGATCGTCCGCTCACGTGCCGTTCGTCCGCTACAGTGGTGGGGCTGCGCCTCGTGCGCAGGCGCGGGGATGTAGCTCAATGGTAGAGCCCCAGTCTTCCAAACTGGCTACGCGGGTTCGATTCCCGTCATCCCCTCTCTGCAACCACTCGCACCTCGGCCTGCTCGTGGCCGATGGAGAACGACGTCGCCGCACCACGCACGTCGACCCGGTACTCCCCCCGGAACCCGCGCACCTGCACCTGGCCCCGCTCGTCCGTGCGCATCGTGGTGGGAGCGAACCACCACTCCTCCTTCACCAGGCGGCGGAGCACGTCGTACGCGGGCTTCGGCGTGCCGTCGGCCCGGACGAGTCCGATCGGGGCCCCGAGCCAGGCGTCAGCGTCGGTGATCCCCCAGTAGGTGACCGCCTCGACGGACGGGTGCCCCACGAGGCTCCGGTAGTGCCGCTCGACGTCGTCCGCCTGGCGCGCCTCCCCCTCGGGCGTGGACGGCCACGAGTCGACCTGGTGGTCGTTGAGGTCGACGATGTGCGCGGGCATGAGGTCGCCCGACACGAGTGACGTCTCGGTCAGGTGCAGCGGCAGGCCGTAGCGGGCGAACCGATCGACCATCGCGAGCATCGTGTCCTCGCCCCAGTAGCCCTGGTGCATGTGGGTCTGCAGCCCGATGGCGTCGAGCTGCACGCCGGCCTCGAGGACGCCCTCGATCAGGCACTCGTACGCGCTCGACAGGTCGAAGTCGTTGAGCAGGAGCGTGGCGTGCGGGTTCGCCGCGCGGGCCTCCTCGAACGCCATCCGGATCATCGGGATGCGGCCCCGGGCCCGGGCGAGCGGGGTGATCGCGTTCTCGCCGTTGTCGAACACGGGCATGATCACGACCTCGTTGATCGCGTCCCAGGTGTCGATGACCCCGGCGAACCCGCTGACCTCGCGGCGGATGCGCGCGCGCTGCAGCTCCTCCACCTCGTCCAGGGGCAGTCCGAGCAGCCAGTCCGGCTGCACGGTGTGCCAGACGAGCGGGTGCCCCTTGAGGGCGATGCCACGGTCGCGGAACCACCGCGCCGTGGTCAGCAGCCGTGCGGTGTCGGGGTTCCCGCGCTCCGGCTCGAACCGCCCCCAGTAGAACGGCAGCGTCGCCACGTTGAACACGTCGGCGTAGAGGTCGGCGAGGTGGTCGTCACCGACCCCGGGCTCACCGTTCGCGAGCCCGATGAAGTCGAACCCGATGTTGCCGAACGAGAAGGCGTGTCGGGTCTGCTCGACGGTGACGTCGGCGCCGGGCACCGGGGCGCCGTTCCCGTCCACGACGGTCAGCGTCGTCGTTCCAGAGCGGTGGTCTGTTCCGTGCGTCATCGCGCGTCCTCCGACGTCGTCGTCCGGGTTTTGTTGTGCGCGCCAACATAGCACCGGGCTGCCCGTTCGTGAACAATGTGTCAACTTTCCCGTCGACGGCCCCGACCTTCGCCACACTGAGACCGGACCCGGCGAGCAGCCACCGTCGCCAGGCCTCCTCCCACCCGGAGCCGCCAGTGCTGGCGGCGTCGCACACAAAGGAGCTCTCATGGGCACGATCACCACCACCGACGGCACCGACATCTTCTTCAAGGACTGGGGCTCGGGTCAGCCCGTCGTCTTCAGCCACGGCTGGCCGCTGTCGGCCGACGACTGGGACACCCAGATGCTGTTCTTCCTGGCGCAGGGGTACCGGGTCATCGCGCACGACCGACGCGGGCACGGCCGCTCCAGCCAGACGTCGGACGGGCACGACATGGACCACTACGCCGCCGACCTCGCGGCGCTGACGGAACACCTCGACCTGCACGACGCCATCCACATCGGCCACTCGACCGGTGGTGGCGAGGTCGCCCACTACATCGCGCAGTACGGCGAGGAGCGGGTCGCCCGGGCGGTCCTGATCAGCGCCGTGCCGCCGATCATGGTGCAGACCGACGCCAACCCCGGTGGACTGCCCAAGAGCGTGTTCGACGACCTGCAGGCACAGCTTGCCGCGAACCGGTCGAACTTCTACCGCGCCCTGCCCTCCGGTCCGTTCTACGGGTACAACCGCCCGGGCGTCGAGGCCTCGGAGGCGATCATCGAGAACTGGTGGCGCCAGGGGATGATGGGCGGCGCGAAGGCCCACTACGACGGGATCGTCGCGTTCTCGCAGACCGACTTCACCGAGGACCTCAAGAAGATCAGCGTGCCCACCCTGGTCATGCACGGCGAGGACGACCAGATCGTGCCCTTCGCGGACGCCGGCCCGCTCTCGGCCGAGCTCGTGCAGAACGGCACCCTGAAGGCCTACCCCGGCTTCCCGCACGGCATGCCGACGACCGAGGCCGACACGATCAACGCCGACATCCTGGCCTGGCTCCGCGCCTGACCCACCGCGGTGCGGCAGCCCGGCGACGGCTGCCGCACCCCCGGCAGCCCGGCGACGGCTGCCGTACCCCCGGCAGGCACCACACGTCATCCCCGGCGGTGAAGCCTGTCCGTCGCGCGGCCGATGCGACGGGGCCCGGTCCGTTCCCAGACTGGAACCCCGTTCCCCGACCCCGCGCCCACCGAGGCCGGAGATGACGAGTCGAGCCATGACCACTGTCGCCGAGAAGCTCCAGCAGAAGACGAAACAGCCCGTCAGCACCCGCCAGGTCCGGCTCCGGCTGGTGCACCTCGACTTCTGGTCCGTGGTCAAGCTGTCGTTCCTCATCTCCCTGGCCGGGGCGATCGTGCTCGTCGTCGCCGTGGCGGTGGTGTGGGCGGTGCTCGAGCAGACCGGTGTCTTCGACCGGGTCGACTCCCTGCTGCGGGACGTCCTGCAGCAGAAGGCGTACTCGATCCGGGACGAGGTCTCGCTGGGTCAGGTGCTCGGGTTCGCGAGCGTCCTGGGCATCCTCGACGTGGTCGTCGGGACGGTGCTCGGCGCCGTGGTGAGCATCCTCTACAACCTCAGCGTGCTGGTCACCGGCGGCCTGAACGTCGGCTTCGCCAACGACTGACCCCGCCACGACGGTCAGGTCGCTCATCGAGCGCGTCCGCCCGCCGGACGGGAGGCTCGGTGCCAGCTCGCACCGAGCCTCCAGTCCGGCCCGTACCGGCCACGCGAGTGGTCACGACACCCCGAGCGCGTACCGGCGAGGGGTTGGAGGTCGTCGCTTCGCGACGCCCCGACGGACGATCTGTGACCCGTCGGCGGACCTGAGCAGGGTGTCGTGACCGCTCGCCACCCCCACTCGACCCGTCGCACGCCCGCCCGCGTTACATCGTTGACATGCGTTTACAGCGCTGTAAAGATGGTCCAGCGCGACGGAGCGCCAGAGGGAGCAGCAATGGCCGGCAGCAGGACAGGCACCATCGGAACCGCACTCAGTCGACGCGGGTTCCTCACGAGCGCCGCGGGTGGCATCGCCCTCGGCACGATGGCACTCGCCGGGTGCGCGGCTCCCGGCGGAGCGGCTTCGGGCGGTGCGACGACGATCCGCTTCTACGAGCAGAAGCAGGAGGTCATCGCCTACTTCGACGAGCTCCTCCGCCGCTTCGAGCGCGAGAACACCGGCGTCCGGGTCGTGCACGACAGCACGACGGCGATCGCCCCGCAGTTCGTGCGCGGGCAGCCGTCCGATGTCGGGTGCTTCAACGACAACCTCGAGCTCGCCCGGTACGTCGAGCGCGGCGTGCTGCGGGACCTCAGCTCCCTGCCGTCGGCCGACCGCATCCGCCCCAGCATCACCACCCTCGGCCAGCAGTACGCCACCTACCAGGGCCAGACGAGCGTGCTGCCGTACTCGCTCGCGGCCGCCGGCGTGATCTACAACAAGAAGATCTTCGCCGAGCACGACCTGCCCGTCCCCACGACGTGGAACGAGTTCGTCGACGTGTGCACCGCCCTGCAGAAGGACGGTGTCACGCCGATCTACGCCACCGACCGCGACACCTGGACGCTCTGGCAGGGGCTCTTCGACTACTCGGTCGGCAGCCTCGTCGAGCCCGGCGCCTTCTTCCGGAAGATGACGGCGATCGGCGCCGACGTCGGCCCCGACTCCGAGGTGTCGTTCGAGAAGACCCTCGCGGTGCCGATGGAGCGGGCGAAGCGCATCTCCACGTTCTTCAACCCGGACCACGCGACCCGGTCCTACGCCGACGGCAACCTGGCGTTCGGGCAGGGCAAGGCGGCGATGTACCTGCAGGGCCCGTGGGCGCTCGGGCAGATCGCGCTGATCGACGACAAGCTCGAGGTCGGGACGTTCGCGCTCCCGGTGACGAACGACCCCGCCGACCGCAAGGCGCGCGTGAACATCGACCTCGGCCTGTGGATCCCCACGGCGAGCGGCAACGTCGAGCGGGCGGAGGAGCTCGTCGAGTTCCTCATGCAGCCCGAGGTGCTCGACGCCTACAACCGCGACAACCTGGCCTACTCGACGACGAAGGACGCCCCGCCGCAGTCCGACGAGCGACTCGCGGGCCTGCAGCGCTACGTCGACAGCGCCGCGTTCTACCAGGGCGCCGGCACCTTCATCCCGACCTCGATCCCCCTCGGCAACTACCTGCAGTCGGCGATCCGGAGCGGTGACTTCACCTCGATGCTGCAGCGGCTCGACGCGGACTGGCGACGCCTCGCCGGCCGGTCCGCCACCGTCTGACCCGGCAGCGACCGAGACCTCCAGGAGCCCTCATGACCATGCAGACCCCGCTGTCCCCCGACACGGACCAGCCAGCGCCCGGCCCGGCCACCGCGGCCACACGCGTGCACCACCGCGTCGGGTCCATGCGCCGCACCGAGCGCATGTACTACGCGTTCATCATCCCCACGCTCGTGCTCTTCACGGCCTTCGTCGTGGCGCCCGCCTGCGTCGGCATCTTCTACAGCTTCACGGACTACCTCGGCTTCGGGCAGTGGAAGTTCCTCGGGCTGGAGAACTACCGCGCCCTGGTGTCCGACCCGTCGATCCTCGGCTCGTACGGGTTCACGCTCGGCTTCGCCGTCGTCACGGTCATCGTCACGCAGGCCATCGCGCTCTCGCTGGCGATCGCGCTGACGAAGCGCGTGAAGTTCGCCGCCGGGCTCCGCTCGGTGTTCGTCATCCCGATGGTCGTGTCCGGCATCATCGTCGCCTACGTCTTCAACTACCTGTTCTCGAACACGCTGCCGGCCCTGGCGACCTCGGTCGGGTTCGCGCCGCTCGAGCAGAGCATCCTCGGTGACCCGAACCTCGCCTGGGTCTCGATCGTGATCGTCTCCGCCTGGCAGACCGTGCCCGGTGCGCTCCTGGTCTACACGGCCGGCCTCACCTCGATCCCGACCGACCTGTACGAGGCAAGCGCGCTCGACGGCGCCGGCGCGTGGAAGCAGCTGCGCTCGATCACACTGCCGCTCATCAGCGGGTTCATCGTCATCAACACGGTGCTCGGCGTGAAGGGGTACCTCGGCGCGTACGACGTCATCGTCGGCCTGACCGGCGGCGGCCCCGGCACTGCGACCAGCAGCGTCGCGATGACGATCTTCAGCGGCTTCACCGGTGGCGACTACGCCTACCAGATGGCCAACGCGACCGTCTTCTTCATCATCACCGTCCTCATCTCCGTGCTGCAGCTCGCGGCGACCCGCGGAAGGAACCTGCGACTCGCATGACCGCCCTCGACACCCGCTCCCCAGCCCAGCGCCCGACGACGACGTCCGGACCCGACCAGCCTCCGCGGCGGCGCCGTGGACGCCTGGGCGGGACCAACTGGATCCTGACCACGGTCCTGGCCATCGCCTCCCTGACGGTGCTCGTGCCGCTCTTCGTGACCGTCGCCATGGCGTTCAAGACGAGCGCGCAGTCCGTCGACGGCAACGCGCTGTCCCTGCCGAACCCGTTCAACCCGGCGAGCTTCGCCGAGGCGTGGCAGCTCACCCGCTTCCCCGTGTCGTTCTCCGTGTCGCTCGGCGTCGCGGCGCTGACCGTGGTGGCCACCCTGCTGCTCAGCTCGTTCGCGTCCTACGCCATCGTCCGGAACTGGCACCGACGCTTCTTCCGCTGGTCGTTCGTCTACCTGCTCGCCGCGATGTTCCTGCCGTTCCCGGTGATCGCGCTCCCGCAGATCAAGCTGACGGCCGAGATCGGGCTCGACAACCCGGTCGGCGTGGGCATCCTGCACGCCATGTTCCAGCTGTCGTTCTCGGTGCTGCTGTACTCGGCGTACCTCAGGTCGATCCCGGTCGAGCTCGAGGAGAGCGCCCGCATCGACGGGGCGAGCACGTGGCAGATCTTCTGGCAGATCATCCTGCCGCTGCTCGCGCCGATGAACGCCACGGTCGGCATCTTCGCGTTCCTGGCGTCCTGGAACGACTTCATGCTGCCGTCGCTCATCACCGCGGACCCGACCCTGCAGACGCTGCCGGTGGTGCAGAACATCTTCCAGAGCAAGTTCGGCACGAACTACAACGTCGCCTTCGCCTCGTACCTGATGGCGATGGCGCCGACGATCATCGTCTACCTGTTCGCCCAGCGCTGGGTGATCAGCGGCGTGACCCAGGGAGCGGTGAAGAACTGATGCACGAGACAGCGAACGAGACCGACGTCATCCGTCCCTTCCCCGGCTCCGCCCCCCACGCGGACCCGGCGGCGGTGACCACCGGCGACCACTGGCGCGTCACCGTCCTCGGCGACGGCCTGTTCCGCGTCGAGTGGAGCGAGGACGGCGGGTTCGAGGACCGCGCCTCGACCTTCGCCCTCCGCCGTGACCTGCCCGTCCCCGAGCACACCGTCGTCCGCGTCGGCAGCGGGGTCGAGGTCACCACGGCACGCGCCCGGCTCCGCTACGACGGCCAGGCGTTCTCCCCCGGCGGCTTCGTCGTCGAGACGTTCGGCCCCGACGCGAACCGCTGGCGCTGGGGACAGCCCGCGCGGGACCTCGGTGGCACCGGCAGGACGCTCGACGACGTGGACGGTCGGATGCCCTTCGAGCAGGGGCTCCTGGCGCGCGACGGCATCACCGTGCTCGACGACTCCGAGTCATTCCTGTTCGAGGACGACGGCTGGATCGGCACCCGCGTGCCCGGTCGCCGTGACGTCACGGTCTTCGCCCACGGGCGGGACTACGCCGCCGCGATCCAGGCCTACTACGCGGTGTCCGGGGCGCCGTCGTTGCTCCCCCGCTGGGCGCTCGGCAACTGGTGGAGCCGCTACCACCCGTACTCGGACACCGAGTACCTGGCGCTGATGGACCGGTTCGCCGAGGAGTCCCTGCCGTTCTCGGTCGCCGTCATCGACATGGACTGGCACCGCGTGGACTCCGTGCCGGAGCGGTTCGGCAACGGCTGGACCGGGTACTCGTGGGAGCCCGAGCTGATCCCCGACCCGGCAGCGTTCCTGGCCGAGCTGCACCGCCGCGGGATGCGCACGACGCTGAACCTGCACCCCGCCGACGGCGTCCGGGCGTTCGAGGACGCCTACCCCGCGATGGCCGAGGCGATGGGCATCGACCCGGCGACGGAGACCCCGATCCCGTTCGACCCGACCGACCCGACGTTCCTCCGCGCGTACTTCGCGGTGCTGCACCGTCCGCTCGAGGAGCAGGGCGTCGACTTCTGGTGGATCGACTGGCAGCAGGGCCGCACGACGAGCCTGCCCGGCGTCGACCCGCTGTGGCTCCTGAACCACTTCCACCACCTCGACTCCGCGCGCGACGGCGGCGCAGGCATGACGTTCTCGCGCTACGCCGGGCCGGGTAGCCACCGCTACGCCGTCGGGTTCTCCGGCGACGCCGTCGTGTCCTGGGCGTCGCTGGCGTTCCAGCCGGAGTTCACCGCCACGGCCGCGAACATCGGCTACGGCTGGTGGAGCCACGACGTCGGCGGCCACACCCGGGGCGTCCGGGACGACGAGCTCGCGACCCGCTGGGTGCAGTTCGGCGTGTTCTCGCCGATCATGCGGCTGCACTCCGCGAACAACCCGTTCATCCGCAAGGAGCCGTGGGCCTTCCCGGCCGAGGCGCGTGCGGCAATGGGCGACGCGCTGCGCTTCCGGCACCGCCTGGTGCCGTACCTGCACACGATGAACCACCGCGCCGCTGCTGGCACCCCGCTCGTCCGGCCGCTCTACCACCTCGAGCCGCACCGCGACGAGGCGTACCGCGCGCCGAACGTGTACGCCTTCGGCAGCGAGCTCGTCGTCGCGCCGGTCGTCGAGCCGCGCGACCCGTCGACGCTGCTCGGTCGCGCCCGTGCCTGGCTGCCGCCGGGCAGCTGGACGGACGTCTTCACCGGCACGACGTACGCCGGTGACCGCTGGGTCGACCTGCACCGCGGGCTCGACGGCGTCCCGGTGCTGCTCCGTGCCGGCGGTGTCCTGCCCCTGGCCACCGAGGACGAGGTCGACGCCACCGTCAACCCGACGTCGTTCGAGGTGCTCGTCGCCCCCGGTGCGTCCGGCTCGTTCACCCTGGTCGAGGACCGGGAGGGCGACCCCGCCTCGACCTGCACCACGCGGCTGTCGTGGGACGCGGACACGGCGACGTTCCGCATCGAGGCCGCCGAGGGCGACCGCACGGCCGTCCCCACGGAGCGGCACTGGCGTGTGACGTTCCTGGCGGCACCGGCACCGGGACAGCACGTGGACGCGCAGGGGCACGACCGGTTCTCCGTCGACGTCACGGCCGACACCGCCACGGGCGCAGACGTCACGCTCGCCGGCTCGCCCTCGGTCGGGCTCGACGCCCGCGACGCCGTCCGCCAGGTGCTGGAACGCGCGCAGGTCGGCAACCCCGAGAAGCTCGAGGCGTGGACCGTGCTGGCCCGCGACACCCCCCGCGCGGACCGGATCGCGGAGCTCGAGACGGTCGGGCTGCCAGACCCGCTCCGCGCCGCCCTGGTCGAGCTGCTGGGGAGCGTCCACCCCGCGGTCTGACCGCCGGACGGGAGGCTCGGCCCGGGCCCGCATCGCACGCCGCGGACCGCAGGCGCTGGGGACCGGAGATGACGTGGACCGCGAGCGGCGGGGCGGGCAGGTGCCGAGCCTCCTGGCTGTCAGTCCACGGACCCGTCCGGGTAGGGCGCGCTCTCGCCGACGAGCAGGCGGTGCCCGACCGACACGGTCCGCCCGGGGCCGTCGTGGCCGTCCATCCGCTCGAAGAGCAGCGTCAGGGCGGTCTCGGCGAGCGCGACGGTGTCCGGTGCGACCGAGGTCAGGCTCGGGACCAGGCTGGCGGCGAGACCGATGGCGTCCCAGCCGACGACGGCGACGTCGCGCGGGGCCTCGAGGCCGCGCAGCCGCATGGCACGGAGGGCACCCACGGCGGCGAGGTCGTCGCGACAGACCAGGCCGTCGATGACCAGGCCGTCGTCGAGTGCCCGGCCGAAGGACTCCTCGGCACCGCGGGCGTCCCCGACCTCGCGGGCGACGAGCAGGTGGTCGTCGACGGGCAGGTCCCCGCGCTCGAGGCCGAGGTGGTACCCCTCGAGCCGGAACGCCGAGGTGCGCGATGCCGGTCCGACCTCGTGCCCGAGGAACCCGATCCGGCGGCGGCCGAGGGCCACGAGGTGGTCGACGGCCTCGGCGGCGGCGCGGACGTTGTCGATCGCGACCTGGTCGGCGTGCTCGGGCGGGACGTCCTCGCCGAGGAACACGACGGCGGTGTCCCCGCGGATCGCGTCGATCTCCGCCGGCGTCATGATCTGCGGGTGGATGACGACCCCGTCGACCACGCCGGCCTCACGCCCGCGGACGGCCGAGCGCTCGCCGTCCGCTGCGCCGCCGGTCTCCTCGAGCAGCAGCTGGTAGCCGTGCTGCACCGCGACGCGGGAGAAGACGTGCGCGAGCTCGGCGAAGTACGGCCGACGGAGGTCGGGGAACGCGAACGCGAGCATGTTCGTCCGTCCGGTCGCCAGGCTGCGGCCGGAGACGTTCGGCCGGTACCCGAGCTCGTCGACCGCGGCCTGCACCCGGTCGCGCATCGGCGTGCTGACGTGCCGGTAGCCCCGCACCACGTTGGACACGGTCTTCATCGACACGCCCGCGTGGTCGGCGACGTCCTGCAGCGTGACCTTGCCCATCGGGTCACCGTACCGTTGACGGGTGATTTACAGCGCTGTAAATTACGGGCATGAGTTCCGTCATCGACGACGTCGCCGTCGCCGCCCCTGCCGCTCCCCCGCTCGCCAGTCGTCAGGACGGCACCCACCCGCGGCCGCAGCTGCTACGCGGCGCGTGGGCCGACCTCACGGGGACGTGGGACTTCCGCCATGACGACGAGGACACGGGCTCGGATGCCGGCTGGGCGCAGGGCTTCCCCGACGCGCGTGACATCGTCGTGCCGTTCCCGCCGGAGTCCCCCGCGTCGGGCATCGGCGACACCGGGTTCCATCCCGTGGTCTGGTACGCCAGGACCATCCGGACCGAGGACCTCGTCGCCGCCGGCCACGGAGCCGATCGCCCGCGGCTGCTGCTGCACTTCGGGGCGGTCGACCACCGGGCACGCGTGTGGGTCGACGGCCGCCTGGTCGGGGAGCACGAGGGCGGTCACACCCCCTTCACGTTCGACGTCACCGACGTGCTGCTGGGCGTCGGTGCGGACGGGCGCACCGAACACCGGCTCGTCGTCCGTGCCGAGGACGACCCGCACGACCTCACCCAGCCCCGCGGCAAGCAGGACTGGCACCAGGACGCCCACGCGATCTGGTACCGCCGCACCACCGGCATCTGGCAGACCGTGTGGCTCGAGGCCGTGCCCACCGCGTCCGTCGCCGCGCTCCGCTGGACCCCGGCCGGGCCGACGGCGGTCGCCCTGAGCGTCCGATTCCGCGGGCGTCCGCCCGTCGGGGCCCGGTTCCAGGTGGCACTGCGGTTCGACGAGCGCGACGAGGACCTCGGCACGACCGAGTTCGACGCGGCCTCGCACCACCCGACGCTCGACGTGACGGTGCCGATCGGCCGGCAGCGCAACGGCCAGGCGGAGGACGAGCTGACGTGGTCCCCCGAGCGACCCCGGCTCGTCGACGCCACCCTGGAGCTCCTCGACGCCGACGGCCAGGTGCTCGACACGGTGACGAGCTACCTCGGCGTCCGCACCGTGGGGGTCGGCGGCGGGCGCTTCCTGCTGAACCACCACCCGTACGACGTCCGCAGCGTGCTCGACCAGGCGTTCTGGCCCGAGTCGCACCTGGCCGCCCCGGAGCCGCTCGCGCACCGCCGCGAGGTCGAGCTCATCAAGGACCTCGGCTTCACGGCCGCCCGGGTGCACCAGAAGATGGAGGACCCCCGCTTCCTGTACTGGGCGGACCGGCTCGGGTTGCTCGTCTGGGCCGAGGCCCCGGGCGCCTACGAGTTCTCCCCCGTCGCCGTCCAGCGCCTGACGGCCGAGTGGATCGCGGTGGTCGAACGGGACGCCTCGCACCCGTCGATCGCCACCTGGGTGCCGTTCAACGAGTCGTGGGGCATCCAGCACGTCGTCGACGACCCGGCGCAGCAGGCCTACGCCAGGGCCCTCACTGACCTGACCCGGGCGCTCGACCCCTCGCGCCCCGTGATCACGAACGACGGGTGGGAGCAGCAGCACACCGACATCGTCACGATCCACGACTACGAGGGCGACGGCACCCGCCTCGCCGCCACCTACGCCGACGACGCCGCTCGGACCGCCGCGGTGTCGGGCATCGCGCCGTCCGGGCACTTCCAGTTCGTCGGCGGGGCGTCCGACGCGGGCCAGCCGGTGATGCTGACCGAGTTCGGGGGCGTGGACTACCAGCCCGGGTCGGCGCGCGAGGACGGCTGGGGCTACACCTCCGCCACCGACGGCGACGACTGGATCGCCCGGATCACCGCGCTGTACGACGCTGTCCGCGCGAGCTCGTTCCTCGCCGGGTCCTGCTGGACGCAGCTCACCGACACGATGCAGGAGACGAACGGCCTGCTCAACGCCGACCGCAGCTCGAAGGTCCCGATCGAGCAGATCCGGCGCGCGGTCACGGGGCGCTGACCGGGGGGCGCGGCGTCAGGCCCCGAGCTTGAGGAGCCAGTCGCGCGGGGCCGCCTGGTACTCGGACGGCACCGCGTCGCCGGCGGCGTCGATCGCCCGCTGCCAGCTCAGCGCCCGCGGCACGACGGCCAGCCGGGTCGCGAGGCCGACGATGTGCTGCACATCCGGGTCCTCGGCAGCGCCGGGCTCGTCGAAGAACGTGTCGAGGTAGGCCGCCATCGCGCCCGGCACCTCCTGCTGCCCGGCGACGAGCAGGCTGAGGAACGGGTGCGACACGCAGGCGTCGCCCCAGTCGAACGGCACCGCGCCGGCGGCGAACGCGTTGCCGTCGTGCAGGTCGCCGTGCTCGAGGGTCGCCATCGGCAGCAGTTCGTCGAGCTCGGCCGCCAGGTCGCGCAGCACCGGCACGAACCCGGGCCGCTCGGGCACCCAGCGCGCGACGACCTCGGCGGCGGCGTCGGGCAGCACGGACAGCCGGAGGTCGGGCACACCGGCGCGCACCAGGTCCTCGGCAGCTGCGGGTTCGGTCGCCCACTGCACCTCGGCGTAGTGCCGCATGACCTCGAGCCAGCGGGCGTCACGGTCGGGTGCCGTCCGGACGAGCGGCCCGCCGTCGGGCAGCAGCACGTGGGCACCCTCGACGGCGACGGGACGCTGCACGTGCGGGACCCCGTGCAGGGCCAGGACCTCGAGCAGCGCGGGCTCCGGCGAGACCCCGGCCGGCGCGGTCTTCAGGAACAGGTCCCCCGACGCGGCCCCACCAGCGACGGCGTCGGCGTCAGCGTCGACATCGGCGGCTGCGTCCGTGCGCACCCGCCAGACCGTGCTCCACGCACGCCGGTGCACCTCCTCGACCCCGAGCACCGTGGTCCCCTGCTCGGCGAGCACCTCGCGTGCCCACGCGACGGCGTCCGTCACTCCGTCGTCCTGCCCGAGGTCCCTGTCCATCCCGACACCGTATTGCAGCCCGCAGCATGACGGATCCGGTCCGCCATCCCCGAGGGGAGCGAACCGGATCCGTCACCGCGCGGGAGGAAGTCCTACTGGTAGACCGCCGCCTGGCCGTACAGCACGTTCGTGAACGAGGACACGTACGCGCTCTCGTCCCCACCCGGCAGGTTGTACGTCATGAACACGCCGTAGCCGTCGGCCTTCGTGCGCTGCGCGAGCGTCACGGCCGTCGCCTGCGGGGTGTTCTGGATGTCGACCGCGGCCGCGGAGATCTTCGACTTCGGCAGGCCCGGGATCGTCGGCGCCGTGTAGGTGCCGTAGTACGGGTTCCAGGCGTAGTCGAGCTTCTTCCCGATCGACGGGTTCGCGGTCTTCAGGGCGTCCGACGACGGGCCGATGTCGTAGAACGAGATGAGCTTGCCGGGCATGTCCGCCCGCAGCGCCGAGACGAGCCAGCCGATCGACTGATCGTTCGGCTGCGGGGTGCCGTTCACGCCGTAGTCCGAGTACTCATCGTCGAGGTCGACGCCGTCGAGCCCGTACTGCTTGACGGTCGCCGCGACCTGCGCCGCGAAGTCCCGCGCGGCGGCCTTCGAGGTGAAGTTGGCGAGCCCCGCACCCTGGTGGTTCCCGAGCACCGAGAGCGACACCTTGATGCCCTTGGCCTGCAGCGGCCGGATCTGCGTCGCCGCCTGGTCGAGCGTGCGCTGCACGTTCTCGTTCTCGACGAGCACGGCCTTGCCGTCCTCGGAGTTGATGTTCGCGGCGAAGATGATCGCCACGTCGAACGCGTTCGCGCCGTTCGCCAACGTGTACCGGCCGACGTTGGCCAGCTCGTCGTTGTTGACCTCGACGTACGCGATGCTCGTCGGACCCGACTTCGTCGGAGCGGCGTGCCCCGGCCGCCCGTGACCGTGCCCGTGTCCGATGCCGTGCCCGGCGCCGTGTCCCTGCGCTGCCGCAGGAGCGGCCGACGCTGCGGCCGGCACCATCGGCACCGCCACCATCGCCACGAGTGCCGCGACGATCCCGATCTTCATTGACTGCTTCATGTCACTCCTCATCTCCGATCCGCGGGAAGCGGAAGGTCCTGACCTCGAAGGCGTCGACCGGGAACGCGGCCACGCCGTCGGTGATCGCCGCGACGCCAGGCAGCGCCGGGTCGCGCTCCTCGAGCAGGGTCACCTCGACCGGCTGGCCGAAGGGTCCGTCGACCGCCAGGCCACCGGTTCCCCGGCGCCCGGACGGCTCGTACACGCGCACGACCAGGTCGCCCGAGCGGTCGTCGGCGAGCTTCACGCTCGACACCACCACGTCGCCGGAGGCCTGCACGAGCGGCCCGAAGCCCGACCCGCCCGTGACCGTCCGCGCGCTCGTGTTCATCAGGATGCCGGCGGTGGTCGCACCGACGACGTCCGTCCCGACGACCAGCCCGTACCGGTGCGTCTGCACGCCCTGGTCGGTCTCCGGGTCGGGGAACCGGGGTGCCCGGAGCAGCGACAGCCGGAGCGTCGTCGTGACGTGGCCGTCGACCGAGTCCCGCGTGACGTCGAACCCGTGGATCGAGTCGTTCACCAGGGCGACACCGAAGCCGGGCTCCTCGACGAGCACGTAGCGGTGCATCGAGGTCTCGAACTTGGCGGCCTCCCACGAGGTGTTCGTGTGGGTCACCCGCTTCTGGGCACCGAACTGGGTCTCCGCGATGGTGTGCTCCGCGCGGACGTCGAGCGGGAACGCCACCTTGAGGAACTTCTCGGTCTCGTGCCAGTCGGTCGTCTGGTCGAACTCGAGCGTCCGCGACCCGGGCTCGAGCACGATCTCCTGCGTCACGGTCGACTCGCCGAAGGCCCGGGACACGACGACCCGGGCGACACCGGCGGCGTCGACGGAGGCGTCGATCGAGGTCACCGACACCAGGTCCTCGACCCGGTTGCGGTAGTACCGGTCGACGTCCCACGCGTCCCACATGTTCGGGAAGTCCTGGTGCAGCTGCAGCAGGTTCGCGACCTGACCCGGGGCGATCGCCTCGCGGCCGGTGTCCAGGTCCACGGCGCTCGTGACGAGCCCGCGGGCGTCGACGACGACGCGCACCAGCTCGTTCGTGAGCACGAACCCGCCATCGGCCTCGGTCAACGTGACCGGGGTCGTCGCCTCCAGGTCGCTGGTCAGGACCGCGCTCTGCGCGAGGGCACCGCCCTGGAGGCTCGGGGCCGGGTTCACGACGATCGTGCGGTCCCCGTTCCCAGCGAGAGCCGACAGGGCGGAGGCGATGAGGGCCTCCAGGCGGTCCGCGACCTCCGCGTACCGCTCGACGGCCTCGCGGTGCACCCACGCGATCGACGTGCCCGGCAGGATGTCGTGGAACTGCTGCAGCAGGACCTGCTGCCACAGCGCGTCGAGCTCCTCGTACGGGTACGTGAATTCGGTGCGGGCGGCGGCGGTCGCTGCCCAGAGTTCGGCCTCGACGAGCAGGTGCTCGCTGCGGCGGTTGCCCTGCTTGGTCTGGTGCTGGCTGGTCAGCGTCGCGCGGTGCAGCTCGAGGTAGAGCTCGCCGACCCACACGGGCGGGTGCTCCAGCTCGGACTTGGCCCGGTCGAAGAACGCGTCCGGGTGCTCCCACGTCACGCGGGCGCTGCCTTCGAGGTCCGCCAGGCGCGCGGCCGTGCCGGTCATCTCGCGCGTGGTGCCACCGCCGCCGTCACCCCAGCCGACCGGGGCTATCGAGCCGGAGGCCAGACGGTTCTCGCGGAACTGGCGCGAGGCCTTCGCGACCTCGGACCCGGACAGCCGCGAGTTGTAGGTGTCCATCGACGGGAAGTGCGAGAACACCCGCGACCCGTCGATGCCCTCCCAGAGGAACGTGTGGTGCGGGAACTTGTTCACCTGGTTCCAGGAGATCTTCTGCGTGAAGAACCACTCGAACCCGGCACGGCGCATCAGCTGCGGGAGCGCCGGCGAGTACCCGAAGCTGTCGGGCAGCCACACGCCCTTCGGCCGGATGCCGAACTCGCGCTCGAAGAAGCGCTGGCCCTGCGAGAACTGCCGGACGATGCTCTCGCCGGTCGGCATCACGGTGTCGGACTCGACCCACATCCCGCCGAGCGGCAGGAACCGTCCGGCGGCGACGGCGGCCTTGACCTTCGCGTAGACCTCGGGACGGTGCTCCTTGATCCAGGCGTACTGCTGCGCGCTGGACATGCCGTAGAGGAAGTCGTCGGTCTGGTCGATGAGCTCCGTCATCGACGAGGTGGTGCGGGCGACCTTGCGGATCGTCTCGCGCACCGGCCACAGCCAGGCGGAGTCGATGTGCGCGTGGCCGACGGCGGAGATCCGGTGCGCGGAGGCCTCCGCGGGGGCGGCGAGCACCTCGGCGAGCGCGGCGCGGGCGTCCGGGGCGGTCTCGGCGATGTGCTGCAGGTCGAGGGCGTCGAGCGCGTCGTCGAGGGCCTGCAGGATGCGCATGCGGCGTGGGCCCTGGGGCAGCTCCTCCTGCAGCTCGAGCAGCACGTCGATGTCGAGCGCGAGCTCGTGCACGGCGGACTCGAACACGGCGAGGTCCATCCGCCGCGACGTGTAGAGCCGCTTCGACGACGAGGTCTGGATGTCGCCCTCCTGCGTCACGAGGAAGGGGTGGTAGTCGAGCAGGACGGGGTTCGACGCGGCCTCGACGAAGAACTCGACGGTCTCGCCGCCCACTGCTTCCTCGGCGATGAGCACCCACTGGTTGCGCGGGTTGATCGACTTCACCGGGGAGCCGTCGGCCAGGTACACGAGGCCCTCGCACTGGAAGCCCGGCATGTTCTTGTCGAACCCGAGGTCGATGACGGCCTCGATGCGGCGGCTGGCCCAGGCGACCGGGACGGTGCCGGAGAGCCGGAACCAGGTCGTGCCCCACGCGGCGCCCCACGGCGTGCCGACCTCGTACGGCTCGAACGTCAGCGCGAGCCCCTCGGCCGGCGCGATCGGCTCACCGGGCAGCTCGTGCCAGGCGGTGTCGAGCGGGGTCGCGGTGGCGTGCACCGCCGGGGTGATGCGCTCGTCGAGGACCCGACGTGCGCGGCCGATGGTGAGGGGGATGTCGTCGTGCATGGTGCCTTCCGGGGCTGGGGAGGGTCAGGGCATGGTCGCGGGGTGCGCGACCGAGATCGGGGGGTGTGCGGTGTCCGCGTCGAGGTCGGTCGGCACGTCCATCGTGCTCGTCACCCCGCGGGCGGCCAGCAGGTCCGTGTCGCCGAGCCGGGAGCGGAGGACGACCTGCGGGCCGACGCCGTGCTCCTCGGCGACGGCGAGCCACGCGGCGGCGAAGCGTCCGCCGGGGGCGCAGTCGGCGCGGACACCGTCGAGGGGTGCGCCGTCCGGGGCGACGTCGTCGAGGACGAGCCCGACGGTGGGCCCGGCGGGAGCGGGGTAGGCGCCGTCGCCGAACGCGGTGGCCATGGCACGGAAGCGCTCCCCCGTCGGCTTCACCCGGCCGTCGTTCGTCAGGAGGCCGAGGTCGTACTCGAGTTCCGGGAAGTCGGCGAGGGACCGGGACACGTCGTGGGAGCACCACCACGTGACGCCGAGCAGGTGCTGCACGTCGAGGGCGTGCCGGATGGTCTGCTCGGTGAACGACGGTGCGTCGGCGACGTCGACCACGTTCGTCGGGGCGCCGACCTCCTGCAGCCAGTTCGGACGGGCGGGGTCGCGGTTCCAGGCGGCGGCGAGCTGCAGCAGGTACTCCCCGTGCCGCACGGACCCTGCTCCGAGGGCGCCGTGCACCGCCGCTGAGCCGTTGAACACCCACGAGTGCGTGACGGTGGCGTCACCGTGCTCCGCCGCGTGCTCCGGCCCGAAGGGCTGGGCGTCGTCGTACCAGGCGGCGTCGTACTGGGCGACGGTCACCAGCGGTGCCGGGGCCGACCCGCTGCCGGGGGCGACCGACGGGTCCGACGGACCCCGAGCCTCCCGGCCGGCGGACGCCAGCCCGGAGCGTGCCGCAGCGACCATCGCCGCCGCCCACGCGTGTCCCTGCTCCGCCGTGATCACGTGCGGGGCGGGGTGCGGGGCGTGCGCGAACTGGTTGACCTCGTTGCCGATCGTGATGCCGAGCAGGTTCGGTCGGTCCGCGACCGCGGCGGCGAGGGCCTTCACGTACGCGGCCGTGGACGCGACGACGTCCGGGTCGGTGAACAGGTTGCGCCGGTGCCACGAGTCGAGCCAGGACGGCAGGAAGTCGAAGCTCGACAGGTGTCCCTGCAGGGCGTCCACGTTGACGTCGAGGCCGAACGAGGCCGCGATGTCGACGACCCGGGCGACGTCGGCGAGCGCCTGCGGCCGGATGAGCGTCCGGTTCGGCTGGACGACCGGCCAGAGCGGGAAGATCCGCACGTGGTCGGCGCCGAGGCCCGCGATCGCCTGGAGGTCGCGGGCGGTGTCGTCCGCCGAGAAGTCGAGCCAGGAGTGGAACCAGCCGACCGACGGTGTGTAGTTGACGCCGAACCGCATCAGCCCTTCACACCGCCCTCTTCGACGCCCTTGAAGAAGAAGCGTTGCAGGACGGCGAAGATCACGGCGATCGGGATGAACGCGATCATGGTGCCGGCCGCGATCAGGCGTTGGTCGGTGCCGAACGTGCCGCGCAGGTACTCGAGCCCGACGGTCAGCGTCAGCTTGTCCGGGGACTGCAGGACGATGAGCGGCCAGAGGAAGTCGTCCCACGCGCCGATGAAGGCGAAGATCGCGATGACGGCGATCGTGCCCTGCACGGCGGGCAGCGAGATGTACCGCAGCCGCTGCCACGCGTTCGCGCCGTCCATCACCGCGGCCTGGTCGATCTCCTCGGGGATCTGCCGGAACGCGTTGAACATGAGCAGGACGTTGAGCGCGGCGATCATGCCGGGCAGGGCGACGCCGACCAGGCTGTCGGCCAGGCCGAGGTCCTTCACGGTGACGAACTGGGAGATGATCGTCGCCTCGCCGGGGAGCACGAGCGTCGCCAGGAACAGGCCGAGCACGGCCTTGCGGAAGCGCCACTGCAGCCGGGCGAGCGCGAAGCCGGCGAGGGTCGCGAACACGATGTTCCCGATCACGTCGATCGCGGCGACGATGAGCGAGTTGCCGATGTAGCCGAACACCGGGATGGCGTCGCCCACCCGGAGGTAGTTGCCGATCGTCGGCTGGCTCGGGATGAAGGACGGGTTCGCCGTGTAGATGTCCTCCCCCGGGCCCTTCAGCGAGGTGGAGAGCTGCCAGAGGAACGGCCCGATCGTGATGAAGAGCACCACGATGAGCAGGACGTAGCGGATCGCCTTCTCGCGGGTGGACATGACGCCCCAGACCACGCGGCGGCGCTTGCGGGGCGGCCTGGAGGCTCCCCCTCCGCCCGTCGCGCCGGTCACGTCCGGTGTCGGTGCGGCGGTGCCGGCGTTGCCGCCGATGGCCGGTTCGGTCGTCGTGTTCGTCATCGGTCCGCCTTGCTGTTCATCCGCGCGAGGGCGAGCATCGGGATGAGCGTCACGGCGAAGAGCAGGAGGCTCAGCGCGGACGCGTACCCGAGGTTGCCGGTGAACCCTCGTGCGTACTGCTGGATGAGCATGACGAGGGAGTTGTCCTGGCCGCCGGGTCCGCCCGTCCCGTTCGTCAGGATGTAGAGCTCGCTGAACACCCGGAGCGCGCTCACGCACACGAGGATGCCGACGAGGGTCAGGGTGCCGCGGACGCCGGGCATCGTGACCGACCAGAAGCGGCGGACCGAGCCGGCGCCGTCGAGTGCCGCTGCCTCGTGGAGCTCCTTGCCGACGTTCCCGAGGGCCGCCAGGAAGATGATCATGTAGTACCCGAGGCCCTTCCAGACCGTCAGGCTGATCGCGCTGAACAGCAGCAGCCACCGGTCGGTGAGGAACGGGATGCTGCCCTGCACGATGCCGAGCGACTGGACCATCTCGTTGATGACGCCACGGTCGTCGAGGATCCAGTTCCAGATCAGCCCGACGACCACGGCGCTGGCGATGACCGGCGTGTAGTACGCCGTGCGGAAGAAGGCGATGCCGGGCAGCTTCTGCTGCACGAGCACGGCCATGAGGAGCGGGAGGACCGTCAGGAGCGGCAGGCAGATCGCCATGTAGATGACACTGTTGAGCAGCGCCTCCCACACCTGCGGGTCGGCGAGCAGGGTCTGGAAGTTCTGCAGACCGACCCAGCGGCTGACCCCACCGAGCGGGCTGGCGTTGGTGAACGACAGCCGGACGGTGTTGATCGACGGCCAGAGGCTGAACGCGACGAGCCAGACGAGTGCCGGCAGGACGAGCAGCCACGGGGTGAACCAGCGGTTGGCGCGCATGGCGATCCTCCCTCTCTCTCTTCTTCGGGGCCGGATCAGCCGTTGGCGAGCAGGGTGTTCATCTTGGTCTGGGCCGTCTGCAGCGCCTTCTCGGGGGTCACGCCGCCCTTCATCGCCAGCGCGATCTGCTGGTCGAGGAAGTCGGTCATGGCCGAGTTGGCCTCGACCGGGTTGAGGTTCTTCGCCGTCTTCAGGGCGTCGTTGGCGAGCACGCGGGCCTTGCCCTCGACGGTGCCGTCGTCCTTCGAGAAGAACGGGTCGGACTGCGACGAGGTGGTCGACGGGAAGATGTTCACCAGGTGCGCGAAGGCCTCCTGGTTCTTGGCGTTCGTCATGAACGACGCGAGTGCTTCGGCCGTGGCCACGTGCTTGCTCTTCGCCGAGACGCTGAGGCCCTGCACGTACAGCGGCGGGTTGTCCAGCGCCGGGGAGACGACGATGTTGCCCTTGAGCGACGGGTTGTTCTTCTCGAAGTCCGTGATGGCCGTGGCCCCACCGGTGGTCCAGGCGACCTTGCCCTGCGTGAACAGGGTCGAGTTGCCGAGGTAGTCGGTGTTCAGGACCGAGGAGGGCATGAGGCCGTCCTTGTAGGCCTTGGCGTACTTGCTGATCAGGTCGGCGGCCTTCGACGAGTTCGCGAAGGTGAACTTCGTGCCCTTGTCGTTGATGATCTTCACGCCGGCGAGCGAGAAGTCGCTCAGGCCGGGCTTGCGGCTCATCAGGTAGTCGTCCGGGCACTTCTGGTGCATGGTCTCGGCCTGCGTGAACAGCTCGTCGGTGGTCTTCGGCGGGTTGGCCGGGTCGAGACCGCACTTGGTGAACATCGTCTTGTTCCAGTAGTCGATGTCGGTGTTGAGGTACCAGGGGTACCCGAACGTGCCCTCGACGCCCTTGTAGTCGTACGCCGCGAGCGCGCCCTTGACGTAGGTGCTCGAGAGCGTGCTGTCGTCCTTCGCGACGTCCTGCAGGAACCCGCGCTTGGCGAGCGGCAGGGCGATGTCCGGCGGCAGGTTGACGACGTCGGGCAGCGAGTTCGACGAGGCCTGGCTGAGCACCTTGTCCGCGTAGCCGTCGCCGGGCTGGTCGACGAGCTTGACCTTCGCGTCCGGGTACTTCTTCTCGAAGGCCTTCACGACGCCGTTGAGGTAGTCCGTGTAGCTCGGTGTGAGGGCCCAGGTCTGCAGGGTGATCGAGCCGGAGACGTCGTCGCCGCCGGTGCCCGAGGAGCTGCCACCGGCCGAGCAGCCGGTGAGTGCGAGTGCCGCTGCTGCGACCCCCGCGAGGACTGCGACGGCGCGACCCGTCGTCGTGCGTGTGGTGGTTCTCATCGCTGCGGACTCCTTCGTGCGTGCGGATGGTCGTGCTCGTCGCCGTAGGTCCAGATCTGCTGAACCGGTTCAGTTCCGACGGCCGGACGACGTGTGTGCCGCCGACTATCGACGAATAAAGCGCTATAGTCAAGCCCATGGCCAGCAAGCGCCGGACGACCATCGCCGACATCGCCGCGAAGGCCGGCGTGTCCATCAGCGCCGTCTCGTTCGCCCTCAACGACCGCCCCGGGGTGTCCGCGGCGACCCGGGAACGCGTGCGCGCCGTGGCCCGTGAACTCGACTGGCAACCGCACACCGCGGCACGTGCACTCGGCGGCGCGAAGGCCGGGTCGATCGGCTTCGTGCTGAACCGTCCGGCTCGCACGCTCGGCACCGAGTCGTTCTTCGGTGACCTGATCTCCGGCATCCAGCTCGGCCTCGCCGGCACCCACGTCGGCATGACCCTCCTCGTCGCCCGCGACGCCGACGAGGAGCTGCAGACCTACCGCGACTGGTGGAACGGCCACCGGGTCGACGGCGTGATCGTCATCGACCCGCGGCACGACGACGCTCGGCTCCGGCTGCTCGACGAGCTCGGCATGCCCACCGTCGTCGTGGGGTCGCACCCGTCCCCTCCCGGAGCTGCTCCCACGGTCTGGATCGACGACTCCGACGCCACCACCACGGTCCTCCGCTACCTGCACGCCCTCGGGCACCGTCGCATCGCCCACGTCGCCGGGCGCCCGGAGTTCGAGCACACCGCGATGCGCATCGACCGGCTGCGGGACTTCGCCGCGGCCGAGGGGCTCGACGCCGCCGAGTCCATCCCGACCGACTACTCCGCCGAGAACGGTGCGGCGGCCACCAGGGACCTGCTCTCCCGCAGCGTCCGCCCGACCGCCATCGTGTTCGACAACGACGTGCTCGCGGTCGCGGGCCTCGGCGTCGCGAGCGAGATGGGCGTCCGGGTGCCCGCCGACGTCTCGATCGTGTCGTTCGACGACTCCGCGATGATCCGGCTGGTGCGCCCCGCGATCACCTCACTCACCCGTGACACCGTCGAGCTCGGCCAGCGCGCCGCCACCCTCCTGCGCGCACAGATCGACGCCGACGACCCGCTGCCGTCACTGCCCGGCCCCCTGCTCACGCTGAGCGTGCGCGAGTCCACGGGCCGCATCGCCCACTGACCCCTCCGTTGTCCAGCACCCAGCGCCCACTGCCCACCGGTCTCCTTCTCCGGTCGTGACGGATCTGGTCGGCGATCCTCGAGGATCGCGAACCGGATCCGTCACGGCGGGATCTGAACGTCGCCGCACGGCCCGACCCCCGACGGTTTCGCTTCTCGCTCGTGACGAATCTGGTCGGCGATCCTCGGGGATCGCGAATCGGATTCGTCACGGCGGAAACGAAATTCCAGTGCGGGGCGGAGATGCGCGCAGGACAGACCAGTGGCGGTGGGCGCGGCGGCCGGGTCGGCAGCGTCGGGTGCGGCGACAGAACCGGTCAGGGTGGGATCGGGATGTCCGGGGGTGATCGGTTGAGGCGGGATGTCGTCCGCTCGACCCGCCGCAGGACACGGTGCATCGCGGCGACGGACGGGTACCCGTGGTCGGCGGCGACGCGGCCGGGCGGCGTGCCCTCGGACAGCGCTGCGCGGACGGGCAGCGTGCGGAACCAGCGGGCGAACTCGTCGGGGGTCAGGCCGGTGGCGGCGCGGAAGCGTCGGAGGAGCGTCGACGGCGACACCCGGACCCGGGCGGCGAGTTCGGGGACGGTCGGGGGCGGGGTGACCTCGAGGTCGGCGATCGCGTCGATCGCGCGCGTCAGGCTGTTGTCGTGCAGGACCGGAGGGCGCCAGGCACCCAGCACGGTGAGGACGAGCATCCGCGCGAGGGCGTCCTGGTACGGGCCCGGCCAACGGCGGTGTCCCTGCTCGTCGAGGTGCTCCAGGGTCCGGCGGAGGTCGTCGCCGGGGTCGGGGCGCCACACGGTCGTGAAGCAGTCCGGCAGGGCGACGGCCTCGGGCATGAGCGGTCCGAACGTCGCCGTGCCGTGGTGCACGCCCGTCAGGACCATCGCGACGCCGAGGCCCCAGTCCGGACACGTGCCGGAGACGGTCGGCGGCGGGTGGGCGTGCTCGTCGGTCCCCATCCAGGCCGCGGCACCGGGCGCGAGGAGTGCGGCCGTGCCGGGCTCGAGGCACTCGGACTCCTGGCCGCGGCCCACCCAGACCCGCCGCCACCGCGTGGCGACCCAGACGTGGTGGTGGCGATCCGGCGGGTACCGGAGGGTCCAGGCGGAGTCGGGATCAGCCTCCAGTTCGGCGGTGTGGGTGACGTCGAGACCGACGGCACCGATGAGGGCGCGGAGCGCATCAGCCATCCACCCAGCGTGACCGACCCGCGGAACCCGCCGACCGTCACGTGACGATCTGTGGAGAGCGGGTCAGCGCACCTCGGCTGTGGACCAGAGGTACCGGGCGCCGGCGCCGACCGGGCGGACGAGCGGTCCGACGAACAGCAGGGCGGCGGTCAGGAAGGCGACGGCCTGGCCGAGCGCGGGGAACGTGAACAGCAGGGTGAGCAGCTCCTGGGAGGCGCCGGGCAGCGTGCCGAACCAGATGGTCAGTCCGCCCACGAGCCAGACGGCTCCGGCCACGGCGATGACCCAGCCCGCAGCCCGCGCGGCACCCGTGCTCCGGCGCAGGACCATCACACCGAACGCGATGACCAGGGCCTGGGACGCGAGCGACAGGATCGAACCCACCGCGAACGAGGCGGCCCCGAGCGGGAGCCAGGTGAGCGCGAAGCACAGCACCGACAGCGCGAAGCCGAGCGCTGCCCGGTCGTGTCGACGTCGGGCTGCGAGGGCGACCACGACCGCCGCGATCCCGCCGACCACGGCCCCCGCGGTGCGCATCGGCGGCTCGAGGTACCACCCCGTGGACACGACGAGACCGGCCACCCCCGTGAGCGCCGGTGCGAGCGCCGCCACCACCCCGGCGAGCGCGATCCACTGTTCCTGCCTGTTCGTCGTCATCGACCCCATGCGCCCAGGGTAGGGCTAACCCCACCCGGAGTCCGGGAGGGGGCAGGATGGGGCGGAGCGTCGGACCTCGCGATGCTGGATCCATGACCGACACCGACCGTCTCGACCAGGCCATCACCGTGCCGTTGGACGACGCAGTACCACCCGGAGCCACCACGCCCATGCCCGACCTGCCCAGCACGAGCACCGGCGACGACGACGTCCCGCCGACGACGAACGCGCGGCAGTTCTACCGTGAGGCCTGGCGCCGGTTCCCCCGTGACTTCGGGTACATGGCGCTGACGGCGGTGCTGCTCTGCACGCTCTACTTCGCGTTCCCCGCGGCGGTGCTCGGTGGCGGGTTCCGTGACCTGTTCAACCCGTTCGTGCTGCTGATGTTCTTCATCGCGCTGTTCATCGCGCGGTGGCTCGGGCAGTTCGAGCGCCTCCGCATCTCGTGGGCGGACCCGCGGCCGATCCGTCCGGTCGACTGGACCCCGCGGTGGCAGCAGAACTGGTGGACGCGCACCGGTTCGGCCGTCGCGAACCCGCACTACTGGCTGTACCTGCTGCACGCTGCGGTCGTCTACCCGCTCGCGGCCCTCGTCACGGTCGGCGCCGGTGCACTGCTGGTCGTCGGCTTCTTCGGCCCGTTCGTCGCCGGCTTCACGGCCCTGCGCTACGGCTGGCAGGTAAACCAGTGGCTGATGGTGAACAGCCTGGACCAGGGCTGGGCGTGGGGCCTCGGCTTCGCGGCGTGCGTCGTGAGCGTGGTGGCCTCGGTCGTGCTCCTCCCGCTGTGGTCCCGCGGCTCGGTCACCGCGCACTACTGGATCGACTTCGGGCTGCTCGGTGGCTTCCGCGCCGAGGTGCTCGAGCAGCGCGTGGCCGGCCTGCAGGCCTCCCGCGCCGGTGCGGTCACCGCCGAGGGCCAGGCACTCCGACAGATCGAGCGGGACCTGCACGACGGACCCCAGCAGCGGCTCGTCCGGCTGCGGATGGACCTCGCTGCTGCCGAGCGGGCGTTCGAGAAGGACCCGGCGGCGTCGAAGCAGCTCATCGCCGAGGCATCGGAGCACGCCAAGGACGCCCTCGACGAGCTCCGGGCGCTGTCCCGCGGCTTCGCCCCGCCGATCCTGCTCGACCGCGGGCTCGTCGCCGCCCTCGAGGCCCTGGTCGCCAGGACCCCTATCCCCGTCGGCCTCGACGTCCGCCTGCCCGACGGGCTGCAGCTCGCGACCGAGATCCAGCGCAACGTGTACTTCACGGTGTCCGAGCTGCTGACGAACACGACGAAGCACGCCGGCGCCTCGACGGCCGGGGTCTACCTCGGGCTCTCCGTCGACGCGTCCGGGGTCTGGTACCTCATGGTCAGCGTGACCGACGACGGTGTCGGTGGTGCGAGGACCCGCGAGGGGCATGGCATCGAGGGCCTCATGGGCCGGATGCAGTCCCTCGACGGCGAGCTCACGGTGTCGAGCCCCGCCGGCGGACCGACCGAGGCCACCGCGCGGATCCCACTCGGTGCACTGAACGGGGTCCCGACTCCCGCAGCACGATGAGGACGGTGCCCTCCCACTAGGGTGGGGAGCATGACCGACGGCCCGGATGCAGCACGCATCCGGGCCGTCGTCGTCGACGATGCCGTCCTGATCCGCGAGGGCCTGTCCCGCGTCCTGCTCGAAGCCGGCATCGACGTCGTTGGGCAGTACCCCGACGCGACGTCCTTCCTCGCGACGCTCCCGGACGCCGCCCCCGACGTCGTCGTGATGGACGTCCGCATGCCGCCGACGTTCACCGACGAGGGCGTCCGCGCCGCCGTGGAGACCCGACGCCTGGCACCGGGCACCGGGGTGCTCCTGCTGTCGCAGTACGTCGAGGCCACCTACGCCGAGGACGTCCTGGCGTCCGGCACCGCCGGCATCGGCTACCTGCTCAAGGACCGCGTCACGCGGCTCGAGGAGATCGACGACGCCGTGCGCCGCATCGCCGCCGGCGGCACCGTCCTCGACCCCGAGGTCGTGACGCAGCTGATGAGCCGTCGTCGCGACCCGATCGCCGCGCTGACGCCCCGCGAGCGCGACGTCCTCGGGCTGATGGCCGAGGGACGCACGAACGCCGCCATCGCCCGCGCGCTCGTCATCGGCACCGGCGCGGTCGAGAAGCACGTGTCGAGCATCTTCGCGAAGCTCGGCCTCGAGGACACCGGCGAGGACCACCGCCGCGTGCTCGCCGTCCTCGCCTACCTCGGATGACCCGTGTCCCGGCACCGGTCCTGGCGTTCGCCGCGATCGTCTCCGTGCAGCTCGGCGCCGCCGTCGCGAAGACCCGCTTCGACGAGGTCGGCTCGGTCGGCGCGGCGACGCTCCGCCTGGTGATCGGTGCGCTCGTCCTCGCCCTCGTGGTGCGGCCCCGCGTCCGGCACTGGGACCGCGCGCAGTGGACCGGTGCCGTCCTGCTCGGGCTGGCGCTCGGCGGCATGAACGTCTTCATCTACCTGGCGTTCGCGACGATCCCGATCGGCGTCGCCGTGACTATCGAGTTCCTCGGGCCGCTCACGCTCTCGCTCGTGCACACCCGACGCTGGCGTGACGTCCTCTGGGCGGTGCTGGCGCTCGCCGGGGTCGTGCTCCTCGGCGTGGGCCCCTCCGCCATCACCGAGCTCGGGGGCGTGGCCTGCGCGGTCGCCGCCGCCGCGTGCTGGGCCGGCTACATCGTGATGAACCGGCACGTGGGGGCGCTCGTCCCGGGCGTCGACGGTCTGGCGGTGTCCATGCTCGTCGCGATGGTGGTGTCGCTGCCGTTCGGCCTGCACACCGCGGTCGACGGCGTCGTGGCCGACCCGACGCTCCTCGTCGTGTTCGGCGCCGTCGCCGTGCTGTCGAGCGTGCTGCCCTATGCCCTCGAGATGCTCGCGCTGCGCCGGATGCCGACGCGGGTGTTCGGCGTGCTGCAGAGCCTCGGTCCGGCGGTGGCGGCGCTCGCCGGGCTGCTCGTGCTGCACGAGGCCCTGTCACTCGTGGAGGTGGTGGCGCTCGCGTGCGTCACCACGGCGAGCGTCGGCGTGACGGTCTACTCGGCGCGGAGGAAGTCGGCGTAGGTCGGTTCATGCGCGTCGCCGGAGAGCAGGGCGGGGTCGTTGACCCGGCGCTCGACGTAGGCGGCGATGACTTCGGGCGGGGTGAGCACGTGTGCCACCCAGGACGGCACCTCATGACGGGTCACGGCGCCTCCTTCCGGTCGGGACACTCGCGGGACGGATGTCTTGATCGTCGAGAATCTTCGCGAACCCCGACTGCATGAACGATCCCGCGCCGCCGAGGCCCCTGTCAACCGGGTGCGCTATCCGGAGTCCGGTGCACGCGCCCGGCGGTCGGCGTCGACCCGCAGCACCCGGTGCTTGACCGCCGACCGCCACACCCAGGCCTGCGCCTGCTGACCGAACTGCGCCCACTCGACGAGCACGGCGTCGCGGGTCCAGCTCTTCGCGAACGCCTTCACCCGGACGTGGAACGTCGGGAACTGCACCCACGCCCAGACCGGCATCGGGGTGACCGCGTGGCAGACGTCCGGCCCCCGTGCGTCGTCCGAGAGCGTGTAGGCATGCGGACGTTCGACCTCCGGGTGCTCCGGGGGCTGCCACCGGTTCTCGCGACGCCGTCCCACCGGATCATTCGAACGTGTGTTCGAACGAACGTCAAGTCCGGTGCGCCCCGGCGGACACCCTGGAGGCTCGGATCGGCGTGTCGACGTCAGCCTCCGACCGAGGATCCCGCCCGGAGGCGCGGGGTGACGGATCCGGTTCGCTCGCCTCGGGATCTACGAACCAGATCCGTCACGCGCGAAGCCGGATGGACCCCTCCGGTGGCCGTACCGTGGCCGTCCGCCGATCGACGGGGTCACCGCTCCAGCGCAGTGCGGGCGCGCCGCGCCCGCCGCGCCCGACACCTGATCGCGCTGCGGCCGGTGACGGATTCGGTTCGCTCGCCTCGGGATCTACGAACCAGATCCGTCACGCGCGGAACGGACTGGACCCGTCCGGTGGCAGCCCAGTGGCCGTCCGCCGATCGACGGAGTCACCGCTCCAGCGCAGTGCGGGCGCGGCGCGCCCGCCGCGCCCGACACCTGATCACGCTGCGGCCGGTGACGGATCCGGTTCGCTCGCCTCGGGATCCGCGAACCGGATCCGTCACGCGCGAAGCCGGATGGACCCCTCCGGCGGCCGTCCCGTGGCCGTTCGGTGGCCGTCCGGCGATCGACCGTGTCACCCCTTCGGTGCAGTGTGGGCGCCGCGGGCGCGTCGAGCGCCACGCGTGATCGCGCTGCGGCCGGTGACGGATCCGGTTCGCTCGCCTCGGGATCTACGAACCAGATCCGTCACGCGCGAAACCGGATGGACCCCTCCGGCGGCCGTCAGGGGGCCGTTCGGTGGCCGTGCGGTGGCCGTCCCGGGATCGACGGGGCCACCGCTCCAGCGCAGTGCGGGTGCGGTGCGCGTGCTGCGCGCTACGCGTGACACGGGATCTCGCTGCGGCCGGTGACGAATCCGGTTCGCTCGCCTCGGGGTTCGCGAACCGGATCCGTCACGCGCGCGAACGAGAAGCGTCCGGCCCCGGGCAGGTCTGGGCAGGGCCGGACGCGAGGGGCGCGGCGGGGCGGGGCGGGGCAGACCGGGCGGTCAGGACGCGAGTGCGGCCAGGCGGGCGGCGCGGCGGAGCGCCTGCTCCTCGGGGTCCGGGACCGGAGCGGCCTGGATGAGGCGTCGGGTGTACGGGTCCTCGGGCGCGCGGAGGATCGCGTCGCACGTCCCCTGTTCGGCAACGCGCCCCTGGTGCAGGACGACGACGCGGTCGCACAGTGTGTCCACCACGGCGAGGTCGTGCGTCACGAACAGGCAGGCGAAGCCGAGGCGTTCCTGCAGCTCGCGGAAGACGTCGAGTACCCGGGCCTGCACCGACACGTCGAGGGCACTCGTGGGCTCGTCGGCGATGAGCAGCGCCGGGTCCAGGGCGACGGCGCGGGCGATCGCGACGCGCTGGCGCTGGCCGCCGGAGAGCTCGTGCGGGTAGCGCTCGCGGAATCCGCCGTCGAGCCCGACGTCCGACAGGAGCCGTTCCACGCGGGTCTCGGTGTCCGCGGCGGACAGCCGGAGGATCTGCCGGAGGGGCTCCGCGACGGTCTGCCCCACCGTGTACCGGGGGTTGAGGGAGCGCAGCGGGTTCTGGAAGACCACGCCGACGCGGCGTCGCATGCTCCGGCGCTCCGCACGTCCGGCACCGGCGAGGTCGATGCCGTCGACGGACACCGAGCCGGCGGTGATCGGGGCGAGTCCGACGGCAGCGCGGCCGATGGTGGTCTTGCCGCTGCCGGACTCCCCCACCAGGCCGACGATCTCGCCGCGGCCGACGGTGAACGACACGTGGTCGACCGCTCGGAAACGACGGCGCAGCGCACCGCCGTACTCCACCACGAGGTCGCGGACGTCGAGGACGGTCGACGGCAGGGGCGTGGCGGGGCCGAGGGGAGCCTCCCGGCCGTCGACGGCACCCAGCCGCGGGACCGCGGCCAGCAGCTCGCGCGTGTAGTCGGCGGTCGGCGCCGCGAAGACGGCGACGGCGGTGCCGGACTCGACCACCTGGCCACGGCGCATCACGACGACCCGGTCGGCGATGTCGGCGACGACGCCCATGTCGTGCGTGATGAGCAGGATCGCGGTGCCGGTGCGCTCCCGGAGCGCCCGCAGCACGTCGAGCACCTCGGCCTGCACGGTGACGTCGAGCGCGGTCGTGGGCTCGTCGGCGATGAGCAGGTCGGGGTCGGCGGCGAGCGCCATCGCGATCATCACGCGCTGGCACTGGCCACCGGACAGCTCGTGCGGGTACTGCCCCAGGCGGCGCTCGGGCTCGGGGACCTCGACGGCGCGCAGGAGCTCCAGCGCCCGGGCCCTGACCGTCGCACGGTCAGTGGAGGCGTCGGCGCGGCGGACGGCCTCGGCGAGCTGGAACCCGATGGTGAAGACGGGGTTCAGGGCGGCGGAGGGGTCCTGGAAGATCATCGAGACGGTGCGGCCGCGGACCTCGCGGAGGTGCTGCTCGCCGGAGCTGAGCACGTCGACGCCGCCGATCCGGATCGCGCCGGTGGCGACGGCGCCGTCGGGGGCGATGCCCATGGCGGTCATCGCGGTCATGCTCTTGCCGGAACCGGACTCCCCGACGACGGCGACGACCTCACCACGGCCGACGGTGAAGGAGGCGTCGTCGACGGCGCGGACCACCTCGCCCTCGACGTCGAACGTGACGGTGAGGTGGTCGACGACGAGGACGTCCTCGCGCGGCTCGGTCATGGTGTTCCCGTCCCTGGTGCGTCGTCGCCCGTGTCGCGGGCGGCCTTGAAGGCCTCCCAGTCCTCGAGCATCTTGCGGTGGTGGCCGTGCAGCCACTGCATGTAGTCGCGCCCGTTGCGCAGGCGCTCGCGGACGGGGGCGTCCACGTCGCCGGGGCCGGTGTGGCCGTCCTGTTCGACGACGGCGAGCCCGCGGGCGATGATGTCCCGCTGCCGGTCGAGGTACTTCCGCTCACTGGCCAGCCAGCTGCCCCACACGTCGGTCTCGGCGCGGAAGTAGTGGCTCCGCTCCCCCGGCACGGTGTGGCGTTTGACGAAGCCGGAGTCGACGAGCCGCCTGGTCGCCATCGACACCGACCCCGAGCTCGCCCCGAGGGCCGCCTGCAGGTCGGCGGAGGACGAGTACGGGGCGCGGGTCATGATGAGGTAGCCGAGCACCCGGGCGTCGGTGAGGGGCATGCCCGCGCCGTCGCCGAGCATCAGCGCGAACTCCTCGACGAACGCCTGGCGCACCGGGTCCAGGACGCGGTCGTCGGTCGTGACGGTCTGCTGCTGCTCGGTCATGGTGGTCCCCTCGTCGATCCGTGGTCCGCGCCAGGCTATGCGAGCCCGGCCGCGACCTCCGGAGCCTCGTCGGGGATCGACCACGGCTCCTCGCTCATGCCGCCGCTGCCGCGGATGCCGGTGACGGTGCCGTCGGCGTCGCGGGCGAACACGATGTCCTCGTCGACGGAGCCGAAGCGGTTGCCGTGGGTCATCCGGAGCGTGTCCGCGTCGACGACCTCGAGCCGGGTGGGCGACTCCACCGGGTCGGGGCCGGAGGGGTCGATCGCGAGCAGCCGGTCCCCGACCCTGGCGATGTCGGTGACACCCCAGGGGTTGGCGTAGCGGCCGGTGTAGCGCGCGGCGACGTCCTCAGGGACGACCGCGCCGGGCGCTGCCGAGTCGGCAGCGGCGTCGAGCAGGTTCACGATCCCGGTCGCCAGGAGCGTCGCGGGGCCGGCGGCCGAGCTCGTCATCACGGACACGACCAGGCCGGACTCGGGGTCGAACAGCGACTGGGTGATGTGACCGGGGAAGCCGCCGGAGTGGCCGCGGACCTCGCGCCCGTTGATCCGGTCGACGATGAAGCCGGCACCGTAGCCGCGGGCTGCCGGGTCGTCGTCGGACGCGCTCCACGACTTCCGCTGCGCGAGGCGCTTGGAGTGGTCGCTCAGCAGCTCGCCCTGCCCGAGCACGTGCGCGGAGAAGTACTTCACGAGGTCGGACGCGGTGCCGTGGAACCCGGTCGCCGCGGCCATCGCCCGGGTGTCGACGTGGGCGATGCGCTGCCGGTGCCGTGCGACGTGGAAGCCGGAGTAGCCGACCACGAAGTCGTCCTCGCGCGACGGGTCCCAGTCGGGTCCGGTGTTCCGGAGGCCGAGCGGTTCGACGATCTCCTGGCGCACGAAGTCGTTGTAGCTCCGACCGGACGCCGCGGCGATGACGAGCCCGAGGAGCGAGTACCCGAGGTTGGAGTAGTTGAACGAGGAGCCCGTCGGCACCTTCTGCCCGCGGTCGAGCACCAGCGCGAGGAGCTCGTCCTCGTCCGGGAACGGCCGGGCGAGGGACCAGTAGTCGCCGTCGTGGCCGTCGCGGATCACGCCGGCGCCCATCTCCATCAGCTCGCGGACGGTGGCGTCGGCGATCGGCGACCCGCCCTCGACGAGTGCGGGGACGTACGTGCCGACGGTGTCGTCGAGCCGCAGGGAGCCCCGCTCGGCGAGGAGCAGCAGCGCCGTCGACGTGAAGGTCTTGGAGTGCGAGGCGATCCGGAACAGGTCGTTCGTCGTCAGGCGGCGGCCGGCCTCGACGTCGGCGTGGCCCCACGCCTCGGAGAACAGCTCCTCGCCCTTGTAGCCGATCGCGACCTGCACGCCGGGCACCCGCAGCTGCCAGACCTTGTACGCGACCCAGTCGCGGATGGTGGGCAGCGTCGTGCGGTAGGCGGTGCGGGTGGCCTCGGTGTCGGTCACGGTGGTTCCTTTCACGAAGAGCAGGGGGTTCGAGTCTGGCGTCAGCGGCGACGCGGGTCGAGTGCGGCCCGCAGGGTGTCACCGAGCGCGATGACGGCGAGCACCGTGACGGCGAGGAACGCCGCGGGTGCGACGAGCATGTGCGGGGCGCGGAGGAACTGGCTGGTGGCGGCGGAGAGCTGCAGGCCCCAGGAGATCGCCGGGCTCTCGAGCCCGATGCCGAGGTAGGTCAGCGACGACTCGGACACGATGACGCCGCCGACGGTGATCGTGGCGAGGACGAGCAGCGGCGAGATCGACGACGGCAGCACGTACCGCGTGGTGATCCGCCACGTGGAGAGCCCCATCGTCCGGGCGGCCAGGACGAACTCGGCGTTCCGGACACCGCGGACGCTCGACCGGACGAGCCGCGCCATCGTCGGCCACCCGAACAGCGCGAGCACGAGCGACACGGTGAGCACGGACCGCTCCCCGACGCTGTTCAGCACCACGACGGCGCCGAGCAGGAACGGGAACCCGAGGAACACGTCGGTCAGGCGGGCGAGCACGGCGTCGACCCAGCCGCCGACCATGCCGGCGACGGTCCCCACGACGACGGCGACCATGCCCGCGAGCACGGTGGTGAGCACCGCGACGGCGATCGACGAGCGGGTGCCGTACACGACGTTGGCGTACACGTCGCAGCCCTGCAGGTCGAAGCCGAACGGGTGCCCGGCGGCCGAGCCGTCCCCGCTCCGGCCGAGGTCGCACACGCGCGGGTCGCCGTGGCCGAACAGCCCGGCGAAGAGCTGCGGGAATGCGGCGATCGCGAGCACGAGCACGAGGACCGACGCGGGCACCCAGAACCCCGGGGTGCGGGCGGCTGCGGCGAGGGGGCGGCGCTTGACCCCGACGACGGGGTCGACGGTCGCGGCGAGGTCGGAGGTGGTCATGCGGCGGCTCCCGATCGGACGCGCGGGTCGAGGGCGGCGTGCAGCAGGTCGACGAGCACGCTCGTGACGAGGAACACCAGGATGAGGGCGGTGGAGATCCCGACGACGACGGCGCCCTCGTGCGAGCGGATGCCCTGGAACAGCAGGTTCCCGACGCCCGGCAGGTTGAAGATGCCCTCGATGATCACCGTGCCGCCCATCAGGTAGCCGAGGTCGGTCGCCAGGTACGTCGCGGTCGGGATGAGCGAGTTGCGCATCACGTGCACCCCGACGACCCGGCCGGGCGTCAGGCCCTTCGCGCGGGCGGTCCGCACGTAGTCGGCGTCGAGCGTCTCGATCATCGAGGTCCTGGTCAGCCGGGACACCGCGGCGAGACCGAACAGCGCGATGACGAACGCGGGCAGCACGTACGCGGTCGGCCAGCCGGCAGTGGCGCCCGCGACGGGGAACCAGTGCAGCCGGACCGAGAACACGAGCTGCAGGGCGACGCCGAGCACGAAGACCGGGACCGCGCCGACGACGATCGTGCCGACGAGGACGGTCTTGTCGAGCACCGTGCCGAGCTTGAGCGCCGACAGCACGCCGAGCCCGATGCCCAGCACGATCTCCAGCGCCCACGCGGTGAGTGCGAGCGTGATCGTCACCGGCCAGCGCGAGGCCATCTGCGCTGCGACCGGCTGCCCGGTGAAGTCGGTGCCGAAGTCGCCGCGGAACAGCCCGCCGACGTACTGCACGTACTGCAGCCAGAGCGGCTGGTCCAGGTGGTACTCGGCCCGGAGCGCCCGCACGACCGAGTCGCTGAGCGGCCGGTCACCGCCGAGCGCCTTGATCGGGTCGCCTGGCAGCGCGAAGGTCATCGCGTAGATCAGGAAGGTCACCCCGAGGAAGACGATGACCAGGCCGCCGAGTCGCCGGCCGACGGCGAGCGTCGGACGCATCACGCGCCTCCCGGCATGCCCACGGACACCGGACGGGAGGCTCGTGTCGGGTCCGCCACGTGGCTCGCGCAGGCGAGGATCGCCCCGTACTGCACCCCCACCAGCTTCCCCACCGGGATCGGCGCGGCGTCGGTCACCGCGTCCGCCTGCCAGAGCGCGTACCGCTCGGCCAGGTCGTCGCGGAGCCGCCGGAGCGGCGCGGACGCCGTGCCGGCGGTGGTCTCCGCCTCGAGTGCGCGGAGGAGCATGCCGCCGTAGCGGAGCCGGAAGCAGCGCACCAGGTCCTCGCAGCCGAAGCGCTCGGCGACGGTGGCCATCCGGTCCGCCGGCTCACGTTCGGCGCGGGCGCGGTCGGTCTCCGGCGTCGCGGTGAGCATCGGGATGAAGGCGCGCGAGCCTTGCAGGAACGGCGTCGCGATCGTGAGCATCGGCGACGCGGTGTCGAGGACCCGCTGGAGCTCGGCCCCGGAGCCGCCGAGGTCGTCCGCGCACCGCCGGAGGAGGTCCGCGTAGGACTCGTCGGTCGGGGTCTGGTCGTCGGCGTCGGGGTGGCTCCAGTACGGCAGCTCGGCCACCATGCACAGTGCGCCGTGCCGGAGGGCCCACGCGGCGCTGGACGCCCCGTGGATGTGCTCGGCGGGGTCGACGCCGAGGCCCTCGAGGTAGTCGTGGACCTCCTCGACGCCGTCCATCGCGAACACCGCCGGGGCCAGCTCGCGCAGGTGCGGCGACTCCGGCTCCCCCGTGTCGAGCGGCAGCCCGAGCGCCCGGGGCACCGCGTGCAGCACGTCGATGACGTCGGGCAGGTCCTCGGAGAGGTAGTAGTAGACGCCGCCCATCTCCCCGTTGTGCAGACTCACCAGGAGGTCCGGTTCGGTGTCGTCGATGAGCCGCATGAAGGCGAGCGTCTCCGGCAGCACCTGGTCGAAGTACACCGACTTGTGGTTGTTCGGGAACGTCCACTCCACCTGGCTGTCCGGGGCGGGCCGATAGAAGTGCCGGGAGTAGAAGACCCGGTCGTACGGGTCGTGGAACCAGGCCTCGTTGAGCCGCATGCCGTCCGGGTCGATCGTCGGGACGATGTGCCAGGTGACGTCGAGCGCGGTCGCGTCCCGGTCGTCGCCGAGCATCGTCTCGGCGAGGTGCAGCGCCGTCCACGAGCCGATCGGTTCGTTCGGGTGCACGCCGCCGACGATGACGGCGGCGTGCGACCCGGTGCCGATGCGGTAGCTGTGCAGCGGTTCGCCGAGGCGGCTGGTGCCGATCCTGGTGACCGTGACCCGGTCCGGGTGGGCCGCGGCGAGCGCGTCGAACCGGGCGTGCAGGTCGTCGACGAGCGGGAAGCCGTCGCGGTCGGGGACCTCGCGGACGAGCCGCAGTATGGTGTCGCTGTCCATGCGGTGCCCTACTTCACGGCGATCTGAGCGATCACCGGGCTGCCGGCGACCGCGGGGAGCTTCGCGATCTTGTCGCTGGTCACGTACGAGTACTTGTCGAAGAACGTGGGGACGACCGGGAAGTCCTCGAGCACGGCCTCCTGCGTCTTCGTGTAGTACTCGTTCGCCTCGGCCTGGGTGCCGGCGGAGTCGGCCTTCGCGAGCAGCGAGTCGACCTCGTCGTCCTGGTAGTACCCCGTGCAGGGTGCGCAGCCGCCGGCCGTGGTGAACAGGGCGCGGAGGGTGTTCTGCTGGCTGATGTAGAGCGCACCCCAGTGGCCGAAGTGCGGGCCCTTGACGGTCTTGTCCGTCAGCTCGGAGTAGTACGAGGCCCAGTCGGTGGTGGCCTTCGCCTCGGCGTCGACCCCGAGGTTCTGGCGGATCTGGTTGGCGTACGCCTGGTACAGCGAGTCGAGGCCGTTGCCGCCCGGGTAGACGAGCTCGATGGTGCCGTCGAACCCGCCGGCCTTCGCCAGGAGCTGCTTGGCCGCTGCCGGGTCGAACTCGCAGGCGTCGCCGCAGATGCCCTCCTTCGTCCCGGACATCGACGGCGGGGTGAGCGCGGTCGCGGGGTCGTACAGGCCGCCGTAGATGGCCTTGTTGACCTGGTCGCGGTCGATCGACATGGAGATCGCCCGGCGGACGTCGGGGTCGGAGTAGCGCTGGTCCCAGAGCGGGAAGCCGAGGTAGTCGATGCCGGGGGCGTCGAAGGAGTGCAGCCGGTCGCCGAAGTCGTCCTTGGCGCTCGTCATCTTGTCCGTCGGCAGGAAGAGCACGTCCGCGTTGCCGGCGAGGACGTCGGTGTACGCGGTGTTCATGTCGGAGTAGCTGCGGAACGTGACGTTCGGGGTCGCGGGCTTCGTGCCCTCGTAGCCCTTCCGGGCCGTGACGGTGAACTCCTGGTTCGCCTTCCAGGCCTTCGCCATCTCGTACGGGCCGTTGCCGATCGGCTTCTTGTCGTACGCCTTGAGGTCGTCGTACGCGGCGGACGGCATCGGGTAGAACGCCGTCTGCGCCTGGCTGAGCTGCAGCGGGAACTGGCTGTCCGCGTGCGTCAGCGTGACCGTGAAGGTGTCCTTGCCGGTGACCTTCAGCCCCGACATCTCCTTGGTCGTCGGGGTGCCCTTCGCCGGGTTCAGGTCCGAGTACCCGACGATCGACGCGAGCTGGCCGCTGTTCTCCCAGGCGTTCGGGCCGTAGGCGACGTGGTTCCAGGCCTTGACGTAGCTCTCGGGGGTGACGGCCTCGCCGTTCTGGAACTCCCACCCGTCGCGGAGCGTGATCGTCCACGTGGTGGCGTCGTCGCTCTCGACGCTCTTCGCGGCGACGTCGTGGAGCTCGCCCTTCGCGTCCGTCTGGGTCAGCGGGGCGAACAGGCTCATCACCTGGTCGAAGGCGACCGTCTGCCGACCGGGCGTCAGGTGGTCGGGCTCACCGGTGGCGTACACCAGGCTCGCGTCCGCGGCGGAGTCGGCGCTGCCGCCCGCCGAACAGCCGGTCGCCACCAGGGCCACCGTGGCAGCCGCGGCGAGCGCGGCGATCGTCCTGCGTCGCATGGACAACTCCTTCGATCGGGTGCGTCCGGTCCACTGCCCGGTCGTCGTTGTCCGGAAAGCTAGGCCCGGTCGAATCCCGACCGCAAGGCTTCTTTCAATCGCCTCTGAAACTTTTACCAGGCAGAAACACCCGCGAAACGACACCTGTCGCGCGGCCCTGGACCGGTGTGCCACGCTCGGGACATGCGCCACACACCGCACTTCCTGATGACCGACGTCGCCGAGGTGAAGCGGCTCGTCGACGACAACCCGTGGGCGACGATCGTGTCGCACACGGACGCCGGACTCGTGGCCTCGCACTACCCCTTCGTGCTCGAGGCGCCCGGTCCCGACGAGGACCCCGACCAGCTCGTGCTCGTCTCGCACGTCGGACGCCCGGACGAACAGGCCCACGAGCTCGGGCAGCACGAGGTGCTCGTCATCGTGCAGGGGCCCCACGGGTACGTCTCCCCCGCCTGGTACCCCGCGGCGCAGTTCGTCCCGACGTGGAACCACGTCACCGCGCACCTCTGGGGGACGCCGGAGCTCCTGTCCGACGAGGAGAACTTCCGCGTCCTCGGCGAACTCGTCGACCACTTCGAGCGGGTGATGCCCGACCCGGTCTCGCTGCAGGTCGACGAGGACACCGCCAGGCGGATGGCGAAGGGCACCGTGGGGATCCGCATCCGGGTCGCCCGCTTCGACGCCCGCGCCAAGCTCTCGCAGAACAAGGCCCCGGCCGTGGTCGCCGACGTCATCGCCGGGCTGCGTGGCGACGGGCCCTACGCCTCACCGGCGCTCGCCGCCGAGATGGAGCGGGTGCACGAGACCACGGAAGGACGGGAGGCACGATGAGCGACATCCTGCTCCGCACCGTCCGGCGCGTGGGCACCGCTGGAGCCCCCGCCGACGTCCGCATCGCCGACGGCGTCGTCACCACGATCGCCCCGGCCGGCACGCTGGCGCCGACGGGCCCCGACACCGAGGTCGTCGACGCCGGCGGCGCCTGGCTCGGCCCCGGGCTCGTCGACCACCACACGCACTTCGACCAGTGGGCGCTCGTCCGCCGGCGCGTCGACGTCACCGGCTGCGACTCCGCCGAGGCGACCGCCGGCCTCCTCGCCGACGTCGCCCGCACCGGGGTGGCGGACGCCGTCCTCGTCGGTCACGGCTACCGCGACGGTCTCTGGCCGCGCCCCGCCCGACGCGCGCTGCTCGACGCGGCCACACCGAGCCTCCCGACGGTCGTCATCAGCGCGGACCTGCACGCCGTCTGGTGCAGCACCAGCGCGCTCGCCCACTTCGGCCGGGTCCTCGGGCGGCCGCTCGAGACCGGGGAGGACGGCGTCCTGCGCGAGCAGGACGCGTTCGACGTCACCGGCGCGCTGTCCAGCGTGCCGGACGCCGTGCTCGACGGCTACGTCGCGGACGCTGCCGAGGCCGCTGCCGCCCGCGGGGTGACCCGCGTCGTCGACCTCGAGATGCGCTTCGGGCTGGACCGCTGGGTCCGACGGATCCACGGCGGGACGGACGCGCTCCGCGTGGCCTCCGGCGTGTACGCGACGGAGCTGCCCGACGTCATCGCCCGCGGACTCCGCACCGGCGACGTCGTCGAGGGCACCCGCGGCCTGCTCACGATGGGGCCGTTCAAGGTGATCACCGACGGTTCCCTCGGCACCAGGACCGCCGCGCTCGTGAACGGTGAGGGCGTGCTGGCGTGGGCCTTCGACGACCTCGTCGCGATCACCCGCCGAGCCGTCGACGCCGGACTCACACCGGCGGTCCACGCCATCGGCGACCGGGCCAACACCCTGGCGCTCGACGTCTTCGAGGCCGTCGGCACCCGCGGCACGATCGAGCACGCGCAGCTGCTGGTGGACACCGACGTCGAGCGGTTCGCCCGGCTCGGTGTGGCCGCGTCGGTGCAGCCGGAGCACGCGATGGACGACCGGGACATCGCGGACCGGCACTGGGCGGGCGACACCGACCGGGCCTTCGCGTTCGCGTCCCTGGTCCGTGCTGGGGCCCAGGTGCTCCTCGGGTCGGACGCCCCCGTCGCGCCGCTCGACCCGTGGGTGTCGCTCGCCGCGGCCGTCGGGCGGGACCGTGACGGCCGCGAGCCGTGGCACCCCGCCGAGCGGATGTCGGCGCTCGCGGCCTGGCGGGGCTCGACGGACGGACGGGTCGCCGTGGCCGTGGGGGACGTGGCGGACCTCGTGCTCACCGAGGCGGACCCGCTGGCCGCGTCCTCGGCTGCGCTGCGGTCCATGCGGGTGCTGGGCACCGCGATCGCCGGGCGGTGGACGCACCTGGACCTGTGACGGCAGGACCTACTTCTGGTCCTTCGGGCACCAGTAGAGCTTGCGGCCGGCCATGTCGGCGATCCGGATCTCGGTGCCGCACGCCCGGCAGGGCTCGCCCTGGCGGTGGTACACCCAGTGGCGGTCCTTCCGGGAGCGCAGGGCCTTCTTGTGGTCGGCGGCGGACAGGCCGTCCATCGTCATCATCAGGCCGTCGCGGACGCCGTCGTGCAGCAGCTTCGACCAGTCCGCCCAGAGCGCCTTGGCCTGCTTCACAGTGATCTTCTTGCCCACCTTGTACGGGTCGATGCGCTGCCGGAACAGCAGCTCGGCACGGTAGATGTTGCCGATGCCGCTCACCACGGACTGGTCCATCAGGAGCTGGCCGATCGCGACGTTGCGCTTCCGGATGTTGTCCACGAAGACCTTCTCGGCCTCGGGGCCGTCGTCGTTCATCGGGTCGGGGCCGAGCTTGTCGAGGGCCTGCTGGACCTCGGTCGGGGTCTCCACGACGCACTTCGTCGGGCCGCGGAGATCGGCGACGGTGTCCTCGGTCAGCAGCCGCACGCGCACCTGTCCGACGGGGTCCGGCGGGAAGGCCTCGATCGGGTCCTCGGTCTTCTCCTGCTCGGCCATCCGGTACCGGGCCAGCCGCGGTGCGCCGATGGAGGACAGCGACTCTTCTCGGTCGTCGTCGTCCGACAGGGCCTCGGCGGTGGAGATCACGCCGGCGAAGTCCCACGCGCCGTACAGGCCGAGGTGCACGCGGAGGAACAGGTGGTCCTGGAACTCGAGGAACATCTGCTTGCCGACGGCCCGCGCCGCGAGGAGCGTCTTGCCGTCGAGCTGTTCGGCACCCGCGGCGAACCGACCCTGGGGGCTGGAGACCTCGCAGCGCTTGCCGACGAAGTGGCGGGTGAACTGGTTGGCGATTCGGTGGACGGAGTGACCCTCGGGCATGGGTCCTGTTCTACCCGGTGCCGCTGACGGTCGGTGTCCCCCGACGGCCTGCTACGCGTCGACCTGCTTGCCGGCGATGGTGCCGGTCTGCTCGTACTCGGCGAGCTGCGCGATGCGGCGGGCGTGGCGCTCCTCGCCGGAGAACGGCTCGGCGATGAACAGGTCCACGAAGTCGATGACCTCGGCCTCGGTGTGCTGGCGGGCGCCGAGCGAGATGACGTTGGCGTCGTTGTGCTGGCGGGCGAGGAGCGCGGTGGACTCGTTCCACACGAGCGCTGCCCGGACGCCGTCGACCTTGTTCGCGGCGATCGCCTCGCCGTTGCCCGAGCCGCCGAACACGACACCGAGCGCCTCGACACCCGCGCGCTGGTCGGCGACGACGGCGTGGGCGGCGTTGATGCAGAACGAGGGGTAGTCGTCGAGCGCGTCGTACTCGGTCGGACCGTGGTCGACGACCTCGTGTCCGGCCTCGGCGAGGTGCGAGGCGAGGGTCTTGGCGAACTCGAGGCCGGCGTGGTCCGTTCCGAGGTGGATGCGCATGGACCGATCCTATTCCCGGCCGCGGGTCACCCTCGCCACGACGACGACGTACCGGCAGGCGTCCTCGGTGGCGTTCCGGTAGGTGACCTCGGCGGGGTCGCCGAGCTCGATCCGGTCCCCCGCCGCGAGCACGACCGGCTCACCGCCGACGACGAGCTGGAGCTCGCCCTCGACGACCCAGATGCAGTGCCGGACGAACGCGTACGCGGCTGCCGGGTAGGTCACGGCAGCTCCGGCCGGGAGGCACACCTCGGTGACGTCCACGGGGAAGTCGGCACTGGCGAGCGGACGGCGGCGGTACCCGGTCTCGGGGTCCGTCCAGTGGTCGGCGGTGGCGGCGCGCTGCACGCCGGTCGCGTCCTCGGGGCTGCCGGGCTCCTGCTCGTCGTGCGCGTGCGTCTCGTGGGACCCGTCGAGCAGCTGGGAGACCGTGAGCCCGAACGCGCCGGACAGCCGACCGAGGATGGTCGCCGTCGGGCTGGACACCCCGCGCTCGACGCGGTTGATCATCGCGCGCGAGACGCCGGACGCCTCGGCGAGCTCGGTGAGGCTCCACCGCCGGTCGTCCCGCAGCGCGTGCAGCCGCGCACCGAGGCGGCGCTGGTCCGCGGCGTCCGCGGGTTCCGGTCCCGCTCCGGCGTCGGGTTCCACTTCCGGGGCCGAGTCGTCTACGATCTGAGACATGACGACAGCATATGCGACGGGTGGGCCGAGGGCGGTCACGGTCCGGGTCTGCGAGCCGGACGACCTCGACGTCGTCCACGCGCTGCACGTCGACGCGGTCCTGAACACGACCGCCGTCTGGCAGGACACGCCGAACCCGCGGGCGTGGTTCGACGGCTGGCTCGCGGAGCGTCGGGCGGCGGGGCTGCCGGTCCTCGTGGCCGAGGTCGACGGGGCCGTCGCCGGCTACGTGTCGTACGGACCGTTCCGGCCGCTCGAGGGCTACCGGTTCACGGTCGAGCACAGCGTGTACGTGGTGCCGGCGTTCCGGGGCCGTGGCATCGCGTCGACGCTCATGCGGGCGCTGGTGGCCCACGCCCGGGAGCAGGACCTGCACGTGATGATGGCCGGCATCTGCAGCTCGAACACGGGGTCGATCGCCCTGCACGAGCGCCTCGGGTTCGAGGTCGCGGCCGTGCTCCCCGAGGTCGGGCGCAAGTTCGACCGCTGGTGGGACCTCACCCTGATGCGCCTGCCGCTGGCCTGACGGCCGCTCGGCCGGCGCGGCCGCGGCCGCGCCGCCGCGCGCGCCGCGGCCGCGCCGCCGCGCGGGCCCGAGTCTCGGTCTGGCGGACAGCCTGCGGCTCCCGGAACCCGCGCGGCGTCCGCGGAGCCGAGTCTCGCCGGACGCGGGCGGCGGGACGGGGCCGAGCCGGGCCTCCCGTCAGTCGGTGGCGGCCGTGTCGAAGATCGGGCCGACCGTACGCGAGCGCTTGAGCTCGAAGAAGCCCGGGTACCGGGCTGCCGCGACGATGCCGTCCCAGAGGTCGAGTGCCTGCTGGCCCTTCGGCGCCGGGGAGATGACGGGACCGAAGAAGGCGGTGCCCTCGACGGCGATCACCGGGGTGCCGACGTCCTGGCCGACGCGCTCGATGCCGTCGCGGTGGCTCTCACGGGTTGCGGCGTCGGCCTCGTCCGTCCAGGCCGCGTCGGCGAGGTCGGCGTCGAGGCCGAGCTCCGCGAGGACGGCGGGGACGACCTGGGCGGGGTCGTGCTCCTGGCGGTGGTGGATGTGCTCGCCGAGGGCGTCGTAGAGGGGCTTGACGACCTGGTCGCCGAGCCGGAGCCGCGCCGCGGTGACCAGGCGCGGGTAGACCTGCCCCTGCTCGAGGCGTTCCTTGTACTCGGGCGGGACGTCCTGGTGCTCGTTCAGCACGAACAGGCTCATCACGTGCCAGGTGACGTCGAGGTCGCGGTGGCGCTCCACTTCCTCCACCCACCGGCTCGTCATCCAGGCCCACGGGCAGTTCGGGTCGAACCAGAAGTCCACAGCCGTACGGGTCGTCTCGATCTTGTCCACAGTCGTCTCGGTCACGGGTACGAGCGTACGCGCGCTCGCTAGGCTGGTTCCGACACGTCCCGCGGGTGCACGACGCCCAAGTGGGACACAGCTGCGCGGACATCGATCGTCCGCGCCCGCATCGAAGATGGAGCGTCCGTGCCCGGAGAGAACCTCACCCGAATCGAAGCCCAGGAACGCGCCACGCTCGTCGACGTCCAGTCGTACGACGTCGAGCTCGACCTCACGCGTGGCGCCGAGTCCTTCGGCAGCACCACCCGCGTGCGCTTCACCGCGACGCCCGGTGCGTCGACGTTCATCGACGCGATCACCAGGACGGTGCACTCGGTCACGCTGAACGGCACCGAACTCGACGTCGCCGCGGTCAACGACGGCGTCCGCATCCAGCTCGCCGACCTGCAGGAGACCAACGAGCTCGTCGTCGTCAGCGACGCGCCCTACACGAACACCGGCGAGGGCCTGCACCGCTTCGTCGACCCCGTCGACGACGAGGTCTACCTCTACTCCCAGTTCGAGGTCCCGGACTCCCGCCGGATGTTCGCGGTGTTCGAGCAGCCCGACCTCAAGGCCGAGTTCACCTTCACCGTCACCGCGCCGTCGCGCTGGCAGGTCGTCTCGAACTCCCCCACGCCGGAGCCCAGCGTCGACGGCGACGTCGCCACGTGGGCGTTCCCGCCGACCACCCGGATCTCGAGCTACATCACCGCGCTCATCGCCGGCCCGTACGCGGTGGTCCGCAGCGAGCTGACCTCCAGCGACGGCCGCACGATCCCGCTCGGGGTCTTCGCTCGCAAGTCGCTCGCCGAGTACCTCGACGCCGACTACGTCTTCGAGACCACCCGCAAGGGCTTCGCCTACTACGAGGACAAGTTCGACGTCCCGTACCCCTTCGAGAAGTACGACCAGCTCTTCGTGCCCGAGTTCAACGCGGGCGCGATGGAGAACGCCGGCGCGGTGACCTTCACCGAGACCTACGTGTTCCGCTCGAAGGTCACGGACGCCATCAAGGAGCGCCGGGTCGTCACGATCCTGCACGAGCTCGCGCACATGTGGTTCGGCGACCTCGTCACGATGAAGTGGTGGAACGACCTCTGGCTCAACGAGTCCTTCGCGGAGTGGGCGTCGACGATCGCCACCGCAGAGGCGACCGAGTGGACCGAGGCCTGGACCACCTTCCAGGCGATGGAGAAGTCCTGGGCCTACCGCCAGGACCAGCTCCCCTCGACGCACCCGATCGTCGCGACGATCAACGACCTCGAGGACGTCCAGGTCAACTTCGACGGCATCACCTACGCCAAGGGCGGCTCCGTCCTGAAGCAGCTCGTCGCGTGGGTCGGCATCGACGCCTTCTTCGCCGGGGTCTCCGCGTACTTCAAGAAGCACCACCACTCCAACACGGAGCTGGCCGACCTGCTCGTCGAGCTCGAGGCCACCAGCGGCCGTGACCTCAGCGAGTGGTCGCAGCTCTGGCTCGAGACCGCCGGCGTGAACACCCTGCGCCCCGAGATCGAGACCGACGCCGACGGTGTCATCACGTCCTTCGCCGTCCTGCAGGAGGCCCCGAGCGACTACCCGACGCTCCGCCCGCACCGCCTGGCGATCGGCGTCTACGCGTTCACCACGGACGCCTCGGCCCCGTTCGGCGCGGACACCGCGTCGGCCGGCGGCAAGCTCGAGCGCGCTGCCCGCGTCGAGATCGACGTCGACGGCGCCCGCACCGAGGTCCCCGAGCTCGTCGGCACGCACCGCGGCGACCTCGTGCTGCTCAACGACGACGACCTGGCGTACGCCAAGATCCGCCTCGACGAGCAGTCCCGTCGCACCGCGATCGAGCACCTCGCCTCGATCGCGAACCCGCTCGCCCGCTCGATCGTCTGGGGTGCGATGTGGGACGCCACCCGTGACGCCGAGTCCCCCGCCAGCGACTACGTCCGCCTGGTCCTCGGCAACATCGCCACGGAGACCGAGTCCACGACGATCCGCACCACGCTCTCGCAGCTGCTGCTGACCGCGCGGAACTACGTCGCCCCGGCGAAGTCCGACACCACCGTCCGCACCGTCGGCGACACGCTCTGGCAGCTCGCGTCCTCGGCCGAGGCCGGCTCGGACGCCCAGTTCCAGTTCGTGAAGTTCTTCGCCCAGGTCGCCTCCACCCCGGAGCACGTGACGACGCTCTCCGGCCTGCGCGACGGTTCGGTCACGCTGAGCGGTCTCGAGATCGACACGGACCTGCGCTGGGAGCTGCTCGAGGGCCTCGTGCTCGCGGGCGCTGCCGGTGACGCCGAGGTCGACGCCGAACTCGCCGCCGACCGGACGGCGTCGGGCGAGCAGGCCGCCGCACGAGCCCGTGCGACGATCCCCACGGCCGAGGGCAAGCTCGCCGCGTTCTCGTCGCTCGTCGACTCGGACGCCCTGCCCAACGCGATCGTCCGCCAGATCACGGTCGGGTTCCAGCACACGAACGCGCCCGTCGTGCTCGAGGGCCTGGTCCCCCGGTACTTCGACGTGCTGACGCGCATCTGGGCCGAGCGGAGCTACCACATGGCCGACACGATCGTCACCGGGCTGTACCCGGCGCCGCTCGCCTCGGTCGAGCTCCGTGACGCCGCAGCCGCATGGCTCGAGGCCCACCCGGAGACCCCGGCGCTGCGACGCATCGTGACGGAGAACCTCGCCGGCACCGAGCGTGCGCTGCGCGTGCAGGCAGCGGACGCCTGAGTCGGCGCTGAACCGCTGAGGCACTGAACTGCTGATCCGCTGAACCAGGACGGGGTGTGGTGTTCCTCCAGGGACGCCACACCCCGTCCGTTTACCATCGATCGGACATGATCACGGCTGCAGACACCACGGACGTCCCGAAGTGGGCGTCGAACGCATTCACCCAGTTCGTCGACGCCTGGCACGTCCCGATCACGATCGTGATCACGATCCTGGCGGCGATCCTGCTCCGCGTGATCCTCCGGCGGATGATCAAGCAGATCGTCGACCGCGTCGTGAACGGCGTCAAGAAGCGCCAGGGCGCCGACGACACCCAGGCGCTCATCGCCTCCCCGATCCAGACCGCCCGCGTCGTCCAACGCACCCGGACACTCGGCAGCGTGCTCGAGAACCTCGCGACGGTGATCGTCGTGGTGATCGCGCTGGCGATCATCATCCCCGTCGCCATCCCGAACGCCGCGGTCGGCATCGTCGGTGGCGCGTCGCTCGTTGCGGCGGGCCTGGCCGTCGGTGCGCAGTCCATCGTGAAGGACCTGCTCTCCGGGGTCTTCATGATCCTCGAGGACCAGGCCGGCGTCGGTGACGTCGTCGACACCGGGCCCGCCACCGGGGTCGTCGAGAACGTCGGGCTGCGCGTGATGCAGATCCGGGACGTGAACGGCATCCTCTGGTTCGTGCCGAACGGACAGATCCTGCGCGTGGGCAACCTGTCGCAGGGGTGGTCCCGGGTGCTCGTCGACATCACCGTGCCGTACGACACCGACATCGACGCCGTGCAGGACGCCCTGCTCGCCGCCGCCGTGCGGATGTCGCAGGAGCCCCGCTGGCGCCAGCGCATCGTCGAGAAGCCGGAGATCTGGGGCCTGCAGTCGATCAGCGAGGACGGCATGGTGTTCCGCCTCGTCGTGAAGACCCGCGCGTCGGAGCTCGACGTCGTCGGGCGCGAACTCCGCATCCGGCTCAAGCACGGGGTGGACGAGCTCGGCGTGACCCTGCCGGCGATGGCGATGATCATGCCGGAGGGCTGGGAGAACGCCACCTCGATCAACGGACTGCGCACCGTGCGGACGCAGCCGACCCCCGTGCCGCAGACGAAGCCCCGTCGCGGCCGGAAGACGAACGTGTACGGGCAGCCGATCGACACCGACCGGCCGCAGCCCCGGAAGGACGACCGATGACCGACCTGCCCTCCTCGAGCGGTGCCCCCGGCGGGCTCCCCGTCGGGATTCCCGGTGGCGTCCCCGGCAGCGTTGCCGGCCAGCCGATCACGCTGCGGGTCGGGCTCGGCGGGTCGTCCGCGTCGGGGTCGTTCTTCGACCGCATCGGCGGTGCCCCGACCTTCGACCGCCTGGTCCGCCGCTTCTACGACGGCGTGCAGACCGACGACGTCATCTGGCCGATGTACCCGCAGGACGACCTGGAGGGCGCCATCAGCCGCCTGTCGCTGTTCCTGCAGCAGTACTGGGGCGGCCCGGGCACGTACAGCGAGGAACGCGGCCACCCCCGTCTCCGCATGCGGCACAACCCGTTCCGCATCACGTCCGAGGCCCGCGAGCACTGGCTGCTCCACATGCGCGACGCCGTGGAGTCGCTCGAGCTCGCGCCCCTCGACGAGGCCGAGCTCTGGGGCTACGTCGACCGCGCCGCGCACGCGATGACGAACACGTTCGACTGATCGGTCGCGATCACTGACGAACAGGAGGCCCGGTGCCAGCTGGCACCGGGCCTCCTGTCCGTCAGTGGGTCGCGGCCAGGTCCTGCAGGAGCGTGGGGCGCGTCGGCGTCCAGCCGTAGGCCGAGCGTGCGTGCGCACCCGAGCACTCCTGGTGCATGAGCAGGGCGTCGGCGAAGTCGGTGCCCAGTCGCTCGCGGGACGCGTCGACGCTCTCGGCGACGACCGGGGACCCGTGTGCTCCGGCCTCGCCGATCTCGCGCATCGAGGGGTTGTCCCCGGTCGCGGCGAGGACGTACCCGTCCTGCTCGCCGCGCTCGAGCGCGAGGACGTACAGCTCGGCCAGGTCGTCCACGTTCACGGTCGGCCAGCGCTGTGAGCCGTCGCCGACCAGTCGGACCTCGTGCTCGCCGTCCCCGACGAACATCTGCGGGATGCCGGCGCCGTGGCCGTACACGATGCCCGGGGCGACGACGGTCGTGCGCGCGCTGCTGGCACGGAGGAGGGCCTCGTTCGGGCCACGCCACGCGGTGAGCGCCGGCGGGGAGGCGGGCGACTGCTCGGAGATGTCCGTCGAGTTGCCGAAGGTGAAGATCCCGCCGGTGTGCACGAACGGCTTCGGGGTGCCCTCGAGCGCGCGGAGGACCGTGCGGACGAATTCCGGGTCGACCTCGGCGGCGCTGGCGGTGTGGACGACGCCGTCGGCCTCGTGCGTGAGCCGTTCGACGACCTCGGTGTCGGTGACGTCCCCGACGAGGGCGTCGCCGCCGGACTCGCGGACGACCTGGGCCTTGTCGTCCGAACGGACGATCGCGGTGACCCGGTGCCCGTGGGCGACGAGCGCGCGGAGGACGGAGGAGCCGATGTAGCCGGACGCGCCGGTCAGGAAGACGTGCATCGGTCCAGACAACCACGCGTCCCGTGCAGCACGGTGGGTGCGGTCCGCGGCGCGGAGGCCTGGCTCAGTTCAGGGTCCAGGCGCGACGCTTGACGAGCACGTGACCGCGGGACGTGGTGAGGCGGCTCCAGGGACCGGTCTCGAAGAGGCGGACCGGGTCGTGCCCGAGGAACCCCAGGCTCTCCCCCGCGAACCCGGCGGCGGCCGGCAGGTGCTCGACGCCCGGCACCGGGCGACCCCAGACCTCGGAGCGGACCCTGCGGACGACGGCCTCGCCGGAGTTCGTCGGCACGGCGTCCGCGACCTCGGCGATGCCGGCCTTGGCCGCTCGGCGGAGGAGCTCCGGCGAGACGTCCGGCAGCGGGACCCAGCCGCCACGCGGAGGTGAGATGGCGGCCCAGGTGACCGTGTGGACCTCGTGCGGGAGCTCGACCTCGATCGGGGTGGCCCGGGTGGGGTCGGCACCGTCGGCGTGCTCGGCGTCCTGCGTCTCGGCGAGGACCCGGAGGCGCTCCTGGAACGACGCGAGCGGCACGACGACGTCGATCGTCGCGGGCTGGGTCAGCGAGAAGGTGCGGAGGCCGAGGACCGTCGGGAGCTCGTCGAGCAGCCCGAGCGGGTACATGATCGCCGTGTACACGGCCAGCACGCCGGAGTCGGCGATCAGGCGGACGGAGCCGTCCTCGACGCGGGCGGCACGTGCGAGGTACGTGCGGAGGTCCCCGAGCGAGGCGGCGTCGGGCAGCGTGAACGAGGTGCTCATGTCGTCCCGATCCTACCGGGACCCCGCCGTTCGTAGACTGCAGGGGTGGTGATCGGTGAACCGGACTTCCTGCAGACCCTGCGACTCGAGGACACGGGGGCGAGCACGCGCGAGACGATCCTGACGGGTGCGAGCCACTGGTCGGCGAACGGCCGTGTGTTCGGCGGCCAGGTGCTCGCCCAGTGCGTCGTCGCGGCGCAGTCGACGATCGAGGGGCGGGCCATCCACTCGATCCACGGGTACTTCCTGCGGCCCGGCGACATCGAGGTCCCGATCACCTTCGGCGTCGAACGCATCCACGACGGGCGGTCCTTCGCGACCCGACGGGCGCAGGCGTACCAGAACGGCGTGCCGATCTTCTCGATGATCGCGTCGTTCCAGACCGAGGACGACGGCGTCGAGCACCAGGACCCGTTCCCCGAGGACGTCCCGGAGCCGGAGTCCCTGCCGTCGGCCGCGTCGGTCCTGTCCGCGATCGACCACCCCGTCGCGCGGGCATGGGCCGAGCGGGCGATCGACCTGCGCCACGTGGACGGTCCGGTGTTCGTCGACGTCGAGGGCGAGCACGTGCCGCACCAGGCCGTGTGGTTCCGGGTGCAGGGGACGCTGCCGGACGACCCGGCGCTGCACCGCGCGGTGCTCGCCTACGCGAGCGACCTGTCGATCCTCGAGCCGATCATGCGCCGGCACGGGGTGGCGTGGGGAACGCCCGGGGTGAAGAGCGCGAGCCTCGACCACGCCATGTGGTGGCACCGGGACGGCCGGGCCGACGACTGGATCCTGTACACGCAGGAGTCGCCGAGCGCGCAGGGCGGGCGGGGCCTGGCGTTCGGGCGGATGTTCTCCCGAGACGGGCGTCTGCTGGCGAGCGTCGCGCAGGAGGGCATGATGCGGCTGCCCCGCGGGCGCTGAGGTCCGCGGGCGCTGAGCCTCGCGCGGGACCCGGCGCACCGGACAGCCCACACGCGCAGGACTCGCGCACGCGGGACTCCGGGGTGCCCGTCGCCGGTCAGGGGCGGGAGAAGACCACCGGCGGCTCGACGTACTGCTCGCACGCCGCCCGCTCTGCTCCGGTGAGCCGCCGCGGCCGGTTCGTCGCGGCGTCGACCATCACGAGCGTGGTGGTCGCCCGGGTGTACAGCTCGGCCGGTTCCTGCCCGACCGGCGACCAGACCTCGTACGAGATGTCGAGGCTCGCACCCCCGAGCCGCCCGATCCACAGCTGGATGTCGAGCGGCCGTCGGTAGTACGGCGTGGACGCGAGGTACTCGAGCCGCTGTGCCGCGATCACGGTCATCGTGCCGGACCCGGGTCGGCCGTCGATGACCGGCTGCGGCGCGGATCCCGACTCGTCGACCTCGTCGGGATCCGGCGCCCAGAACGCCAACACGCGTGCTTCCTCGAGCAGCCGGAGCATCGCCGAGTTGTTCACGTGCCCGTAGGCGTCGATGTCACTCCAGCGGATGCGGACCGGCGTGTGCAGCCGCGCCATGCGGGGTCAGTCCCGCGTGAGCTTGCGGTACGTCGCCCGGCCGGGCTTGGCCGCGTCGGCACCGAGGCGCTCGATCTTGTTCTCCTCGTACGCCTCGAAGTTGCCCTCGAACCAGTACCAGTTCGGCGTGCCGTCCTCGTTGAGGCCTTCCCACGCCAGGATGTGCGTCGCGATGCGGTCGAGGAACCACCGGTCGTGCGTGATGACCACGGCGCAGCCGGGGTACTCGAGCAACGCGTTCTCCAGGCTGCCGAGGGTCTCGACGTCCAGGTCGTTGGTCGGTTCGTCGAGGAGCAGGAGGTTGCCGCCCTGCTTCAGCGTCAGCGCCAGGTTGAGACGGTTGCGCTCACCACCGGAGAGGATGCCGGCACGCTTCTGCTGGTCCGGGCCCTTGAACCCGAACTGGGAGACGTACGCGCGCGACGGGATCTCCGTCTTGCCGACCTGGATGTAGTCGAGGCCGTCGGAGACGACCTCCCACAGGTTCTTGTTCGGGTCGATGCCGCCACGGCTCTGGTCGACGTAGGAGATGTCGACCGTCTCACCGATCTTCAGCGTGCCGCCGTCGAGGGGCTCGAGGCCGACGATCGTCTTGAAGAGCGTGGTCTTGCCGACGCCGTTCGGGCCGATGACGCCGACGATGCCGTTGCGGGGCAGCGTGAACGAGAGGTCGCCGATGAGGACACGGTCGCCGAACTGCTTGTGCAGCTTCTCGGCGTCGATGACCTGCGAGCCCAGACGCGGGCCCACGGGGATGACGATCTCCTCGAAGTCGAGCTTGCGCGTGCGCTCGGCCTCCGTGACCATCTCCTCGTACCGGGCGAGACGGGCCTTGGACTTCGCCTGGCGGCCCTTCGTGTTGCTGCGGACCCAGTCGAGCTCCGAGGTCAGACGCTTCGCGAGCTTGGCGTCCTTCTTGCCCTGGACCTCGAGACGCGCGCGCTTCTTCTCGAGGTAGGTCGAGTAGTTGCCCTCGTACGGGTAGAGACGGCCGCGGTCGACCTCGGCGATCCACTGGGCGACGTGGTCCAGGAAGTACCGGTCGTGGGTCACGGCGAGGACGGCACCGTGGTACTGCTGCAGGTGCTGCTCGAGCCACTGCACGCTCTCGGCGTCGAGGTGGTTGGTGGGCTCGTCGAGGAGGAGCAGGTCGGGCTTCTGGAGCAGGAGCTTGCAGAGCGCGACGCGGCGCTTCTCACCGCCGGACAGGTGCGTGACGAGCTCGTCCCCCGGGGGGCACTGGAGCGCGGCCATGGCCTGCTCGAGCTGCGAGTCGAGGTCCCACGCGTCGGCCGCGTCGATCACTTCCTGCAGGGTGCCCATCTCGGCGAGCAGCGTGTCGAAGTCGGCGTCCGGCTCGGCCATCAGCGCGGAGATCTCGTTGAAGCGGGTGAGCTTCCCGTGGATCTCGCCGACGCCTTCCTGCACGTTCTCGAGGACGGTCTTCGTCTCGTCGAGCTCGGGCTCCTGCATGAGGATGCCGACGCTGAAGCCCGGCGTGAGCTTGGCCTCGCCGTTCGACGGCTGGTCGAGACCGGCCATGATCTTCAGGATCGTGGACTTGCCGGCACCGTTGGGCCCCACGACGCCGATCTTGGCGCCGGGGAGGAACGACATCGTGACGTCGTCGAGGATCAGCTTGTCGCCCACTGCCTTGCGGGCACGGACCATGGAATAGATGTACTCGGCCATATCTCGCCCAAGTGTAGTGACCGGATCGCCGGGCCGCGCCGGGGCGAGCGCCTCAGGCGGCATCGCGGTGCTCGGCATCGCCCTGCGCCATGGCAGCCGCGCGGGCCGCGGTCGCGGGGTCGGGCAGCTCGTCGTCCGCGCCGCCGACCGATCCGTGGGCACCCACCCCGTGGTGCTGGTCGCCCCCGTGCTCGTGGTCGTCCCCATGCGGCTCGTCGTCACCGTGCTGCTGGTCAGCGCCGTGCTGCTGGTCGGCGCCGTGGTCGTCGTGGTGCGGCTCGTGCACCTCCCCCGTCTTCGGGTCGACCGACGGACCGACCCCGGGCGCCGCCGAGCCTTCAGACGCGTGCCGCGGGACCTTGATCCAGTTGCTGATGCCCCACGCGAGGTCCTGGCCGATACCCTCGGCGTCGATCTCCACCGACGTGCCGCCGCGGCCGTCCCGTTCCCACGTCCGGATCCGGACCCGGCCGGTCACGATGATCCGGTCGCCCTTCTTCACGGACTTGTGGACGTTGGCGGCGAGGGAGCGGAAGGCCGTGACGGTGAACCAGTTCGTCGGTCCGTTGGTCCAGGTGGCGTTGGCGCGGTCCCAGCGTCGGGACGGGGATGCAAGGCGCATGCTCGTGATGGCGATGCCGGTCTCGGTGACCAGGTGGCGGGGCTCGGTCGCGACGATGCCGCAGACGGTGATGGTGTCGTTCATGCACCGATCGTCATCGAGCCCCGGTCCGCCGTGGCGGGCCGGGGCTCGATGTGTGGAGTGGGATCCGAGAAGGCGACCTGTGGAGGAGAAGTCCCCCGAGCCTCCCGACCGGATCACCGATCAGTGGGCGTGGAACTCCGGGCGTGACGCGAGCGGGCCGAGCGCCTTGTGCACGGCACCCTTCGCGGTCTCGAGGGACGGGTACGTCCCGCTCCGACCGGCTCGCAGTCCGTAGAGCTCGACCCGGAACCCGTCGTCGGCGCGGTGGATCGCGCCCACCGCACCCGCCGGCCCCACTGCGACCCAGGTCGCGGTGTCACTCGTCGTCGTGTCGTTCGTCATCGTTCGACCACCTCCTCGTGGCCCCGACGCCCGTCGTTCAGGACGCCAGGATGTACTGACTGTAGGCCTTGCGGACCTTGTTCACCTTCGGCAGTGCGACTGCGAGGCAGTAGCCCTGACCGGGGTTCTTCGCGAAGAAGTCCTGGTGGTACTCCTCGGCGGGGAAGAACGTGGTGAGCGGCTCGATCGTCGTGACGATCCCACCGTCCCAGATGTCCGACGCGCGCTCGATGGCCTTCTCGAACAGCACACGCTGCTCGTCGTCGGCGGGGAACATCGCGGAGCGGTACTGCGTGCCGACGTCAGCGCCCTGACGGTTGAGCTGGCGCGGGTCGTGCAGCGTGAAGAAGACGTCGAGGATGACGTCAGCAGGGATGACCGACTCGTCGAAGGTCACCGCGACGGCCTCGGCGTGACCGGTCGAACCGGTGCACACCAGTTCGTAGGACGGGTTCTCGACCCGGCCACCGATGTAGCCGGACTCCACGTCCTGCACACCCTGAAGCGTGCGGTACACGGCGTCGAGACACCAGAAACATCCACCTGCGAGCACGAACGTGGTCATGGGCACAACCTATCTTCCTGGCCTCCGAGGAGACCGGACTGGGGGATACCTCCTCCACAACACCGGTCCAGGGCTGTCTGTTCCCCAGTGCACCATCACCCCTTCGGCGTGTCGGTGGTGGCCCCTAGCGTCTCCACCAGACGGACAGCCACCGTCCAGCACCACGCACCGACGAACGAAGGAGACCCCTTGCTGACGAGCACCGAACCCCAGCTGCACATCCGCACGGTCTCCCCCGTCGCTCGGTCGCGTGGCGACCTCCGCATCCTCGACGTCCGTGACGACCTCTCCCGCGTGACCCGAACCAACGGCGAGATCGTCGGGTACGTCGACCGGGTCGACATCGCCGGCGGCACCGCGTACCGCGCTCGTCGCTACGTCCCGGCCGAACGCCGCTTCGTGGAGCTGCCCAACGTGTGGTCCGCCGACGACGCAGTGGACTGCCTCCGCTGGTGACGGCGGCGGCGCTGACGCTGCTGCCCGCTCGGCAGCGCTGACGCGGGTGCGTGGTCCACGGCGGTGACACCGGTCGGATGCGGGGAACGCCGTCGAAGGTCCCTCAGAAGACGCTCGCTCCTGGATATGGTGCGCGCATGGACTGGTGGAACGACTTCATCGACTGGACTTCGTCGGACACGGGCTGGCGGGTCTTCTCGGGAGCGGTGATCCCCTTCGTGGCGATCATCGTCGCCGGGATCGTCGCAGCCCTCATCGGCCGCAGCGCCACCAAGCGCGTGGTCGCCCTGCAGGAACGCGAGTCGAAGAACGCCGCGGTCGCAGCGATCATCACCGCTGCTCGCAAGGCCGCGACCTGGGGTTCGCTCGGCCACGACGAGCGGAACTACACCGACCACCTCGCCGAGGACGCGGACATCCGCCTGCGCCTGCTCCCGACCTCCGGCGCACCGCTCGCCGCCACCTGGGCGCAGCACGAGATCGCGGACATCAAGAAGAACTCCTCGACGTTCAACTTCCAGGCCGACCAGTCCCTCGCCGAGTTCCGCGACCGGCTGCTCGAGTGGCAGGCCCGTCCGGGCCGTGCGAAGAAGCTGTTCAAGAGCGACCTGGAACGCTGGAAGTTCGAGACCCCCGACCCCGACGCGGACCTGATCAAGCGCCAGCAGAACTGGAGCGCCGACCAGGCGGACAGCAAGCGCGCCCCCGAGTCGACGCCGACGCCGGCCACCCCGACCACGACGTCGCTCCGTGCCCCCCAGCGGACAGGAGGCTCCCCCGCCTCCGCCGCGCAGCCCACCTCCGCCGCGTCCGGCTCCACCGCCCCTGCCGCGGTCGGCGGGACCGCCGCCGCGTTCGCCGCAGCACGCTCCGACGTCGGCACGTCGGGAGCCGGTTCCGACTCGGACTCTGGTTCCCGCTCCGACGAGACGACGCCGATCACGGACGGTACGACGCGCTCGTACGCCGAGGGCGTCACCCAGCCGTACTCCGACGGTGCGACGCGCTCGTTCGGCGAGGGCGTCACGCAGCCGTACTCCGACGGGGTCACCCGCCAGTACGCCGGCTCGTCGGACGGCGTCACCCGGCCCTACGGTGACGACCAGGTGGCGCCGATCCGTCCTGCGCTCGGCAACGCCGGCTCCTCCACGCGCGACTCGTCGATCCCGTCGTGGTCCTCCGCAGCGTCGCCCGCGTCCCCCGCATCGTCGGGCTCGTCGTCGGTCTCGTCGTCGGGTTCGACGTCGGCGTCCGACTCGGACAACGACGACGCGGTGGACGACACCGTCTCCCCCGAGCGCCTCGCGGAACTGCGTGACGCCAGGACTCGCGACGGCGAGCAGGACGCTCCCGTCGCCAGCTCCGCCACGCCGACGTCGGCGCCGACCCCGTCCGAGGACACCCCCGCGGACGCGGACGAGGCGACCTACACGCAGCCGATCAGCGCGAACGAGCTCCGCCGTCGCGCCGAGGACGACGAGTAGTCACTCGCACACCCAGAACACGGACGAGGGCCGCCATCCGATCGGATGGCGGCCCTCGTCGTCGGTGCCCCCGGCAGGAATCGAACCCGCGGCACGGTGGGTAGAAACCACCTGCTCTATCCACTGAGCTACGGGGGCTGACTCCCTCGATCTTATTCCGGACGGCGGGTGAGGCGGTCGACCCACGCGTCGACCTCCCGCTGCGAACGCAGGCGCACGATGCGCAGGTGCGGCGCGGAGTGCTCGAGCGGTGGCACCTGCTGCCGCATCTTCCGCTGGGTCCGGAGGGCCCACCGCACGATGTGGTCCGGGCTCGTGAAGAACGTCCAGAACGGCGGCTCGACGTTGCCGTTCCACAGCTCGACCCGGCCGACTCGCCGACGGATGGTCCGACGCAGGAGTCGCCAGAACGCCACCGGGATCGGCAGGTCGAGCCAGACGAGGGTGTCGGCGCGCTCGACCAGCAACGCCCGCACCTGGTGGTACTGCCACTCGGTGACCCAGGTCGGCTCGGACGTGTAGGCCTCGACCTCGGCGACGAACCCCGGCCGCGGCACCCATCCCGGCCCGTGGTACCGGCTGTCGATCTCGGTGTGCGGGACCCCGAGCGCCCGACCGATGCGCCCCGCGGTCGTGGTCTTGCCCACGCCGGTCGTCCCCGCGACGAGCACGCGCCGGGGCACCGGGTCGAGGACGTCATCGGCGCCGAACATCCGTCGACCCTACCGACGCGTCCCGGCGCCCGCTCGGCCGCCCGGGTGTCGAGCGGGCGA
>NZ_JALNUI010000026.1 GCF_026544205.1 Curtobacterium sp. GC_Cur_3
GTAGCGTTCGGCGACCGATGCGCCGAGCGAGGCGCGGACGCTCCGGGTCAGCTCGTCCGCGAGGACCTCGTGCTCGCCGTGCTCGACGCCGTCCCAGACCGCGGCGACGACGGCCTCTGGCGTGTTCTTCGGGGCGTCGACGCCGCTCGCCATGGCCGTGTCGGTGTACCCGAGGTAGGCACCGACGACCTGGACGCCGTCACTCGCCAGCTCGAGCCGGATCGAGTCCGTGGCAGACCACAGCCCCGCCTTCGAGACGCCGTACGCGCCGCTGCCGCCGAGCCAGCTGAGGACCGAGGCGACGTTGACGACGGCTCCGTGCGCCGCGCGGAGTGCCGGGGCGAAGGCGCGGGTGACGAGCAGTGGTCCGACCAGGTTCGTCTCGATCTGCGTGCGGATGTCGCCGAGGTCGCCGTCGACGAGCCCGCCCGGGCGCAGCAGTCCGGCGTTGTTGACGACGACGGTGACGTCCGGTGCCTCGGCGGCTGCGCGGGCGACCGAGGCGGCGTCGCTGGCGTCGAGGACGAGCGGCACGATGCGGGCGTCGTCCCAGTCCTGCGGGCGTCGGGCGGCGGCGTAGACCTTCGTGGCGCCACGCTCGAGGGCCTGGCGCACGAACTCGGTGCCGAGTCCGCCGTTCGCGCCGGTGACGAGCACGGTCTGTCCGGTGAGTCCGGTCATGGTGGGTTCCTTCCGTCGGGCACCGGGCGGTGCCGTGTCCTCTCGACAGCAATATGACCGGTCGTCTCATTCCCGCGGTGAGAGGATCGGTGCATGCCGAAAGCCAGCCTCCGCGATGCGATCGTCGATGCCGCCCTCGTCGAGTTCCACCAGCACGGGTACGCCGCCACCGGTGTCGCCGCGATCACCGGGTCCGCGGGGGCACCGAAGGGGTCGTTCTACAACCACTTCCGGTCCAAGGCGGACCTGGCGATGGAGGTCGCTGACCGCTTCGCCGCTGCGTCGCCGATCGGGGTGCTCGAGGACACGTCGGTGCCGCGCGCGGTCGACCGGATCACGGGGTACTTCGACGTCATGCTCGAGCAGTTGGCCGGCATCGACTTCCGGTACGGCTGTCTGCTCGGCAACCTGGCGGTCGACACCGCGACCGACGAACCCACGGTGGCCGCGCACGTCGACGCGGTGTTCGACGCGTGGATCGCACGACTGGCCACGGCGGTGCGGGCTGCGCAGGACCAGGGCGACGTGGCCGACGCACGCGACGCGGACCTCGTCGCGGCCCAGCTCGTCGACCTGTGGGAGGGCGCTGCGCTCCGGGCCAAGGCCCGCCGTGACGGCGCGCTCACCCGCCGCGTGGTGACGGACGGGGTGCGCCGACTGCTCGGGGTGCCCGTGGTCTGAGCGCGGGTCGTCTCGCGCGTTGCGGGTCGTTCCCCGCCCCCCTCTCCCTCCACAGGAGGTCGTTCCGCGCGTCGGGGGTCACTTCTTCCGACCTCCCACGCGCGATCCGACTTGCCATCGCGAGCGGTGCGGGCGGGAAGAGGCGGACGGGAGGCTCCCCACCGGACCGGTGGGGAGCCTCCAGTCCGTTTCTTGTGGACTCAGGCGGGGACGCCGGTGCGGCGGTGCGCGGCTGCCGGGTGCGACGCCGGGAGCCGGGCGGCGCCTCCGGTGACCCGCTCGCGGAGGGTCTCGCCGGGCGTGTAGCGCTCGGGCAGGCGACCGCGCTCCTGCAGCAGCGGCGTGACGTACCGGCCGAAGTCGCGGACGGTGTCGAACGAGTGGTACTGGCGCAGGTTGATGCCGTCGATCCCGTCGTCGTCGAGCCAGCCCTCGATCTGCTCCGTGACCGCCTCGGGGACGCCCGCGGCCCAGAACGCGCCGTGCCAGGCCTCGTTCACCCGGTCGAGCAGCTCGCCCACGGTGGCGTCGAGCGCGACCCGGCCGACCAGGCGTTCGCCGCCCTCGACCCCCTCGGCCTCGAGGGCGTCGCGCACCGTGCGACTGCGCGGGTGGGAGAGCGCGTCGAAGGGCACGCTGCCGTGCACGAGTGGGCCCTCCTCGCTCGCGAAGGCGCGGTACTGCGCGACCTTGTCGTCGACCTCGCGCTGGGTCGGCGCGGTGATCACGGCGGCCTGTGTGACGAACCGCACGTCGCCGCGGTTCCGGCCGGCCGCCTGTGCTGCGTCGCGGACGGCGTCGGCGGTGCGCTGGACGCCGTGTCCGCCGGTGAAGACGACCTCGGCGTGCTGACCGGCGCGGGCGATGCCGGCGGGGGAGCCGGTCGCCAGGAACAGCGCCGGGGTGCGCTGCAGCGACGGCTCGGACAGGTGCGGGCCCGCGACGCGGAAGTGCTCGCCGACGTGGTCGATCGGGTGCACCTTGTCGGGGTCGGTGTAGATGCCGCGCTCCGCGTCGCGGAGGACGGCGTCGTCCTCCCACGAGCCCTCCCACAGCTGGTAGAGCACGTCGAGGTACTCGTCGGCGATCTCGTAGCGGGTGTCGTGCGGGATCTCCGTCGCCAGGCCGAAGTTCCGCGCCGCGTTCGGCAGGTAGCTCGTGACGACGTTCCAGCCCACCCGGCCGTTCGTCAGGTGGTCGAGCGTGGACATGCGTCGGGCGAACGCGAAGGGCGGCTCGTAGCTGGTGGAGAACGTGATGCCGAAGCCGAGGTGCTCGGTGACGGCTGCCATCGCGGGCACGACGAGCATCGGGTCGTTGTTCGGGATCTGCAGGCCCTCGCGCAGGGCGGGTGCGGCCGATCCGCCGTACACGTCGTAGGCGCCGAGCACATCGGCGATGAAGACGGCGTCGAACTGCCCGGCCTCGGCCGATCGGGCGAGTTCGGTCCAGTAGCGGATGTCCGTGTAGCGGTGCCGGTTGTTCCCGGGCAGGCGCCACAGTCCGTGGGTGATGTGCCCGACGCAGTTCATCTCGAAGACGTTGAGCAGGAGTCGCTTCGGCATGGCTCCGACGGTACGGGGAAGCGCCACGAGGCACGCGTTCGTGACCTCGTGTTTCCCCGGGCGGGTGGCTAGCGCTCGTCCCGGCGCTGTCGGCGGTCGTCGGGCTCGTCGGCGCCGACCCGTCCGTCGTCGCCGGCGTCGCGGCGGGTGTCCTCGCCGGAGCGCTGCCGCTGGTCGTCGGACATGCGTCGCTGTTCCGGCTCTGCCTCGTGCTGTTCGGTGCCGTCGGCGTCCTCGGCAGCCGCACGGTCACGGTCGGCGGACAGACGCTCCTGCCAGATGATGCTGCGCGCGGCACCCTCGAGGACGTCGTCGACCGGCCGACCGGTCTGGGCGGCCAGGGCGCCGCTGAGCCCGGCGGTCAGGGTGCCCCCGGCCGAGGCGAGGCGTTCGACGACCTCCTCCTGCCGTGGGGTCAGGGGTTCGTCGATCAGGTCGTCGATGGTCTCGCGGATGTTCTCGATGCTCGCGTCGAGAGCAGCCTCGTCACCGGACTGCAGCGCTGCTGCCTCGCCGACGACGACGAGTCCCAGCCGCGCGGCGTCCTCTTCGGGGCGGTGGCGTGCGTTCTCGTCAGTCATGTCGCGGACCGTACGCCGAGGACTGCTGCGCCTCCTGGACATCCGGGGGACCTGCTACTCGGGCGCGGCCTCCGCCCGGGCGTGACGGCCCCGTCGACCGACCCGCAGGTGGAGCGTGTGCGGGGGCAGGTCCTCCTGATCCGGCGCTGCGACGAGCACGATCCGGCCGCGCTCCGCGACGGTGGCGACGGCCTCGTGCACGCGCTGCCGCGACGCCGGGTCGAGCTCGCTCGTCGGGTCGTCGAGGACCATGAGGGCGGCGTCCGTCACCAGGGCACGGGCGAGGGCCACGCGCTGTTGCTGACCGCCGGAGAGCTGCTCCGCGAGGTTGTGCCGTACGGCGTCCGGCACCCCGAGGGCGTCGAGCACGGCGCCGATCGTCTCCGGGTCCGGCGCGGCACCCCGGTGCTGGGCGAGGAGCCCGAGCGCGATGTTCTCGGTGGCGGTCAGGGCGCCGATGAGGGCGTGGTCGCGGGGCATCACGGCGACGGAGCCGGTCGTCGGACCCGGCGTCGCGTCGGTCGTCTCGAACCGGACCGTGCCGGACGTGCGCCACGGCACGGGCTCGGTGTCGCCGGTCAGCACGTGCACGACGGCGTCGAGCACCACGGTCGCGTCGTCCCCACCCGGTGCCGAGACCACCACGATCGCGCCGGGATCCACGCGGAGGTCGGCGGCGAACAGGTCGCGGCCGTCGAGCTGCACGGCGAAGCGGTCGAAGCGGAGCGCTGGCTGGTGCTGGGCGCGGGGGTCCGCTGCGGTGCCGGCGCCGCCCGTCGTGCTCTCGGTCTCGGTCACGGGGTCTCCTCGGTCCGTCGGACGACCAGGCCGCCGCTGCCGTCGGGCTCGACCGTGACGAGCGCGCCCGCCGGCCACCCGGCGCGGAGGTGCTCCGGGATCGGCACCGACCCGTCCGCCGTGACGACGGCGCGGCGACCGGAGCCGGAGTCCTCCTCGCCCACGCGCCCGTCGCGCAGGTGCACCATCCGCTGCATGCGCCGCGCGACCCGTTCGTCGTGCGTGACGAGCAGCACGGCGATGCCCTCGCGCTCGGTCTCGGTCACGAGCAGGTCGAGCAGCGCCTCGCGGGCGTGGTCGTCCAGGCGACTCGTCGGTTCGTCGGCCAGGAGCAGCCGCGGCCGGGTCGCCAGGGCCACGGCGAGCGCGGCGGTCTGCCGCTGGGACGGCGAGAGCCGGGCCACGGGGCGGCCGTCGTCCTCCACCCCGCCGGCGGCCAGGACCCGCTCGCCGAGGGACGCGTCGCGGTCGTTCGTCCCCTGCACCGTCCAGGCGACGTTGGCGTGCGCGGACTCGTGCCCGATCAGGTTCACGTCCGCGCCCTGCAGCATCAGCCCGAGCACGTCCCGTCGGAGCCGCTCGAGGTCGGCCGGGCCGGCGGCACCGAGGTCCTGGTCCCAGACGCTGGCGATCCCCGCGCTCGGACGCATCAGGCCGGCAGCGATCGAGAGCAGCGTCGACTTCCCGGAGCCGGACGGACCGAGCAGAGCGACGCGCTGCCCCGGCGGCACGGTGAGGTCGATGCCGCGGAGGGCGGCGACGTCGGTCTCGGCCTCCCGGTAGACGTGCACGAGTCCGGCGGCACGGAAGGCGGCGGCCGGCCGGGTGGTCGGCTCGGACACGGCCGGTCGACGGCGGCTCATCGGACACCCCCGTCACGTTCGGCAGTCCGCGCGCCGGGTGTCGTCGGCCGCGTGGCGAACGTCGCCGTCGCTGCCGACACCGCCGCGACCGCAGCCAGTGCCGCGAGCGTGATCCCGACGACCGTCCACAGGTCCACCGGGTCGCCCATCGGGGGCAGTGCACCGAGTCGCAGGGGGAGTCGTTCCGCGGTCAGCAGCGTCGCCGCGGTGCTCGCGACCGCCCCGGCGACCACGGCCAGGGCCACGGGCAGGAACGTCTCGAGGAACAGGGCCCGGCGGACGGCGCTGTGTCGGAAGCCGGCGGTCCGGAGGGTCGCCGCGTCCTCACGCCGGGCGGCGGCACCGACGACCCCCACGCCCGCGACCACGAGCAGCGTCAGCGCGAGGGCGGCGAACGCGATCGGGACGCCGATGAGCGCTCCCCGCGTCGGGGCAGCCCGTTCCGCCCGGTGCTCGGCGTCGGCGAGCGTGTGTCGTGCCTCGACGGAGATCCCGTGGCGGTGCAGTGCGGCGACGACCCCGGGGTGGTTCCCCGGTGCGAGCCACACCTCGTGGTGGATGTCGGGCGAGGTGGTGTCCGAGACGCGTCCGGCCACCTCGAGGTCGACCAGCGCGCCGTCACCGAGCACGCGGGGCAGCGTCGGTGCCCTGCGGACGACGCCGAGGACGCGGGTGGCACCGGACGGGGCGATCCCGAGCACGCCGTTCTCCACCCCGGCGAACGCGTCGGTCACCGTCCCTCGGCCGACGATCGCCGGCAGCGGTTCGGGGGCGTCGCGCGGTGCGATGCTGGGTGTCCCGGCGCCGGTCGCGTCGGTCCACGAGATGCGCAGCCCGTCGCGGGTCTCCCCGAGCACCGAGGTCGGTCGTCCGTCGGTCAGGGAGCTGTCGCCGATGCGGTCACGCCACCGGTCGCTGGAGAGCCAGCGGTCGTCGACCGGTCGGAGCGCGTCCCCGGTCCCGACGGCGATGCGTGTGACGGTGACGCCGAGGCCGTACGGCGCGCTGTCGACCGAGTGGCTCTCGAGCCCCAGGGACACCAGGCGGCACCCGTCCCCGCACGGCACGGCATCGCCCGTGCTGGTCAGGGTGCCGTCCCGCGGTGCCCCGAGGTCGACGCGACGCCAGGTGTCCCCGGACTGCACGATGGCGACCACGTCGACGTCGTCCGGGTCGGCGGTGGCGAAGTCCTTGGCGGCCTCACCGTCCGGGGCGCCCACGTCCGCGAGCGTGACGGCGAGTCGGTCGCCGCTGAACCGCAGTGCCGGACCGCCTGCGGGGCGCAGGGCCCGTGCTGCACGGTCGAAGTGGTCGCCACCCCACGACGACCGCCACGCGCTGACCGCCGTCAACCGGGTCGAGTCGACGGCGACCAGGCGGCCGACGCCGGCGCCGGTCGTGGTGGTCTCCACGGCCATGGCGACTCGTCCGGAGGGGTCGGCCCGTCGGACGGTGTCGACGAAGGGGACCCCCTCGCGCACGCTGACGTCGAGCACCGTCGCTGCCCCGAGCTCCGCGGCCGCCCGGTCGTCGGCGAGCCGGACCGCGAGCACCGCCGACTGGCTGGACGACACCGCCAGGGCGACGCCCATCACGACCATGACCGCGGTGGTCAGGACCGAGGGCGTGCGGCTGATCCGTCGCAGCGCCAGGAGCTCGACCAGGGAGCGTGCGGGGCGGGCAGCCCGGCGTCGGACCACCGTGACGCCGATGCGCAGCCCGACGACCGCGACGAGGACGGCCACGAGCGTCGGCGCGAGCAGGGCGATCCCGAGCCCGTCGATGCGGCGCTGGGTGACGACCGCCGCCAGCCCGACGACCGCGGCGATGACGGCGACGGCCTGCACGACCGCACCCGTCCGCGACAGCGCACGCGGCTCGGTCGCGCGTCGGAGCAGGTCGACGAGCGGGACCTTGGCGGCACGGCTGCTCGCGACGAGCAGCGCGACGAGCGAGCCGAGCACGGACGCCGCGACGGCGAGCACGACCGGCAGCCGGGACGGTTCGAGCGCGGGGGCGTCCGCGCCGAGCAGGGCTCGGTTGAGGACAGCGGCGAGCAGCACCCCGAGGGCGGTGCCGACCGCGCTGCCGACGAGCGTCGCGACGACGGGCTCGAGCAGCACGGACGTCGACCGGCGGCGTGCGGAGAGCCCTCGGAGCCGGGCGAGCCCCCACTCACCGGCGCGGGCCCGACCGACCCGGGCCGCGAGGACCCCCTGCGCGAACCACGCCACGATCACCGCCTGCAGCGCCGACACCGCGACGATCACGGTCGCCGCGTCGTTGCCGTCGGCCACCCGGTCGATGAGCGCATCGATGCGCTGGGTCACGGACACCGCCGACTGGGCTGCGCCGACCGTGAGCGTGCCGTCCCGCGCTGCCTGCACGTCGTCGATCACCGTGGGCAGGTCGTCGAGCCGGGTGCCGGGCTCGAGCGTCCGGACGGACCACGTCGTCCCGCCGACACCGAGCTCCGCGAAGCCCGCGAGTGACGTCACCAGCGCCGGGTCACCACCACCGCCGCTGCCGAACAGCTGGCCGGGGCTGGCCACGACGTGCCCAGGGCCCGAGGCGGCGTCGTACGTGCCGACGACCCGGACCCGGAACCGCTGCTCCGGGATGTCGAGCAGCGTCAACGGCAGCACCGTGCCGACCGGCAGGTCCGCCCCGGCGGCCGCGAGCACCTCGGTCTCGTCCCTCGGGCAGCGGCCCGCTTCCAGCCCGATCCGGCGGCAGGAGCCCGCGAGCCCGGCGAACGGGGTCAGGCGACGACCGTCCCCTCCGGGCGGCGTGTCGGCCGAGGCCGGCGGCAGGAAGGACACCGGTGCCGACGACTCCGCGGACACGACGTCGTCCTGCCAGAGCCGCTGGTGCTCGGCCGCCCCGGTGGTCGTCACGACCGCACCCTCGGACTCGGTGAGGCTGCCGACCTCGATCTCCGCGGACGCAGCGATGGAGGTGGCCCGGACGCCGCCGCGGGCGAGGGCGTCGTCGAGGGTCGCCTGCTCGACGGCGCGGAGCATGAGCGGCGCGAGGACCGAGACGATCGTGGTGATGACGGCGAGCACCGTGAGGACGACGCTCGCGGCGGGGCGTCGACGGACGCTGCGCACCCAGAACGGTGTTCCGCGGCCGCCCGACATGGTCCCCCTCTGGCGCCGGCTCCCTCGCCGACGATCGCGATTCTGACACACCGGACGGGAGGCTCGTGGCGGGCCCGACACGAGCCTCCCGTCCGCCCCGGTGCCAGCAGTGCGCCGAGACTCGGCCAGGCGGGCACCTCGCGTCGCCACCGGCGCGCAGGACGTCCGCGCAGGCGAGACTCGGCGCACAACGCGCGCGCCCCGCACAGCCCGCTCGGGTCAGACCGAGCCGCGGCGCACCAACCACTCCGCGGCGGCCAGCCCCTCGCTGCGCTGGAAGCCCCGCAGCGTCGGCATGGCCGGCGGTGCCGGACGCGAGGCCTTCTCCAGGAACATCCCCGCGAGACCGGCGAGCACCGCGTCCACCGCCTCCGAGGGCACCCCGGCGAAGACCCGGTGGGCCTGGAGGTGCTGCTCCACGTCGACGTCCTCGCCCCGGACCAGGGTGTCGAGCAGGTACGTCAGCGGGTCGAGCCAGTGCGCGCCGATGCCGGCCCACGGCCAGTCGACGACCCACACGACACCGTCGGCGTCCACGAGCAGGTTGTCCGCCCGGCAGTCGAGGTGCAGCAGGTGCTCGCCGTCGGCCGCCGCAGCGCCGTCGCGTGCCAGCTCGGCGAACGCTGTGGAACGCTCCGCGACGGCGGTCGGCACGACGTCGGGGAATCCGGCCTCGCGCATCCGGTCCCATGCGCCGAACTCCTCGGCGAGGTCCTCGGCAGCACGAGGCAGCGCGGCGAGCGGTCCCGTGGCCATCGGCAGGGTGTCGAGCGCGTCGAGCACCGCGGTCACCTCGGATCCGTCACCGAGCGCACCGGGATGCCGCCCGGGCACGTCGTCGAGCACTAGGGCGATCCAGTCGTCGTGCCGCAGGGTCGCCAGCAGTCGCGGCGCCTGCACGGTCGTGGGCAGCAGCGCCATCACGCGCGACTCCTGCTCGTGGAACGCGAAGCCGTCCGGGTTGCGTGCCCGGGAGAGCGTCTTGACGAAGGCGCGACGGCCCTCGGTCGTGACGACGCGGTCGGCACCGCCGGGGGACCAACCGCCGGCCTGCGAGATCGCGTGCTCGATCGGCCCACCCAGCAGCTCCTCGACCTGCGTGCGCAGTGCGGTCGGTACGTCGGTCCACGTCGTGCGCCCCATGCCGTCCGACGGTAGCGGACGCGGCAGCGCCGACCCGACGCACACCGGACGGGAGGCTCGTGGCGGGCCCGCCACGAGCCTCCCGTCCGCCCCGCCGCCAGCCGCCAGCACGGTGCGCGGTCTTCCGCTCCGTGCGAGCTTGCACTCCCCGTGCGCCACCGCGACCTCGCACCGAGTGCGCAACCGCGCACCAGCCATCACAGGTCACCCCGGAACGGCCGACGGGGGCGTGCCGTGGTCATGTGACCACTGCACGCCCCCGTCGGGCACTGCTCCTGCTGAGATCAGCGGCGCGAGCCCTTGCCCGCGAAGCGGGTGTAGAGGAACAGCACGATGATGGCGCCGATGACGGAGCCGATGATGCCGGCCGGCTGGAAGAAGCCGTCCATCGGGTCGTGCTGGAAGATCAGGAACCCGAGGAACCCGCCGACGAACGAACCGACGATGCCGAGGACGATCGTCATGAGGATCGACAGGTTCTGCTTGCCGGGGATGATCAGGCGCGCGAGCGCACCGGCGATCAGTCCGACGATGATCAAGCTGATGATGAGACCGAGCACGGTGTCCTCCTGGTGGAACGAACGAATCGGCACCGACGGGATCGTCGGTGCCGAGGTCAACCCCAGAGTCAACACGGCGGAGCACATCGGTGCCCATTTCCGCGTCTTCTGGCTGTTTCGTCGTCCCGGAGCAGCCGGGTCGGGCGGTCTCAGACCAGGTTCGAGGCCTCGAGTTCGGCCTGCAGCTCCGCGTCGGAGGGCTCGACGAAGTGCTTGCCGTTCGGCAGCACCACGACGGGGATGCTCTTGCGTCCGCTGATCTCCTCGGCGCGGGCGGCTGCGGACAGGTCGGCCTCGACGTCCACGTACGTGTAGTCCACGCCGAGCCGGTCGAGCAGCGCCTTCGAACGGCGGCAGTCGCGGCACCAGTCCGCGCCGAACATGGTCACCTGGTCGTACGTCACGTCGGTCATGTGGGGGAGAACCACCGCGACGGTCGTGGACATTCCCGGCACCGACCTGCCCCCGCGGAGCACGATGGGCGCATGGCCATGACCCCCGCCGTCCCCGTGGACCACCCGCACCATCGCCGAGGCTGGTGGTGGAAGACCCTGCTCGTCGGCTTCCTGCTCTGGGCGGTGACGATCGTCGTGACGGTGTTCACCAGCAACACGAACCTCGTCCCGACGATCATCCTGCTGGGCAGCTTCCTGGTGCCCTTCACCGTGGTGCTGTTCGTGATCGAACGGGTCACGGGCACGGTCAGCACGATGCAGCTCGTCACGGCGTTCTTCGTCGGCGGGATCCTCGGCGTGCTCGGGGCGTCGCTGCTCGAGTCGGACCTGCGGCAGGGCGCGCTCATCTACGTCGTGGTCGGCTTCGTGGAGGAGTTCGTCAAGGGCGTCCTGCTCGTCGTGGTGGGGTGGCGGGTCCGCCCGAAGACCGCCAGGCAGGGGGCACTCCTCGGCGCGACCGTGGGTGCGGGCTTCGCGGCGTTCGAGTCGGCCGGCTACGCCTTCAACGCGGCGATCACCGCCCGCGGCATCGACCTGGTGTCCCTGCTGCAGACCGAGGTGATCCGCGCGATCCTCTCCCCGGTCGGCCACGTGCTCTGGACGGCGATCCTCGGGGCCGTGCTGTTCGGCGCGTCCCACGGTCGGCCCCGCTTCCGCTGGACCTGGACCGTCCTGGTGACCTACGTCGTGGTGTCGCTGCTGCACGGGCTCTACGACTCGAACGCGACGATCTCGACGCTGCTCGCCTTCGTGTTCACGGGGACGCCGCTCTCCGCCGCGCAGAACGGTGCCGTGCCCCTGGCGATCTCCGGGCTCGCGTCGACGCTCTACGTGGTGGGGCTCGCGCTCGTGTCGGCGATCGGGGTCGCGGTGCTCATCGGCGTGCAGGTGCACTTCCGGAACCGGGCCCGGCGTCAGGGTCTGGACCCGTCCGGGGCCGGAGCGGCGGGGGTCGGCTGGTACGACGCGCCCCACCCGCGCCCGCTCGACTGACCGCGACGGCGGCGGCGGCGAAGTCCGCGGGAACGCCGCCGGCACCCGCCCCCGCCCTACGATTGCCCCATGCCGCCAGGACCCGACGTCGCGACGCGCTCCTGGGCCTCGGCCGCCGTCCGGCGCTTCGCCGCCGCCACGAACCTGCTCGTCGCCGCCCGCCGCTTCCGCCTGGTGGGCGGCGACCCCCGCGACCGCCAGGCCCTGCACGGGCTGTTGACCGGCCTCGGCGCCCGAGCGGCCGCGGACCACGAGCCCGTCGACCAGCTCTGGTGCCTCGGCGACCCGGAGGAGAGCACCGCCGCCGTCGAGCGCGAGGCCGACCGACCCCGCGGCGAGACCCTCGTCGTGATCGACGCCGGACGACACCTCCCCGCGGTCGACGAGGACGCCTTCGGGCCCGTCGCCCCCGCCCGACCCGGGGTGCTCGCCGTGCCGATGCTCTCCGACGACGTGTTCCTCGTCTCCACGGGCCGCGACCCCGAGGACGACCCCGCAGCCGACGCCCGCCTGGGCTGGGCACGACGGGCGATGCCGGTCTCCCGCGCGGTCGCCGCCGAGCTCCGGGACGGCGGCCTGCTCCGCGGCACCCGCATCGGCGTCGCCATGGTCCTCGAGCCGAAGACCGCCGTGCTGAGCCTGCTGCTCCGCGACACCGGCGCCGAGGTCGTCGTCTACGCCCACGCCGACGAGACCGACGACGCCGTGGCTGAGGCGCTCCGACGGGCCGGCCTGCCCGTGTTCGCCGAGTCCACCGCGACGCTCGCGCGGCAGAAGGAGCTCGCCCTGGCGATGCTCGACACCCGCCCGCACGTCCTGCTCGACGACGGCGCACACCTGATCCGTCTGGCCCACCAGGAGCGCCCGGACCTGCTGCCGACGATGCTCGGCGCAGCGGAGGAGACCACGAGCGGACTCCGCCCCCTCCGCGTGATGGCCGCCCGGGGAGCGCTCGGCATCCCCGTGGTCGCCGTGAACGACGCCCGCACCAAGACCTTCTTCGACAACCGGTATGGCACCGGGCAGTCGACGGTCTTCGCGGTCCTCGACCTGGTCGACGGGCTCACCTCCGGTACACATCGGGTCCGACCGGGAGGCTCGGCGGTCGTCGCCGGGTACGGGCACGTCGGCGAGGGGGTCGCGCTGGTGCTCCGCGCGCTCGGGTTCAGCGTCACGGTCGCCGAGACCGACCCCGTCCGCGCCCTGCAGGCCCTGTTCGCCGGCCACACGGTCGCCCCGCTCGTCGACGCGGTCCGCGGGGCCGACCTGGTGATGAGCGCGACCGGGGTCGGCGACACGATCAGCCTCGACGTGCTCCGTGCCTGCGCCCCCGACGCCGTGGTCGCGGTCGCCGGTGGGGTCGAGCACGAGGTCGCGCTCGATGCCGCCCTCGCCTCGGGAGCCGCACTGAGCACCGTCGGGCGGAAGGCCGAGCGCCTGACGTTCCCCGGGGCCGCGTCCGGGCCGGTCGTGCTGGACCGCGGCGGCTGCATCAACATCACCGCGGCCGAAGGCAACCCGGTCGAGATCATGGACCTCTCCTTCGCGGCGCAGCTCGGTGCCGTGCGGATGCTCCTCGAGCACGGCGACGAGCTCGAGCGCGCCGTCGTGCCGATCGACCCCGCGGTGGACGAGGCGACCGCCCGCGCGGCGCTCGCCGCCTTCGGGAGCCGAGTCGAGCCTCCCGTCCGTGTTGCCGAACACCCCGTGGACCGCGAGCCGGACGTCCGGACCAGCCGCTTCGGGGACCCCGCATGAGCGGGGTGACGGCCGCGACCACCGTGCACTCCGCCCGGATCGTCGTGCCGATGACCGCGCCGCCCATCGCCGACGGTGCCGTCGCGGTGCGGGACGGGCGGATCCTGCACGTCGGCGAGCGGTCCTGGGTCGTCGACCAGCTCGACGGCAGCGCGTTCACCGAGCGGCGCTGGCGGGGTGCCCTGCTGCCCGGGCTCGTGAACGCACACTCCCATCTGCAGTACACCGGCATGGCCAGTGTCGGCTCCGGCCAGTACGCCGGTTTCGAGGACTGGGCCGCCGCGTTCAACCGCGACTACGCCGAACCGCACGACTGGCGAGCAGAAGCCGCGGACGGCGCGCGCCGCTCGATCGTCGCGGGGGTGACGAGCATCGCCGACGTCGTGACGGACATCGAGGCCGCGACCGCGCTCGAGGACGCCGGACTCGGCGGGATCGCCTACTGGGAGGTGATGGACTGGGAGAACGCGGCCTGGCAGCAGCACGGCCGCGACCAGGTCCTCGACGAACTCGCCCGGATCCCGACCACGCCGGGGGCCGGACTGTCCCCGCACGCGCCGTACTCGCTCGACGTCGCACCGCTGCTGGAGCTCCCCGACATCGTGCGGCAGCGGGGGCTGCGCCTGCACCTGCACCTCGGCGAGGCCGCCTTCGAGGGGGAGCGGCTCGCGGGGGTCGACGGCACCGACCTGCACGGCACCGACTGGCACCTGGCGAACGCGCCGTCGTTCCGGGCCATGCGCGCGCTCGGGTTCGGCGCGAGCGCGACCGCGTTCGTGGACCGGCTCGGCGTCCTCGGGCCGGACTGCCACATCGCGCACGGCGTGTACATGACGGCCGCCGACCGTGCGCTGCTCCGAGCCCGCGGGACCGCCGTGGCGCTGTGCCCGCGGTCGAACGCGGTCATCGGCCTCGACCCGCCGCCCGTCGCGGACTACCTCCGTGAAGGCAGCCCGATCGCGATCGGCACCGACTCGCTGTCCTCGTCCCCGTCGCTCGACCTGATGGCCGACGTCACCGCGCTGCACCGGATCGCCCGCGCGCAGGGGTACGGCGACCGCGACCTGCACGAACGGCTGCTCGCGGCCGCGACGCTCGGTGGGGCACACGCGATGGGGCTCGCCGTCGGGCAGGACCGGATCGGACACCTCGCCGTCGGGGCCCGCGCGGACCTGGCCGTGTTCGACGTCGACAGCCGGACGGTGCCCGACGCGCTCGCCGAACTCGTGGAGGACGGGGCCGGGCGTGCGGTCGCCACGGTGATCCGCGGGACGGTGCGCGCCGACGGGCGTCCGGACCGGCCGCAGGGCGGGAGGATGGTGGCATGACGAAGCAGATGGCACGACGGACCGTCGACGGTGAGGTCATCGAGTGGCTCGACGTGCCCCAGCGCGCAGCGGCCCTCGGGATGGAGCCCCACCCGGAGGGCGGCTGGTACGTCCGCACGTGGACCTCCCCGGCGACCGTGACGACCTCCGCGGGCGAGCGGCCCGCCGCCACCCTCATCCACTTCCTGCTGCCGCCGGGGGAGTCGTCCGCCTGGCACCGGGTCACGAGCGACGAGATCTGGATGTGGCACGGACCGGACTCGGTCGTGCTCGAGCTCGGCGGGTCCGGCGACCAGCCCGAACCCGGGGCGCAGATCACCCTCGGGCCGGACGCCGGCCGTGACCGCGTGAACGACGCGCAGGCGTTCGTGCGCGGCGGCGTGTGGCAGCGGACCCTGCCCGGCGACGGCGAGGTCCTCGTGAGCTGCCTGGTCTCCCCGGGCTTCTCGTTCGAGGACTTCACGCTCTCGTCCTGACGCCCCATGACGGCGCAGGTCGCGGTGGTGTACCAGTTCCCCGTACGATTCCTCCTGCCCCCACGCCCCCCTGACGAAGGCCCCTCGTGACCCTCACCCGCCGTCTGTCCCTCGCCATCGCGGCCGCTGCCGTCGCCGCCATCGCGCTGTCCGCCTGCTCCGCCGGGGGCTCGGGCAGCTCCGACGGTGCCGTCACCGACGGCAAGCTCACGATCGCGACCGGGCAGCCCGCGTACTCCCCGTGGGTGGAGGACAACAAGCCGCAGTCCGGCAAGGGCTTCGAGTCCGCCGTGGCGTACGCCGTCGCGAAGGAGATGGGCTACGCCAAGTCCGACGTGGTGTGGAAGCGCTCGACCTTCGACAGCGCGGTCGCCCCTGGTCCGAAGGACTGGGACCTGAACATCCAGCAGTTCTCGATCTCGTCGCAGCGCAAGAAGGCCGTCGACATGTCGTCGCCGTACTACACGACGACCCAGGCCGTCGTGACGACGAAGACCTCGAAGGCGGTCGACGACACCACGATCGCGACGCTGAAGCAGGACACGATCGGCGTCGCTGCCGGTTCGACGAGCATCACCAGCGTGAAGGACACCCTCGGCGTCACCCCGCAGGTGTTCAACTCGAACGACGACGCCGTGCTGGCGCTGAAGTCCGGCCAGATCGACGCCATCGTCACCGACCTGCCCACCGCGTTCTACATGTCCTCCGCGCAGCTCGACGACGGCACCGTCTCGGCGCAGTTCCCCGCCGACGGCAAGGGCGACCAGTTCGGGTTCGTGCTGCCCAAGGACTCCGAGCTGACCAAGAAGGTCGACGCGGCCGTCAAGAAGCTCGACGACGACGGCACGCTGCAGGACCTGCAGACCAAGTGGCTGTCATCGAAGACGAACACCCCCGTCCTGAAGTAGCACGTGACCCTCCCAGCAGGAGCCGGCGCGGGCACCCCCGTCGCGGCACCGGGACCGGCGCCGGCACCCAGCCAGATCGAGCTCGAACGCCGGCTCTGGCGCCGCCAGCGCGGCCGCCGCTCCGTCGTGATGTCCGTCGTCTCGACGCTCGTCGTCCTGGCGATCGCGTACTTCGGCGTCGTCAACACCCCGGGCTGGGCCGCCGTCCAGCAGTCGTTCTTCGATCCGGGCGTCGCCGCCTCGACGTTCCCCGACATCCTGCTCGGTCTGTGGCTGAACGTGCGGATCCTGTTCTTCGCGTCGATCGGCGTCGCGGTGTTCGGCACCGTGCTCGCCGTCGTGCGGGGCCTGCGCAGCCCGGTGTTCTTCCCGCTCCGGATGCTCGCGACCGCCTACACCGACCTGTTCCGCGGCCTGCCGCTCATCATCGTGCTCTACCTGGTCGGCTTCGGCCTGCCCGGCCTCGGCGTCTTCCCCCGGCTGCCGCCGGAGTTCTGGGGCACGATCGCGATCGTGCTGACGTACTCGTCCTACGTCGCCGAGGTGCTCCGCGCCGGCATGGAGGCCGTGCACCCGTCCCAGCGCCTGGCCGCGCGGTCGCTCGGCCTGTCCCACACCCAGACGCTGCGGCTGGTCGTGCTGCCGCAGGCGATCCGCAAGGTCACGCCCGCGCTGATGAACGACTTCGTCTCGATGCAGAAGGACGTCGGCCTGGTGTCGATCCTCGGCGCGGTCGACGCCGTGCGGTCGGCGCAGATCGCCCAGGCGGAGACCTACAACTTCACGCCGTACCTGGTCGCCGGCCTGCTCTTCGTCGTGATCAGCCTGCCGCTCATCCGGGTCACGGACGCCATCGCCCGGCGGCAGCAGCGGCGCGAACAGATCGGCGGCACCGTATGACCGGCGCACCCGTCCTCGAGCTCCGCGGGCTCCGGAAGTCGTTCGGCGAGCACGAGGTCCTGCGCGGCATCGACCTGACCGTCGACCAGCACCAGGTCATCTGCGTCATCGGCGCCTCTGGCTCGGGCAAGTCGACGCTGCTCAAGACCGTGAACCTGCTCGAGGGCATCGACGACGGCCAGGTCCTGCTGCAGGGTGCGGACATCTCCGACCCCCGCGTGGACGTCGACGCCACCCGGGCCCGCATCGGTGTGGTGTTCCAGCAGTTCAACCTGTTCCCGCACATCACCGTGCTCGACAACGTCACGCTGGCCTCGCGGAAGGTGCACGGCGTGGACCGGGCGACCGCGGAGCAGACGGCCCGACGGCTCCTCGACCGGATCGGCCTCGCCGACTTCGCGGGGTCGTACCCGGACCGGCTCTCCGGCGGGCAGCAGCAGCGCGTCGCGATCGTCCGCGCCATCGCGTCCGACCCCGAGCTGCTGCTCCTCGACGAGGTCACGAGCGCCCTCGACCCGATGCTCGTCGGGGAGGTGCTCGACCTGGTCACCGAGCTCAAGCAGCAGGGCTCCACGATCCTGATGACCACGCACGAGATGCACTTCGCGCGGAACGTCGCCGACCGCATCGTGTTCCTGCACCGCGGCGAGGTCGTCGAGCAGGGTGCCCCGGCCGCGGTCCTCGACGACCCGCAGCACCCGGCGCTCGTGGAGTTCCTCTCCCGCGTCGGCGCGTAGCGCGCCGGCCAGTCCGCCCGCCCGATGGTGGTGCGGGGCGCGATCGGTCCGCCCGCGCCGCGCGCTGGACCGTGCCTCAGGGCCGGAGCAGCAGCTTCCCGATGACGTCGCCGGACGCGATGCGGCGGTGTGCCTCGGCGGCCTCGGCGAGCGGCAGCACCGCGTCGACGACCGGGCGCACCCGACCGTCGGCCACGAACGGCCAGACGTTGTAGCGGACGGCCTCGACGATCGCGGCCTTCTCGGCGAGGGGCCGGGCGCGCAGGGTCGTGCCGCTGATCGTCGCGCGCTTGCGCATGAGCATGCCGAACGGCAGCGTGGCCTCGGTGCCGCTGCCCGACGCGATCACGGCGATGTGCCCGTTCGGCGCGAGGACGTCGAGGTTCCGCTCCAGGTAGTCCGGGCCGACGACGTCGAGCACGACGTCCACCCCGACACCGCCCGTGAACTCCTTGGCGCAGGCGACGAAGTCCTCGGTGCGGTGGTCGATCACCAGGTCGGCACCGAGCTCCCGCGACGCCGCGACCTTGCGCTCCCCACCGGAGGTCGCGATCACCCGGGCGCCGAGGGCCTTCGCCCAGAGAACCGCGTGCGACCCCATCCCGCCCGTGCCGCCGTGCACCAGGAGCGTCTGCCCCGGGCGGAGTCCGGCGATCATGCCGAGGTTCGAGTACACCGTGCACGCGGCCTCGGGCAGCGCGGCCGCCTCGACGAGGTCGAGCCCGTCCGGCACGGGGAGCAGCTGCGTCGCGGGGACGGCCACGAGCGAGGCGTACCCGCCGCCCGAGAGCAGCGCGCACACGCGGTCGCCGACGGCCCACCCGCTGACGTCGGCGCCGAGGGCGCGGATCGTGCCGGAGACCTCGAGGCCCAGCACGTCCGAGGCTCCGGGCGGCGGCGGGTAGTTCCCCTGGCGTTGCTGCAGGTCGGCGTTGTTGACCCCGGCGGCTGCGACCTCCACCAGGACCTCGCCGGCAGCCGGCGTCGGGTCGGGGAGCTCGGAGAGGGTGAGGACGCGCTCGTCGCCCGGGGCGTCGAAGGTGATGGCCTGCATGTCCTCGACCGTACGCGACCGGTGCACGGACGCGTCGTGGTTGGCCGGAGGACGTCAGACCGTTCCCGTCCGGAGCCGATGTGTACGCTCGGGCACGCTCCGTGGTCCCGCTCGGGTCCTCGGCTCGCCACGCACCCGGGGGACCACGATGAAGAAGACCGCAGCACTCACCACCGCCCTCGTCACGGCCCTGCTGCTCGCCGGCTGCGCCTCGGGCGGCTCCGGCGGCGACGCGACCCCCACGCCGGAGGGGCAGTCCAAGGCGGCCGCGTGCAAGTCGCTCGAGGGCGACATGAAGTCCGTGGCGAGCGAGCTGCAGGAGCAGACGGCGAACCTGCAGAGCGACCCCGACAAGGCCGTCTCCGAGCTGCAGAAGTTCGACGCGAAGCTCAAGTCCGCCACCGACGACGTGTCGAACGAGCAGGTGCACGCCGCGGCGTCCGAGTTCGAGCGGTCGTTCTCGAAGCTCGTCGGCGAGCTCCAGACGTACGCGAAGGACCCGGGCTCGGCCGACGCCGCCAAGCTGCAGTCCGCCATCACGGACGCGCAGTCCTCGACGAAGTCCCTCAGCAAGGTCTGCGGCTGAGCCGAGCGCGGCCGGCCCGCGGCTGACCGCGGCCTGCATGTCGGACGCGCCCCGAGCCTCCCGTCAGGAGGGTTCGGGGCGCGTCGTCGAGCGGTTGCGGACTAGGCGGTCGCGAGCGACCGGTCGAGTCGGTCGACGTCCTCCGGACGGAGGCGGATGGTGGCCGCGGTCACGGAGTCGAGGATCGACTGCGGGCGTGACGCACCGGGGATCGGGATGACGACGTCGCTCTTCGCCAGCTCCCACGCGAGCGCGATGACCTGCGGCGTGACCCCACGGTCCCGCGCCACGGTGGCGAAGTCCTGGTAGGTCGTGCCGAGGTCCGACGCACCGGCGATGCCGCCGAGGGGGCTCCACGGCAGGAACGCGATGCTCATCTCGTCGCAGAGCTCGAGTTCGGCCTCGCTCGACCGGAAGGCCGGCGAGTACTGGTTCTGCACGGAGACGAGCCGCCCGTCGAGGACCTCGTTCGCCTGCCGGATCTGGTCGACGTCCGCGTTCGAGATGCCCGCCATCCGGATGACGCCCTCGTCGAGGAGCTCCGCGAGCGCCCCGATCGAGTCCGCGTACGGCACGGCGGGGTCCGGGCGGTGGAACTGGTACAGGTCGATCGTCTCGACGCCGAGGCGCTTCGCTGAGGCCTTCGCCGCCTCCTTGAGGTACGCCGGGTGGCCGTTCTGCGTCCAGTTGCCGGCCTCGGGGCGCAGGTGGCCGCCCTTCGTGGCGATGAGCACGCTGCCGGCGTCGCCGTGGAACTCGCGGACGGCGCGGCCGATCAGCTCCTCGTTGTGGCCGACCTCGTCGTGGCCGCCCAGGTGGTAGGCGTCCGCGGTGTCGATGAGGGTCACGCCCGCTTCGAGCGCGGCGTGGATGGTGGCGATGGAACGCCGTTCGTCGGGTCGTCCCTCGATGGACATCGGCATGCCGCCGAGTCCGATCGCGCTGACGTCGGTGTCACCGATGGTTCGCTGCTTCATGGGCCCAGCATGCGCTGTGTCGCGCGCCGGGGTTCAGGAACGGGGCGCGGTCCTCATCGTCCTTCCCCCCCCGACTCGGAACGACAGGGTCGACGTCGTACGACATCGACCTTGTCGTTCCGACTCGCGCAGCACCGCCGCCAGGCCAGCGCGCGACATCGTCGATGTCGTACGACATCGACGATGTCGCCCGGCGCGCGGTGCGTGGCCCGCACCCACCGGCCTGGAGGCTCGTGGCGGCCCGGCACCGAGCCTCCCGTCCGGTGGGTGGCCGGGTCCAGGGCCCGCAGCCTGCGTCCGCATCGTGCGACGTGGCACGTGTCGTTCGACGTGCGTCGTGTCGGACCGTGCGTCGCGTGGTGCGACATCGTCGAGGTCGTACGACAGCGACGGTGTCGTTCCGAGTCGGAGTGGGGAACCGGCGCGACCCGCTCAGGCGACGCTGCTGCTCGACCCCGTGGCGGCGCCGGCGCCGTCGTCGGACGCGGCCACGAACACGACCCCGCCGACCGTGATGCACACGATCGCCAGCACGAAGCCGACCGCGGCGATCCACCACGACGTCCGCCGCCGGACCCACGCGCCGATCGCCAGCACGACCGTGGCGACGCCGATCACGAACGCTCCACCGACCGCGATCGCCGCACCGCCGAACCAGCCACCTGGCGTGCATCCGGCAGCCGCGTCGCACGATGCCGTGGCCGAGGCGATCGCGACGACCGCCACGATCGCCGTGACGACCGTCAGCACCGCCCCGAACACCAGGAGCAGCACGGTGGAGATCCGGTCGGCGAGCTTGCCGGGCGGGAAGAGCGTCGAGCCGCCGCGCGCCCAGGCCTCGGCTGCCGGATCGGGACGGTGTGCGGGGTCGGGTGCTGACCAGGTCATCAGTTCCTCAGCGTGCTTCGACGCCGAAGGCCTCGGCGAGTCGTTGGATCTTCTGGGCGCGTCCGAGTCGGGGCAGGTCGGAGCCGTCGCGGATGACGCGGCCGCGGGCCTCGAAGTCGTCGAGGAAGTCCTGCGCCCAGGCCACGTCGGTCGGCGTGGGGGAGATGACCTCGTTGATGACGGGCAGCTGCTCGGTGTCCAGGCAGAGCTTGCCGGTGAGGCCGAGCGAGACCGCCACCTGCGACTGCTCGCGGAGGATCGGGTGCGACGAGCCCACCGTGGGGCCGTCGATCGGGCCGGGCAGGTCGCCGACGCGGGACGCGACCACGAGCCGGGACCGCGGGTACGCCATCGCCAGGGTGTCGGCCGAGGTGCCGGTGTCGCGCCGGTAGTCACCGCTGCCGAACGCCAGACGGAACGCGCCCTGTGCCCTGGCGATCGAGACCGACTCCTCGATGCCCAGGGCGGACTCGACGAGGGCGATCACGGGGGTGTGCCCGCCGAGCCGGTGCCACGTGTCGGTGACCTGCGCCGGGCTCTCGGTCTTCGCGAGCATCACGCCCTGCAGCCCGGGCAGGCCGCGGAGCTCCTCGACGTCGTCCTCCCAGAAGTCGGTCGTGACGTCGTTGATCCGCACCCAGGCGTCACCGCCGCCGGTGAGCCACTCGGCCACGGTGGACCGGGCCGCGGGCTTCGCGGCGGGGTCGACGGCGTCCTCGATGTCGAGGATCACCTGGTCGGCGCGGGACCGGACGGCACCGTCGAAGCGCTCGGACGCGGTGCCGGAGACGAGCAGCCACGAGCGCGAGATCTCGGCGGGGACCGATCGACGCCGGGACGGAGCGGTGGTGGGCGGGGCGGGTCGGTCGTCGATGGCCATGCCACGTTGGTACCACAGACGGCGCCGCCGGAACCTGTCCACGACCCCGCCGATCTTGCCGAAACCACGGTTCATTGCCGGAGTGGTGCCGCGGTTCCGCTTACAGTGGGCGTTGTGTGGCGTGCGGACAGGGTGACCGACGGCGAGGACGACGTGAACGACGTCCCCGCCACGGGTTCCGACGCGCCCGGGGGCCAGGCGCACGACGACCACCGCGACGATCAGGACGACACGACGAGCACTCCGGACGCCACCACCGGCGCAGACACCGAGCACGACGGCGACGACCTGGGCCGGTCCCTCCAGCCCGAACTCCAGGTGACGAGCCCGCACGCGATCTCCCTCGGCGACCCGAGGCTCACCGCGACGAACGCCGCAGAGCCCGTCTGGGACGCCTGGCGCGAGCAGCTCGCGGGCGTCGGCGGCGCCAGCCCCCTCGTGCACTTCGCGGACCACCCCCGCGCCAGGATCGAGCTCTCGACGACCCACCCCGGCGGTCTCGCGCAGTTCATCACCGGCAAGACCACCCTGCTCTCGAGCCTGATCCGCGACGAAGTCGCCCTCCGCGCGGCCCGCATCGCCGCCGGGCACGTCGAAGCCAAGGGCACCGAGCTCGCCACCGTCCGCGGCATCGACGCCGTGAACCTCGGCATCGGCATGGCCGACTGGAAGCACGGCGACGAGCAGTTCCGCGGCCCGGTGCTCCTGCGTCCGCTGGCCATCCGCCGCCACGGCCGCGACTTCGAGGTCCGCCTGCTCGGCGAACCCGTGCTGAACCCGGCGCTCGCCGACGCACTCCGCGAGCAGTACGGCGTGACGCTCGACGCCCAGTCCTTCGTCGCGCTCGCGCAGCAGGACGGCTCCTTCACCCCGAACCCCGTGATCGACCGCCTCCGTGGACTCACGGCGCACATCCCCGGCTTCTCCGTCCACGCCCGCCTCGTCGTGTCGACGTTCGCCGAGGTCGCGGTCGGCCTGGTCGAGGACACGAAGGACCTGTCCCACCCGGTGCTCGACGCCCTCGCCGGCAACCCGAGCGCCAAGTGGCAGGTCGAGCAGTCGTACCACCCGGTCGAGCAGACCCCGTCGGACGAGCGCAGCCCCGACACCGACACGCTCCTGCTCGACGCCGACGACGAGCAGGAGAACGTGATCGCGCAGATCACGGCCGGCAACTCGATCGTCGTGAAGACCCTGCCCGGCACCGGCGGCACGCAGACGATCGTGAACGCGCTCGGCGGTCTCGTCGCCGCGAACAAGCGCGTCCTCGTCGTCAGCCCGCGCCGTGCCACCCTGCGCGGGATCGCCGCCCGCTTCGGCGAGGTCCAGCTGCCCGGCGTCGCGGTCACCCCCGCGACCCTCCGCCGTGACGTGGTCCGCGCGATCGCCCGCAACGAGAAGGCGACCCGGCCGAACCTCCGCGAGGTCGACGACGCCCTCGTCCGGCTCCGCAAGGTCCTCACAGACTACCGCGGCGCACTGTCCCGCACCGACGCCGACTTCGGCGTCAGCGTGCTCGACTGCCTCGTCGAGCTGTCTCGGCTCTCGCTCCTGCCTGTGCCGCCGTCGACGACCGCCCGGCTCTCGAAGCAGTCCGTCAGCGCCATGGTCACCGGCCGGTCCCGCGTCGCCGAGACGATGGTCAGCGCCGCGAACCTCGGTGAGTTCCGCTACGGCCCGGACGACTCGCCCTGGTACGGCGCGAAGTTCTCCTCGAGCGACGGCGCCCAGCGTGCGCACCGGATCGCCAAGGAACTGCACGGCGGGTCCCTGCCGACGCTGCTCCAGCGCGCGCACGAGCTCATCGCGACGACGCGGATGCGCCAGTTCACGACGATCAACGAGCTCGGCATCTACCTCCGCCTGCTCACCGAGATCCGCGACACGCTCGACCGCTTCCTGCCCGTCGTGTTCGACCGCTCCGTGTCCGAGCTCGTCGCCGCCACCGCGCCGCGCGGTGAGGGTGCCCCGATGTCGAGCACCAACCGTCGTCGCCTCAAGAAGCTCGCGCGCGAGTACGTCCGACCGGGCGTCCACGTGTCCGACCTGCACGAGGCGCTGACCCGCGTGCAGCAGCAGCGCGTCCTGTGGCAGCGCTACGTCGCCGCCGGTGTTGCCCCCGAGGTGCCCACGGGCATCGCCGACGTGCAGGTGCTCTACTCGAACGTCACCGAGGACCTCGCGCGCCTCGACGAGCCGCTCGGCCGCAGCAGCCGTGACGAGCAGCTCGCCAACGTGCCCGTCGACCAGCTCCTGCCGTACATCGGCACGCTCGCCGAGGAGTCCGACGTCCTGCACAACCTGCAGGAGCGCACGGAGCTCATGCAGACCCTGCGCGACCTGCAGCTCGAACCCCTCATCACCGACCTCGCGAACCGCCACGTGCCGGACACCCAGGTGCCCGCCGAGCTCGAGCTCGCGTGGTGGCAGTCGGCGCTGGAGACCATGCTCGAGTCCGACCGGGCACTGCTCGGCGCGAACACCGACATGCTCGACCGGGTCGAGGCCGACTTCCGCCTGGTCGACGACGCGCACGCAGCCGGCGTCTCGCAGGGCCTCGCATGGCAGCTCGCCGAGAACTGGAAGGTCGGCCTCGTCGACTGGCCGGAGGAGGCGGCAGCGCTGAAGTCCCAGCTCAAGGACGGCGCGATCACCTCGCGGCTCCTGCAGGACTCCGCCCCGCACCTGTCCCGGTCGATCGCCCCGGTGTGGCTGGCTTCGCCGTACGAGGTCCCGCAGATCGCCGACACGATGCCGTTCGACACGGTCATCCTGGTCGACGCCGGCGCCGTGACCATCGCCGAGACGGTCGACGCCGTCCGCCGCGCCCGCCAGACCGTCGTCTTCGGTGACCCGGTCACGCAGACGCCCTCGCCGTTCCGCATCGCCGTGGACCCCGCGCACCGCGCACTCCAGGTGGACGAGGACACGCTCGACGCCCTGCACGCCGACTCCGCGCTCGCGAAGCTCTCGACGCTCCTGCCCACCCTGTCGCTCACGCGGTCGTACCGCGCCGGCGGCGAGGACCTGGCCGAGCTCGTCAACCGTCGCTTCTACGGCGGCCGGATCGAGTCGCTGCCATGGGCCGGCTCGTTCCTCGGGCACGGGTCCATCGCCCTCGACTACGTCAGCGAGGGCAAGGCCGTGCCGGACCCCGAGTCCGGCGCCGTGGAGAGCGTCGACGCCGAGGTGGACCGCGTGGTCCGGCTCGTCATCGACCACGCCCGCACCCGTCCGACCGAGTCGCTCATGGTCATCACCGCGTCGGCGAAGCACGCCGTGCGCGTCGAGCAGGCCGTGCTCACCGCGGCGCAGGGCCACAAGGACCTGACCGAGTTCGTCATCGGCGACCGCGCCGAACCGTTCATCGTCGCCACGCTCGAGCAGTCCGTCGCCCAGAGCCGCGACCGCGTCGTGTTCTCCATCGGGTACGGCCGCACCCCGCATGGCCGGGTCCTCCGTGACTTCGGCCCGCTCGGCAAGCCGGGCGGCGTGCGCCTGCTCGCGGTCGCCATGACCCGCGCCCGCCGCTCGATGGTCATCGTCACGTGCTTCCAGCCGTCCGACATCGAGGCCGAGCGCATGGGCCACGGCACCGTCGCCCTCGCCGAGATCCTGGCCGAGGTCCGTGCCCGCACCACCGCCGAGTACGTGCCGGACGACTCCGACCCGCTGCTCGTCGACCTGGCACGGCGGCTCGAGATGCGCGGCATCCCCGTCGCACTCGGCCACCGCGGCAAGCTCGGCCTGGTCGCCGCGCACGGCGGGGTCTGCGTCACGATCGAGACCGACGCGTCGCTGGTCAAGGGCTCGCTGCGCGAGTCGCTGCGGCTCCGGCCCGAGGTGCTCCGTCGACTCGGTTGGCACTACGTGCGCGTGCATGCGTTCCAGCTGTTCTCCGACCCGGACCGGGTGGCGAACACCGTCGCGGCCGTGCTCGGTGTCGACCGCGGTGCGACGCAGGAGATCTCCATCCCCCCGATCCCTGCACGCCGATGAGCAGGCGGGCCTCCCGGCCCACCGGTCCGGTCACGCCGGACACGGACCATCTGGTCGGGTCGTGGACGCGAGCCGACGACGCGACGGTGGTCGAGCCTCCAGCCCGTCCTGTGGTCACCACTGACCAGCCTGGGCCCACGCCGCCGGTTCCGGACCGACGCGCCAGCGGCGGGGCGGCCGTGCCGGTGGGGAGAGGCCCGGCTCGGCCGAGCAGACGCGTCACCACCCAGCCGGTGCCGGGTTTCGACCCGGCTCCCGCGCCGGAGCCGGAGCGGCACGCCTCGGGCGAGAACGACGCCCGCCTGCTCGGGGACCGGCCTCCACATTGGTGATGGGTACGCTGGAGATCTCAGAACCCGATCGAAAGCACCCGATGACCGACGCCGCACAGCGGACCCGCCCCGACTGGCAGACCTGGCCGAACCTCATCACGCTCGTGCGGTTCCTGCTCATCCCGGTCTTCGTGACCCTGGTCGTCCAGGACCACCCCGGGTGGGCGCTCGTCTCGCTGGTGGTGCTCGGTGTCTCGGACTGGGCTGACGGCTTCATCGCGCGGAAGTTCAACCAGACGTCCAAGCTCGGCAAGGCACTCGACCCCGTCGCGGACCGCCTGGCGATCATCGCGATCGTGCTGTCGCTCGTGCTCGTCGGGCTGCTGCCGTGGATCGTCGTCGTCGTCATCGTGGTCGTCGACGCCGTGCTCGCCCTGCTGTCGAGCGTGTGGTTCAACGGCGACCCCGACCTCGACGTCTCCTGGACGGGCAAGGTCCGGTCGGCGCTGCTCTTCGTGGGGCTGCCGGTGCTGCTGTTCTCGTCGACGTCGTGGGCGTCGGAGCACTCGTGGATCCGGGTCACCGCGCTCGTCTTCGTGTGGCTCGGCACCGCCGGGCACGTCGTCGCCGGCACCCAGTACGTGATGGCCCTCGTGGCGAAGCGCCGGCGCGAGCGCGCGGTCGCCGCCTAGGGCGCTGCCGGATCGACTTCCGCGTTCGCTGATCCCTGCGAACCACGAAACGGACACCGCACCGCGTTGAAGCGTGGTGCGGTGTCCGTTCTGCGGTGCGGGAGCGCTACAGCTTCGTGGAGCCGCCGATGCCGGGGCCCTGGGGCGCGGTGCTCGGGGCGACGTGGGCGCCCGAGCCCGTGTTCACCGGCTCCCCGTTCTGCGTGCGGAGCAGGTCGCGGATCTCCATCAGCACCTCGACGTCGGTCGGTGGAACGTCCTGCGGGGTCTGCTCGACGTCGTTCTTGACGCGTTCGAACGCGACCTTCTTGAGGTGGTTCACCGGAACGACGAGCGCGAAGTACACGACCGCGGCGACGATGAGGAAGTTGATCACGGCGCCGATGACCGCGCCGAAGAGGATCGACGCGTGCCCGCCGGACACCGTCGGGATCTTCCAGACGAGTGCCTCGTCCAGGCTCGACGCGTTGAACACCGCACCGATCAGCGGGTTGATCAGGGCCTTGACGATGGTGGTGACGATCGCGGTGAACGCGGCACCGATCACCACGGCGACGGCCAGGTCGATCACGTTTCCGCGGAGCAGGAACTCCTTGAAGCCCTTCATGCGGGACTCCTTCCGGGTCGAGGACGGCCGCCGGTCAGCGACACCTCAACCTATCGGCGCGGAGGAGACCCGGTCAGGACGCGGACGAGCCGGAGGACGACGAGCCGGACGACGACGACCCCGACGAGGAGGAACCGGAGGACGACGAGCCGGACGAGGACGCGGGCTTCGCTGCAGCGGGCTTGGCGTCGGACGACCCCGACGACGACCCCGATCCGGACGACCCCGACCCCTCGCCCTTCGGCGTCGGTCGCGAGTCGGTCCGGTAGAAGCCGCCGCCGTTGAACGTCACACCGACGGGGGAGAACACCTTGCGGAGCACACCGCCGCACGTGGGGCACTCGGTGAGCGTGGCGTCGGAGAAGGACTGCTTGATGTCGAACGCGGTGCCGCACTCGGTGCAGCGGTACGAGTAGGTGGGCACGTCTAACTCCGGAACGTGATGATGCGTGACGGCGTGATGATGCCGTCGACGGGTTCGTCGTGGGGCTCGCGCGGGACCTCGTCGAGGTACTCCGCGTCGAAGATCACAGCATAGACGGGCGGCCGGTTCGCCATGGACCCGAGGGTCTTGTCGTAGTAGCCGCGGCCCCATCCCATCCGGACGCCGTCGTGCCCGACCGCAGCGGCCGGGGCGAGGATCGCGTCGACGTCGTTGATCGCGAGCGGGGAGAGCACCTCGCCGACGACCTCCGGCATGCCGAACAGGCCCTCGGTCTCGGAGGACCCGTCGCCGACCGCCCAGTCGAGCAGGCCGTCCTCGCGGGTGACGGGGAGGAGTACCCGGATGCCGTGCTCGAACGCCCAGTTCAGGAACGGTCGGACGTTCGGTTCGTCGGACGCCGACAGGTACAGCGCGACGGAGTGCACCTGCCGCTCCTCGGCGAACCGCTGCAGGGTCGCGGTGAGTGCGGCGGTGTCGGTGTCCCGCTCCGTGGTGGTCCTGGTGCGTCGCCGCTGCCGGAGCTCGGCCCGCAGCGCGCGCTTCTCGTTGCCGAGATCGGGGATCATGCGCAGGAGTCTAACGACCGCGGGCAGACCGCCCCGCGGCGCAGACCGCCCCGCAGCGGCCCGCGACCGCCCCGCGGCGGCCCGCGACCGCCCCGCGACCGCGCCGCAGTGCGGGAACCCGCCAGACCTCCGCGCAAAGCCCGTGTCCTCCGTTCCGGCGACATGACCCCGCAACCCCCATCGGATACGGTCATCGACATGGGCTTCCAGATTTCCAAGGCGGTGATCCCAGCTGCAGGGCTGGGCACTCGCTTCCTCCCCGCGACCAAGGCGATGCCGAAGGAGATGCTCCCCGTCGTCGACAAGCCAGCCATCCAGTACGTGGTGGAAGAGGCAGTCGACGCCGGTCTCACCGACGTGCTGATGATCACCGGGCGCAACAAGAACGCGCTCGAGAACCACTTCGACCACGTGTCGGAGCTCGAGGAGACCCTCCGCAAGAAGGGCGACCACGAGAAGCTCCAGAAGGTCAACCAGTCGACGGACCTCGCCGACATGCACTACGTCCGACAGGGCGACCCGCTCGGCCTCGGCCACGCGGTGCTCCGCGCCAAGATGCACGTCGGTCGCGAACCCTTCGCCGTCCTCCTCGGCGACGACATCATCGACGCCCGTGACCCGCTGCTCAAGCGCATGATCGAGGTCCAGGGCCAGAAGAACGCCACCGTCGTGGCCCTGCTCGAGGTCCCGGAGTCGCAGACCCACCTCTACGGCATCGCCACGGTCGAGCCGACCGACACCGACGACGTCGTGAAGATCACCGGCCTCGTCGAGAAGCCGGCACAGGGCGAGGCGCCCTCGAACCTGGCCATCATCGGCCGCTACGTCATCCGCCCCGAGGTCTTCGACGTCCTCGAGAAGCAGGAGCCCGGCAAGGGCGGCGAGATCCAGCTCACCGACGCGCTCATGAAGATGGCGAGCGCCGAGGAGTGGACCGGCGGCGTGTACGGCGTCGTGTTCCGTGGACGCCGGTACGACACGGGTGACAAACTCGACTACATCAAGGCGATCGTGCAGCTCGCCTCGGACCGCGCGGACCTCGGCCCCGACCTCAAGTCGTGGCTCAAGGAGTTCAACGCGGGCGAATGAGTCGACCCATCCCGTGCGGGCCCGGTGCACCCGGACCCGCACGGGACACCCGTCCCGGTGACCGCCGGGGCACCGGAGGAACCGCCCGATGACGACCATCCCGACCCTGTCCCACGGACGGGTCACCATCCGCCCCCTCCGGCTCCGCGACTCGCGTGACCTCGACGTGGCCCTCGCGACGAACCGCTCCTGGCTGAGCACCTGGGAGGCGACCAACCCGTCCGGGCACGTCTCCACCGACGTCCGCGGCAGCATCCGCGCGCTCCAGGCCAACGCCCGTGCGGGACTCGGACTGCCCTTCGCGATGGAGCTCGACGGCCGCTTCGTCGGTCAGCTCAACGTGTCCGGCGTCAGCTACGGCTCGCTCGCCAGTGCGTCGATCGGCTACTGGGTGGTCGAGGGGGCAGCCGGCCACAACGTCACGCCCATCGCTGTCGCCCTGGCCACCGACCACTGCTTCCGCAACGTCGGCATCCACCGTCTCGAGATCTGCATCCGTCCGGAGAACGCCCCGTCGCTCCGCGTCGTCGAGAAGCTCGGGTTCCGGTACGAGGGGCTCCGCCGCCGCTACATCCACATCAACGGGGACTGGCGCGACCACTTCTGCTTCGCCCTCGTCGCGGAGGAGGTCCGCGAGGGCGTCCTGGAGCGCTGGGTCGGCGGCCGCGTCCCGCCGGGTGTCGGCAGCGTCCCGCTCGCGGCCCGCGACGAGGCTGCCGCTCCGATCGACACGGGGCGCCGCTTCCACTGACGTCCGCCCCGTGGTGCGTGGGTCCGGCCGGGAGGCTCGTCCCGCCTCCCGTGGATCTGCTCGCGACTCGCGCAACACACGTCCCCCAATCACGGATGCGGTGAACGGCCACCCCTAGCCTTCCCCCATGGGATTCGGGTCATGGGGCGGCGGCATCGTCCTGCTGGTCGCGGCGGTGCTGTGGCTCGTGTACCTGATGCCGTCGTGGGCCGCCCGGCGTGAGTACCTCGCCACGGAGCGGAACGCCATCCGACTGCAGCAGACCCTCCGCATCCTCGCGCAGACCGCCGAGCTGCCGGACGAGGTCCGCATCGAGATGAACGCGAAGTCCCTCGCCGAGGCGCAGAAGGTCGCGAAGTCCGAAGAAGCCAAGCGGTCCGCGATCGTCCGCGCGCACGAGGCCGCACGTCAGCGTGAGATCACCCGTCGACTGGCCGAACAGGCCCCTGCGCTCGAGAAGGCGTCCTCCGTGCCAGCACTCACCGCCATGCGCATGCGTCGCTCCCGACTCGGCGCGACCCTGCTCGGCACCCTCGGGCTCGTCGTGGCGCTCGTCGTCCTCGTCGCGGCCCCCTCCGCCTGGCTCGTCGCCGTTGCGGGCATCGTCGCCGCCGGTGGGTCCGCCGCCGTCCTCGCCCAGCTGCACCAGGTGGCCCAGGCGCGGAAGACCCGTGCCGCGGCGTCCGCGCCGGACGCCACCCGAGCCTCCAGGCCGGCCAGTGCGTGGACGGACCCGGCGCCGCCGCTGCGTTCCGAGACCGTCGCCGAGCCGTCCGAGACCGACCGGAGCTGGACGCCGGCACGTGTGCCGAAGCCCCTGTACGTGGAGAAGCCCGCTGCTCCCGCCGCGGCGCCGGAGTCGTCGGCCGAGCTCGCCGCCCGGTTGAAGGAGCGCGTCGCCGCAGCCAAGGCCGAGGCGGACGCCGAGGCTGCCGCGATCCGGGCCGGGCAGACGGACCCGTCGCTCGCGACCGTGTCGCGGATGCGGCCCGACGTCGACGAGGCGGCGACTGCGCTCTCCGCCCACGACCAGGGCACGCTCGCGGAGCGGCTCGGGCTGCGGGCCACGCCGGACCCCACCGCACCCGTCGCCCCGACGCCGCCGAGCAAGTGGGCGGGCATGGGCGTCATCGGGGACGACGCCTACGAACAGGCCGACCTCGACGCGATCATGCGGCGCCGTCGCGCGGTCTGACGGACGGCACGCCCGAGGGCCGCGGACCGATTTCGGTTCCGCTCCGCGACGGTGCTAGTGTGGTCGAGCACTTGGGGCTATGGCGCAGTTGGTAGCGCGTCTCGTTCGCAATGAGAAGGTCAGGGGTTCGAATCCCCTTAGCTCCACCACGTGACAGAACGGCCCGGAACCCCACGGTTCCGGGCCGTTCTGCTGTCCGGCGGTCATGCTGTGTGGTGACGTCACATCGTTGCGCGGGTACTCCCGCCGTGCCACGATGACGCTGAGCACCGGGCAGTGTCGCCCGGGCGGACAGAGGAGTCCCGCCATGACCTCGCACCTGAGCCCCTACCTGGGCTTCCGCGACGACGCCCGCCAGGCGATGGAGTTCTACCAGTCGGTGTTCGGCGGTGAACTGAGCCTCGGGACCTTCGGCGAGATGCACGCTTCCGACGACCCGGCCGAGGTCGACAAGATCATGCACGGACAGCTGGTGACGCCGAACGGGTTCCTCCTCATGGGGTCCGACACCCCGAGCGGCATGGAGCGTTCGTCGACGAGCAACATCTCCCTGTCGGTGTCCGGGGACGACGCCGAGGACCTCCGCCGGTTCTTCGCCGCGCTGTCGGAGGGCGGCACGGTCATCGAGCCGCTGACCGTCGCACCGTGGGGAGACGAGTTCGGCATGCTGACCGACCGGTTCGGCGTGACCTGGCTCGTGAACGTCACCGGAGCCGGGGCCGCTTCCTCGCCCGAGGCAGACGTCCACGCCTGACCGTCCGCGCGTCCCGTCGTGTGTCGGAGGGCGTCCCGTACGATGACGGGGTCATGACTTCCTCGTTCACGCGTCGTTCGCTCCTGTCCCTCGTGGGCGCCGCAGGCGTCGGCCTCGTCGCCGCGGCCTGCTCGTCGGACGCCCCGAAGGGCTCCGGCGCGTCCTCGGCCGCGGCCGGTGGATCACGTGCGGCGGGGCGGGCGTCCGGTGCTGCTTCGGCTCCGGCTGCGGGCTCCGGCTCGGACAAGGCGACCGCGAAGGCCCTCACGCCCGCGCAGGTCCCGCTCACCGGCGGCGTCACGGTCACGGTGACCGGTGCCGGGCTCGCCGCGGTCCGTGGTGTGACCGTCGGCGGTGTCCCCGCCCGCGACGTCAAGGCCACCGCCACGAAGGTGACCTTCACCGCACCGCACCAGGCGATGTACACGGCCGGGGACGCCGACGTCGCGCTCTTCGCCGACGCGATCGCCCCGGTGGCCTCGGCGAACCAGAGCTCGGACGGCAACGGCAGCGCGGCGAACGACGGGCAGAGCGGCGCGACCCAGAGCGACGCGGCGACGACCACGCCGGCAGCACCACCGACACCGGACGCGTCAGCCGCCCTGGCGACGACGACGCTCGCGTACGCCACGCTCACCGCGGTCGACCGCCAGCTCGAGTACGCGATGCGGCACTGGAAGGACTACAACCTCGCCGAGTACGGCACCATGAACCCGATCGGCGGCGACTGCGCGAACTACGTCAACCAGACGCTCGTCGCCCGCGGCTGGAAGCAGCGCGCCGACTGGTACAACCGCTCCGGTGGTGCCGCGCACTCGGCCACGTGGACCTACTGCCCGACGATGGACCCGTGGCTCGACGCCAACGCGGCGACGTTCGGCCTCACTCGGCGCTCCCTCGACGAGCGGGACAAGGTCAAGGTCGGGGACATCGTCTTCTTCGACTGGAACCACAACGACTCACCGGACCACACCACCATCGTGTCCGAGGTCTTCACCGAGCCCGACGGCACCATCCGCATCAAGTCGGCCAGCCACAACCAGGACGGCCCCTACCGTGACCTCGACGAGATGATCACGGTGCAGCACCCGGGCGGCACCGCCTGGTTCCACACGTTCGACGCCTAGCGCTCAGTGCGGGACCCTTCAGGGGAACCCGAGGAACCAGAGCAGCACGACGGCCACGGGCTGCAGACCCACCCCGACGAGCAGCCACGTCGCCGCGCGCCGCCGTGTCCGGACGAACACGTCCGACCCGAGGACCGGCGCCATCGGCATGAGCAACCGCGGCAGGCTCTGCTGCGGCAGGAACACCGCGACGATGTAGAGCGCGTACGCGGCCGTGAACCCCACGACCTCCGGCCCGAGGGCACGGACGTCCCGGCGCCGGAAGAACCACAGCGCCCCGAGCAGCACCGCCACGACGAGCACGATGCCGATCGGCCCGAGCCACCGTCCCGCCATCAGGAACCACGGTGTCAGGGGCGTGAAGTGGGGCCGCCCGACGAACCCCACCCACCACGAGAGCTCCGTCGCCAGGTAGGCGTCCGGTCGACCCGTCACCGCCCCGGCGACCAGCGGCCACGCGAGTCCCGCGGCGGCGACGACGAGCCCCGACACGACGATCGCCACCCGCTCGCGCCAGGGGAAGTCCCCGGCCTCCCGACCGGCACGCACCCAGGCGACCCACCGCACGACCAGGTGCACCGCGAGGGCGACCGCGAGCGCGAGCACCCCGGGTTTCGTGAACGCCGCGACCGTCCCGAGGACCGCGACGAGCCAGTACCGTCGGCGGACCAGGGCGAGCAGCCCGCCGAACAACAGCAGCAGGACGGTGCTCTCCGCGTAGGCGACCTGCAGCAGGAACCCCATCGGCCCGAACGCGAACAGCGCCGTCGCCCAGCGTGCACGGTGCGAGCACCCGATGGCGAGCACCAGGCGGTACAGCAGCACGCACGCACCGGCTCCCGCGATGGTCGCGACGACGACGCCGGCGGTCCAGAACGACGCACCGGTCAGCGCCGTCACCGCGCGCACGAGGGCCGGGAACACCGGCAGGAACGCCCACGGGTTCGGCAGCACGTGGCCGTCGCCGTCCGTCGGCAGCGTCCGCGGGTACCCGTGCTCGGCGATGGTCCGGTAGAAGGACGCGTCCCAGGAGCCGGAGAAGGTGGCGAAGGACGGGTCGCGCCGGTACGACGCGAAGTCCCAGCCGTTCGCCGTCGCGACCACGAACATCGTCACCAGCAGCGCCGTGCTGACGATTCGGGAGCCGAGCCAGATGAGGAGCGGCGCGGTCCACCCGCTGTGTCGTCCCGTCAGCAGTGTCCGCAGGAGCGGCCGGGAGGACCGGGTCGTCTCCGCCACGCTCGTCACCCGCACGATCCTCGCAGACCAGGGCCGCTGTCCGGTGCGCGTCCACCACCAGCGGACACCGAGGCGTCGATGGAGCAGCAGCGGTCGGGTCCGTCTGCCGGACCCGACCGTTCCTGCTCGCTGGGGGCGGGCCTCCTGGCTAGTGCCCGGTGACCGCGCGCCGGATCTGCTCGATCGGGACCTTCGGGGTGCGGTCGGCGTTCAGCAGGCCGTTGGTCTCCTGCATCGTGTCCGTGAGCTGCGTGTAGCAGGACCCGGCGAGGAACGAGCTGGCGCGGATCGCGTCGTAGAGCGCGGTGATGCGGGTGATCCAGTCGTCGCCGTCGGTGGCCGAGGTGTAGCCCCAGGCGTCCTCGCGCTTCGACCCGGGCTGGTAGTTGACGCCCCCGAACTCGGTCAGCATGACCGGCTGGCCGAGGTCCTCGGCGCCGCCGACGAGCACGCGCCGGTCGGCCGGGCCCATGCCGTGGAACAGCTCGGTGCGCGCGGCGTCGTCGGCGTAGGTGGCCGCGAGTCGGGTGCCGTCGCCCTCGTAGTCGTGGACGGTGATGATGTCGGAGTCGGGGTGCTCCCACCCGTCGTTGGAGATGACCGGACGGGTGGGGTCGATCGCTCGTGTCACGTCGGCGAGTGACCGGGCGTAGGCCTGCTGCGCCGGGACCGTGGCGATGTGCTGCACGCCCCAGCTCTCGTTCGCGGGGACCCAGGTGACGATCGAGGGGTGCGAGGCGTCGCGCTCGACGGCGTCCATCCACTCCCGCATCAGCCGCTGGACCGCTCGCGGGGAGAACTCGTAGGCGCCGGGAGCCTCGCCCCAGACGAGCAGCCCGAGGCGGTCCGCCCAGTACAGGAACCGCGGGTCCTCGATCTTCTGGTGGTTCCGGGCTGCGTTGAAGCCGAGCTCCTTGATGAGCTCGACCTCGCGGCGCAGGGCCTGCCGCGACGGTGCGGCGAGGTGGGAGTCGGGCCAGTAGCCCTGGTTGAGGACGCTGCGGACGTCGTGGCTGCGCCCGTTGAGCAGGAACGCGCCGCCGTCGATCCCGACCGTGCGGACGCCGAAGTACGACGCCACGGTGTCGGTCGGCTCGCCGGTGCTCGAGAGCAGGGCGACGGTGGCGTCGACAAGTCGCGGGTGCTCCGGCGACCAGTGCAGTTCGTCCTCGGCCTGCCCGTTCGCCTGACGGGTGAGGGGCACGAGGACGTCGAACTCGGTGGCCGTGTCGCCGACGGTGGACTCGATCGTCGCGAGGTGCTCGTCGTGCTCGTCCCAGCGGGCCTCGACGCGCAGCCGTTCCCGGCCGGCCCGGACCCCGGCGAAGCGGACCGTGAGCCGGAGCGTGGCGTGGTCGACGTTCGTCCAGCGGAGGTACGCGATGGACGCGGTCGGGACGGCCTCGAGCCAGACGGTCTGCCAGATCCCGGTGGTGCGGCGGTACCAGATGGTGTGCGGGTCCTCGTGCCAGTCCTGCTTGCCGCGCGGCTGCGTCAGGTCGTGCGGGTCGTCCTCGGCGCGGACGACCAGGGTGTGCTCGGCGTCGGGGTCCGTGCCGAGGGCGTCGGTGACGTCGAACGCGAACGGCGTGTGACCGCCCTCGTGCTCGCCCATGAACTGACCGTCGATCCAGACCCGGGCGCGGTGGTCGACCGCGCCGAAGTGCAGCACGAGCCGGGGTGCGGCGTCGCCGAGGCCGGCGGCGTCGAGGTCGGCGCGGGTGATCGTCCGCGAGTACCAGACGACGGGGTGGAAGCCGGGCTCGTCGATGCCGGAGGCGACGGACTCGGGCGGGAACGGCACGGTGATGTCCCGAGCGTCGGGGAAGCCCGATCGCCAGGCGGTGTCGTCGCCGTCGTTCCGGAACGACCACGTCCCGTCGAGGTCGGCCCAGTGCTCGCGGAGCATCTGGGGCCGAGGGTACGAGCCGTCCTGCTGGGTGGCGAGGGGGAGGCCTGCTGATGCGCTGGTGGATGCGGCGACGGTGCCGTCGAGCGTGCTCATGCACCCATGCTGACGCATCGGTACATCGTTGTAAACGGTCCGCGAGTCCTGACGGGCACCTGGCCGCACGCGGATCGGCTCCGCGTCAGGCGATCGCGGCGGCGCGGGTCAGCACCATGACGTCCATGCGCCCCTGCTGGACGACCTCGTCGTGCTGGTTCCGGAGCGTGACCAGGCGTTCGACGATGCCGGTCGTGCCCGAGCTGGTCAGACGCGTCGACAGGATCTCGACCTGACAGGTGACGGTGTCGCCGATGAAGACCGGGGCCGTGAAGCGCCACTGGTCGATCCCGAGCAACGCGACCGCGGAGCCCTCGAACACGCCGGTCCTGGCGATGAGCCCCACGCAGAGCGAGGCGCCGAGCATCCCGTGCACGATCCGCTGGCCGTACCGGGTGCGGGCGGCGAACTCCACGTCCGTGTGCACCTGGTTGTTGTCGTTCGTCCACGAGGCGAACGACACCACGTCGGCCTCGGTGATCGTGCGACCAGGGGTCGTGAAGGTCTGTCCGGCGGCGAGGTCCTCGAGGTAGTGCGGCACACCCTCATCCTCGCAGAGCGGCACCGAGCCGGGCGAGCAGTCGGCGACCCTCGGCGACCTGCCGCTCGACCACCAGGCGTTCGGTCGTCGCCAGCACCCCGATCCCGAACGCCCCGGACTCGGACGCCGCACGCGCATCCCCCGTCGCTGCCCGGCGGTGTGCCTCGGCAGCGTGGGCGGCGTCGAGCGCGTCCCCGAGCGTGTCCTGCACCCGCCGCAACCGCCCGAGGCGCCGCTTCCCGAGGTCCGCCGTGTCACCCGCCGCCTGCAGCGCGTACCGCAGGCGGCGCGCTCCCTTCCGCTGTCCGTGCAGCACCTCGAGGTCCTGGTCGCCGGCACCCGAGCCGGCCAAGGGGTCCTCGAGCAGCGCCAGGACCCGCCGTCGCTCCCGCCGGATGCGCTTCGTCACGAACGTGGCGGCGGTGTCGGTGGCGTGCGGCCCCGGGGGAGCGGTCTCGACCAGGTCGTCCAGTGCGTCGAGCGTCTGGAACCACACGGCGGAGCCCATGACCCGCCAGAGCTCGGCCGCCGTCGTCCTGCGGTGGTCCTCGAACCGTGCGCCGAGTCGGTCGAGCGTGCGGGCGTCGACGTAGCCCGCCGGTGCCCGCGACGCCGAGCGGAGCAGTCGGTCGAGGAGCACCTCGGCGTCCCGCGCTGCTCCGGCCACGCCGCCGACCTCGGCCAGCCGACCGCGGAGCTGCTCGGTGGCGTCCCGGTCGAGCGCCCCGCGGAACACCGCCAGCACGCTGCGGAGTCGGCGCAGCACCTTCCGCAGCTCGTGGACGGCCTCCCGTTCGTCCGCCCGCACCCGTGGGTCGATCGTGACGAGCTCAGCGCGGAGGCCCGCCACGACCTCGCGCACGAACGCCGCCGCCGTGCCCCGTCGGGGTCGTCGGCTCGTGTCGACCGCCGGACGACGGACCGGCGCCAGTCGCGGGACGGGGTCGTTCGGTCCGCGACCGGGGTCCTCGGCCGCGTCGAGGAGCGCTCGCTCGACCGCTCGGGAGACGGAGCCCGGGTCCCCGTCGTCCGTCAGCGCCCACCACCGTGCGCTGCGGAGGAGTGCCGTGTCCGGGTCGCCCTCGTCCACGCGCACGTCGGCGACCTCGGCGCGGACCCGGCCGTCCTTGCCGCGCAGGACCACGAGCGTGGTCGAGGTGTCCCGGACCCGGACGACCTGCAGGGGCTGTCCGCGTAGGAACACCTCGACGGCGTCCCGCGGCGGACCCGGTTGCCCAGCACCGTCCAGCGGCAGCGGCAGCGGCACCGGCCCGTCCCCGCGGTCGATCGACCACGCACCGGCTACCCCGTCCCCGTCCGCACCGCCGCCCGCACCCGGACCCGCGCCGACGCCCGGACCCGCACCATCGCCCGCGGGACCCTCCGCCCGAAGAAGCTCGACGCCCGCGAACGCCAGGGTCCGTCCCGCCGTGTCCCACAGGGTCTCGCGGGCCGTGAGCGGTGGCGTCCGCTCGACGGCATGGGCGTAGGGCTCGAGCGCCGGGAGCCGTCGGTCGTCCGGGATGCGCCAGGACCGGCGCGGCTCGGCGAGTGCTCCGGCGGTGGTGTCGCTGGGTGCGTTCGGGGTGTCCATGGCGACAGTGTCGTCCGGCGCGGCTCGGTCGGCACCGGGGGAGACGCAGCCTGTGGAGAGAGGAGCACGGGGCACGCGTTGTGGAGGACCTGTGACGGCCGGTGCCGCCGTCGCGTAGCGTCCTGAGGCATGACCGACGTCGCACAGTGGATGGCTCAGCAGCGCTGGTACGCGGCGAAGGGTGGTGTCCCCGACCTCCGCACGATCGCCGAGATCGACGAGACCACCGACGAAGCACAGGTGACGACACGCTTCGTCATCGACGACGCCGCCACCGGAGCGGTGCTCTACCAGGTGCCCGTCACCGAGCACAGCGCACCTGTCCCCGAGCTCGAGCCCGCCCGGATCGACCCGGAGGGCACGCAGTACGACGGCCCCCACGACCCGGCCTACGCACGCTGGCTCCTCGGGCGCATCGACGCCGGTGAGGAGTCCCTGCGACCGATCGGCCGCGTCACGAGCGCCCGCGTGCTGCGCGGAGAACAGTCCAACACCTCGATCATCTGCGAGACCGAAGACAACGGCACCGTCATCGTCAAGGTGTTCCGCGTGCTGCACCACGGCGACAACCCGGACGTCACGACCCAGCAGGCCCTCTCGGCGGCCGGTTCCGCCCGGGTCCCGCGGGTCTTCGGCGCGCTGCACGGCGAGTGGCCGGACACCGGCCGCGATGACGGCATGGCGAGCGGGCACCTCGCGTTCGCCCAGGAGTTCCTGCCCGGCCTCGACGACGCCTGGCGCGTCGCGCTCGACGACGCCCGCCGTGGCGACTCGTTCGCGGACGGAGCCGACCGGCTCGGTGCCGCGCTCGCCGAGATCCATGTGACCCTCGCGGGCGTGATGCCGACCGTGCCCGCCAGCCCGGACCGCGTCGCCACGGCCATCGAGACCATGCGCAGCCGACTCGACACCGCTGCCGCCGAGGTCCCCGCGATCGCCGAGCACGCCGACGCCGTCCGCGCCGTCTACGAACGCGCAGCAGCGGTCGAGTGGCCGGCGCTCCAGCGCATCCACGGCGACCTGCACCTCGGCCAGGTGCTCTCGGCACCGGAGCCCCGCGGCTGGGTCTTCCTCGACTTCGAGGGCGAGCCCCTCCGCCCGCTCGACGAGCGCTCGCTGCCCGACGTGCCCCTGCGTGACGTCGCCGGCATGCTCCGGTCCTTCGACTACGTCGCCGGCGCACTCGCGCACGACGACGACCCGGTGGACGCGGCCGACTGGGCCCGCGAGGCCCGCGCCGCCTTCCTCGACGGCTACCAGCGCGGGATCGGCGCCGACCTCAGCGCGCACCACGCGGTCCTCGACGCGTTCGAGGTCGACAAGGCCGTCTACGAAGTGGTCTACGAAGCGCGCAACCGGCCGACCTGGGTCGGCATCCCCGTGGCAGCGGTGGAGCGCCTGGTCGCGTCCTGAGGGCCCTGGTCGCGACCACCTGACGGACGGGAGGCCCGGTGCCAGCTGGCACCGGGCCTCCCGTCCGTCCCGTGCGCACGTTCCGACCCATCGCGCGTGCGTCAGACAGCGGAAACGCGCGTAGCGGGTCCGATCTTCCGACCCTGTACGCGCGTTTCGACCTCCGACGCGCGATCGCACCCACGGGTCGGGCGTGCGCATCGCCCCCGTCAGTTGACGGGACCGGTGTACTTCTCCCCGGGGCCGGCGCCCGGTGCGTCGGGGATGGCGGACGCCTCGCGGAACGCGAGCTGCACCGAGCGCAGGCCGTCGCGCAGCGGACGGGCGTGGTGGTCGCCGATCTCGGTCGCCGCCGCGGTGACCAGGCCGGCCAGGGCGGTGATGAGCTTGCGCGCCTCGTCCAGGTCGGTCTGCTGCTGCGGGTCGTCGGCGAGCCCGACCTTCACGGCTGCGGCGCTGAGCAGGTGCACGGCCACGGTGTTGATGAGCTCGACCGCGGGGACCTCTGCGATGTCGCGAGCGGCGTCGATGTCGTCGATGGAGGCCTCGGTGGCGAGGTCGTTGGGCGGGGTGTCGGTCACGGTGCTCCTCTGCTAGACTCTCCGCGGCAGATGCTGTCCGCGTGCCCGGTGTGTTCTCGAACGAACCGGACCTGCAGACCGCATCACGAAGAGGAGTCACTCCCACCCGCGGCCACGAACCACCAGGCTACCGGGTCACCACCGCTCCACCGGAGTCCATGCAGTCACTGCACGGGCACCGGCAGTCCGGATCACTGATCCGGAGTCGGGCGGCTGCCGAACGGGTCGTGTACCCGTGCGTCAGATCTCCTCTCTCGTGCCGTCGTCCAGGCGAATGCCCCGGACGGCCACCACCAGATTGAAGGAGCTCCGCATCACCGATCCCCGTACCAACGACCGCATCCGCGTCCCCGAAGTCCGTCTCGTCGGACCCCAGGGCGAGCAGGTCGGCGTTGTCCCCATCGCCGTTGCACTGCGCCTGGCGCAGGAAGCCGAGCTGGATCTGGTCGAGGTCGCGCCGAACTCGAAGCCGCCCGTGGCCAAGATCATGGACTACGGCAAGTTCAAGTACGAAGCCGCTCAGAAGGCCAAGGAAGCCCGCCGCAACCAGGTCAACACCGACCTGAAAGAGGTCCGCTTCCGCCTGAAGATCGACGTGCACGACTACGAGACGAAGCGCAAGCGCGCCGAGGGCTTCCTCCTCGGTGGCGACAAGGTGAAGGCGATGATCCTCTTCCGTGGCCGCGAGCAGTCGCGGCCGGAGCAGGGTGTCCGACTGCTGCACAAGTTCGCCGAGGAGATCGCCGAGTTCGGCGTCGTCGAGTCGCGGCCCACGCAGGACGGCCGCAACATGACGATGATCATCGCGCCCCTCAAGAACAAGTCCGACGTCAAGGGCGAGCAGAACGCCAAGCGTGCAGCCGAGAAGGCCGAGCGCCGCGCGACGGAGCACGCCACGAAGACCAAGTCGGACGACGAAGCCCCGGCTCCGTCGCAGGAGACGGCCCAGGCCGAGTCCACGACTGAATAGGTCCCCCCCCCCAGACCGACCCCGCAACGACGCGGTCCCCCATCCATCCCACGGAAAGGCACCACCATGCCCAAGCAGAAGACCCACTCCGGGTCGAAGAAGCGCTTCAAGGTCACCGGTACCGGCAAGATCATGAAGCAGCAGGCCGGTATGCGTCACAACCTCGAGGTCAAGTCCTCCAAGCGCAAGGCGCGCCTGAACGAGGACCAGGTCCTCTCGAAGGCCGACGCCAAGAACGTCAAGAAGCTCCTCGGCCACTGAGCCGTCCCGGATCGTAAAGGAACAGACCAATGGCAAGAGTCAAGAGAGCGGTCAACGCCGCCAAGAAGCGCCGCGTCATCCTCGAACGCGCCGAGGGCTACCGCGGCCAGCGTTCGCGCCTGTACCGCAAGGCCAAGGAGCAGGTCACCCACTCCCTCGTCTACGCGTACCGTGACCGTCACGCGAAGAAGGGCGAGTTCCGTCGCCTCTGGATCCAGCGCATCAACGCTGCCTCCCGTGCGAACGGCCTGACCTACAACCGCCTCATCCAGGGCCTCGCCCTGGCCGGCATCGAGGTCGACCGTCGCATCCTCGCGGACCTCGCCGTGAACAACCCGGACACCTTCGCCGCGCTCGTCGAGTCGGCCAAGAAGGCCCTCCCGGCCGACACCTCGGCTCCCAAGGCCGCAGCGTAGTCAGCAGCACTGCGTCAGCAGCACTGCATCAGCAGCTCCCGTGCCCGTGAGGGCCGACGACGCCCCCGTTCCGTCCGCGGAACGGGGGCGTCGTGCATTTGGCGGACCGGGTGCCTGCGAGACTGTGTCCGTGACTGATCTCCTGGAGAACCCCCGTGCCGGACGCGTCAAGGCCGTCGCCGCGCTGACGAAGAAGGACGTGCGCGCCGAGACGGGGCTGTTCCTGCTGGAGGGCCCCCAGGCCGTCCGCGAGGCCCTCGAGTACCGGCCGGAGCTCCTCCGCGAGCTCTACGTGACGCCGACCGCCGCCGAGCGCTACGGCCTCGCCGGCACGCAGGTCGACACCTGGTTCGTGACGGAGCAGGTCCTCGACGCGATGGCCGACACGGTCACGCCGCAGGGCGTCGTCGCGGTCTGCGAGCAGTTCCCGACGTCGGTGCGGCAGGTCTTCCCCGACCGCGCCAGCCAGGAGGCCCCCGACGCGTCCGCCTCGGAGGGTGGGCTCCCGGGACTGGTCGCGATCCTCGAGGAGGTCCGCGACCCGGGCAACGCCGGCACGATCATCCGCGCCGCCGACTCGGCCGGCGCCGACGCGGTGGTCCTGACCGGGCGCAGCGTCGACCCGTACAACCCCAAGGTCGTCCGGTCGACCACGGGTTCGCTGTTCCACGTCCCGGTGTCGGTCGGCGTCGGACTGGCGGACACGATCGAGCGCGCGAAGTCACTCGGGTACACGGTGCTCGCGGCGGACGTGTCCGGTGACGACCTGCCCGACGTCCGCGCTGAGGGCCTGCTCGACGGCCCGACCGTGTGGGTCTTCGGGAACGAGGCCCGCGGGCTCACGTCCGAGGACCTCGCGATGGTCGACCGTGCGGTGAAGGTGCCGATCTACGGCCGCGCGGAGTCGATGAACCTGGCGACCGCAGCCTCGGTGTGCCTCTACGAGTCGGCTTTCGCGCAGCGGTCCGTCTGACTCCTCCCCAGGTGGCGCTTGCCCGGTCGCCTTCCACAGTCCGTTCGGTACAGAACGGCGGTATCCCAGGGGCCGGTAGGCTCTGGTGCTGTGTCAGAACCTCTCGAGATCAGCGAATCGGCCGTCGCCGACGCGGTCGACGCGGCCCTCGCCGCAGTCCGTGCCGCCACGACGGTCGCCGAGCTCAAGCAGGCCAGGGCGGAGCACACGGGCGAGCAGTCGACGCTCGCACGCATGAACGCGTCGATGCGCAGTGTGCCGCCGGAGCAGAAGGCCCAGGCGGGCAAGCTCGTCGGCCAGGCCCGCGGTCGGGTCAACGGTGCGGTCGCTGAGCAGGAGTCCGTGCTCGCCGAGGCCGAGGAGCGCGCACGCCTCGACGCGGAGCGTGTCGACGTCACCGCGCTGCCGTCCACCCGCACCCCGGGCTCCCGGCACCCGCTCTCGCTGCTGAACGAGACCGTGGCCGACATCTTCGTCGGCATGGGGTGGGAAGTGGCGGAGGGCCCCGAGCTCGAGCACGAGTGGTTCAACTTCGACGCGCTGAACTTCGACCAGGACCACCCCGCGCGGGCGATGGCGGACACCGTCTTCGTCGAGCCGGTCGAGCGGCACCTGGTCATGCGCACGCACACGTCGCCGGTCCAGATCCGGTCGCTGCTGTCGCGGGAGCTGCCCCTCTACGTCATCGCGCCCGGCCGGGTCTACCGCGCCGACGAGCTCGACGCCACGCACCTGCCGGTCTTCACCCAGGTCGAGGGCATCGCGATCGACAAGGGCCTGACGATGGCGCACCTGCGCGGGACGCTGGATCACTTCGCGCGGCAGATGTTCGGCGACGAAGCCCAGATCCGGCTGCGCCCGAACTACTTCCCGTTCACCGAGCCCTCCGCAGAGATGGACGTCTGGCAGCCGAACGCCAAGGGCGGCGCGCGCTGGGTCGAGTGGGGCGGGTGCGGCATGGTCAACCAGAACGTCCTGCGGTCGGCCGGCATCGACCCCGACGAGTACCAGGGCTTCGCCTTCGGCATGGGCATCGAGCGGACGCTCCAGTTCCGCAACGGCCTGAACGACATGCGTGACTTCCTCGAGGGCGACATCCGCTTCTCGCAGCAGTTCGGAACGGTGGTCTGATGCGCGTCCCACTCCGCTGGCTCGGTGAGTCGGTCGACCTGCCCGACGACGTCACCCTCGAGCACGTCCACGCGGCGCTCGTGTCGGTCGGCTTCGAGGAAGAAGCGGTCCACGCCAACGACCTGACCGGTCCCGTCGTGGTCGGTCGAGTGCTCGAGCGCGTCCCGGAGCCACAGAAGAACGGCAAGACGATCAACTGGTGCCAGGTGGACGTCGGCGAGGCCGAGCCCCGCGGCATCGTCTGCGGTGCGCACAACTTCGACGTCGGCGACCTCGTCGTGGTGACGCTGCCCGGTGCCGTGCTGCCCGGACCGTTCCCGATCGCCGCGCGCAAGACCTACGGCCACGTGTCGGACGGCATGATCGCCTCGGCGCGGGAGCTCGGACTCGGGGACGAGCACGACGGCATCCTCCGCTTCGCCGACCTCGGCATGGAGCCCACCGTCGGCCAGGACGCCATCGCGCTCCTCGGCCTCGACGACGCCGCGGTGGAGATCAACGTCACCCCGGACCGCGGCTACGCGCTGAGCATGCGCGGCGTCGCCCGCGAGTACTCCCACGCCACCGGTGCCTCGTTCCACGACCCGGTCGACCGCGTCGCTCCCCGGTCCGGTGACGGGTTCTCCGTCACCATCGACGACCGGGCCCCGATCCGCGGTCGGGTCGGCTCGTCCACCTTCGTCACGCGGGTCGTCCGCGGCATCGACGCCTCCCGCCCGACACCGGCCTGGATGGTGTCCCGCCTGTCGCTCGTGGGCGTCCGCTCGATCTCGCTGCCGGTCGACATCACGAACTACGTCATGTTCGAGCTCGGGCAGCCCCTGCACGGCTACGACCTCGGCACGGTGCGGGGCGGACTCGGCGTCCGTCGTGCGGCACTGGGGGAGACCCTCACGACGCTCGACGACGTCACCCGGAAGCTCCACCCCGAGGACCTCGTCATCACCGACGACGACGGCCCCGTGGGTCTCGCCGGCGTGATGGGCGGCGCCCGCACCGAGATCACCCCGAGCACCTCGGACGTCCTGATCGAGGCCGCCGGCTTCGACCAGGTCTCCATCGCCCGGACCGCCCGTCGCCACAAGCTCCCGAGCGAGGCCTCCCGTCGCTTCGAGCGTGGCGTGGACCCCCTCGTGGCCGAGGCCGCCGCCAACCGCGCGGTGGAGCTCCTCGTCGAGCTGGCCGGTGGCACGGCGGACACCCTCGGGTCGACGCTGGTTGACACCACCCCGCGGCCCGTCGTGACCATGCGCCTGTCCCGACCGTCCGAGCTGATCGGCGTCGAGTACTCCGAAGCCGAGGTCATCGACACCCTGCGCGCCCTCGGTGCGTCCGTGGACGTCGACGGCGAGCAGCTCGCGGTCACGCCGCCCACCTGGCGCCCGGACCTGATCGACGACACCACCCTGGTCGAGGAAGTGGCCCGCATCGTCGGCTACGACCGCATCCCGAGTGTCCTGCCCGTCGCTCCGCCCGGACGGGGCCTCACCGCGCACCAGCGGGCACTCCGCCGCGTGGCAGCAGCACTCGCGGCCGACGGCCTGACCGAGGTCGTCACCGCGCCGTTCGTGTCGCCGGCGACCGCTGCGGCGTACCCGGGGATCGACGCCGAGGGCGGCCCGAGCGTCGTGCTCGCGAACGCCCTGGACAGCGCACAGGACCTGCTCCGTCGCAGTGGGCTGCCCGCGCTCGTCGACGTCGCCCGCCGCAACGTCTCCCGTGGCCTGGTCGACCTGGCCGTCTACGAGACCTCGCGGGTCTTCCTCCCCGAGACCGACGCCGAACTCGGCACCACCGAGGTCCCGGTCGGCGCCGAGCACCCCGGCGCCGAGACGCTCCTCGCGCTCGACGCAGCCCTGCCGGCGCAGCCGTTCCACGTGTCGGCGCTCCTGACGGGCAACCGCCTCGTCAAGCAGCCGGGCGTCCTCCCGCAGCCGTTCGGCATCGCGGACGCGCTCGACGTCGCCCGCACCGTGGCCTGGGCCGCCGGGGTCGACCTCACCGTCGCGCAGACCACCCACCCGTCGCTCCACCCCGGCCGCGCCGCGTCGCTGCTGGTCGGCGACACCGTGGTCGGCGTCGCGGGTGAACTGCTGCCCGAGCTGACGGCCGCCGCGGACCTGCCCCGGGTCGTCGCCGTCGTGGAGATCGACCTCGACGCGGTGGTCGCCGCGGTCCCGGACGCCGTGCACGTGGCGCCGATCGTGTCCTACCCGGCGGCGACCCAGGACCTCTCACTCGTGGTCGGCGTCGACGTCCCCGCGGGCGATGTGCTCGAGGTCGTCCGCGCTGGCGCCGGAGAGCTGTTGGAGTATGCTCGCCTCGTGGATGACTACCGGGGCTCCGGCGTGGACGAGGGACAGAAGTCCCTGACGTTCGCGCTGCGCTTCCGCGCCACGGACCGCACCCTGACCGCTGCCGAGGCCTCCGTGGCCCGTGACGGCGCCGTCCGACGTGCCGGCGAGCGATTCGGGGCGACCCTGCGCGACTGATCCCACTGGGACCAGCACCGCCCGGGGCCGCCGCCTCAGATCCTCGACGAACAGTCCGACCGAAGGTGGAATCCCATGTCCGTATCCGTCGCCGTGGCGGGAGCCAGTGGCTACGCGGGTGGTGAGCTGCTGCGCATCCTCTCCGCCCATCCCGAGTTCGACGTCAGGACGGTCACCGCGTTCTCGAACGCCGGGCAGCCGCTCGTCGCGACGCAGCCGCACCTCCGGTCGCTGTCGCACCTGACCCTGGTCGAGACGACGGCGGACACGCTCCGTGGGCACGACGTCGTCTTCCTCGCGCTGCCGCACGGACAGTCCGGAGCCATCACGGCCGAACTCGACGACGACACCCTCGTGGTGGACTGCGGCGCCGACCACCGGCTGACGGACCCGGCAGCGTGGGACACCTTCTACGGTGGCGAGTACCACGGGGCGTGGACCTACGGGCTGCCCGAGCTCCTGCACGCGGCACCGACCCCGGGTTCGGCGGACGAGTGGCGCGACGTCGACGACATCGTCGCGCAGAGCCGGCAGCGGACCGAACTCGCGTCGACCAAGCGCATCGCGGTCCCCGGGTGCAACGTGACGGCGATCACGCTCGGCATCCAGCCGGGCATCCAGGCCGGGCTCGTGCACGGCGACGACATCGTCGCGGTGCTCAGCGTCGGGCCGTCCGGTGCCGGCAAGAAGCTCGAGCCGACCTACCTCGCAGCCGAGATCATGGGCTCCGCCAGCGCGTACGCCGTCGGCGGGAAGCACCGGCACGTCCCGGAGATCCAGCAGAACCTGCGAGTCGCGGGGGCTTCAGACGTCTCGATCTCCTTCACCCCGGTCCTCGTGCCGATGTCGCGCGGCATCCTCGCGACCACCACCGCCAAGCTCGCGCCCGGCGTCAGCGCGCGGGACGTCCGCCTCGCCTGGGAACAGGCCTACGCGGACGAGCCCTTCGTGCACCTGCTGCCAGAGGGCCAGTTCCCCCGGGTCGCGGACACCATCGGCGCGAACACGGCGCTCATCGGCGTGACGGTCGACGAAGCGGCCGGACGCGTCGTCGCGGTGACGGCGCTCGACAACCTCGCCAAGGGCACCGGCGGTGCAGCCGTCCAGTCGGCGAACATCGCACTCGGACTGCCGGAGACCCTCGGCCTCAGCGTGGACGGAGTCGCACCGTGACCGAAGCGAACCAGCAGGACCAGGCCGCACCGAGCCTCCAGGCCCCGACCAACGGCCAGGGCGTCACCGCGGCAGCGGGCTTCCGTGCCGCCGGCGCCACCGCCGGGCTGAAGGCGAGCGGCACGCCCGACGTTGCCCTCGTCGTGAACGACGGCCCCGAGTCCGCGGTCGCCGCCGTCTTCACCAGCAACCGCGCCCAGGCGCACCCCGTCATCTGGTCGCGCCAGGTCGTCGGCGACGGTGTGGCACGGGCGGTCTTCCTGAACTCCGGCGGCGCGAACTGCTTCACCGGGGCGTTCGGGTTCCAGACGACCCACTTGACGGCCGAGGCCGTGGGTGACGCGCTCGGCATCGGTGCCGGTGACGTCGTCGTCTGTTCCACCGGTCTCATCGGCCGCGGTGACCAGACGTTCCGCGACCACGTCCTGCACGGCGTCGCACTCACCACCGACGCGCTGTCCGAGACCGGCGGCCCGGACGCGGCCGCCGCGATCATGACGACGGACACCCGGGCCAAGCAGTCGGTGGTGACCGAGGACGGCTGGACCGTCGGCGGCATGGCCAAGGGCGCCGGCATGCTCGCGCCGGGGCTCGCGACGATGCTCGTCGTGATCACGACCGACGCGCTCCTCACCTCCGACGAGCTCGACCAGGCCCTCCGGGCAGCCACCCGGGTCACGTTCGACCGCGTCGACTCCGACGGCTGCATGTCGACGAACGACACCGTGGTGCTGATGTCCTCCGGCGCGTCCGGCGTGACGCCAGAGGTCGGCGACTTCCAGGAGGCCCTCACCGTCGTCTGCGCCGACCTGGCCCGCCAGCTCCAGCAGGACGCCGAGGGAGCCAGCCACGACATCGCGATCCACGTCGTGAACGCCGCGACCGAGGACGATGCCGTCACGGTCGGCCGCAGCGTCGCCCGGAACAACCTGTTCAAGGCGGCCGTGTTCGGCAACGACCCCAACTGGGGCCGGGTGCTGGCGGCGATCGGCACGACCGACGCCGAGTTCGACCCCTACGCGGTGGACGTCTCGATGAACGGCGTGCGGGTGTGCCACGCGGGTGCGCCCGACCGTCCGATCGACGAGGTCGACCTCACCCCGCGCGACACCGACGTGCTCATCGACCTCGGGGTGGGGCCGTACTCGGCGACCATCCTGACGAACGACCTGACGCACGACTACGTCCACGAGAACAGCGCGTACTCCAGCTGATGGCCGACGACACACGCAGCAAGCAGCACGAGCACGAGCTCGCCGCCGTCAAGGCCGCGACGCTCATCGAGTCCCTGCCCTGGCTGAAGCGCTTCTCCGGCAAGATCGTCGTCGTCAAGTTCGGCGGCAACGCCATGGTGAACGACGACCTCAAGCGCGCCTTCGCCGAGGACATGGTCTACCTCCGCTACGCGGGCCTGCATCCCGTCGTGGTGCACGGCGGCGGCCCGCAGATCTCCGCCGCGCTCAAGGAACAGGGCATCGAGTCCGAGTTCCGCGGCGGCTACCGCGTCACCACGACCGAGGCGATCACCGTCGTCCGCGACGTCCTGGCGGGCGAGGTCAACCGCGAGATCGTCGACCTGATGAACGAGCACGGCGACGGCATCGGTGTCGGCGTGTTCGGTGACGGCGGCTCGCTGTTCACCGGCGAGCAGAAGGGCGTGGTCGTCGACGGCGAACACTTCGACCTCGGCCACGTCGGTGACATCACGCACGTCGACCCGTCCGGCGTCCTCGCGGCCATCCGGGCGAACCAGATCCCGGTCGTGTCGAGCATCGCGATCGACGACGCCGACCACGACCAGGCGCTGAACGTGAACGCCGACGCCGCGGCAGCCGCACTCGCGATCGCCCTGGGCGCGTCGAAGCTGCTGATGCTGACCGACGTCCCCGGGCTGTACCGCAACTGGCCCGACCGCGACTCGCTCATCGACCTCATCGCGGTCGAGGAACTCCGCGAGCTCCTGCCGTCGCTCGAGTCCGGGATGATCCCGAAGATGACCGCGTGCCTCGACGCCGTGGTCGGCGGGGTCGGTGGCGCGACGATCATCGACGGCCGCATCCCGCACTCGATCCTGCTCGAGGTCTTCACCCTGCGCGGCGCGGGCACCGAGGTCATCCCGGACCCGAGCAGGCGCACCGAGAACCAGAACACGCACGCCGAGATCGGCCGACGCGGTCCGGCAGTGACGCACGACATCACGCAGACGAAGGGAACCGCACGGTGAGCACCGAGACGCAGACCGAGACCTGGAACGACCGGTTCGGGGCGTCGCTGATGCGATCCCTGACGCCGCCGAAGATCATGCTCGAGCGCGGTCAGGGCTGCCGTGTCTGGGACGTGGACGGCAACGAGTACCTCGACTTCCTCGCCGGCATCGCCGTGAACTCCCTCGGCCACGCCCACCCGGCCCTGGTCGAGGCCATCAGCGACCAGGCGGCCAAGCTCGTGCACGTCTCGAACTACTTCGCGACCCCGCCGCAGCTCGAGCTCGCCGAACGCCTCAAGCGCATCTCCGGCGCGGGTGACGCCGGCCGCGTGTACTTCGGCAACTCCGGAGCAGAAGCCAACGAGGCCGCCTTCAAGCTCGCGCGCCTGAACCGCGGTGGCGACGGCCGGAAGACCCGCATCCTCGCGTTGAAGCAGGCCTTCCACGGCCGCACGATGGGGTCGCTCGCGCTCACCGGCAAGCCCGCGCTGCAGGAGGACTTCCTGCCGATGATCCCGGGCGTCGAGCACATCGACACCTCGATCGCGGCACTCGAGCACGCCATCGACGACACCGTCGCGGCGCTGTTCATCGAGCCGATCAAGGGCGAGGCCGGCGTGGTCGACCTCCCCGAGGGCTTCCTCGCCGCCGCCCGGCGCCTGACCGAGCAGCACGGTGCGCTCCTCGTCCTCGACGAGATCCAGACCGGAGTCGGCCGCACCGGTTCGTGGTTCGCCTTCCAGAAGCACGGCATCGTCCCGGACGCCATCACGGTCGCCAAGGGCATCGCCGGCGGCTTCCCGATCGGCGCGCTCGTGACCTTCGGGTGGGCGTCCGACCTGTTCTCCGCGGGTCAGCACGGCTCGACCTTCGGCGGCAACCCGCTCGGCACCCGCGTCGCGAACGCCGTGCTGACCGAGATCGAGTCCGCCGGGCTCGTCGAGGGCGCCGTCACCAAGGGCGAGCGGATCCGCAGTGGCATCAGTGCCCTCAGCTCGCCGCTCGTGGAAGAGGTCCGGGGGACCGGACTCCTGATCGGCGTCGGGCTGCACCTGCCCGTCGCAGCCGCGATCGCCGCCGCCGCGCTCGAGCGCGGCCTGATCATCAACGCCCCGAACGAGTCGAGCCTGCGCATCGCGCCGCCGCTCATCGTCACCGACGCCGAGATCGACGAGTTCCTCGCGATCCTCGCCCAGAGCATGGCATCCGTCGAGGGCGCCCACCAGGAGACCCCAGCATGACCCGCCACTTCCTCCGTGACGACGACCTGACCCAGGCCGAACAGTCCGCGATCCTCGACCTCGCCGTCGAGATGAAGCGCGACCGCTGGGGCGCCAAGCCCCTCGCCGGCCCGCAGAGCGTCGCCGTGATCTTCGACAAGTCGTCGACCCGCACCCGGGTGTCCTTCCACGTCGGCATCAGCGACCTCGGCGGCAGCCCGCTCATCATTTCGACCGCCAACAGCCAGCTCGGCGGCAAGGAGACCCCGTCCGACACCGCCCGGGTGCTGGAGCGCATGGTGTCCGCGATCGTCTGGCGCACCTACGGCCAGGCCGGGCTCGAGGAGATGGCCGCGAGCACGTCCGTGCCCGTCGTGAACGCGCTCTCCGACGACTTCCACCCCTGCCAGCTCCTCGCGGACCTGCTCACCATCCGGGAGCACCGCGGCGCCCTCGCCGGCCAGACCATCGCGTTCGTCGGTGACGGTGCGAGCAACATGGCGCACTCGTACCTGCTGGCCTGCGCGACGGCCGGCATGCACGTCCGCGTCGGCTCCCCGAGCGCGTTCTCGCCCACCCCGCAGGTGGTCACGGACGCCGAACACCGCGCCGCCGAGACGGGCGGATCCGTGCTCGTCGTGACCGACCCGGTCGCCGCGGTCGCCGGCGCCGACGTGGTCGTCACCGACACGTGGGTGTCGATGGGCAAGGAGGACGAGAAGCAGCAGCGACTCGACACCTTCAACGGCTACCGCGTCGACGACGCACTGATGGCCCACGCAGCCGACGACGCGGTGTTCATGCACTGCCTGCCGGCCGACCGCGGCTACGAGGTGACCGCCGACGTGATCGACGGCCCGCGCAGCATCATCTGGGACGAGGCGGAGAACCGTCTCCACGCCCAGAAGGCCCTGCTCGCCTGGCTCCTCGCCGCGAACACCGCGAGCGCGGCCACCGCCGCGAACACCGCGAGCGCGGCCACCGCCGCGAACAACTGACCCCCCAACACCCCTAGGAGACATCACATGGCAGACCGCGTCGTACTGGCGTACTCCGGAGGACTCGACACCTCCGTCGGCATCGGCTGGCTCAAGGACGCCACCGGCAAAGAGGTCGTCGCGCTGGCGGTGGACGTCGGCCAGGGTGGCGAGGACATGGAGGCCATCCGGCAGCGCGCGCTCGACTGCGGCGCGGTGGAGTCGGTCGTCATCGACGCGAAGGACGAGTTCGCCGACGACTACCTCGTGCCCGCCCTCAAGGCCAACGCGCTCTACCAGAAGCGCTACCCCCTGGTCTCCGCGCTGAGCCGCCCGCTCATCGCGAAGCACCTGGCCCTGACCGCCAAGCAGCTCGGCGCCGACAGCGTCGCGCACGGCTGCACCGGCAAGGGCAACGACCAGGTCCGCTTCGAGGCCGCCGTGGCCGCGATCGCCCCCGACCTGACCAGCGTCGCCCCGGTCCGTGACCTCGCGCTCACCCGCGACAAGGCGATCGTCTACGCGCAGGAGCACAACCTGCCCATCCTGCAGAGCAAGAAGTCGCCGTACTCGATCGACCAGAACGTCTGGGGTCGCGCGGTGGAGACCGGGTTCCTCGAGGACCCGTGGAACGCCCCGATCGAGGACCTCTACGCCTACACGCAGGACCCGGCGATCGCTCGCGACGCCGACGAGGTCACGATCACGTTCGAGCAGGGCATCCCGGTCGCGCTCGACGGCCAGCGCTTCAGCGTGCTGCGCATCGTGCAGGAGCTCAACGCCCTCGCCGGCAAGCACGGCGTCGGCCGCATCGACGTCGTCGAGGACCGTCTCGTCGGCATCAAGTCGCGTGAGGTCTACGAGGCCCCGGCCGCGATGGCGCTCATCGCCGCGCACGAGGAGCTCGAGAGCCTGACCCTCGAGCGTGACGTGAACCGCTACAAGCGCGGTGTCGAGTCCGAGTGGGCCGACCTGGTCTACGACGGCCTCTGGTTCGGTGGGCTCAAGCGCTCGCTCGACGCCTTCATCAACGACACCCAGCAGTACGTCTCGGGCGACATCCGCATGCAGCTGCACGGCGGCCGCGCGACGGTCACGGGTCGCCGCAGCGAGCAGTCGCTGTACGACTTCGACCTCGCGACCTACGACACCGGCGACACGTTCGACCAGTCGCTGTCGAAAGGCTTCATCGAGATCTGGTCGCTCCCGTCCAAGATCTCCGCCCGCCGCGACCTGGCGAACTGACCCGCTCCGGACGGCGCGACCAGTCGGTCGTGCCGTCCGGACCGCCGGGAGGCCCGACCCGCCTCCGCCAGACCGACCCACGAGACGACGCAGGACGACATGACGGACGCACCCCGGGCCTCCAGGCCGGACGCCGAGCACACCAAGACCGACGGCACCAACGCCGGCGCCCTCTGGGGCGCCCGGTTCGCGGACGGGCCGAGCGCCGAACTGGCCGCTCTGTCCAAGTCGACGCACTTCGACTGGCAGCTCGCGCCCTACGACCTCGCCGGCTCCCGGGCGCACGCCAGGGCCCTGCACACCGCGGGGTACCTGACCGCGGACGAGCTCGAGGCGATGACCGCCGGGCTGGACCGCCTCGACGCCGCCCACGCCGACGGCTCCCTGCAGCCGGACGACTCGGACGAGGACGTCCACGGCGCCCTCGAACGCCTGCTCATCGCGGACCTCGGCCCGGTCCTCGGCGGCAAGCTCCGTGCCGGTCGCAGCCGCAACGACCAGATCGCCACGCTCGGGCGCATGCACATGCTCGACCACGGGCGACGGATCGGCCGGATGGTGATCGACCTCGTCGACGCGATCAGCCAGCAGGCCAGCGAGCACCAGGGCGCGATCATGCCGGGCCGCACGCACCTGCAGCACGCGCAGCCGGTCCTCCTCGCGCACCACCTCCTCGCGCACGCGTGGCCGCTGGTGCGTGACCTCGAACGTCTCCGCGACTGGTCCGGCCGCGCCAGCGTGAGCCCGTACGGCGCCGGGGCACTCGCGGGCAGCTCCCTCGGCCTCGACCCGACGGCGATCGCCCTCGAGCTCGGCTTCGACCGTCCCGCGGAGAACTCGATCGACGCCACCGCTGCCCGGGACACGGTCGCCGAGTTCGCCTACGTCCTCGCGCAGATCGGCATCGACGTCTCGCGCCTGGCCGAAGAGGTGATCCTGTGGAACACGAAGGAGTTCGGCTTCGTCCGGCTCCACGACGCGTTCTCCACCGGGTCGAGCATCATGCCGCAGAAGAAGAACCCCGACATCGCCGAACTGGCGCGGGGCAAGTCCGGCCGGCTCCTCGGCAACCTCACCGGGCTGCTCGCGACCTTCAAGGGCCTGCCGCTGGCCTACAACCGCGACCTACAAGAGGACAAGGAGCCCGTCTTCGACTCCGTCTCGACGCTCGAGGTCCTGCTGCCCGCGTTCACCGGCATGGTCGCGACCCTGTCCTTCGACACCGACCGGATGGCGGAGCTCGCGCCGCAGGGCTTCTCGCTCGCCACCGACGTGGCGGAGTGGCTCGTCCGACAGGGCGTGCCCTTCCGCGACGCCCACGAGGTCTCGGGCGCGCTCGTCCGGTACTGCGAGGAGCGCGGGATCGAACTCGACGACCCGACCGACGAGGAGTACGCCGCCGTCTCGGAGCACCTCACGCCCGACGTCCGCGCCGTCCTCACCATCGAGGGCAGTGTCGCCTCCCGCTCGGGAGTCGGCGGGACCGCGCCCGACCGTGTCGCGGAACAGCTCGCGACGCTCACGCAGCGCGTCCGCGACCTGGCGGCGGGAGCGCCCTTCACCCGATGACGCGTGCTGCGCTCGCGGTCCTCGCGGCGCCGGCCCCGGTGTCGGCGCCCGCCCTGCTCGGTGCCACGCTGTCCGGCAAGGGCGTCACGCTCCGCATCACCGAGGTCGAGGCCTACTTCGGTCCCACCGATCCCGGATCCCACGGACACCGCGGGATGACCGACCGGAACCGCAACCTGTTCGGGCCCGCGGGGACGCTGTACGCCTACCGCTCGTACGGCATCCACACCTGCGTCAACGTGGTCAGCGGTGACACCGGGACGTCCTCCGGGGCACTGCTCCGCGGTGCCGAGGTGGTCGACGGAGTCGACACGGCCCGGGGGCGTCGAGGCCTGACCGTCTCGGACGTCCAGCTCGCTCGGGGTCCCGGCAACCTCGGTGCGGCGCTCGGTGCGGTCCTCGGCACGGACGACGGCACGTCGGTCCTCGACGGTTCCGGTCCGTACGTGCTCGCCCTGGCTCCCGGCCTGGAGGCGCGGATCACCGCCGACGGTCCCGCTGCGGTCCTCGCCGAACTCGCGTCCGACCCCGGCATCCGTCGTGGGCCGCGGACCGGCGTCGCCGGCCGCGCCGGTGGCGCGAGCTTCCCGTGGCGGTTCTGGCTGCCCGGTGAACCGACCGTCTCGACGTACCGACGGCACAAGGGCGCGGTCGACTGACGGGGCCGAGCCGGGCCTCCCGGCTGCGTTCCCTGCCGACCTGACGGCGTCGGTGACCGCCGCTACGATGGACCGGTGTCCAGTGATACCGCTCCCGACGTCCTGACGCGCCAGCAGAACGACCCCACCTTCGCCTCGGTGTGGGACGAACTGCGCTGGCGCGGTCTGGTGCAGGTCTCGACCGACGAGACCGCCCTGCAAGCGGCCCTCGACGGTGACCCGATCACCTACTACTGCGGCTTCGACCCCACGGCACCGTCCCTCCACTGCGGCAACCTCCTGCAGCTCCTGACCATGCGTCGGTTGCAGCTCGCGGGGCACCGACCACTCGCGCTCGTCGGGGGATCGACCGGGTTGATCGGGGATCCGCGACCCACGGCGGAGCGCACGCTGAACACCCGCGAGACGGTCTCGAACTGGGTGAGTCGCCTGCAGGAGCAGGTCTCTCGGTTCCTCAGTCCGGACGGTGACAACGGCGTGCGGCTCGTGAACAACCTCGACTGGACGTCGCCGCTGTCGGCGATCGACTTCCTCCGCGACATCGGCAAGTACTTCCGCGTGAACTCGATGCTGAAGAAGGACGCCGTCGCGGCACGGCTGAACTCGGACGCGGGGATCAGCTACACGGAGTTCAGCTACCAGATCCTGCAGGGGCTCGACTACCGGGAGCTCTTCCTGCAGTACGGGTGCACGCTGCAGACCGGTGGCTCCGACCAGTGGGGCAATCTGACGTCGGGGACGGAGCTGATCCGACGTGCCGAGGGTGCGACCGTGCACGCGCTCGGCACCCCGCTGATCACGAACTCCGATGGCACCAAGTTCGGCAAGAGCGAGGGCAACGCGATCTGGCTCGACGCCGAGATGACGTCGCCCTACGCGCTGTACCAGTTCTGGCTCAACACCGCGGATGCCGACGTCATCGCCCGACTAAGCGAGTTCACCTTCCTGCCCAGGGCGGAGATCGAACGGCTCGAGCAGGCGGTCGCCGACGAGCCCTTCCGACGGGAGGCCCAGCGGACCCTGGCGTTCGAGGTCACCTCGCTCGTGCACGGGGTCGATGCGACCCAGGCGGCGATCGATGCGTCGGCGGCGCTGTTCGGCAACGGGGACCTCGAGGCCCTCGATGCCCAGACCCTGCGGTCCGCGATCGCCGAGCTCCCGGGGTCGGTGTCCCTCGATCCGGGTGACGACCTGGCGAAGGCCCTCGTCGAGACCGAGCTGGTGAAGTCCCTCGGGGAAGCCCGACGCGCGATCGACCAGGGCGGGGTCTACGTGAACAACGCCCGAGCCGACGACCCGACCGCGACGCTGGCCGACCTCGCTCTGCCCGGGGGAGTGCTCGTCGTCCGCCGAGGCAAGAAGACCCTCGCCGGCGTGACGCTCACCGCCTGACCACCGCTTGCCCGAAGCCCGGTTCTCCCTTGTGGGGACCGGGCTTCGTCGCGTTCCGGCGCCCGTGTTGCACGATGCGACACGCCCGGGATCTGGCCTGGCTTGGCGCTCTGGCCGATCCGCCCGTAATGTTTCCTCTCGTCACCCCAAAGGTGCGGCGGAGCGGCTGGAGCGAAAGCCCAGAGCACGTCGGCCCTCAAGCGGGACCATCCTCCACAGGAGTTCGGAACTGGCCTTGCGCCAACCGGCTCCGACGCCTAGGATGACTACTCCACCGGTTCTCTCCTACGGGATGAGCCACAGAACCTGCTGGTACGACAAGTACCTCAGGGTTCGACGACATCGGTGGTCAAACCAAGAACGAATGCCTCTCTA